>CAWEWE010000007.1:0-90934 GCA_963812745.1 uncultured Chloroflexia bacterium | reverse complement strand
GGGTCCGGTTCGCTGGGGGCCGAGCGGGTGTGCGCGCGGAATCGCTGCCGCAGCGCGGTACCGGTCGGGATGAGCGGAGCATAGACCGGCCGGTGGAGGCCGTCAACGCGTCCGGATGGGCCAGTACTCCGCTGACTCCCTGCGGGTTCCGGCCCACCACGAGCGTGCGGGACCGGACCTCGTCGGACGAGGGCGCATCGGCGACCATGTCCGAACCGACACGAAGGAGGTCTAGACATGCGCACGGGGCTCGGGGTCGACGACCTGGGCGACCTGCTCGAGCGGCCGCTGATCGCCGTACTGGCGACCCGCCGCGCCGACGACTCGATCATGCTTTCGCCGGTCTGGTTCGAGTGGTACGAGGGCGGCATCAACATCTGGGTGCCGACGCCGACGGGCGGCAAGGTCGGCCACGTGCGGCGCGACCCGCGGGTGACCGTGGTGGTCGCAACAAGCGACTGGCCGTACAAGGGCTTCGAGCTTCGGGGCGAGGCGACCGTGTCGACCGAGCCGGACGACTTCTACGGCGCCCTCCGTCGAACCGCGCTCCGCTACTCCGGGCCTGAAGCGGCGGAACGGATGGTGTCGAGCTATGCGCCCGGCGCGGTGATCCGGCTGGAGCCCGGGACCATCCGGGCCTGGGACTATGAGGACGAGGCCTGACCCACCGGCCGGTCAGCGGCTCGCGGCTCGTGCGCGAATCCGTACGATGCGCCCGTGCCCGACGCCGTCACCGCCCTCCGTCGCTTCCCTGTCGCCGACCTGATCCGATCCCGGCGGCTGATCGCGATCCTCCGTCACATCGAGCCGCAGGAACGGCTGCTCGAGTTGGTGGCGTCGCTGGCCGGCGACGACGTCCAGGTGTTCGAGGTGACGTTCGATGCACCGAGTGCCGCTGAGGACCTGGTGGCGGTGCGCGACCGGCTGGCTGCCCTGGGGCGCAGTGACGCGGTCGTCGGGGCCGGGACCGTGCGGACGCTCGAGGCGCTCGACCACGCGGCGGACGCCGGCGCGGGGTTCATCGTGGGCCCGACGCTCGACCCGGCGGTCGTCGAAGGCGCCCTGGAACGCGGATTGCCGGTCATCCCGGGGGCCTACTCGCCGACGGAGATCGCCCAGGCGTGGGACAGCGGCGCCACGTTCGTGAAGCTCTTCCCGGCGTCGAGCCTTGGCCCGGCCCACGTCCGCGAGCTGCGCGGTCCGTTCCCGAACATCGAGCTGATCGCCACGGGCGGCGTCGATGCCGCCTCGGCGGGCGCGTTCCTCGAAGCCGGCTGCGTCGCGGTCGGCATCGGGAGCGCGCTGGTCCGGGCGACCACCGCCCAACGGCGGGCGATCGTGGCGGCAACCGCGGTGGCCTCGTGACGCGGCTGGGCGGACGGGTCGTGCTGATCACCGGCTCGACCGGGATCGCGGCGGCGACCGCGGAGCGCGCTGCCGCGGAAGGCGCGTCGGTGTTCGTCGTCTCGAAGACCGGGGAGCACGCGCGAGCGCTGGCAGAGCGCCTGGAGGGCGCCGCCTGGGCGGAGGCGGACCTCACCGACGAGGCCGCGGTCGACGCGGCGGTGACGGCCGCGATCGACCGCTTCGGTCGGATCGATGGGCTGTTCTCGGCAGTCGGTGGCAGCGGCCGGCGGTTTGGTGACGGGCCGCTCCACACGGTGACTGCCGAGGCCTGGGAGGCGACGGCTGCGCTCAACCTGCGGACGCAGGTCCTCGTCTGCGGCCGGGTCGTCCGCGCGATGCGGGCGCAACCACCAGACGCCTCGGGGATGCGCGGGTCGGTGCTCATCCTGGGTAGCGTCACCACGACCGCCCCGGTGCCCGAGCTGTTCGGCACCCATGCGTACGCGGCGGCCAAGGGCGCCCTGACCGCCCTGATGACCACCATGGCCGCGACGTACATCGCCGACCGGATCCGGGTCAATCTCGTCATCCCGTCGCTCACGCGGACGCCGATGGCCACGCGCGCCGCGAACGACGCGCACATCCTCGAGTACGCGGCGCGCAAGCAACCGCTGGCCGGCCCGATGCTCGACCCGGACGACGTGGCCAAAGCCGCAATCTACTTCCTGTCCGACGAGTCGCGCGCAGTCACCGGGCAGTCGCTGGCGATCGATGGGGGCTGGTCGGTCGTGTCGACCACCGCCGAACCGGCGCCGTGACCGGCGGCGCGTTCGTCCGAACCGTCCTCGGCGACATCGACCCCACGGCGCTCGGCGTGACGTACGCGCACGAGCACCTGGTCATCGACGGCGGCAGGCCCGTGATCATGGAGCCCGATTTCGACCTCGCCGACGTGGATGCGATGGTCACCGAGGTGGGCGCCGCGATCGAGCTCGGGCTCGGTGCGGTCGTGGACGCGATGCCCTGCGATTGCGGGCGCAACGCCGACAAGCTGGCCGAGATCGCGCGTCGGACCGGACTCCACGTCGTCGCCCCGACAGGCCTCCATCACGACCGCTACTACGGCCCCGCCCACTGGTCCCACCGGCTGGACGCGGAGGAGCTGGCCGACCTGTTCGTGGCCGACATCGACGACGGGATCGATGCGAACGACTACTCGGGCCCGGTCGTGCGACGGACGCAGCACCGGGCGGGTGTCATCAAGGTCGGCGGGTCGGCCGAGGCGCTGACGGATCGGGATCGGCGTGTCTTCGAGGCCGCTGCGATCGCGCACCGCCGGACCGGCGCCCCGATCCTGACCCACTGCGACGGCGGGACCGCGGCCGTCGAGCAGGTCGAGTCGCTGCGCGACTGCGGCGTCGCGCCGGAGCATGTCGCGCTCAGCCATGTCGACAAGGTCGTCGACCGTGGCTACCACCGCGAGCTCGCGTCGACCGGCGCGACGCTCGAGTACGACGGCTCGTTCCGCTGGGGGACCGAGCCGAACGGCACGCTACGACTCCTCGAGTGGATGGCCGAGGACGGCCTGCTCGGCCACGTGGTCCTGGGCATGGACGCCGCGCGGCAGGGCTACTACGCGGTGTACGGTGGGTCGCCGGGCCTGACCTGGCTGCTGGACGGGTTCTCGGCGGCGATGGACGAGCGCGGGCTCGGGGACGAGGCGCGGCGGCGGCTGTTCGTCGAGAACCCGGCTCGCGTGTTCGCGTTCGCAACCGTCGGAGGGAGGGCATGACCGAAGGCCTCCGCACCAGCGTCGTCGGGTCGCACGCGCGTCCATCGTGGTTCGTGGCGGGCATCGCCGCCGCCGAGCGCGGCGAGTTCGGTCCGGCGGACCTCGCCGAGATGCTCGATGACGCGGTCGACCTGGCGCTGCGCGACCAGGAGGATGCCGGCATCGACATCGTCAGCGACGGCGAGATGCGGCGCGCCGGGTTCTTCACCGCCGAGTTCTACCGCCACCTGACCGGCGTCCGGGCCCTGCCGGCCGACCGCCGCCTCGGCGCCGGCGGGCACGACCAGCAGCACCGCTTCGAGGTCCTCGAGCCGATCGCCGCGCCGGACGGGCTGGGCGTCGTCGCCGAGTACCGCTATGCCGTCACGCGCGCGCGCCGGCCGCTGAAGGTGACGCTGCCGGGTCCGTACACGCTGTCCGGTCGGCTCCGGACCGGGCCCGGCGAGGTCTACGCGGATCGCGATGCCGCCGCCGAGGCGTTCGTGCCGATCCTCCGCTCGGAGCTCGAGGCGCTCGTCGAGGCCGGCGCCGGCCACATCCAGATCGACGACCCATCGCCGGCGATCCATCCCGACGCGCCGTCCGACTTCGCCGCGCTGTTCAACGCGGCCGTCGAGCCGATCGTCGGGCGCGTCCGGCTCGGTGCGCACCTCTGCTTCGGCAACTACCTCGGCCGGCCGCTCGCGCGGCGGACCTATCGACCGGTCCTCGACGCGATGCTCGGGTTCCGTGTCGATGAGCTGGTGCTCGAGTTCGCCAACCGCGAGATGGCCGAGGTCGAGATCCTCGGCGAGATCGCCGCCGCGGGACGGGATGTCGCGGCCGGCATCGTCGACGTCAAGAACTACTACCTCGAGACCGCCGACGAGGTCGCCGAACGGATCGATGCCGTGCTGGCCGCCGGCGTCCCGCCGGAGCGCCTGACGCTCGTCCCCGACTGCGGCTTCAGCCAGACCGCCCGCTGGGCGACCATCGCCAAGCTCCGGGCCCTCGTCGCCGGCCGCGACCTCGTCGCCGGACGGGCGGCCGCCCCTGGCCGAACGACCTGAAGGAGGCACCAGTGGACAGCCACCGCATCTCGATGCTCGGCACCGGGCTGATCGGCGACTTCTACACGATGACGCTCCACGGCCAGCGAGGCCGCGACCGGGTCCAGGTCGTGTACTCCCGGAGCGAGGCACGCGGCGCGGCCTTCCAGGAACGCTGGGGGATCCCCGAGTCGACGACCGACCTGGCCGCGGCCGTCAACCACCCCGACACCGACGTGGTCGTCGTCGGGCTGCCGAACTTCCTGCACGAGGAGGCCGTGGCGCTCGTGGCCAAGGCCGGCAAGGCGGTCCTGTGCACGAAGCCGCTCGGTCGGGATGCCGCCGAAGCGAAGCGGATGCTCGACGCGGTCGAGTCGGCGGGCGTGTTCGCCGGGTACCTCGAGGACCTCGTGCTACACGCCCAAGTCGCTCAAGGCGTTCGCCGCGGTCGAGGGCGGGGCGATCGGCGACGTCACCTGGGTCCGCTCACGCGAGACCCATCCCGGGCCGCACTCCGCCTGGTTCTGGGACGGCCGGCTGACCGGCGGCGGCGCGATCATCGACCTCGGCTGCCACTGCATCGAGATCATCCGCAACTTCGTCGGCAAGGGAAACCGGCCGGTCGAGGTGATGTGCCACACCGACACGCTCGTCCACCCGATCGCCGACGAGGACAACGCGATCGCGCTGATCCGGTTCGAGTCGGGGGCGATCGGCCAGTTCGAGGTCAGCTGGACGTTCCGCGGCGGGATGGATCTGCGCGACGAGGTGGCCGGCACGCACGGCACGATCTGGATGAACCACTTCCTGCGGACCGGGTTCGAGATGTTCACCGCCGGTGGCGGCGGTGGCTACGTCGCCGAGAAGGCCGAGAGCGCGGCCGGCTGGCTGTTCCCGGTCGGCGACGAGGTCATCGAGCTCGGCTACGTCGACATGTTCAGCGACATGTTCCGCGCCCTGGAGGACGGCGCCGCGCCGCGCGAGACGTTCTACGACGGCTACGTCGTCAACGCCGTCATGGACGCCTGCTACCGCTCGGCGAAGAGCGGCGCCTGGGCGCCGGTCGAGCTCGAGTGGCGCGGCGGCGCGACGGCGCGCATCGCGTCGTCGCCCGAGACGTTCGAGGGCCAGACGGTCATCAAGCGCGAGATCCTGCCCGACGGGCGCCACAAGCTGATCCTCAAGGACGAGGCCTCGGGCGACTTCAGCGATCGGGTCGTGGCGGGCGGCTGACGCGGGGACCTCCCCGGCGTATGCCGACCGCTGGAGCGCGCCAGGGCTGATCCGAACGTCGTCGGGGTCCTGGTCGTCGGCCCGACTGCCGCCGGAATGTTCGTTACCGAGCGATCGGATATCGATTGCTACGTGGTCACCCGCACGGCCGACGCATCGTCGTCGACGCCGCACGGCTCGCCGGTCGAGGTCTGGTCGATGACGCTCGAGGCATTCCGTGTCCACGCGCTCGAGGGCGACCCCGACGCCTGGATTCGCCCGACGTTCCTTCGGACGCGGATCGATCACGATCGTCTCGACGGTGAGATCGACCACATCCAGGAACGGAAGCGGTCGCTGGCGAACGATGAGGCGCGTCGACTGGCCAGCGTCGCCCAGGACGGCTACGCCCACGCCTGTACCGGTCGCTCCGGCCAGGAGGCCGACCGCTCGCTCGAGGTCGGCCCGACGCGATCGAGTCGATCGGTCCTCTCCTGACGACCGTCGTCGCCCTCGACGGACAGGTCCGGCCGTTCCGAGTGGCTCATCGCGGAGCTCGAGGATCGACCTGTGTCCGTAGCGGAGCTGCTCGGCTTCGGCGAGGGGATCGCTCGCGATGCCGCTCCGTCGGTCCATCGCCGCGCATTCCGCGCGGTTGCGGCAGGTGCTCGCACGGCGGGGCTCGGAGCGATCGTGGACGCCTGCGAGCCAGACGTCCACCTGGTTGCGGAGCGGTGATCCGCCGCGTACCTCAGCCGGCCGGGGAACGTGAGCTCGGCAGCCCCGGACGGATCGCCCGCCTCGAGCCAGCGGCCGATCGACTCGCGCGCGAAGAGCTGGTCGACCACCATCGCCGACGCGCCGATGACGCCGGCCAGCCCGCCCAGCGACGAGTGCGCGACGCGCAGCTCGCGCGTGGCGAGCGGCAGCGAGCGCCGATAGACGGTCTCGCGGATCGCGGCGAGGAACAGCTCCGGGCTGTTGGCGACGCCGCCGCCGATCACGATCAGCGACGGGTTGAAGAAGTTGACGACGCTGGCCAGCATCGACCCGACGCGCCGGCCGGCCGTCTGGAGCAGCGCGACCGCGACCGGGTCGCCGAACGACGCGGCTCGCGCCACGTCCTCCGCGGTCACCGTCCCGCCTGGTCGAGCGCGAGTGCCAGCCGCGCGCTCGTCGCCGTCGCGCGCGGCGGCCTCGCCGGCCCGGCCGAGCGCCGCGCCGCCGGCGTAGCGCCTCGAGGCAGCCGATGTTGCCGCAGCGGCAGACGACCGACGGATCGTCCGACGACCTGGATGTGACCGACGTCGCCGGCACTGCCCTGCGCGCCGCGGTGGAGCCGCCCGTCGGAGATGATCCCGGCGCCGATACCGGTCCCGACCTTGACGACCACGACGTTGTCGTGGCCGGCCGCCACGCCGGACCGCCACTCGCCGAGGGCCAGGAGGTTGACGTCGTTGTCGACCCAGACCGGGGCGCCGTAGCGGGCGGCGAACCGCTCGCGGATCGGGTAGCCGTCCCAGCCGGGCATGATCGGCGGCGAGATCGGCCGGCCCGATCCGAATTCGACCGGGCCCGGCACGCCGATGCCGATGCCCCACAGCCGGCCGGGCACGTCCTTGGCCGTCGTCGGAGCAGCAGGTCGAACAGCGCGTCGACCCGCTCGAGCCCGGCCTCCGGGCCGTCCTCGATGCGGGCCGGCTCGTCGTGATGGCCGAGGATCCGGCCGTCGAGCGTCGTGAGCGCGACGTCGATGCTGGTGGCACCGAGGTCGGCGACGAGCAGATGGCCGGCGGTCGCCCGGAACGCCAGCTGGCGCGGCGGACGCCCGCCCGTGCTCGGCCCGACCGGCCCTCGGCGACGAGCCCGCGGTCGATCAGCTCGCCGACCCGCGGCGACGATCGCCCGCCCCAGCCCGGTCCGCTCGACGAGCTCGGAGCGCGATCGCGACCGCCCGAGGCGGATCTCGTCGAGCACCGTGACGAGGTCGTCGAGGACCTCGTCGGGCAGCGGCGCGGCCGGCGATCGGCGCCGGGCCGTCGTTCACGGCCGGGATGATACGCCGGACCAGCGGTCGGAAGCGACTTTTGCACTTGACACGTCAAAGTACGATCGTCGCGACAGAAAACGTTTGACCGGTCCGTGGCCGGAGCGCTAGCATCCGCCGCGAGCCATCTAGACGGTCTATACCGGTGCGCCGGCAGGAGGAAGCCCGACGCCTATGGCCAACCTCGCATCGATCGGCGCCGCCGTCATCGGCACGGGGTTCATCGGGACCGTCCACGTCGAAGCCCTGCGGCGGATCGGCGTGCAACGTGCGCGGCGTGCTCGGCAGCACGCCGGAACGTGGCGCGGCACGGGCCGAGGCGCTCGGCGTCGCCGAAGGCCTACGCCTCGCTCGACGACCTGCTGGCCGACGACCGGCGTCCACGTCGTCCACGTCACCTCGCCCAACGACCTGCACGTCAGCCAGGCGCGCGCGGTCCTGCGCGCCGGCAAGCACGTCATCTGCGAGAAGCCGCTGGCGATGACCGCCGATGAATCGGCCGAGCTCGTGGACCTCGCCGTCCAGACGGGCCTCGTCAACGCCACGAACTTCAACATCCGCTTCTACCCGCTCAACCAGCACGCCCGCGAGCTCATCGCCGACGGCGGGCTCGGCGAGGTCCGGCTCGTGACCGGCCGCTACTTCCAGGACTGGCTCCTGCTCGAGAGCGACTGGAACTGGCGGCTGCAGCCCGACCGCGGCGGCGCGCTCCGGGCGGTCGGCGACATCGGGTCGCATTGGCTTGACCTGATGACCTACGTGACCGGCCAGCAGGTGGCCTCGGTCATGGCCGACCTCACGACGTTCATCGAGACGCGCCGCGAACCGACCGGGCCGGTCGAGACGTTCGCGACCGAGCGATCGACCGACGCCGTCGAACGCCCGATCGCGACCGAGGACGCGGCCACGATCCTGCTCCGCTTCGACGGCGGGGCGCGAGGGGCGGTGAGCATCTCGCAGATCAGCGCCGGTCGGAAGAACTCGCTCGTGTTCGAGATCGATGGTGCGGACGGCGCCTGGGCATGGGACAGCGAGCAGCCCGACCAGGCGTGGATCGGTCACCGCGACCGCCCCAACGAGATCCTGATCCGCAACCCGGCCCTGATGGGACCCGCAGGACAGGCCGCGGCCGCCTTGCCGGGCGGCCACGTCGAGGGCTTCTTCGACACGCATTGCGCCCATTTCCGGGCGATCTACGCCGACGTGCTCGCCGGGCGACCCTCCTCCTCGCCCGGCTACGCGACCTTCGCCGACGGCCACGACGAGATGCTGGTCGGCGAGGCGATCGCGCGCAGCGCACACGAAGCGCGCTGGGTCGATGTCGACCGGGCGGGCGCGCCTCGTACGGCCGCCGCGCTGGGGACGCACGCATGAAGCTCGGCTTCCTGACCGCGCCGTTCCCCGACACGCCGTTGCTGGACGTGGCCGACTGGGCCGCCAGCGCCGGCTTCGAGGTCCTCGAGATCGCCTGCTGGCCGGCGTCGACCGGCCCGACCCGGCGCTACGCCGGCACGAGCCACATCGACGTCAAGAACCTCTCGGACGACGGGGCGAAGGCGATCGTCGACGAGATCGCCGCCAAGGGCCTGTCGATCTCCGGCCTCGGCTACTACCCGAACCCGCTCCACCCCGACCCCCAGCACCGGGCTGCCGTAATCGATCACCTCAAGGCCGTCATGGTCGCCGCGCGCAAGATGGGCATCCCGCTGGTCAACACGTTCATGGGCGGGGACAGCGCGAAGCACCTCGACGACAACTGGGAGGAGGCGCTGCGCGTCTGGCCGGACATCGTCGCGTTCGCCAACGACCAGGGTGTGAAGATCACCCTCGAGAACTGCCCGATGCTGTTCAGCTATGACGAGTGGCCGGGCGGCAACAACATCGCGACGACCCCCCGGCAGTGGCGGCGCATCCTCGAGCAGTGGGGCGACACGATCGGACTCAACTTCGATCCGTCGCACCTGATCCTGCAGATGATCGACATCCAGCGCTTCCTCAAGGAATTCGGGCCACACGTCCTGCACTACCAGGCGAAGGACCTGATGATCGACCGCGACGGCCTCTACGAGCGCGGCATCTTCTCGATGGGCATGGGCTGGCAGATCCCGCGCATCCCCGGCCTGGGCGAGGTCGACTGGGGCGTCGTCCATGGCGAGCTCTATCGCCAGGGCTACGAAGGCGACTGCATCATCGAGCACGAGGACCGTCGCTTCGAAGGTTCTGACGACAAGGTCAAACAGGGTTTCCTGATCGCCCGCGACGTCCTCCGACCGTACTGCCACTGATGTCGTCGATCGAGTTCGAGTCCCTCACTGAGCGCGACATCGCCAAGACGATCGATCACAGCCTGTTGCGGCCGGAGCTCGACGACGCGTTCGTAGAGGACGGCTGTCGTGTCGCGGCCGAGTACGACGTGGCATCGGTCTGCGTGCGACCGGTCGACGTCCGCCGCGCAGCAGCGTTTCTTGACGGCACCGACGTCGCCGTCGGCACGGTCATCGGTTTCCCCCACGGTGGCCAGCCGACGGCGACGAAGGTGTTCGAGGCGCGTCAGGCGATCAGCGACGGCGCGACCGAGCTGGACATGGTCATCCAGATCGGCGCCCTCAAGTCGGGTCGTGATGCCGACGTCGGTGCCGATATCGCCGCAGTCGTCGAGGTCGCCCACGAAGCGGGCGCGATCGTCAAGGTGATCTTCGAGAACGCGTACCTGACCGACGACGAGAAGATCCGCGCATGTCGGCTGTCGGAGGCCGCCGGCGCGGACTTCGTCAAGACATCGACCGGCTTCTCGCCGGGTGGTGCCACCCACGACGACCTGCGCCTGATGCGCGCGAATACGTCAGCGCACATCGGGGTGAAGGCGGCCGGTGGCGTTCGGACGCTCGACGCGTTGCTCGAGGTGATGGCGCTCGGCACGACCCGCATCGGTGCGACCGCGACCACGGCGATCATCGACGAGTTCCGGGCGCGGAAGGCCGGCAGCACCCTGGCCACCGTCGCCGGCGGCCCGGACACCCGGGCGGACACGTACTGATGACGCCGGCCGCGACGGCGCCCGTGCTCACCTGGATGACCGAGGCCCGCGGGGTGCTCGATCGGCTCGCCGATACCCAGGCGGGCGCGATGGAGCTGGCCAGCGGGTGGAGCGCCGATGCGATCGCGGCGGGCGGGTTGGTCCATCTGTTCGGCACGGGCCACTCGCGCATCCCCGTCGAGGAGATGTTCCCGCGCTATGGGTCGTATCCCGGGTTCAATCCGATCGTCGAGCTGTCGATGACCTTCCACACCCAGGTGATCGGCGCGAACGGCCAGCGCCAGGCGATGGCCATCGAGCGGATGCCCGGCCTGGCCGAGGTCATCCTGTCGAACTTCACCTTCGGACCGAGCGACATCATGATCGTGTTCTCGGCCGGGGGCGCGACGGCCGTGCCGGTCGAGATGGCACGTGGTGCCCGGGCGCGCGGACTGCGCGTCGTCGCGGTAACCTCGCTCGCGCAGTCGACGACGGGTGACCCGGATCTCGTGACCGGGCGGCGTCTGGCCGAGGAGGCCGATCTCGTCATCGATCTGTGTACGCCACATGCCGACGCGCTGGTCGCCATCGACGGCGTCGATACCCCGGTCGGCCCGGGATCGACGATCGCGGCGGTCGCCGTCGCCAATAGCATCAAGGTCCGGACCGCCCAGCTCCTTGCGGAGCGGGGCGCGTTGCCGCCGACCATCACCCGAGCCTCGGTCGTCGGCGCCGAGCGCTCGCGGGCGTTGTTCGATGCCGCATATAAGGAGCACGCGCGCAGGATCGCTCGGGCCCTCGCCGGGGAGGGGTGAGGCCCGCGGATCGAGCGGAGGAGGTGGCAACGATCAGAACGCGACGACTGCACCATGCAGATAGTCAACGGATCGGACGACGCGACCAGATCGGCGCGTCGCTCGCAGGAGGAGGACAACGGATGATCAACGGATCCACCCATAAGCGGCTGCTGGGCCTGGCAGCGATCGCGGTCCTGGCGGCCGCGTGCAGCACGGGCGGCGGCGCGACCACCGCGCCGAGCGTGGCCCCGAGCGTCGCGGCGCCCAGCGCCGAGCCGAGCTCGGCGGCGCCGTCCGCGGCGCAACAGTGGAAGATCGGCTACTCGAACGGCGGCGGCGTCGGCAACGGCTTCCGCGAGGAGCAGGTATGCACGGCCAAGGCCGAGGCGCTTGCGTCCGGCGCCGTGTCCGAGTTGGTGACCATCCATCGCAACACCGACGCAGCCGGCCAGCTCCAGGACATCCGTGACCTGATCGCGGCCGACGTCGATGCGATCGTGTTCAACCCGAACAACCCTGATGCCCTCAACCCCGCCCTGGATGAGGCGAAGGCCGCAGGCATCAAGACGATCTCGGTCGACGCGTTCGTCAACCACGCCGACACGTACAACCTCTATAACAACCAGGTCGAATACGCGAAGCTCGGCGCCAAGTGGCTCTTCGACAAGATCGGTGGCACCGGCAAGGTCTGGTACACGCGCGGGTTCGCCGGCCATCCGGCCGATACGGACCGCCACACCGGCTTCAACGAGGTCCTCAAGGACTATCCGGGCATCGAGCTCCTGCCGGGCCCCGAGGGTGTCCACACCGGATGGGACCCCGCGACCGCGACGACGCTCGCCAATGAGTTCATGTCGAGCGGCCAGTGGGACAGCATCGCCGGCGTCTGGACGTCCGGCATGGATTCGATGGTCGTCGACGCGGCCAAGGCCAACACCAAGGGCTTCAAGCCGATCGTCGGTGCCGATCTCGGCGCCTTCGTCAACCAGCTCCTCACCGAGGATGGCCTCGAGGGCGCCGCGGTGACCAACACGGCCGCAGTCGGCGGGGCCGGCGTCAACCTGGCCGTCAAGCTGCTCAATGGCGAGTCTGTCGAGACCGACGCCTCGGCACCCAAGCCGAACACGGTCCTGCTCAAGCCGGTCCTGGCCGACAACACGAGTGACGCCGGCAAGGCGATGCTCGAGTCGTGGCAGGTCGATGGGCTCGACCCGCTGTGGCCGCTCGGTCTCCAGATCGACGGTTTCACGACGTACACGCCCGAGCAGGCCGTCGCCTGCAAGGGCCCCGGCGACGCGTAGTCTCATTCGAGGCTGACACGCGGAGGGCGTCGGCACCGCCGGCGCCCTCCGCCCCTACCAGAGGATCGATGGCCGTCGCGACCGATCTGCTGCTCGAAGCGACCGGGATCGCCAAGACCTATGGGGCGGTCGTCGCGCTGCGCGACGCATCCCTCGCGGTTCGTCCCGGCGAGGTCCACGCGCTCATGGGCGCCAACGGCGCCGGCAAGAGCACGCTCGTCAAGATCCTCACGGCCGCCATCCAACCGGACAGCGGCACCATCACGATCCGCGGCAAGCCGTGGGTCGCCCGTTCACCCGCCGAGGCACGAGCCGGCGGCATCATCTCGGTCTACCAGGAACCGGCCCTCATCCCGGACCTGGACCTTCGCTCGAATCTGCGGCTGACCGGCACGCCGATCGAGCCCTTCCGCCACTGGCTCGCCGAGCTCGGCCTGCCCGACCTCGACCTGTCGGACCTGGCGCGCCACGTCCCGCTGGCCTCATTGCGGATCATCGACCTGGCTCGAGCGCTGGCGATCGAGCCGGACGTGCTGATGCTCGACGAGATGACCGCCGCGCTCCCGGCCAACCTCACGGAACGGGTCCTCGAGGTCGTGGGCCGGCAGCGCCATGGCGACCGTTCGGTGATCTTCATCTCGCACCGGATGATCGAGATCTCCGCGGTGTGCGACCGCGCGACGGTGCTCCGCGAGGGCGCGACCGTCGGCGTCGTCGACGTGACGCCCGGATCAGAGGAACGGATCGTCGAGCTGATGCTCGGCGAGATCGTCAAGGACATGTCCGCGGCCGAGGACCGAGTCGCCGGCGCGGCGAATTGGACTGCCACCACGCCCCGCCTCAGCGCCCGCAACATCGCGGCGCGGGCCAAGCTGCACGACGTCTCCTTCGACCTCCACCCGGGTGAAGTGCTCGGGGTCGTGGCACTCGAGGGGCAGGGTCAGGACGAGCTGTTCGACATCCTGGCCGGCTCCGATCGCCCGACGGCCGGTGAACTGGTCGTGGACGGCAAGCAAATGACGTTCCGCCACCCCGCCGACGCCATCCGGGCGGGCCTCGTGTACGTCGCCGCGGATCGCGCCGAGGCGCTCCTGATGCAGCGGTCGGTCCGCGAGAACATCGCCCTCCCGTTCTCGACGCCGCTCACGCGCTGGGGCCCGATCGATCTCGGCGCCGAGAAGGTCAAGGTCGACGGCGCGATCAAGACGCTCCAGATCGACACGCGCGCGGCGCGCGAGGTGCGTCGCCTGTCCGGCGGGAACCAGCAGAAGGTGACCATCGCCCGCTGGGTGGCCGGCGGCGTGCAGACGATGCTCTGCTTCGACCCGACCCGCGGCATCGACATCCGGACCAAGGGCCAGATCTACCTGCTCCTGCGCGAGCTGGCAGAGGCCGGCGCCGCCGTCCTGCTCTACACGTCCGAGCTCAAGGAGGTCCAACTCGCCTGCGACCGGGCGATCGTGATCTTCGGCGGCCGGGTCGTGGCCGAGATCGGCGTCGCAGACGCGGACGAGCCCACGCTCCTTCGCGCGGCCTACAACCTGCGCTCGGGCGAAGTGCTGCCCGAGGACGTCGCGGCCGAGGTCGTCGCCGCGTCGACGGACGTAACGGCGGACGCCCAGCCGGGCCCGTCGAGGACCGATCCATGAGTGCCGCCAGCCCAACGGTCGACACGGCCCGCGGCCGAACATCGGAGGCGGCCATCGCATGGCTCCGCCGCAACGGCTGGACGTTCGGCCTCATCGCCTTCTTCTTCCTGCTGCTCGGGTTCACGCGGGTCATCCAGCCGAGCTACGGCGTGACCGGCGTCCAGGGATTGGCGATCTCGGTGCTGCCCCTGGCCTTGGCCGCAGTCGCCCAGGCGGTCGTGGTGATCGCCGGTGGGATCGACCTGTCGATCGGCTCGATGATGGCGCTGACCAGCGTCGTGTCGGCCAGGCTGATGATGGGTGGATCCCAGGAATTCGCCGTGGTGGTCGTGGTCGGCGTCCTGCTGCTCGGTCTGGTGCTTGGCGCGGTGAACGGTGGGCTCGTGGTCGTGACCCGCGTCCCGGACATCGTGGTCACGCTGGCGATGTCGTTCGTGTGGGCCGGCTGTGCGCTCCTGGTCCTGTCGACCCCCGGTGGCGGCGCCGCCCAGTGGCTGCGCGACCTCGTCCTGGGGTCGGTCGGGAACGAGTGGATCCCGAAGGCGGCGGTCGTGCTTATCATCATCGTGGCGGTGATCTGGATCCCGATCCGCCGATCGCGTCTCGGCCTGTCGCTCTACGCGGTCGGGAGCAACCAGCTCGCCGCGTTCCGGAGCGGTGTGTCGATCGGGCGGACGAAGCTCATCGCCTACATGCTCGGCGGGCTGTTCTCGGCACTCGCCGGCCTGAGCCTGACGGCCAGCACCGGCATCGGGACCCCGGTGCCCGGGCCGTACACGCTCCTGAGCGTGGCCGCGATCGTGCTCGGTGGGGTGAGCCTGGCTGGTGGCCGTGGCGGGATCGTCGGCCCGATCGTGGCCGTCATGGTGCTGTCGCTGATCCGCACGGACATGACGTTCCTGCGCCTCAACACGAACCTCGCGACGGTCGCCCAGGGCGTGATCCTGATCGGGGTGGTCATGTTCGGCACCCTGATCCAGATCCGTCGGGAACGCGCATGAGCGGCGCGGTCGACACGGCCGACCCTCGCAACCCGTGGCTGACGGCCGCCGCGTGGCGACGCCTGTTCCGCGATCGTCCGATGATCCCGCTGCTGGTGCTGCTCGGCCTCCTGGTGGTGGTCAGCGAGCTCGTCCGGCCCGGCGTGGTCTCGACCCAATGGGTCGGGACGATCCTGCGTGGTGCGGTCCCGCTGGCGATCCTCGCCGGTTGCCAGACGCTGGCGATGCTCACCGGTGGCATCGACCTGTCGGTCGGCGCGGTCGCGTCGATGACCGGATTCGTGCTCGCGACGCTCGTCGGCGGGCCGGGGCTCGCGGCCGGTCTGGCGATCGCGCTCCTGATCGCCGCACTGGCCGGTCTCGTGACCGGCATCGGCGTCGGCGTGTTCCGCGTCCACCCGCTGATCATGACCCTGGGCATGAGCCTGGTCGTGCTCGGCCTTGCCAACGTCTGGCAGATCGTCATGGTCCAGACCGGCGGCGGCGTGCCCGGCAGTCTTCGGACGCTCGGCACCGGCACGTTCCTGGGGGTGATCCCCTACAGCTTCGCGGTGTTCGTGCCGGTCGCAGCCATCATCCTGCTCGGGCTCCGGCGGAGCGGCTACGGCCGGCTCCTGTTCGCGGTCGGCGACAACCCGATCGCCGCGCGGCTGTCGGGCGCCCGCGCGTGGCAGGTCCTGATCGTGCTCTACGTCATCTCGGCCGTCCTGGCGGGGATCGCCGGCTTCCTCATCTCGGGCCTGACCAACGTGGCGAGCGTCACGCTCGCCGACAGCTACGTCCTGCCCTCGGTCGCGGCGGCGGTGATCGGCGGGACGTCGATCATGGGCGGGCGCGGCGGCTACGGCGGGACGATCCTCGGCGCCCTGATCCTGACCGTCCTCAGCGCACTCCTGAGCTCGCTCGGCTACCCAGAGGCGGTCCGGCAGGTGCTGTACGGCGCGATCATCGTGATCGTGGCCGCGGCCTACACCAGGGTGAC
Organism: uncultured Chloroflexia bacterium; assembly: GCA_963812745.1. Classification (GTDB taxonomy): domain Bacteria; phylum Chloroflexota; class Limnocylindria; order Limnocylindrales; family CSP1-4; genus SPCO01. Next base: position 74,762 of record CAWEWE010000007.1, on the reverse strand, counting down.
CGGCGAGACCTGATGGCCGCCAGCGACCCCCGGTCGTCGAGCCGACACCTCGGGTTGGACCTCGGCGGCACGTACATCAAGGTCGTCGTGCTCGAGCACGACGCGGACGGATGGCGGGTGCTGCATCGCGACCAGGTCGCGACACCCGCAGCCGATGGGCCCGATCGCGTGGTGGCGCGGCTGGCGGAGGTCGGCGCCGAGGCGATCAGTCGAAGTCCTGGGGTCAGCAGCGTCGGCATCGGCATCCCGGGGCTGTACGACCCGGCGGCCGGCACCACGAGATTCCTCGTCAATATCCCAGGCGCCTGGGCCGGTCACCCCGTCGCGGGTCCCGTCGGCGAGGCGCTTGGCTGCCCGGTGGCCCTGATCAACGACGCCCGCGCCTTCGGGCTCGCGGAACTGCGCCTGGGGGCGGCGCGCGGCGCATCGGCGATGGTCGGGCTGACGCTGGGCACCGGCGTCGGGGGCGTGATCGCGATCGACGGACGCGTCCACCAGGGCCATGACGGCACGGGCGGCGAGCTGGGGCACCAGACGCTCGATCCCGACGGCCCGACCTGTGGCTGCGGTAACCGCGGCTGCCTCGAGGCGTACGCCCGGGCCGACCGGATCGCCGAGGCATGTGGCACGGCGACCGTGGAGGAGGCGATGGCCATGGCTCGCTCCGGCGATGCTCGGGCGCTCGCCGGCTTCGAGCGGGTCGGGCGCTACCTCGGCGTCGGGATCGCCAACATGATCACGGTGGTGACGCCCGAGCGGGTCGTCATCGGCGGGGGCGTGGCGGCCGCCGCCGACCTGTTGCTCGACACGATCCGCGACGAGGTCCGGCGCCATGTCTTCACCACGTCGCTCGATGGGGTCGAGATCGTGCCGGCCGAGCTCGGCACGTGGGCCGGCGCCATCGGGGCGGCCATCCACGGCGCGGAGTCGGCGGAGTCGGTCGTCCGGTGACCGATCCGAGCTACCAGCCGCACTACCGTCAGATCGAGCAGGCGTTGCGCGAGCGGATCGCGACCATGCGGCCGGGTGACCGACTGCCATCGGACACCGACCTGTGCGCGGAGTTCGGCGTCAGCCGCATGACCGCGCGGAACGCGATGGAGCGCCTGGCGGCCGACGGACTCGTCCGCCGCGAGCCGGGTCGCGGCAGCTTCGTGACCGCACCGCCCGCCCACCGCCGAGCGAACCGGCTGATGACGTTCACCCAAGAGATGCGTCGAGCCGGGCGCGCGCCAAGCTCGCGGCTGCTGATGCGGGTCATCCGTCCGTCGACACCCGGCGAGGCAGCCAGCCTAGACATCCCGCTCCACCAGCCGGTCGTCCACCTCCAGCGGTTGCGGATGGCCGACGACGAACCGATCGCGCTCGAGTCGACGGTGCTCATCGGCGCATGCGCCGACCCCGTGATGACCGCCGACGTCGAGGGTGGCTCCCTCCACGAGATCCTGGGTCGGGCGGGGTTCGTCCTCCGCCGCGGGACCGGGACGATCAGCGCGGCCGGGGCGACCGCCGACGACGCTCGTTGGCTCGGGCTCCGGCAGGGCGACCCGCTGCTCGTCGAGCGGCGGGTGATCACGGACGGGCACGGCCGGGCGATCGAGGCGACCGAATCACGCTACGTCGCGGAGCGCTACGGGCTCGACGTCCAGTTCGACGTGGAGGCCCCGGACCTGGACGTGGCGGAGGCGATGGGTTCGTGACCACGACCGTCGCGGGTCGGCTGGTCCTCGAGGATCGGGTCGCGAGCGGGCGCCTCACGATCGAGGACGGGCGGATCGCGGCGGTCACCCTGGAGCAGGTGGACGGCGACGCCGGCCCATACATCGCGCCGGGGTTCGTCGACGTCCACGTCCACGGTTGGGGCGGCCACGACGCGATGGGCGACACGGCCGCGTTGGACGGCATGGCCCGGGCGTTGCTCCGACGAGGCGTGACCTCGTTCTTGCCGACCGCGGTCACCGCCCCGCTCGACGACCTCGCCGCCTTTGCCGACCGTGTGCGGACATGGATGCCCGCAGCACCCGACGACGGCGCCGAGCCGCTGGGGTTCAACCTGGAGGGCCCGTTCCTCGCCGCGGCCCGCCGCGGCGCGCACGTGGAGCGGTACCTGCGGGATCCGGCCGGCGCTCCTCGCGACACGCTGGAGCCGCTGGTCGAGGGGCTCCGGCTGCTGACCGTCGCCCCGGAGCTCCCGGGCGCGACCGACCTGATCGGCTGGCTCCACCGCCAGGGCGTCGCGGTGTCGATCGGTCATTCGGCGGCCGGCGCCGATGAGGTCTGGAACGCGTACGCCGCGGGCGCACGGTCCACGACCCACCTGTTCAACGCGATGACCGGCGTCGACCATCGGTCGCCCGGAGTCGCGGTCGCCGCCCTGCTCGACGACGATGCGTATGTCGAGCTCATCGCCGATGGGATCCACGTCCATCCCGCCATCTGGCCTCTCATCACGCGGCTCAAGCCCCGGGAGCGGCTGCTGCTCGTCAGCGATGCCCTGGCCGTCGCCGGTACGCCCCAGGGACGCGGCCGGATCGGCGAGCTCGAGATCGAGGTGGTCGACGGCCGAGCCACCCTCGCCGGCACCGACACGCTGGCAGGCTCCGTCATCGCCCTGGATGCCGCCGTGCGCAACCTGGCGGCCGCCGGCGTGCCGCTCCCGGACGCTGTCGCCGCGGCGACCAGCAACCCGCTCGACCTGCTCGGCGTGACCGACCGTGGCCGCCTGGCCGAGGGTCAGCGCGCTGACCTCGTCGAACTGGACGAGGACCTGACCGTGCGCCGCGTGATGCGCGGCGGGACCTGGCTGGTCGACTGACGCGTTAGCGCGGCGGCATCGCCGAGAACGTCCTGTCGACGTCGTCGAGCATCCGCAGGGTCGCCGCCTCTGCGACGTCGAGATAGCGGCGGCCGTAGTCGACCGACGCCTCGCGGGCGTCGCCCCACGTGCCGGACTGCGTTGCGCGGTACACGGACCCCGGCGTCGAGAAGAAGAACGCCGTATGGACGGCAGCCGGGCTGCCCACCTCGGGGAACGGCGGCATCTCGGCATTCGCATGCTCGATATCGATCAGGCCCTCGTCGACCGCCATCACCGCCGACATCTCGGCGCGGTTGGCGTGAAGGCCACTTGTCGGTCCGAAGAATTCGGCCGCCTCCTCGGCCGTCAGGCCGTCCCAGTAGTTGATCGGGAAGGCGCGCGTGCCGTGGGGCAGTCGATCGGCCGCGGTCGCGCACGCGTACGCGATCGCCAGCGTGTTGTCGTAGTGACCGTTGAGGAACACGATCGTGCGGAAGCCCATCGTCGCCAGGCCGACCGCCACATCCTCGACCAGCGCCATGAACGTCGGGATCCGCAGGTAGACCACGCCCGTGAAGCCGGCATGCGGATACGACAGCCCGTAACCGATCTCTGGCGCGACCGCCGCTCCCACCTTCGGTGCCACCCGGCGGGCGATCTCGGTGGGCACGATGGTGTCGGTCGACAGCGGGCCGTGGGGACCGTGCTGCTCCGTCGAGCCGATCGGCACGATCACCGTCGAGTGCTCGGCCACGAAGGCCTCGACCTCGGGGTTGGTCATCTCGCCCAGGAACACGGTCGGTCGCTTCATGCCAGCTCTCTCCTCGTTGTGTCGCGCTCATTCGACGGTCGTCGTCAGCTCCCCGATGCCCTCGATCCAGCACGTCACCACGTCGCCCGGCTCCAGGTGCCGGTCGGGACCGAGGGCGCCGGTCAGCCTGGCCGGCGTCCCGGTCGCGATCAGGTCGCCTGGTTCGAGGCGGACGTGGCGGCCCAGGTAGGCGATCACATCGGCGATCGAGAAGCGCATGTCCGAGGTGCGGCCGTCCTGGATGGCGGTGCCGTTGATCGAGCAGCCGAGGCGGACATCGATCGGATCGAACTCGTCTGGCGTGACGACCCACGGACCGACCGGGCAGAAGCCGGGCATCGACTTGCCGAGCAGCCACTGGTCACCGTCCAGCCACTCGTCGCGCGACGACACGTCGTTGACGATCGTGTACCCCTCGACGCCGCCGTCCGCACCGATGACGACACCCAGCTCGACCTCAGGGTCGACGTTCGGGCTGAGCGATCGATCCCAGGTCAGGACATCCCCGTGGCCCGCGACGGAGGATGGCGACTTGCCGTAGATGAGCGGTCGCTCGGAGCGTGGAGCGGCCCCCGGACCGTCGTAGTTGCGACCGACCGTGTAGATCGCGCCGGGCTGGGACACCGGACGACGCATCCGTCAGGCCCTGACCGTGGCGTCGGCGAGGAGCGGCTCGACCGCCGTCCGCATCACGCCGGCCATGCCGCCGACCCCCGTCCAGCGCTCGAACGCGATCGCCGCCTGCTGGATCAGCATCTCGGAGCCGTTGGCGGCGCGGAGACCGCGCGCTCGGGCCGCCGCGAGCAACGGGGTCTCAGCCGGCACGTAGACGAGGTCGAAGACCGTCGCGGTGTCGGAGAGTGCATCGACATCGATCGTCGCCCCCGGGTCGATCATCCCGACCGTCGTCGCATTGACCGCGAGATCCGCCGAACGGAGCGCGTCGCCGAACGCCTCGTCGTCCAGGGCGACCGCCGCCCGGCTGCCCTGCCCCACCGTTGCGAACCGCTCGAGCAGCTCGCGCGCGGCCTCCGGGCGACGGCTGCCGACCGCGACCCTCGCGGCCCCGGCCGAGAGCAGCGCGTGGACGACGGCATGTGCCGCGCCACCCGCACCGGCGACGACGACGGCGGCGCCGCCGAGCGATCGACCCATGGCCAGCTCGACGCCCGCCCGGAACCCGGACGCATCGGTGTTGATGCCGACCAGCCGACCGTCATCGGTCCTGACGACGTTGTTGACCGCACCGATCGCCTCGGCATCCGGCTCCACCTCGTCGAGCAGCGCCGCCACGACCCGCTTGTATGGCGCGGTCACCCCGAGTCCGAGCCAACCCGGCCCGCGGGCGTCGGCCACGACGCCCTCGACCTCGTCGGGGTCGATCTCTCGAAGCACGTATCGGGCATCGATGCCGGCGGCGTCGAACGCCGCGTCGTGCATGACCTGCGAGTGCCGTCGCTTGAGCGGCTTGCCGATCAGCGCGACCTGGCGGGTCACGAGGCGACGGCGACCCGGTCCCGGTTCGGCTTGCGGACCGGTCCGGCGCTTGCCGGGAAGGTCACGTTCGGGATGATCTCCGTGACCCAGTCCTCGAGCTGCTTCGGGTCAGGGGTCATCGTGTGGAGGATGAACTGCTCCACGCCGGCGTCGACCCGTGCCTGGAGCGACGCGACGATCTCGTCGGGCGTCCCGAACAGGTAGACCGTCTCGAGGTACTCCGGCCCGCGCTCGCCGCTCATCACCTTGAGGAACGCGCGGTGCTGTTCCTCGCGGGCCTTCACCGGGTCGTTGGTCAGGACGAGGTGGAGAAAGTTCTCGTGGGCGACCGACAGCTCGCTCGGGTCCTGGCCGTCCTCGCGGAAGAACGCCTGCAGCTCATCCCAGTCGCGTCGGATGTCGGGCGGCGGGCACGTCGGCCGCGGGATCCAGCCGTCCGCGCGGAGTGTGCGCGCCTTGACGGACTCGACGAACTTCGGCACGTCGGGTGACTTCGGGTTCGCCAGCTGCGAGCCACCGCCGACCCAGACGGGCGGACGCTGCCCGGTCCGCGGCTCGATGAAGACGTCATCCACCGAGTAGTAGCGGCCGTGATACGTCACGGACTCGCCCTCCAGCAGCGGCAGCATGATGTCGAGCATCTCGTCGGTCCGCTTGCCGCGCTCGGTCTTGTGGACGCCGACCGCCTCGTACTCGGCGTCGTTCCAGCCGACGCCGGCGCCCAGGATCATCCGGTTGTCGGACAGGAACTGGAGCGTCGCGAGCTCCTTCGCGAGGAGGACCGGGTTGCGCAGCGGCATGATCAGGATCGACGTTCCGAGCCGGACTCGTTCGGTCACCCCGGCCGCGACGCCGAGCGCCATCAGCGGCTCGAGCCAGTTGACCGAGTAGAACCGCTTGCCGACCAGCAGGTGGTCGGTGATGAACAGCGAGTCGAAGCCCAGCTCCTCGACCGTCCGGGCGAACGCCTTGATCCCGCGAGCGCGCTCGGGGCCGTCGCCCTCCCAGACATAGGAGGGCAAGAAGACCCCGAATTGGCCGACCTCGCTCATGGGCAGTGTCTCCTCTCGCAGGACGGCCTCAGCGGCCGCGATAGTGGGGTTCGCGCTTGTCGATGAAGGCGCGTGCGCCTTCGAGCAGATCGTCCGTGGCGAAGACCCGGACGGAGGTCTCGACCTCGGCCGCGTGGCCCGCGGCAAGATCGTGGTCGAGGGCAGCGTCGACCAGCGCCTTTACCTCGCGCACGGCAAGCGGGCCGCGTTGGGCGATCTCGTCGCCGATGGCCCGGGCCCGGGCGACCGCCGTGCCGGCAGGGACGATCTCGTTCACGAGACCGATGCGCTCGGCTTCCTGGGCAGTCAGGATCCGGCCGGTCAGCAGCAGCTCCTTGGCCCGTGCCACGCCGACGATCCGCGGCAGACGCTGCGTCCCGCCGGTGCTCGGCGTGACCGCCAGCCGGACCTCGGGCAGGCCAAGCTGGGCGCGTTCCGACGCCACTCGCAGGTCGCAACACAGGGCGAGCTCGAGGCCGCCACCCAGCGCGCTGCCTTCGATGGCGGCGATGGTCGGCATGGGCAGACCGGCGAGCCGCTGCGCGACGCGCGCCTCGAGCTCGAACCGGGCACGCCCAGCGGCGCCACGGTGGGCCTCGAACTCCTTGACGTTGGACCCGACGGAGAACGCCTTGTCGCCCGCACCGCTGACCACGACCGCCCGGACGTCGCCTGGCTCCGTCGTTTCCAGCGCAGCAAGGGCGTCGTCCAGCTCGCGAAGCAGATCGCCCGTGACGAGGTTGAGCGGCGGGTCGTCCAGCTCGAGGTTGGCGACGGTGCCAAGCTCGAGCCGCACGACGGTCATCGGGCCGCCTCGAAGTCGGCCGCCAGGCCCATCGCGCCAGTCGCGTAGACGCGACCGTCCATCGTCGCCAGCGGTTCGGCGACGCCTGGCCGGAAGCCCATCTGGGCGAGCACGTCACGCTCGACGTCGATGCCGGGCGCGACCTCGGTCAGGACCACGCCGTCATCGGTCAGGGCGAACACCGCGCGATCGGTGATGTAGCGGACCTCCTGGCCGCGTTCGCGCGCGAGCCGGCCGTTGAACGAGATCTCGCGCACCGCCGGCACGAACTTCTGAAGGCTGCCCTCGCGGACGACGCGGACTCCGCCGTCGATCTCGAGCTCGAGACCCTGCGCCGTCAGCGTCCCGACGAAATTGATCTTGCCGGTCCGCGCGCTGATGTTCGGGAACCCGCCCGGGCCGCGGACGCGGCCCTCGAACGCGTGGACGTTGACGTTGCCCTCGGCGTCAACCTCGGCGAACGACAGGCTCGCGACGTCGAGCCCACCGCCGTCGTAGAAGTCGAACATGTACGGCTGGTCGATCATCGCCTGGTAGTTGAAGCCGGTCCCGCCCTCGTTGCCGGCGACCGGCACGCCCCCGAAGATGCCCTGCTCGACGGTCAGCACCAGCTGGTCGGTGATGCCCTCCTCCCAGGCGACGCGCCCGATCAGCTGGCTGATGCCGAACCCGAGGTTGCAGATCGCGCCGCGCGGAAATTCCAGCAGCGACCGACGGGCGATGATCTTGCGCACGTCGAGCGGCAGCGGCGGTTCATCGGTCACCGGCTTGCGCCGCGCACCGGCGTAGTACGGCGAGTCCTGGGTGATGTACGTCTGCCACTGCTCGGCGTCGACGAGCACGTGATCGACCAGCGCGCCTGGGACCTTGACGTCACGCAGCGGCAGGCTGCCACGGGGTGCGAGGTCGCGAACCTGGGCGATGACGATCCCGCCGCTGTTACGAGCGGCCATCGCCATGGCGAGCATCTCGCCCTGTAGCGCCTCGCCCTCCATGGTGATGTTGCCGTCCTCGTCGGCGGTGGTGCCGCGGATGACGGCCACGTCGATCGGGAAGGCGTGGTACAGCAGCCACTCTTTGCCTCGAAGCGTCACGACCTCGACCAGGTCCTCGGTCGTCCGGGCGTTCTGCTTGCCGCCGGTCTGGCGCGGGTCGACGTACGTGCCCAGGCCGACCGCCGTGACGAGCCCGGGCCGACCGGCCGCGATCTCGCGGGTCAACTGCGACAGGACGCCCTGCGGGAACGAGTACGCCTCGAGCTCGTTCGCCTCGACCAGCGCCCCGAGCCGCGGCTCGTTGCCGATGTTGCTACCGATGGTCCGCTTCATCAGGCCCTTCAGACCCAGCTGCGAGAACCCGCGGTCGGCGAAGTCGCCGATGCCGACGACGCGGACCGTCGTCAGGTCGCGTGGCCGGCCTTCCGCCTCGAACACCGTCGCGAGCTCGTCGATGAAGCGCTGCGGGACGGCGTGACCGGCACCGGACCCGCCGATCAGCACGGTGCTCCCGTCGCGGACCAGACCGACCGCCTCGCGGGCCGAAACCACCTTGGTCACGGCATGTACCCGCCGCTGTTCGGGTTGAGGGTCTGACCGGTGAACAGCGACGCCTTGTCGGACAGCAGGAAGACCACCGCCTCGGCCACTTCGTCGGCCCGCCCGAACCGGCCGAGCGCCATGTCGCGCAGCCGCGCTCGGCCGGCATCGCTGTCGACGAGGTCGGTCGTCATCTCGGTCAGCGTCACGCCGGGGGCGACCGCGTTGACCCGGATGCCCTTCGGCCCGAACTCGCGGGCGAGCGAGCGGGTCAGCCCGATCAGGCCCGCCTTCGCGGCGCTGTACGCCGCGGTCTCCGTGATGCCCATCTGCCCGAGCCGCGACGCGATGTTGACGATCGAGCCGCTGCCGCGCTCGACCATCGACGGCAACACCGCGCGGGTCGTATGGAACGCCGCGGTCAGGTCGGTGCGGATGACCTCGTCCCATTCGTCGGGATCGATGTCGAGGAACGGTCCGACCTGGGTCTTGCCGGCGTTGTTGACCAGCCCATCGATCCGCCCGAAGCGGTCGATGACGGCTGCGACCAGGCGCTCGGCCTGCTCGCCGTCTCCGACATCGGCCGCGAAGGAGTCGCCGTCCGTTCCGGCCTCCCGGACGCGCGCCAGCGTTCGCTCGGCGCCGCCACGCGACTGCTGGTAGTGGACCGCGACGACCGCGCCCTCGGCCGCGGCCTTGACCGCGATCTCGGCGCCGATGCCGCGGCTGCTACCGGTGACGAGCACCACCCGATCCGCGAGCGACGCGATCAAGCGCCGAGGCCCCGCTCGGCCGGAGCACCGGTCGAGGCGCGCATCGCGAGCTCCGTGGGCAGGACCGTATGCGCCAGCTCCTCTCCGTCGAGGACGCGCGCCGCCTCGACGAAGCCGCGCCGCCCCATCTCGCGCAGCGGCAGTCGCACGGTCGACAGGCTGGGTGAGGTGATCGCCGCGACGGGCACATCGTCGAACCCCGCGACCGACACGCGCCCGGGGACGTCGATGCCGAGCTCGCCGAGGCGGGCCAGCACCCCCATCGCGAGGGGGTCGTTGGCACAGCTGATCGCCGTGAACGGCACCGACCCGCCGAGCAGCGTGTCGACGCCGAGCGCACCACCGGCCGCGTCGAAGCTCGTGTGCAGGACAAGCCGCTCGTCGAACGGGATGCCGGCGTCGTCGAGCCCACGGCGGTACCCGGCGAGCCGGGCCCGGGCTACGAACAGCGAGGACGGGCCGGCCAGGAACGCGATCTGGCGATGGCCGAGATCGACCAGGGCGCCGACCATGCTCGCCATCCCGGCCTCGTTGTCGACGCCGACGTCGGCGTCGCCAAGCGCGTGTGGCGAGAGGTGGACGACGGCCGCGCCATCGACCCGCATCGCGGCGAGATGCTTGTGCAGCTCGTCGTTGCGCTCCGGGTCGTCGAGCCCGCTCGCTGCGAAGATCACCCCGGCGGCGCGCATCGAGCGCAGGAGCCGGACGTACGAGCTCTCACGCTCGGCATCACGCTCCGAGCTGCAGGTGATGACCAGGTACCCGGCGGGTGACGCAGCGTCCTCGACGCCACGGACCACCTCCGCGAAATACGGGTCGGTGATGTCGTGGACGATCACCGCCACGACGGGGATCTGGCTCTTGAGCAGGCCGCGGGCGAGGGCGTTCGGGACGTAGTCGAGCGTCCGCGCCGCGTCCAGCACGCGCTCCCGCGTCGCGGCGCTGACCGGGTAGTCCGCCAATGAGACGACTCGCGACGCGGTCGCCGTGGAGACGCCAGCGAGCCGGGCGACCTCGGTGATCGAGGCCATCAGCGCGATGCCATCAGAACGGGAACGTCGGCGGCTCGTCGCGCACCGTCACCCACTGCCACTCGGTGAAGTTGTCGAGATTGGCCTCACCGCCGTAGCGGCTGCCGTTGCCGGACAGCCCGGAGCCACCGAACGGGATGGTCGCTTCGTCGTTGAGGGTGCCGTCGTTGACGTGGACCATCCCGGCCTTGATCCGGTTCGCCAGCGCGAGGCCGCGTGAGATCGAACGCGAGTAGACGGCGCCGACCAGGCCGTAGTCGCTGGCGTTGGCCAGCGCGAGCGCCTCCTCGTCGGTCCGGAACGTCGTGACCGGTGCGACCGGGCCGAAGATCTCGTCGGTCCAGGCCGGCAGGTCCTGGGTGACCTCGGCAAGGACGGTCGGTCGATAGAACAGGCCCTCGTGCGTGCCACCCGTCACTAGCCGCGCGCCGCCGGCCACCGAGCGCTGCACGATGTCGTCGACGCGCCGGACCTGTTTCTCGTTGACGATCGGGCCGAGCTGGACGTCCTCGCGGTACGGGTCGCCCAAGCGCAGTTTCTGCGCCTTGTCGTGCAACGCGTCGATGTAGTCGCCGGCGATGCTCTCGTGGACGATGTGGCGCCCCGCCGCGAAGCAGACCTGCCCCTGGAACTGGAAGCTCGAGAAGGCGCCTGCCGCCGCCGCGGCGTCCAGATCCGCGTCGTCGAGGACGATGAACGCGTTGTTGCCACCAAGCTCGAGCGACACCTTCTTGAGCCGGCCCCCGGCGAGCTCGCCGACGCGACGCCCGGCGGCGGTCGAGCCGGTGAACGAGACCATCGACACGTTCCGGTCGGTCACCAGGGCTTCGCCGACGTCCGCCCCGCCGACGACGATCTGGAGCAGCCCTTCGGGCAGGCCGGCCTCGCGGAAGACGGCCGCGAACATCGCGCCACCGATGACGGGCGTCTGCGGATCCGGCTTCAGCACGACCGCGTTGCCGAGGGCGAGTGCCGGTGCGACCACCCGCATCCCGAGCACGCTGGGTGAGTTCCAGGGCGTGATCGCCCCGACCACGCCGACGGGGATGCGGCGGACCATCGACAGGCGGCCCTTCACGGCCGTAGGCACGAGCGAGCCGTAGGGCTGCCACGGGAGCGTCGCGGCGCTGAGGATCTCGCCATAGGCGAAGTTCGACTCGTGGTGCATCTTGCTGTGGGATGCCCCGGTCTCGCGCATCGTCCAGGTGCCGAACTCCTCGCGGTTCGCCTCATAGATGTCGGCCGCACGGCGGAGGATCCGGGCACGCTCCTGGTAGGAGGTCTCGGCCCAGGCCGGCTGCGCCTCCTTGGCCGCGGCCGCGGCCCGCGCGACGTCGTCGGTCGTCGAGCCGCTGACCGTCGCGATGTGTCGGCCGGTGGCCGGCTCGATGTCCTCGATCGAGGCGCCGGTGCCGGGTTCCCAGGTCGTGACGAAGGACCCGAGCCAACCTGGTGCCGGGGATTCCGTCGGGTCAGGTGCGATCGCGGCCACTGTCTCCTCCTTCCGCCGACCAGCGCTCCGCGTACGATCGCGGCGCGCCGTCGGCGACGGCCCGTTGCCCGGTGGTCGGGTCGCGCCACACCGGCCCGCGAGCGAGCACGGCGTCGATCAGTCCTTCCTCGAGGTAGACCGGGTATTCCCACGACCGGATCTCGATCGCCGACTGCCCGGGGTACCCGATCAGCTCCCGGACACGCTTGTCGGTGTAGTAGCCGCTGACGATCGCAAGCTGGAGGGCCGACAGGTTGGTCGGCTCCTCGGCGAGCGTGGCGAGCCGCTCGGCCACGTCCGCGCCGAGCTCCGGCCGGAGTGCTGCCCTGAGCGGCTCGGCCAGGTCGGGTCGCGCGCGGAGCACGAACCCGAGTCGATCGTCGGTCACGATCTCGGCTGCCGACGGCATCCCGTGCGCAGCCGGGATGAGCTGATCGGCGATCGCAGCGAACGTGGCGCGCTCGTCGTCACTGAGGCTCCTGGCCTCGCCCGTCCGTGCGGTGGTCACAACGGCACCTGCTGCTCGAACCGCGTCTCGACCATGTGGTCGGCCGCCCGCAGCGCGATCGATACGATCGTCGATGTCGGGTTCACGCCGGACGACGTGACGAAGCACGAGCCGTCGACGACGTACAGGTTCGGGACGTCGTGGGCCCGGTTCCAGCGGTCGAGCACCGATGTCGTGGGATCGTCGCCCATACGGGCGGTCCCGAGCAGGTGCCAGCCGGAGTACCGCATCAGCCGGTCGACATCGATCTTGTAGGCGCCGGCGGCGTCCATCGACTCCTTCGCTCGTTCGATGTGGAAGTCGAGCATCCGGCGCGCGTTGTCGGCCATCGTGTAGTGGACTTCGGGGGCCGGGATGCCGGACGAGTCGGTGACCGTCGTCGAGAGGGCGAGGTGGTTCGCCTCGTCGGGCAGGTCCTCGGCGAACAGGCCCCAGTTCGCCCCGTGCCCGAGATGTGTCTTGACGTGCGTGTGGTGGTCCGGCCCCCAGGCTTGCTCGCCGGCCCGGCTGGGGAGCGCCGTGTTGATCGGTCCGCCCGTCGGCGCGAGGCCCCAGCGGGCGCCGCGGACGAAGCCGCGCTTCTCGTCTGTCTCGTAGAACTCGAGCGACTCGATGAGGTCGCCGAACTGGCCCTGCCAGCTCATGAGCGGCTCGTCGAATAGGCCGGCGACGTTGGCGAAGGGATGCATCATCAGCCGCTTCCCGACGAGCCCTGATGAGTTGGCCAGGCCGTCGGGGTGGGTCGACGACGACGACAGCAGGAGCAACCGTGGCGTGCCGATCGCGTTGGCTGCGACGACGACGACCCGGGCCGGCTCGAAATGCTCGGCGCCGTCCGTGTCGATCCAGGTCGCGCCGGTCGCCAAGCCCTTCGCATCGGTCTCGATCCGCCGGACGCGCGCGCCGGTCACCAGCTTCGCGCCGAGGGCGATCGCCTTCGGCCAGTGGGTCAGGTCGGTCGACGCCTTGGCGCCCTCGTTGCAGCCCGACTGGCAGGTGCTCCGCTGGACGCACGGCCGGCGGCCGTCATAGGCGACCGAGTTGATCGAGTTGAACTCGGGCCACCAGTGCCAGCCCAGCTTCGTCTGCCCGCGGGCGACCTTGAGCCCGGCCGACCCGATCGGCAACGGCGGCATCGGCGCGTCCTCGGTATCCGGCGGGTAGGCCGGGTCGCCCGGCAGACCGGACACCCCGAACTGGCGATCGGTCCGATAGAAGTACGGGAGCAGCTCGAAGTAGTCGATGGGCCAGTCGTCGGCGACCCCGTCCAGGGAGCGGACGCGGAAGTCGGACGGCAGCGCGCGCGGCCAGGCGCCCGCGAAGATGATGGTCGACCCGCCGACGGCGTTGTACATCAGCGGCGAGACGGGAGTGTCGTCCTCGACGATCGGGTAGTCCTGAGCGAGGCCGCGGATGTTGGGGCTGGTCGCCCAGTCCTTGCGCGCCTTCAGCTCCCAGTCGAGCTTGTTGCCGGGATAGTCAGCGCGGTCGAGCCAGTCGCCCTGCTCGAGGCAAACGACGCGGAACCCGGCCTGCGCGAGCCGAAGCCCGACGACGCCGCCTGACGCGCCGGCGCCGATGATCAGGACGTCCGCGGGCTCCGTGGCCATGACTCCTCCTCCGGCGACGGTCAGGACGCGACGGGGTCGCGGAGGAGGCCGACCTCCTCGAGGACGCCGGCGAGCAACACGCGCTCCTCGTCATCGATCGGCATGAGCGGTCGCCGGACGTGGGCGTGCTCGAGGACGCCGAGGATGCGCAGGCATTCCTTGAGGCGGACGCGGTAGTCACCCACCGGCGCGGCGAACACGACGTCGGCCAGCCGCTGCACACGACGGCCGAGCGCCAGCGCCTCGTCGGTGCGGCCGTCCTGCCAGGCGCGGATCATGTCGACCTGCTCGCGGGTCATCACCGCCCCGAACCCGATCAGCGCGCCGGTCGCGCCGAGCAGGAACGACTCGAGGATGAAGTTGTCGTTGCCGGTCAGGAGCGTGATCTGCTTCGGCAAGCGCTCGAGGAGCCGCGCCGTGTCGACGAACCGGCGGGCGTCGAACGACGCTTCCTTGATCGCGACCACGCCATCGACCAGGGCCATGGCCTCCAGGACGTCGGACTCGTAGTTCACGCCGGCGAGGGCTGGTTGCAGCTGGAACAGGATGAGCGGCAGCCCGACCTCCGCGATCGCCGCGTGGTACGCGACCGGGATCCGTGGGTCGAGCGGCTGGCTGAGGTAGGCAGGGATCGGGAAGACGAGCAGCGCGTCGGCGCCGGCGGCCTTGAAGTCGCGGGCCTGGCGAACGGCCGCATCCGTCGATGGGCCGGCCAGCCCGGCCACGATCGGCGTGTCCGTGACGTCGCGGACGATCTTGAGGATGCGGACCTTCTCGTCGTGCGTGAGATGCGGTCCTTCGCCCGTGTCGACGTTGATCGCCAATGCCACCGGACCTTGCTCGACCACCCAGCCGATGTACTGCCGTAGGACAGGTTCGTCGATGCCGCCGTCCGCGTGCATCGGCAGGACGGTGGCCGGGATGAGGCCGTCGAGGTCGAGCGCCATTGCCATCTCCGCAGTAGGTGGAGCGACGTCGGTAATCCTTTTCTATCCTACGCCAGACCGCCGTGAGGCTGCACGCTCGGGTGGGTGTCGCTCTCAGCTTCTTGCTACCGCTGGTGGCTCAGTGGTAGGATATTAGTATGAAGGTGAGTGTGAGCATCCCCGACGACGACGTTCGGTTCCTCGATGACTACGCACGGGAACAAGGGCTGGATTCGAGGTCCGCCGCTGTCCATCGAGCGGTTCGATTGCTTCGCACGGCCGAGCTCGCAGCGGCGTACGAGTCAGCGTGGGGCGAGTGGGCCGGATCGGACGCCGCCGATTGGGAGGCCGCGACGGGCGACGGACTGGCAACCGATGCGTCGCGGTGACATCGTCGCCGTCGACCTCGAACCTGTGCGGGGGGCGGAAGCGAACAAGCGGCGGCCAGCAGTCATCGTGAGCAACGACATGGCGAACGCCACGGCACGCCGACTCGATCGTGGAGTCATCACGGTCGTGCCGATCACGTCCAACACGGAGCGGCTCTTCCCGTTCCAGGTGCTCCTGCGGAGTACGGAGACCGGTCTGCCCCGAGACTCCAAGGCGCAAGCCGAGCAGGTGCGGTCGATCGCCGTCGAGCGAGTTCACGGGCGACTCGGCGTCGTCCCGCAGGCTCGCATGACGGAGATCGATGAAGCCCTCCGGCTACATCTCGCCCTATGAGCGCCGAATCCGCATCACGTTGACGCTCGGTTCAAGCCGCCCCTACCCTCGATAACGGATCGCCTACGGATGAGGAGTCTCATGCCCCAGCTCGACATCTTCAGCCTGCATGATCGCGTCGCCCTGATCCCGGGCGGAGGCGGTGGGATCGGCGCGCCACTGGCCGAGGCCCTGGCGGGCGTCGGAGCGCGGGTCGCGGTGGCCGGCCGGACGGCCGACACCCTCCAGGCAGCCGTCGACCGCGTCACTGCCGCAGGGTCCGAGGGTCTGGCCATCGAAGGCGATGCGACCAGCGAAGCCGATGCCGAGCGGATGGTCCGCGAAACCATCGACCGCTTCGGGCGCATCGACATCGTGATCAACGCCGTGGGCGGCGGCGCCGGCAAGGTGCTCCACCCGGCGGAGGCCTACCCGCGCGACGCCTGGGACTGGATCATGGAGCTCAACGTCCGAAGCACGATCGTGCCGACGCAAGCGGCCGCGCGCGCGATGATCGAGCGCGGCGAGGGCGGCAGCATCCTGAACATCTCGTCGGTCCGCGCCAACCTGGGCATCAACGCCGGCTACTCGGCCTACGTCGCGGCGAAGGGTGCCATCTCGTCGCTGACCCGCCAGTGGGCGACGGAGTGGGCCAAGCACGGCATCCGGGTCAACGCGATCATGCCGACCTTCGTCGACACGCCGCAGGTCGCGACGCTCCTCGCGGACCCCGTCTTCAAAGCCAACATCGTGGGTCGCATCCCACTCGGACGCGTCGGGGAGACGCGCGACATCGTCGGGCCGGCGATCTTCCTCGTGTCGGACGCGGCATCGTTCGTCACCGGACAGGTGCTGGGCATCGATGGCGGGTTGACCGCCACGCAATGACCACGATCGACATGGAGCAGGTCACGCCGAACGTCTTCACGACGACGAAGCTGCGTGGCTGCAACCCGAGCTACGTCGTGACGTCCGACGGCGTCGTGGTCATCGACACGCCACAGCTCCCGACGCGAGCGGTCGCGATGCGCGCCAAGGCCGAGCTGCACGGGCCGATCCGGTACCTCATCAACACCGAGCACCACGTCGACCACATCTTCGGCAACTACTGGTTCAAGGGCATCCCGGTGGTCAACCACCAGGGGCTCTACGACAACTTCATGGACCCGAACGCCGAGCTGGACCCGTTCGCGTACGCGATCGAGGCGGTCCCGACCGACGACCCCGACGCCGCGGGGCTGATCCCCGACCGGGACGTGTACTACGTCGACCCGAACAAGGGATCGGTCGTGTTCACTGGCGACCTGACGCTGCGCGTCGGCGACCACACGTTCCACTGCCTGTGGACCCCGGGCCATACGCCCGGGCAGCTCGCGGTCCACGTGCCGGAGGAGCGGGTCGTGTTCACCGGCGACACGATCTTCAACCAGGTCCAGACCTGGCTGATGACCTCGAACGTCGACCAGTGGCTGGAGGCCCTGGAGCGGATCCGGCAACTGGACGTCGATCGGCTCGTGCCGGGCCACGGGTCGGTCACCACACTCAAGGCCGTCGACGAGCAACGGGCCGTCCTGCTTGCGTGGAAGGCAGCCGTCGCCGATGCGGTCGCCAAGGGCTGGACCCGCGAGGAGACCGTCGAACGCGTGCGGTTCGATGACGCCTTCGGCCCGGTGGACGTCGGGCAGGGCTACATGATGGATCACATCCAGACCAAGAACGCCAGCACGCTCTGGGACAAGCTCACGGCCACGGGGTACTCGAAGGGCCGCTGAGCGTCCCGGCGTCTCGGCACCACCGGATCACGGCAAGGAGGCGCGCCCGATGCTCACGGCCACCAAGGACCTGATGCTCCCGGCCACCGTCACCGGCTCGTGGCCGCGGCCACGCTGGTACGACGGGGGTCTGTGGGGCCGGCCGCTCGATACGGCGCTGCTCGACGTCCGCTTCCGCGAACAGTTCCTCGACGCGCATGCCACCGTCGTCGCCGACCAGGAGCGCGCCGGGCTCGACATCCTCACGAACGGCGACTACCACCTCGACGAGGACTTCGCCGGTCGCTCGTGGCACCACTACCCGCTGCAACGCTGGACGGGCCTCGAGCACGAGGAGCTGCAATACGAGCGCTCGCGCGACCGGCTTCTGGAGTTCCCCGCCGGCACGCTGATGAACGAGATCGAGACGACGTGGCGCTGGCCGCGCGTGGTCGGCAAGGTCGAGCACGATCCTCGCAACCCGCTCGAGTACGCCAAGCTCTGGCGGATCGCCCAGGCACGCGCCGCCTCCGGCAAGCCCGTCAAGTTCGGGTCCTGCTCGTCGCAGGTGCTCTCGATCTTCCTCGACAGCCATACGAGCGAGTACGACCTCGAGGACAAGAAGCAGTTGATCTGGGACATGGCGACGGCCATGAACACCGAGCTACGTCAGCTGGCGGCGGCGGGCGCCAAGGTGATCCAGATCGAGGAGCCGACGATCCATTTCGTCGCCGCGTTCTACCCCGACCAGAAGGAGTTCCTCGACTTCCTCGTCGATGCGTTCAACCACGAGGTCGACGGCCTCGACGACGTCGAGCTGTGGATACACACCTGCTGGGGCAACCCCAACATGCAGAAGGTCTACACCGGCGAGTCGTACGAGCAGTCGATCGACATCTACCTCAATCGACTCAAGGGCGATGTCTGGACCGTCGAGGCGACCGAGAACGAGCTCGCCGACATCGACCTGTTCAAGCCGTACGCCGGCAACCTGCCGAAGAAGGTCGCCATGGGCGTCGTGAACCACCGCACACTGCAGGCCGACATGCCGCCGGTGGTCGCGAAGCGGGTCCGGCGGGCGCTCGAGGTGATCCCGGCCGACAAGCTGGTGCTCTCCACCGACTGCGGCTTCGGCCGGCAGGGGTTCAACCGAACGGTCGCGTTCTATAAGACGACCGCGATCGCGCAGGCGCGGAACATCGTCCTCAAGGAGCTCGGCCTGGAGGAGCGCTATGTCGCTGCGGCCGATCCGTCGCTCCAGACCGACGTCCTACCCGACCGCGAGCCGCTCACGCACCTGCCGTCGCCCTGGCGGTAGCCAGCACCGTCAGGCTGGGGTCGCCCGACCGCGTCCGACGACGATGTCGTCGTCCTCCGGGTGTCGGATCAAGTACGCCTGGACGTACGGACAGGTCGCGATGACCCGCAGCTCGCGCCGGCGCGCGTCGTCGAGCGAGAACCGGACGAGCGCTGACCCGACGCCCTGGCCCTCGTGGTCGGGCAAGACCTCGGTGTGGATCAGGGCGATCCGTCCGCGTTTGACGATGTATTCCAGGACGCCCGCGAGCTCGCCGTCGACGTGGGCCTCGTAGCGCTCGCGCGCGGGCGCATCGGTGATTACCGGACGGGCCGGAGGCGAACTCATGGCCCAATGCTAGGTCCACGCGATCGCCCCCGACCAACCGGGTCCCCCGAGGGCTACCGGCGTGACAGCGCGGGCTCGCCCTCGTAGGCCTCACGAAGCTTGGCGACGTCGATCTTCGTCATCTCGAGCATCGCCTTCATCGCCCGCTCAGCGGCGGCGCGGTCGTCGCTTTCGATCATCTCGTTGAGCTGCCGCGGGACGACCTGCCACGACAGGCCGAACCTGTCCTTCAGCCAGCCGCAGACGCTGTGCTCGCCGCCACCTTGGACGAGCGCGTCCCAGTAACGGTCGACCTCAGCCTGGTCCTGGCAATCGATCTCGAAGGAGACCGCCTCGCTGAACTTGAAGTCAGGACCGCCGTTGAGCCCGACGAACGTGCTGCCATCGAGTGTGAACTCGACGGTGATGACTTCGCCTTTACGGTTGCTCGGCGTGTCCGCCGCCGCCTGAACGACCTTGTCGATGCGGCTGTTCGGGAAGATCGAGGTGTAGAACGTGGCCGCCTCCTCGGCGTTGCCATCGAACCACAGGAATGGAGTGATCTTGGGCACGGCGGTACCTCCTTGTCAGTGCTGAGGTCTCGTGGATCACAGGAGCGTTACACGCCGCCCATCGGGAGGCCACAACGCTGTCCAGCGCCTGGGGTTGCAGGACGCTCTCGCCTTGGCTCGGCTGAACCGTCTGATACCATATCTGTTATCATCGGCAGCGTGGATGGCAACGTCCTCCGCTACGCGCGCCGCCGGGCCGGACTGACCCAGCGTGAGTTGGCGGACCGAGCGCTGGTGCCCCAGCCTGCGATCGCGAGGATCGAGACGGGCGGCGTTTCGCCGCGGCTGAGCACCCTGCTGCCGCTGATCGAGGCCGCCGGGTTCGAATTGGAGCTCGTGCCGAGGATCGGCGACGGCGTGGATCGGACCCTGATCCGCAGCTCGCTGGATCGTTCACCCGAAGAGCGCATCCGGGCAGCTACCGCCGCGGCCAGGAACCTGGGCGCATTCATCGAGACCGTGCGTGCAAGCCGGGCCTGACTTCCAGCCAGAGAGTGTCATCCGCCTACTCGGACGCCGCCGGGTCCGCTACGTCCTGATCGGAGGCCTCGCTGCCGTCACGCACGGCGCGCCCCTGATCACGCAGGACATCGACGCCTGCTACGCGCGCGATGAGCCGAACCTGCGACGGCTCGCCGCGGCGTTGGTCGAGGTCCACGCCGAGCTTCGGGGTGCAAATCCGGGCTTGCCCTTGCGACTGGACGCGAAGACGCTTCGGGCGGGCGACGCGTTCACCTTCTCGACGGACATCGGCTGGCTCGACCTCCTGGGCACGCCGGCTGGTACCGCCGGCTACGAAGATCTGACCCGGACGGCCGACGCGTTCGATCTGTTCGGATTCCGCGTGCTGGTCGCCTCGGTCGATGACCTCATTCGCATGAAGCGCGCCGCAGGACGACCGAAAGACTTGCTGGCCCTGGAGGAACTCGGCGCGCTGCGGGATGAGCTGTCAAGCGAACCGCCACCGGGGTCCATCTAGGAGTCAGGCGCGGCCTGCGGCGGACTCCTGTTCGCGGGTGCGGCCGGCGAGCTGGATCAGGTCCTCATGCAGCTCGAACCAGGTGCCGTGGTAGCTGTCGACGCGGGGTGAGGCGACGTAGCGGCCGTCACCGGCCCGGGCCGCCTCGAGCGCGCTTGTGAGTCGAGAGCGGTAGTCGCTGAGACGCGGGAGGTTCGATTCGTTCGGTTCTAGCCAAGCCACCGCCTCGGCGTGGATCGCGGCGAGACGGTCGAGCACGCCCGAGTCGTAGTCGGCGTCGGTGTGGTCGTTCACTGTCTGGTCGTCGCGCAGCTGCCAGGCCGTGACGACCTCCTTCACGCGGTGGTCGATGCCGAGGAAGGCATCGAGCGCTGCGGTCGCGTGGTCGAGCCCCCAGGCCTCACGCTCGGCGGCCAGGAGCTCGTCGGTATGCTCGCGGCCGGCGGGCGTCAGCTTGAAGGCATCGGCGGTCGCCTCGATCAGGGCGTCACGCGTGAGCCGATCGAGGACGGGTCGGATCTCGTCGGGCGTCGCGAGGACCGCGTCGGCGATCCCCTGGGTCGTCGCGAAGCCCTTGATGGCAGCCGCTCGGAGGACGCGATCGGCGTCGACCGCACCTGATCGGGGCGCAGGTTCGGGTGTGGCGCTCGGTGCGACATCGATTCCGGCCTCGCCCGCCCAAGCGAGCAAGGTCGCGGCCTCCGGGGCGACCACCGACGAGCCGTCGACCTTGCCTTCGAAGACTTCGCCCGTCCCGCCGTCGATCGTGATGACATTCCCGACGCGGACGACGCGCCCCGCGATACGGACCTCGCCGTCGCCGACGACGATGCTTGCCGCGCCGACGACCGCCGGGATGCCCCAGCCGCGGGCCACGACGGCGGCGTGACTCGCGAGCCCGCCACGCGAGGTGAGGATTCCGGCGGCCCGGGCCATGCCATGGACATCGTCTGGGGAGGTCTCGGCCCGCACGAGGATCGACGGCGCGCCGGCCTCCGCCGACGCGACGGCTGCCTCGGGGTCGGTGACGACCGGCCCACTGGCGACGCCGGGCGAGGCGGCGAGCCCCGTCGTCATGGGCGCGGTGTCAGTCGACCGCTCGGTCGTGATCCGCGGCGGCTCCGAGAGCAGCTGCAGGACGCGCCGGACCGCCTCGTCACGCGTCAGCGGGAAGTCCGCGTCCTCCGCCATCTCCACCGCGATACGCAGCGCGGCCTGCGGCGACCGCTTCCCCACCCGCACCTGGAGGAGCCACAGCTTGCCGTCCTCGATCGTGAACTCGATGTCGCACAGGTCGGCGTAGTGGCGCTCGAGCCGCTCGGCCGCAGCCCGCAGCTCGCGAGCCACGCCGGGCAGCCGGGTGTCGAGGACGGCGATCGGTTCGGTCTGATGCGTGCCGGCGACGACGTCCTCGCCCTGCGCGTCGAACAGCACGTCCCCGTACAGCGTCGGCTCCCCGGTCGCGGGGTTGCGCGTGAACAGCACGCCGGTGCCGGAGTCCGAACCACGGTTACCGAACACCATCGCCTGGACGGTCACGGCGGTGCCGAGATCGTCGGGGATCCCTTCCTTCTCGCGATACGTCTGTGCACGGTCGCTCTGCCACGAGCGGAAGACCGCCTCGATCGCCAGCCGGAGCTGGGCCCACGGATCCGCGGGAACCTCCTCGACGCCGACGATCGACCGGAGCGACGCCTCGAACCGCCGGCGGCACGCCTCGGCGAAGGCCGGATCGCGCGCGACGCCGCCCAGTCCCCGCGTCGTCGCGTCGTTCAGCCCGAGATCCAGGATCGTGTCCATCATCCCGGGCATCGACACCGGCGCCCCCGACCGGACGCTGACCAGCAGCGGGTCGGACGGGTCGCCGAACCGCCGCCCGACCGACGTCTCGACCGACGACATCGCGGCGCGGATCTCCTCGTCCAGACCCTCGGGCCATCCCTGAGCGAGGAACGACCGGCACGTCGCGGTCGTGATCACGAATCCCGGCGGCACCGGCAACACCAGGTCGCGTGCCATGACGCCCAGGTTGGCGGCCTTCCCACCGACCAGCGCGTTGGCCTCCTCCGGCGTCGCGCCGTGCGGCTCGTCGAGCATGTAGACGAACCGGGTCACGATCCCTCCGACTGCTCCTGGAGCGCGCGCCACACCCGCTCCGGCGACAGTGGCAGGTCACGGATCACGACGCCGGTCGCATCGGTCACGGCCGCCACGACGGCCGGAGCGACCGGCAGCAACGCGCCCTCGCTCATCCCCTTCGCCCCATACGGCCCGGGCCCGTCGGCGTTCTCGACCATGTCGCTCGCCAACTCGAGCGGCAGGTCCATCGATGTCGGGATGCGGTAGTCGATGGCGCCGAGGTTCCGGATCCGACCCTCGTCGTCCCAGATGTAGTGCTCCATCAGCGTGTGCCCGAGTCCCATCACGGCCGCGCCCTCGTCCTGGCCGCGGACCTGCATCGGATTCAGCGCCTTGCCGACGTCCGACACCGTCACGTACCTGGGGATCGTGATATCGCCGGTGTCGCGATCGATCTCGACCTCGACCGCCGTCGCGTTGAACTCGTAGAACGCCGCGGTCCCACCGAGCGGATGGTCGGGCTCGGCGTCCTTGCGCATCTCACCGACGCCGATCAGCTCGCCACCGAGTCGACCGAGGCCGCGCCGGACGACGTCGCGGATCGAGAGCACGCGATCGCCGATGCGCACCTCACCGCGCTCCAGGGTGACCTCGGAGGCATCCACCGACTCCAGCCGCGCCGCCATCGACCGGACCCTGGCCTGGATGTCCTGGCAGGCGCGCAGCACCGCGTTCCCCATGAACACCGACGACCGGCTGGCCGAGGTCTGCTGGTCGTACGGCACGACCGCGGTGTCGCCCGAGACGACCGTCACCCACTCGAGCGGCGCGCCGAGCTCGTCGGCGGCGATCTGAGCGAAGATCGTCCGCGCGCCCTGCCCCATGTCGGACGTGCCGGCGTAGACGACGACGCTGCCATCGACCAGCAGCCGGACCGTCGAATAGGACAGGCCGGTGGTCGGCCCCGACTTCAAGCCGAGCGCGAGACCTCGGCCTCGACCCGCCGGCGCCGGCGAGTCCCAGCCGATCATCTCGGCCGCCCGTCGCACCGCGACCGCCCAGTCGCCATCAGCCGGCGTGTCGCCGGGGATGAACGTCTCGCCGGGAGCGGCCAGGTTGCGCAACCGCAGCTCGAGCGGATCGATGCCGAGTGCCCGCGCCGCCTCGTTCATGTTCGACTCGACAGCCCAGATCTGCTGGGGATTGCCGAATCCACGGAACGCGGTGGACGGCACGGTGTGCGACAGCACGCTGCGGGCGACGATCCGCACCGACGGGCAGCGGTACGGGCCCATCGACGTGTAGCTGCCCTTGGCGACCGTCCGGTCCGCGATGTCCGCGTACGCACCGATCAGGTAGTCCGCCTCGAGGTCGCGGAAGACCAGCGTGCCGTCGCGCCGGAAACCGGTCCGCACCCGGACCTCGGCGGCCCCGCGCCGAACGGCCTGGAACGTCTCCTCGAGGCTCAGCACGAGCTTGACCGGACGGCCGAGGTTCAGGGCCATGAATGCGAGCAGCGGCTCGTACTTGGCGTGCTGCTTGCCGCCGAACGCGCCACCGGGGTCGGGCGCATGGATGCGCACCTTGGCGAGGGGCAGACCGAGGAGCTCGGCGATCACGCGCTGGAGCCAGTTCGGGTGCTGGATGGCGCTCCAGACAGCGATCCCGTCACCGTCGGGGGCGGCCATGAACGCATGCGGCTCGATCGCGAACTGGGTGACCATCGGGAACTGGTACGTGCCCTCGACGATCACGTCGGCAGTGGACGCCGCCACGTCGACATCGTCGCCCCACGTATGGCGGTGCTCATGGAGGACGTTCGACCCGGCGTGTGGGTCGTCGGGACGGAGCTCGGGGTCCTGGACGAGCGCCGCATCAGGCGCCAGGGCTGCCGCGAGCGTGTGGAGCGCCGGCAGCGCCTCGAACTCGATGCCGACGAGTGCGGCAGCCTCCTCGGCGGCATCGCGAGTCTCGGCTGCCACGGCTGCGACCGGGTCGCCGTGGTACTTCGTCTCGCCGGTCGCGATGACCGATCGGTCGCGCCGCTGCGGCCCGAAGCGCGGCACCGGCTGGGGCAGGTCGGCGGCGGTCATGACGAGCCGGACGCCCGGCACGTCACACGCGGCGCGCGTGTCGATCGCGCCGATGCGCGCCCTCGCCACGGGGAGGGTCACGAGCTTGATGTGGAGGACGTCGTCGAGCGCGATGTCGGCGACATACGCCTGCCGGCCGGTGACGCGCTCCAGCCCGCCGACACGCGGAGCCGGTCGCCCGACCACCTCGCTCATTGCGGCGCCACCTCCGCGTCGGGGATCGACGCCACGCCCCCGACGATGGCCGGCGCTTCCGTCGTGGGGCGCCGCTGGCCGTGCCCTGCCGCCAGGGACACGGCCTCCATGATCTGCTCGTACCCGGCACATCGACAGAGGTTGCCGGCCAGCCCCTCCTCGATCCGCGCGCGGCTCGGTTCCGGGTCCTCGGCGAGCAGCACCGCGGCGGACACGAGCTGACCGGGGATGCAGAACCCGCATTGCGCCGCGCCGGTCTGGAGGAAGGCCTCCTGCAGCGGATGCAGCCGGTCGCCGACCGCAAGACCCTCGACAGTGGTCACCGATGCCCCGTCGGCCTCGACGCCGAGCATCAGGCACGAGTCGACGCTCAGCCCGTCGACGATGACGGTGCAAGCGCCGCACTCGCCGACGAGGCAGCACTCCTTGGTCCCGGTCAGGCCGAGATCGTCGCGCAGCACCTCGAGCAGCGTGTGGTGGACCTCGACGTCCATCGAGCGATCGCGGCCATTGACCGTGAGCTCGATCCGGCGCGCCGTCATGCGGCCCGCTCGATGGCGGCGCGGACCGCGCGCAACCCGAGCACCCGCAGCATCGCCAGGCGGTACTCCGGGCTCGCCCGCATCGACGTCGGCGACGGTGTCGCGTCGGCGAACAGCACCGCCAGCCGGTCGGTCTTGGTGTCGTCCGGGGTGGCCGGATCGGCCAGGACGCCCGTCTCGTCGACCACGAGGATCGGTCGCGGACCGACGCTCCCGTACGCCAGCCGCGTGACGCCGCCCGGCTCGATGAGGCACGCGAGCGTCACCGAGGCGAGGTCGTGGCCGCGGCGACGGGTCCGCCGGACATGGACCGCCCCTCGCGGACCGCTCGGCAACGGCAGCTCGATGGCGGACACGAGCTCGCCTGGCTCGAGCATCGTGACGCCGGAACGGACGAAGAACTCGTCGATCGGGATGATCCGGTCGCCCGAAGGCCCGGACGCGAGGACCCGCGCCCCGTATACGAGCAGGGCGGGTGCCGTATCGGCGGCCGGTGACGCGTTGCAGATGTTGCCCGCGAGCGTCGCCCGGTTCCTGATCTGGACCGCCCCGACGACGCTGGCCGCCTCCGCCAGCGCCGCATAGTCACGCCGGATCCGCTCGTCGCGCAACAGGTCGGTCATCACCGTCCGTGCCCCGATCACGAGGTGGCCGTCACGCTCATTGATCTCGCGCCGCAGTTCGGCGACACCCTTGAGGTCGACGACCGTCCGCGGCCGAATCGACCCGTCGCGGATCCGGATGATGAGGTCGGTGCCGCCGGCGAGAAGGCGCGCGTCGGCCCCCTGGTCGGCCAGCAGTCCGAGCGCCTCGGCCAGATGGCCCGGCCGCTCGTACGCGAACGCACGCATGGGCCCGCCCCTAGGGAGCCGACGCGGGTGTCACCGTCCGATCGCCTCGGCCGGGGTCGCGGCGGCCGTGGCGGGCTCCGGCGCGAGGATGTCCACCCGACCGGTCGTGCCGTCGACCCGCAGTCGATCGCCGGTCGCGATCCGCTTCGTCGCCACGGACGTGCCGATCACCGCGGGGATCCCGAACTCGCGGGCGAGGACCGCCGGATGCGAGGTCGTGCCACCGGTGTCGGTGACGAGACCGGCGATCTTGGTGAACAGCACGACCCAGGCAGGGTTGGTCATCTGGCACACGAGGATGTCGCCATCGCGGACCTGGTCGAACTCGTCGACGGTCATCACGACCCGGGCCGTCCCCTCGATCGTGCCCGGCGACCCGGCGATCCCGCTGATCACGCGATCATCCTCGGACTCCTGGCGGTGGAAGCGCTCCGGGTACCCCCAGTTGACGAGGTACGGGAAGGCCAGCTGCGACGGGGTCACGGTGCCGACCCAGTCGCGCGGCTCCACCTTCCGCGCCGCATCGCGCTCGGCCCGCCGGGTCGCGACGATCGCCCTGGCATCCAGCGCATCCGCACTACCGATGAGCGCGCGCAGCTCGTTGTAGCGCAGGAACAGCACGTCGTCCGGCTGGTCGAGCCGTCCGGCCTCGACCAGTTTCCGGCCGACCGCCAGGAGCACGAGGCGGACGTGGGCATTGGCACCCTGGTCGATGTAGAAGTGATGGTCCGGGGTGAGCGGTGCCATCCGCACGTTGACCGCGTTGGCAGCGCGCATCTGCTCGAGGGCCTCGCCATCCAGCCCCTCGAGGATCTCCGCGGACGCGGCCTCGATGTCGTGGCGCATGGCCGCGATCGCGGTCGGGTAGTCGTAGTCGGACGTCAGGTAGCCGCGGACGAGCTCGAGCACCGGCTCCATGTGCTCGCGCACGGTCGGGAAGATGAACTCGTGGCTCCATACGGCGTGCCAGCCGAACTCGCGCTGGTGGGGCTCGACCCGCTCGGCGATGAACCGCCGGCCGCGCTCGCTGGCCTCGAGCGTCGCCCGGATCTCGCTGGTGTCCTCCGAATCGAAGGCGGCTCGTAGCTCAGGGTCGTCGCGGACCTCGTTCTTCATCCGCCACAGCGATTCGATGGAGTCCCAGTTGCGATCGGAGGCGGAATTCTGGAGCCGCCCCAGGAGCTCCTCGTCGACCGAGCCACGGGTCGACTCCATCACGGCGCGCAGCCGCAGCGTCGCCGACAGCTGGGCGAAGTTCAGCATCCAGTGGATCTTCCAGTGGCGATCGTGGATGTCGATCGCGTCCTCGAGGAGCGTCGCGGTCTCGGCCAGCGACATCCCGTCGGCAGCGTCCAGCCGCTCCTCGAGAAAGGCGAAGTTGCGCTGCATCTCGGGCACGAGCCGGTCGCGCCACCAATCGGCGAAGTGCTCGCCGTACACGGGCAGGACGGTGTCGAGGTAGGCGCCCATCTGCGCGGCGTACGCCGGGTCACGCGGGACGCGGGCCTGGTAGCGCGAGCTGTATTCGGTGCCCTCGATGTGGATATCGGGGTCGGCCGGGATGGCCGTCGTGTACACGTAGCCGTTGACGTTCTTGGCCAGCCAGTCGACGGCGAACGGCGTCCCGAACCGCCGGAACATGTGGTCGCAGCTCAGCCACCAGCCGCCGATGTCGAAGAACATCGGGCTGACCGGATGCGGGATGTGCAGGTCGTCGTAGACCCAGAAGAAGGTCTTCTCGACCTCCGAATCCCACGTGACCGGGAACGTGTCATCGCCCAGGAACTGACCGAGGATCTCCTCCGTCGCTGCCAACGCGCTCCTCCTCCAGGGCGGTCCGCTAGGCGCGGGCTTCGGTCGGCTTGATCTCCTCGGGCTCCCGACCGGACCGTTCGGCCAACGCCTTGCGCGCCTTGTCCCAGTCAGAGCGGAACTGGACGATGCCCTTGTCCGTGAGCGGGTGGTGGACCATCTGCTGGAGGATCTTGAACGGCAGCGTCGCGATGTGCGCGCCGGCCAGCGCCGCCTGGGTCATGTGCACCGGGTTCCGGATCGAGGCCGCGAGGACCTCGGTCTCGAGCTCGTGGATCGCGACGATCTCGACCAGCTCGCGGACGACGATCATGCCGTCCTGGTTGATGTCGTCGAGGCGGCCGACGAACGGCGACAGCAGGCTCGCCCCGGCCTTCGCCGCCAGCAGCCCCTGGTTCGCCGTGAAGATCAGCGTGCAGTTGGTCTTGATCCCCTCCTCCGCGAAACGACTCATCGCCTCGAGCCCTTCCTCGCTCATCGGGACCTTGACGACGATGTTCGGGGCGAGCTTGGCGAACGCGCGCCCTTCGGTGAGCATCCCGTCGACGTCCTCGGCGACGACCTCAGCCGACACGGGCCCGCTGGTGATCGTGCAGATCTCCTTGAGGACGTCCTCGTACGAGCGACCGCTCGTCTTGGAGAACAGCGTCGGGTTGGTGGTGACGCCGTCCAGCACGCCCCAGCGCGCGACGGTGCGGATCTCCTCGATGTCGGCGGTGTCCAGGAAGAGCTTCATGGCAGGGCTCCGTTCGGCGAAGGGTCCCTGATTCTACGCTGGAGCGAGGTTGCGGGCCGTGTCGGATGCGCCCGGATGCGTGTCAACGGCCAACTTGAAGGGCCGCCGGCGATGCCGGCGGCCCTTCGTTCGCGGTGCGAACGTGGTTACTTCGAGGCAGCAGCCGTGGCGTTCACCATGCCGGCGCCGAAGAAGGTGGTGTTGCCGCGCCCGCCGAAGCAGCGGGGCAGGTTCGGATCGGCCGGACTCGGGCACGCCATCGGGGTGGCCGTGGATCGCACGGCGGCCGCGACTGCTCCCTGGCTCCAGCCCGGGTGGTTCTCGATGATCAAGGCGGCAACACCGGCGGCGTGCGGTGACGCCATCGAGGTGCCGCTGATCCAGACGTACCGTCCGCCGTCGTCGAGGACGGCTCGACCGGTGGCAGCGAAGAACTCCCACGAGCCGGTCGCGTCGGTGCTCGACCAGCCGGCCAGGATGCGGCCGAACGTCGTGCCCGGCGTCTGGACGGCGTCGCCGCCCGGGGCCGTGACATCGATCGGGGTGCCGACGTTGGAGTAGCCCGCCAGCGTGTTCACGCCGGAGGCCGACACCGTCACGACGCCCGGCAACTCTGCGGGGGCGACGCGGCAGTTGTTGTGGATCCGACGGCTCTCAGCCGTGTCAGGCGGCCAGTCGGGGCTGATCTCGTCGGTCACGGGGTGACCGAGGTCGTGCAGCTCGTTGCCGGCCGCGGCGACCACGACGGTGCCGCGCTGCTGCGCGTACTTCGCCGCGTCCTTCATCTCCTGGTACATCGCCCGCTGGCCCGCGTCGTTGCTGCAGTAGTAGAGGTAGGGGTCGGCGAACAGGCTCAGGTTGACGACATCGATGCCCTGGTCGCCTGCATAGCGCAGCGCGGCCGCGACCGAGTCGACGAAGCAGAACCCGATGATCGTGCATGCCTTCAGGCCGACGATCGTGGCGTCGGGTGCGACCCCCACGATGCCGGTGCCATCGAGCGCACCCGCGATGGTCGTCGCGACGTGGGTGCCATGACCCTGCAGGTCCTGGACCGCCGCCTTGTTCGAACAGTCACCGTTGGCGATCTCGGACGGGTCGGCGGTCGGCGTATCGGTGTTGATGAACGAACACGACAGCCCGACATCGATGTTGTCGAGGTCGGGGTGGGTGAAGTCGATGCCGCCGTCGATCACGCCGACGGTGACGCCGTCACCTGTGGCGAGGGCGCGGGAGGCGGCATTGGCGTTGATGTACCGCATATCCCACTGACACGCCGACAGCGGTTCGGGTCCGGCGCTGACGCCGAAGAAGGCCTCGCACAGTCCACTCGCGGTCGGCGCGTCGTACGCGTCGGCGGTGCGTGCGGATGCCGCGGGAACGGCAGCGAGCATCAGGATGGATACGGCCAGGATGGCCAGCCTGCGCATGGGCTCTCCTCCTACCAGGCAAAGGCGAGGAGGGTCGAGTTCGCGATCGACGACGCGAGGCATCTGGGGTCATCGACGTCGTCCGGACCGCGCGACCCACCGTTGAGTGCTGGCTAGTCTGACCCCTGCTGGCGGGTCGCGTCGCCGGATGCCAGCCCGCTTCCGTGCGGGACGGTGCGCCGTGGCACCGCCAAAGACGCGTCCGCCGGGCCAGAAATGGTCGAGCGGGCCCGCGATGCGGGCCCGCTCCTTCGCTGAAGGGTGATGGGCTTAGCGGTCCGGTAGCTCCTCCGGGCCGGGTGCGTCGGCGACCCGGCTACCCGAGGTGCGGAGCGCCGCGACGGCCTCCGTCTCACGCACGTCGATCTTCACTCGCGAGAGCGTCAGGATGACGTGAGCAGCCGCGTCGGACATCTGATCAAGTCCGGTGTTGCTGTTGTTGGCGAACGTGTCGCAGGCCTGGTGGTAGCACGGGTCGTAGGCGACCCCGGCGGTGCCGCCATACGTGGCCGCCTGGGCCGCGGTCTTGATGCCTTCGGCGCCCGTGAACAACCCGCCGGCCGGGATGCCGACCGCGATGAACGGGCCGTAGTCGGAGCGGCCGCTGAACGGTGTCGGGTCGTTCGCCAGCCCGACGGCATTGAAGTAGTCGACGAACAACGTCTCCAGGTAGGCCGAACCTGGAGGACCCTCGGCCGCACCCGGACCCACCGGGAAGGCCGAGTTGTCACCGTCGTAGACGAACCGGACAAAGTTCGGCGAGCCGACCATGTCGAAGTTGACCATCGCCATGATCTTGTCCCGCTCGGCTTGCGACAGGCTGTTCACGTAGAACTGCGAACCGAGCAGGTTGAACTCCTCCGCGCCGTACCACATGAACCGGAGCTTGTTGCGGGCCTCCCGGTTCTGGGCGGCGAAGACCTCGGCGATCTCGAGGATCGTGGCAGAGCCTGAACCGTTGTCGTTGATGCCCGGACCCGGCAGCACGCTATCGAGGTGGGCGCCGACGACGACGACTCGGTTCGGATCGCCCGAAGCCGTCTCGGCGATCACGTTCCACGTGGTCCGCGTTTCGCTATCGGTCGAGGTCGTGATATGGAAGGTGACCCCCGGGCCCAACGAGACGTTCTCTTGACCGATGGCCTGGGTCGTGCCCAGGACCGGGATCGTGAAGTTGGGGGCGCCGAGAGTGCCGTTGAGCGGGCCCGTGGTGTTGTTGTAGATCACGACGGCCGACGCGCCGGCAGTCTGGGCATTCGCGGCCTTGATCGCGAACGTGCAGGTCCCGCGCGAGATCAACGCGATGTTTCCGGTTGGGAAGCCAGCGAAGTTAGCGGCGTCGCAGCCGAGGACCGGGACGTTCGTGACCGCTGCCGTCACGTTGCCCGACCCCGAGTAGGTCATCGGGGTGTAGTCAGCCGCCGAACCTTCGGTGTAGGTGATCGGCTGCGGCGACACCCGCTCGAACGTCGACGGCGCGAGCTGACGATAGAACGCGAATGGGAACGGCTGGAGCGTGGCGTCGTATCCAGCAGCCTCGAGCCGCCCGGCGACGTAGTCGGCCGACGCACGATAGCCGGGCGTGCCGGACGACCGCGTGCCGGCGTTGTCGTCAGCGATCTCCTGGAGCGCGGCCTGATGCTCGCGGATGCCCGCGAGCGTCACGGCCTTCCGGAATCCCTTCGACTCAGGAAGGTCGGCGGCGAACGTCGGCGGGGCGAGCGCTGCAAGGAGCGCAACGATCGTCAGGACGATCGAGGGCGCGAGAATCCGTCGAGAGCGCATACGGTCTCCTCCACGTCTGTGGCCGGAACGCGCTTCGCGAGAGATATCGAGCTGGCCGCGTTGGGGGGTGTCGCGCGTGCCGGCGATGTCTGGACCGTCAGACTAGCGCGCGGACGGGCCCAAGGAACGTCGATTCGGGCGCGATGGTGCCTTGACGCACCGGACGGTGGTATCGGTCACGGGGTCTCCTCCGGCAGGAGCGGCGCCTTGCGCGACTTGGGGCGTCGGGCGAGCGAAGCGAGGCGCTTGCTCGGCGTGACCTGGGTTCGATCGGTGATGTTCTCCATCCCTCGCTCGGCCGCGGCAGGAGGGATGCGCCAGCCGGGCAACATCGGCACATCGATGCCCCGCCGGAAGAGGAGGAACCGGTCCGCGTCGGTCATCGACTCGAGCAGCTGGCCGATGCCGGTCGATCCGATCAGCTCGAGGATCGGCACGAACACGGTCTCGTACCAATGCCAGGCGCCCTCCTCGGGAGGAACGAGCCGCCCCTCGGCCCGCGAGAAGTCGAGGGTGTGCGCCTTCACCGACTCCTGGAGCTCGAGGTAGCCGTCCGGGTCCGAGAGCGGGAACCGTCGTCTCGGGACGGCGGCCTCGAGCCCCGTCACGTCCCGGAACCTGCGTTCGCTGGCGGTGACCCGGATGGATGCCATGGTCGTCCCGGGCGCGACGTGGAAGCGGGTCTCGAATTGGTCGACGTGCGCATCGACGTACCGACGACCGTCGGCGATCGCCGCCGAGAGCCGCTTGTGGCCGTCCTCGACGAAGAAGGCGTGATCAACCTGGAGCAGCGAGATCGGCATGTCGACCACCGCGGGACTCGCCGCACGGGCCCGGATCTCATCACGAAGGCGTCGGTTCCTGGGCCGGAAGCAGCCGTCGAAGTCGGAAACCCGGCCGACCGACCCGATGATGTCGGCGACGGCGACCTCGCGCCGGTCCCCTGGGAGACGAGTGCCGAGTCCGAGTCGATGGCGGACCTCATCGAACGCGAGGAGCTCGCGACACTCGCGGTCGCGGAACGTCGGCGTGGCCATCGGTGTGCTCTGGGGTCAGGCCACGCCGTCGGGTGTGGCGCGTCAGCCCCGACTCACCCGGCGTCGACGGTGGCGGCCTGACGTGACGGCGCGGGCTCAGGCCGTGCTTCCAGGACCGGTTCACGGCCGTCTGCGACCGCGATCGAAGCGGCCACGAACCCGTCGAATAGCGGGTGCGGGCGCTCCGGCCTCGACTTGAACTCGGGGTGGAACTGGCTCGCCACGAACCACGGGTGCTCCTTGAGCTCGACGATCTCGACGAGCCGTCCGTCCGGGGACTGGCCACTGAGGAGCATCCCGGCTGCCTCGAGCGTCTGGCGATAGCGGTTGTTCACCTCGAACCGGTGACGGTGGCGCTCGTAGATGACCTCCTGGCCGTACACGGCCGCCGCCTTCGAGCCGGGCGTCAGGCGTGCCGGGTACAGGCCGAGCCGCATGGTCCCGCCCTTGTCCTCCATCTCGCGCTGGTCGGGCATGAAGTCGATGACCGGGTGCTCGGTGAACATGTCGAACTCGGTCGAGTTGGCATCGGCCGTGCCGATCACGTCCCGCGCGAACTCGATCACCGCGCACTGCAGGCCGAGGCACAGGCCGAGGTACGGGATCTTGTGGTCGCGCGCGTAGTGGGCGGCGAGGACCTTGCCCTCGATCCCGCGATGGCCGAACCCACCTGGGACGAGGACGCCGGCCACGCCATCGAGCGCCTCGTGGACGTTGTCCTTGGTCAGCGCCTCCGAGTCGACCCAGCGCACCTTCGCATCGACGCCATGCGCCCAGGCGGCGTGCTTGAGCGCCTCGGTGACCGACAGGTACGCGTCGGGCAGCTCGATGTACTTGCCGACCAGGCCGATCTCGAGCGTCGGCTTGGGCGCCTTGATGCGCTCGACCAGCACGCGCCAGCCCTCGAGGTCCGGGGCGGCATCGGGATCGCCGAGGCCCAGCTCGCGGACGAGCAGCCGACCGAGCCCCGCCTCCTCGAACAGCAATGGGACCTCGTAGATCGAGTCGGCGGTTTCGGCCGGGATGACGGCATCGGTCGCGACGTCGGTGAAGAGCGCGATCTTCTCGCGGATCTCGTCGCTGACCGGTCGATCCGACCGGAGGACGATGACATCGGGCTGGATGCCGATCCCCCGCAGCTCCTTGACCGAGTGCTGGGTCGGCTTCGTCTTGAGCTCGCCCGTGGCGGCCAGCTCGGGCAGCAACGTGACGTGGACGTACAGGACGTTCGCCCGGCCGACGTCCTTGCGCATCTGGCGGATCGCCTCGAGGAACGGCAGCGATTCGATGTCGCCGACGGTACCGCCGACCTCGACGATGACCACGTCCGGGTCGCCGTCGCGCGCCACCCGCCCGATCCGTTCCTTGATCTCGTTCGTGATGTGCGGGATGACCTGGACGGTGCCGCCGAGGTAGTCGCCGCGACGCTCCTTGGCGATGACGGCCTGGTAGATGCGGCCGGTCGTGACGTTCGAGAGCTGGCTCAGGTTGGCGTCGATGAAGCGCTCGTAGTGACCGAGGTCGAGGTCGGTCTCGGCGCCGTCGTCGGTGACGAACACTTCGCCGTGCTGGTACGGCGACATCGTCCCGGGGTCGACGTTGATGTACGGGTCGAGCTTGAGGATGCTCACCCGCAGGCCTCGGGCCTTGAGGATGCGGCCGATGCTCGCCGCGGTGATGCCTTTGCCGAGACTGCTCGCGACTCCGCCAGTCACGAAGACATACTTCGACATGGGTCGGGGATCCTCCGGGGTTTTTCTGATGCTACAGAAAAGTAGCCCCGGATGCGAATCGGGCGGCGCGACAGGCCCTGCCCACCTGCTCGTGTCGATATGGGCCGTATCGCGTCATTCGCAGGGGGACTGACGCCGCATGCCGTTTCAGGAGGGGCCGTCGCCGTCGGTTCGGCCTTTTAGCCTCGCCTTCCTCCCGTGGCGTGCGATCGCCGCCGGCCCTTTGAGAGAGGTTATAGAAACGTCGTGGAACGCCATCGAAACTGGCTTGAAAACCGGGTTCGATAGCGTTGACGTGGTGGGGCCACTCACCCGCGAACAACGGAGAACATGGCCGAGATGAGCGAGCCGAAGCGAGAACTGGCCGGTCAGTCGAACAAGCTGCTTGACGCCCTTCGGCATCTCAAAGAGACCGAGGAACGTAAGCGAGAGGTCCCCATCTCGACGCCGACCTTTCACGAACTCGCGAACGACGTCAACGCGACCAGCCGCGAGATCTTCCGGATCGCCCGCGATCAGGACGAACTCGGCGAGTCCATACCGACCGGCTCCGACAGCATCGACGACATCAACCGTGACGGCGACAACGGATCGCCGCGCAAGACCTGAATTCAGTCGCCCGAGCTACTCCGATCGCTTGGCGTTGGGTCCCCTGCATCCGGACGCGCGGCGTGATTCGCAATGGCCTGGTATTCGCGTCGTCGCTCCTCCTCAACGAGCCTCGCCCGAAACCACGGCTTCGTGAACGGAGCCGTCGAGTCCAGGTCGCGGATAGCGGCGCGCCACGCGTCGAGTGCATCTGTGATGAGTCTCATTGATCTTGCTCACGGTTCCTTGCTCATCTCGGACGCCTCGTCGATCGCTGTCTGCAGCTCACCGTGGGTGGAGTTCGCGTCCAATGCGTCGAGCCGATCGGCCATCCCCAGTGCGAGCTCGATACCGGCGACGTTGACGCCACGAACCTCCACGAGGTACCGGATCCGTCGCAGACGCTGGATATCCGCGTCCGAATAGAGGCGTTGGTTGCCTTCCTGGCGTGCAGGCGTCAGGAGACCTGCGCGCTCGTATTTCCGAAGTGTTTGCGGATGCATTCCCGTGAGGCGAGACGCGACGGCGATCGAGTAGAGGCCGCCGCGTTCGCCCCCGAGATCCTGCGTATCAGGATCCATCCGAGCCGGCGCCGATCTGTCGCGCCGACCCGACCTTGATCTGCTTCGGCTTGGCATCCGCCGCCTTCGGCAGGACCAGGGTCAGAACGCCATGCTCGAACATGGTCTCCGCCTTGTCCGCGTCGATCGCCCGGGGAAGGGTGACCTGCCGGATGTACTCCCCAGGCATCACCTCGTGGACGAGCCAGTTGGCGCCCTCTGGGATCGCCGCTTCCTCGCCCTTCGCACGGAGGGTTAGGACGCCGCCCTGGAACTGGATGTCGATGCCCTCGGGCGCGACGCCAGGCACCACCGCCCGGACGACGATCTCATCCGAGGTCTCATAGATATCGAGCGGCAGATAGTTCGTTCCCGGGGACCACGTCAGCCAACTGCCGGGGCTGACCCACCGATCCTCGAATAACCGATCCATGCCATCCCGCAGGGACATGAAGTCACGCAGCGGGCTGAAGCCGTTACGAGCCATTCGACGTCAACCTCCTTCTGCTGATCGATGGCAGTGTGCCACGCGCCGTATATAACATTTTGATACGGTTCATGTCAAGTCAATCGGTATCGAGGAGGCCCGGCATGACGCGCAACACACCTGAATCGCAACCGCCGGACACCGCCGGTCCTCTGTGAACGGCCCGACCGGGATGCTCTGGGACCTCACCCGAACCGGCTCCGCTTTCCCGGGCGGGTTCGGCGTCGGGTGCGCCGCTGTCAATGGCGCTCAGAGGCATCGAGGTCGGCCGCGGAACGCCTGGAGGATCACGTGCAACCGAGCCACAGGGAGGCCGCCCGGCGTGGGCCGGCGGCCCGAGGTCCCGTGACTGACCCCCTGCGCATCGGCGTGCTGTCGCCACCGATGCTCCCGATCCCGCCCGCCCGCTACGCCGGCACGGAACGGATCGTCGCTGCGCTGGTGGACGGCCTCCACCGGCGCGGTCATCTTGTGACGCTCTTCGCGCCGGGTGATTCCCAAGTCGACTGTGACTTGGTGCCGACGATCCCGCAGAGCCTTTGGGTGACGGGCTACCGAGGCGATCTCGGCGCGTATCAGAACCTCACCTTGGCCAAGGCGTGGGCGATGTCGAACGCATTCGACGTGATCCACTCGCACCTCGACACGACGGGTCTCCCGTTCGCTCGCTGGTGCTCGACGCCGGTGGTGTCGACGATGCATGGTCGCCTCGATGGCATGGGCCACCCCGCGTTGCTCGATGAGTTCCGCGACGTCCCCCTCGTCGCGATCAGCGAGAGTCAGCGGCGGTGGTCGCCACACGCCAACTGGGTCGCGACGATCCACCACGGCCTCGCCTTGGCCGGTGCGCCGTTCGGCGCCAGCCCGGGGAGCTATCTCGCGTTCGTCGGGCGGATCGCGCCTGAGAAGGGGGTCACCGATGCCATCGCCTTGGCACGGACCACCGGTCTGCGTTTGCGGATCGGCGCAAAGGTGTATGACCAGCGCGAATGGGACCTGTTCGATGAGGTCGTCGTTCCCGCGATCGACGAAGGCATCGTCGAATACCTGGGCGAGGTCGGGCCCAGGGAGCGCGACGAACTCTTCGTCGGCGCTCTGGCCACGGTGATGCTGGGCGCCTGGCCTGAGCCTTTCGGCCTCGTGGCGATCGAATCCATGGCGACCGGCACGCCGGTCATCGCCCGCCGTGCCGGGGCACTCCCCGAGATCGTCGAACACGGCCGATCCGGCTTCCTGGTGGACGACTTGCAGGAGGCGGTACTGGCCGTCGAACGAGCTGAGGGGCTGGATCGACGGCACGTACGGCAATCCGCCCTAGGACGATTCTCGGTCGACCGCATGCTGGACGAATACGAGGTCCTGTACCGGCAGTTGGCCCATCCGCGATCGCCCACGCAGTTCGAGTCGGAGCCGATGCGCACAGTCGAAGGCGAGCGCCACGCCTATCGCGATCATCAGAATGGACAACCGCAGCCAGTGGCAAGCCGCAGCGGCGGTGGGTGATGCGGTCGCCCGTCCGGGCCGGGCGCTGGCGGCTTGGGCGGAACCATGGCGAGTCGGACGACTAGGACGATGACGAGCCCACTGAGCCCCGACGCCGTCACCGGGTACTCGCCCGCCAGGCTGCCCCCGTATCTGTCGAACGGCGTGCTCGGGATCCGGTTTGCCAGCCTTCCGCACCTGCCCGGCACGACGATGGTCAGCGGATTTGCCGGGCTCGATCCGAACGATGGCGTCGAAGGCTTCGCGCGCGCACCGTACGTAATGGCGATCGATGTGCAGGTCGACGGTGTCTGGGCGTCACTCGCGCCCGACTCGTGCGAGCTGGTCGATCAGCGCTACGACTTTGCCACCGGCGAGCTGCACACACGTTGGACCCTCCGAAGAGGCGGCGCGACGGCCACGGTGGAAACGCTCGCGTTCTGTCCCAGGACTATCCCGAGTCTGGCGGCGATCGAGATCACCGTCAGTGTCGACCGGGCTGCGGACGTAGCTGTATCTGCCGGCGTCGATCCCAGCGGCGTGCCCGGTTATGGCGACGACCATGCCCAGCCCCAGGATCAAGGTCCGAACGAGGGCGTGGACGGTCGCCTTCGATGGCACTCGGGTGGCGACCTAGCCACGCTGGGTATCGCGTACACGACGGCGTTCGCCGGCGACCGGTCGGCGGAGCGCACGACGGCCACTCGCGACGACCGCGCACGATTCTCCACCACCTATCGCGTACGCGCACGAACGGGTCGACCCTACCGACTCAGCCTTTTGACCGCGGTCGTTCCGGACCTCTCGCACGCGAGACCCGACGAGCATGCCGGCCGGCTGGCAGCGGTCGGCGCGTTGAGGACGCTAGCAGGATTGCGTCGGGACAACCGCCTGGCCTGGGCGGAGCTGTGGCGCGGTCGCATCAATTTGGATGGCGCGGATCGCCGCTGGCAGGCGATCACGGATGCGAGCCTGTTCTATCTCCTGTGCTCGACGCACTCGGCTGCACTGGCCAGTACGTCCCTGTTCGGTCTGGCCTACTGGCCGACCTACCACTACTACCATGGTCATGTCATGTGGGACATCGAAACGTTCACCGTCCCACCGCTGTTGCTCCTCGCACCAGATGCCGCCCATGCCCTCCTGGACTACCGCTTCCGCCACCTGACATCCGCTCATCACAACGCTGCTCTCCATGGCTGGCGCGGCGCAATGTTTCCGTGGGAGAGCTGTCCGCAACACGGTGAGGAGTCCACCCCGGGCGCACGTCCCTATACCGAGGATCACGTCAGCGCGGACGTCGCTCTGGCCTTCGCAGGTTACGTCGATGCGACCGGGGACACGGACTATGCCCGTCGGATCGCGTGGCCCGTCCTTCGATCGGTGGCCGAGTTCTTGGTCTCCAGAGCCGTCCGGACGGATCGGGGATTCGAGATCCGCGGGACCGTGGGCCCGCGCGAGGTGTACACGCCGGTCGACAACAACGCATTCACCAATATGGCCGCGGCGATGAGCCTGAAAGCGGCGATCGCCTGTGCCACGTTGATCGACGAGCGTGCACCTTCGCTATGGCGCGAGATCGCGGCCGGGCTGGTGGTGCCCCGTGACCGTCGGCGCGGAACGATCATCAACCATGATGGCGCCGGGTTGGGCGAGGCCCAGGGTGGTGTCCCGGAAGGCGCCGCCGGACTCTTCCCGGTGGGCTACCGCGTCGATCCCAAGACGGAACTCGCGACGTACCGGTACGCCGCGGTCGAACAAGCTCCGTTGTACGTCGGTGCGCCCATGCTCAGCGCCATGCTTCCCGTCTACGCGGCGCGGGCCGGAGATCCTCGGCTGGCTCGCGAGCTCCTGGAAAGCGGCTACGGCGCGTTCATCAATGAGCCGTTCCTGGAGCCCGACGAGTATCCGCGCTCGCGAGAAGACCGCCCGCGCGCGTCGCCGATGTTCGCGAACCTGAGTGGCTATCTGACTGGGGTCCTGTACGGATTCACCGGACTTCGGATCGGCTCCGGGTCACCTGAGACCTGGGCGGTCCACCCCGTCCGCCTCCCGCAGGGTTGGCGGAGGGTCCAGGTCGAGCGCGTCTGGGTGCGCGGGCGGGCGTATTCGCTTGACGCCCGATCGGGTGCTGCTGGCGCAACACTAGCGCCGAGCGATCCCGATGCTTGACGCTCGGCCACTCCGTCCAGCGGCGTGATTCCACCCTCAGGAACGCTACTCGCCCGGAGAATGAGCTATAGCGTCCGCGGCGAACTGCCCCCTTACCGCTGAGCCGGCACCGTGTCCTGTGGGGGCGGCCACGTCCCCGGCGGAGGATCCTCCAAGCCATCGCCCCAGAGTTCCGGGCCGCAGAAGTAACCACGCGGCGGCGGAGCCCCCGGAGGCAGCCCCGCCAGCGCCCCCGGATCCGTGCGCCACGCATCCAGCGTCCCGGCGAGCCACGCCTCGATCTCGTTGAAGGCCGTCCAGCGCTGGAAGGGCCAGCCCGCCTCGAGGCAGATCCGCTCGAGCGAACGCTTCGCGAACACGACGTCGCTGTAGCCGGCGGCATAGCGGTCGCTTTCGCCGTCACCGATGTAGACCACCCGCCGCCCGGCGGCGCGGTGCGCCAGCACCCGTTGGCGCTTGCAGGTCCCGCATACGAGGCAGCTGGCGTGGCCGTTCGGGAACTCGATGGACGGGCGCCGACCCGAGAACGTGGTCCGGGCCGTCACGATCGGGAGGTCGCCGACGCCCAGCGCCTCCAGGGCAGGCTGGATGAAGAAGCCGTACCCGTCCGACACGATCTCGATCGGGATGCCCGCGGAGCGTGCACGCTCCACGAACCGCACGAACCCCGGATCGTGCGGTTGTGCCGCCGCGGTCGTGTCGAGGGTGACGGGGTCGGCGTCGATCAGGGACACCTCCCACGCCATCAGGCGCCGGGACCCCATCCGGCCCGCGTCGTAGTCGACTTCGGCGTCCTCCCAGACGGCGCCCGCGACGTGCTCGGCGAGGAGCACCTCCGTGACATCGGTCAGCGAGATCGTCCCGTCGTAGTCGATGAGGATCGACAGCGGGGGTGCGCCTTCCTCCACCGGCGGCACGGGCGGAGCGACCACGAACGTCATCGCGCGACCGGCCGACCGGACGCGCGCCGCGTGAGCGCTACGCCCAGCACGATGATCAGCCCGCCGACCACCTGCGCGGGTCGGATCGGCTCGTGGAGGAAGACGAATGCAAGGATCACGGCCATCGGCGGCACGAACGACTGGAGCGTGATGACCCGCGTCGGACCGAGCAGCCGGACACCGTTGAAGACGACCACGTTGGCGATCGCGGCAGCCAGCAGACCCGAATAGGCGACGGCGAGCACGATCGGCACGAGCCGCTCGGCCTGCTCCGCGCCGAGTGCGCCCGGCGCGGCAAGCTGGGCGACGCCCGGCGGGATGAGCACGAGCGTGCCGCCGACCGTGGCCCAGGTCGTGAGCACCAGCGGTGAGTGCCGGCGAAGGACGGGTGTCGCGAAGGCCGTGTACGACGCCCAGCAGGCAGCGGCGCCCAGCGTCAACAGGCTGCCCAGCCCCGAGCCGCTCATCGAGATCCCGACGCCGGCCGCGATGACCACGACCACGCCCAGGAACGACAACGCGGCGCCCGCGAACTTGGTCGGTGTCAGCGTGTCGGCGCCGATGATGACCGCGAGGACGGCGACGAGCACCGGTGTCGAGGCGATGATCAGCGCGCTATCGCCGGCGGGGATGGATGTCAGCCCAACCGTCCACAGGATCTGGTACAGCCCGAACCCCAGCCCGCCGAGGACCAGGATGCGCAGCGTGTCCGGCCTCGGCAGGCGGACCTCCCCCTCGTTCCAGCGGAGGATCACGAAGAGCGCGATCGAGGCCAGCCCGTAGCGCAGCATCGTGAAGGCGACCGGCGGGAGCGTGCCGATCGCGTCCTTGACGACGATGAAGTTCGCCGCCCAGAGGACCATGACGCCGAGGACGGCGGCCTCGGCGAGGCGCCGATCGGCGGACAGTCGAACGCCCGCCGGTCGATCGGCGGGCGTCGGTGGCGCGACGGGGTTATCGGGGTCGATCAGGCGCCGTCGCGATCGATCAGACGGTGTCGCGGTCGAGCTCGAGGAGCTCCTCGTCGTCCTCTTCGGTCAGCTTCAACCAGACGAACAGCCCGGCCAGGACGGCCAGCGGGATGACGATCAGCGCGGCCAGCGTGATGCCGAGGGCGACGGCCACGGTCTTGAGGGCTCTCATCGGCGATACCTCCAGGTTCAGGCGCTCGTTGTGGTGGTCTTGCTTGCGCCGGGGATCGTCACGGGGCTCCGGAGGTCTGGTCCTCTGGCGACCATCTGCGTGATGTCCTCGCGCGTGAACTCCGAGAGCTGGTGCTGGCTGCCGGCCTGCCCGGACAGCAGCAGCCGGACGACGAAGGCGCCGTCCTGCTCGAAGAAGAACACATCTCGTGGTTTCTGGTCATCCATGTAGCGCCCGAGCACGCGGAACGCCGTCTCGTAGTAGCCGGCGTCGTGGGTGGCCACCGGCCCGGAGCGCCCGCGACGCGCCGCCGCCTCCTCCATGAACCGGGCGATGTCGTCGTCGAGGAAGGTCAGCGTCTCCTTGACCTGCGTCCCCATCGATTCGGACCAGGTGCCGCTGCCTGACGCACCGGACAGGACGAGGCCCTGCACGATGAACCCATCAGGCGCCTCGACCAGGAGGACGTCCTTCATGCCGCGCTGGTCGAGGAAGGCGCCGATGGATCGGAAGACTTCCTCGAAGTCCTGTCGCGGGCTGCCTTCGTAGATGCGCACGCCCTCTCCTCCCCGACCCCGGTAGCTCGGTCGCGCGGCCCACGCCGCCCTGGCGCGGTACCCCCCACAGGTGCCCCCGAGTCCGGCGAGTGTACCGACCACCCGCGCGCGGGGCAATATCAGGCGGCTATCAGCTCGAGCCGCCGAGATGGGCCTCGAGCGAGGCGGCTACGCGTGCGTTGTTCACGATCAATGCGGTGTTCGCGGGCACCGATCGACCGTCGGTCAGCTGGGCGATCCGCGCCAGCAGCCACGGCGTCACTGCCGGGCCATGGATCCCTGCTTCCCCGGCCTCGCGGACGGCGCGCGCAACGACGTCCCGGGCGACGTCGTCCGGGAGTGCCACGTCGGCCGGCACCGGCACGCACACGAGGGCGCTGCTCCCCAGGCCGAGGTCGAGATGGGTGCGGACGATCGCAGCCGCGGCGGCTACGTCGGCCGCCTCGACCGGCGCGCGGATGCCCGACGAGCGGGCGAAGAACCCGGGTACGTCCGGCTGGCCGACCGCGATGACCGGCACGCCCCGCGTCTCGAGGTACTCCATCGTGGCCGGCACGTCGAGGATGGCCTTGGGGCCGGCGCACACGACCGCCATGGCCGTCCGCGCCAGCTCGTCGAGGTCCGACGAGATGTCGAACGATGGTGCTGGACCGCCGGCAGATCCATCGAGCGCCCCGCGATGCACGCCGCCGATGCCGCCGGTCGCGAATACCCGGATCCCGGCCGCCGACGCCGCGATCATCGTGGCCGACACGGTCGTCGCCGCCCAGCCACCCGCGGCGAGCGCGATCGCCAAGCTCGGTCGTGCAGCCTTGCGGACCGAGCCGGTCGGGGCCGTCGCGAGCGCTTCGAGGGCCGCGGCTTCCAACCCGACGAGGAGCCTGCCGTCGCGGATGGCCACCGTCGCCGGCACGGCTCCCGGGGTCTCCCGAACGGCCGTCTCCGATGCCGCGGCAACCTCGAGGTTCTGCGGATACGGCAGCCCGTGGCTGATGAGGGTCGACTCGAGCGCCACGACCGGGCGGCCCTCCGCGAGCGCAGCGGCGACCTCGGGCGCGATGACGAGCCGGTCGACGACGGACGACGAGACGGGCATGCCCGAAGCGTAGCGTCGCCGGTAGGCTGTCGGGCATGGCGCGCCGACGGCCGATGACCCCCGAGGACCTGCCACGCGTCGTCGTCGTCGAGGAGCTCGACCTGTCGGTCGATGGGCGGACCGCGATCGTCGTGCGCCGGTCCATCCAGGGCAACCGCTACCTCGGGCACCTGTACGCCATCGACCTGGGCTCGGGCCGAGCCGTCCCACGACCGAGCCAGCTGACCCGGGGCACGATCCGGGACACGCGCCCGCGCCTCTGTCCCGACGGCCACACGTTGGCCTTCGTCCGCACGGACCCGACCGATGACGACTCGGTGGCGGCGATCCAGCTGCTCGACATCCGCCGACCGAGCAAGGTCTGGC
Source organism: uncultured Chloroflexia bacterium (assembly GCA_963812745.1). Taxonomy (GTDB): domain Bacteria; phylum Chloroflexota; class Limnocylindria; order Limnocylindrales; family CSP1-4; genus SPCO01. The sequence goes on along the minus strand of CAWEWE010000007.1, from coordinate 30,612 downwards.
CACTCAAGGTCGGTCGGCACGGCGCGGTCGGCGAGGTCGCCTGGTCACCGGACGGCCGACGGCTCGCGTTCACGGCCGAGGTCGATCCGCCTCGGTTCATCGCTGGCCCGACCCGTCCGATCTCGCGACGCGGCAAGTCCGGAACGGAGGACACGCCCCTCGCGCGCCACATCACCCGGGCGGATTGGCGCTGGGACGAGGAGGGGCATCGCGACCGGTGGTCACACCTGTTCGTGTTCGATCTGCCGTCGGGGAAGCCGCGCCAGATCACGAGCGGCGATTGGGGCGTGACGGACATCAGCTGGTTCCCGGACAGCCGAACGATGGCGTTCACGAGTGACAGGGGGCCGGAGCCAGACCGCCATCCAAGGACGACGATCTGGTCCGTCGACGTCGACGACGATGCGGAGCCGCGCGAGATCCTGGCCCCCGGCGGATGGGCGACCAGCCCGGCGGTGTCACCCGACGGCCGCTGGATCGCCGCCGCTGGCATGCTCCAGCCGGACCCGATCGACGACGTCAGCCCGAGCGTGCTGGTCGGCCCGGCCGATGGGTCGCGGGAACCCTGGCTGTTGGCGCCCGAGCTCGATCGCCCGCTCGGCAACTGGGTGGACACGGACCTGACGGGCTGGTTCGTCGAGGGCCGGAGTGGGCCGTTCTGGGCGGATGAGCGGAGCCTGGTGGCCACGATCTCCGATCGCGGCCGGTCCCACCCATATGTCTTCACGATCGACCCGGCCACGGCCAAGCCGCTCGGCAACGGGCGGCCGGCGGGTGGCGACGTGGTGACCCATACCATCGCGGTCGCCCGGAACGGGCTGGTTGCCACGCTTGGGACGCTCGACGGGCACGCGATGGACGTTCGCACCCTCGACCTCGGCGAGGGTGCAGGTCCAACGATCTGGCAAACCCGTTCCTCGTTCGGGTCCCGCTGGCAGGACGCCTTCGACATGCCTGACATGCGTCTCGTGCAAGCACCCGGTCCTGCCGGTCCGATCGACGTGTGGATCGCCTCCCCTGCCGGCGCCGGGGAGGGTCCCCTCCCTGCGGTCGTCGACATCCACGGCGGGCCGCTCGGCGCTTGGGCGCCCGCGCCGCACCTCGAGGTCATCCTCCTCGCGTCGCATGGGTTCCGCGTGATCCTCCCGAACATCCGCGGGTCTGCGAGCTATGGCGGAGACTGGATCCGACCGCAGCTCGGCGATTGGGGCGGCGTCGATGCTGACGACGTCCACGCAGCGGTCGATCACGTCATCCAGCTCGGCCTGGCCGACCCGGACCGGCTGGGGGTGATGGGCCTCTCGTACGGAGGGTTCATGACGCACTGGCTGGTCGGGACCACCAACCGCTTCAAGGCGGCCGTGTCCGAGAACGGCGTCACCAACCATGTCGCGGGCTGGGCCAACTCCGACGGCGGCCCGGAGTTCGACCGTGCCGCGCTGATGGGCGATGTGCTGTCGCCCGCAGGCGTCGACCGGCTCTGGCGCCAGTCGCCACTCCGCCACGTCGCGAACGTGGAGACCCCGCTGCTGATGCTCCAGGCCGAAGGCCGATCGCCGCTGCCCCGCCGCCGACAACGAGCAGTTCTTCGTCGCGTTGCGCCAGCTCGGCCGGACGGTCGAGTACGTGCTCTACCCGGACGAGTACCACGTGTACGCGGCGGCGGGCCGCCCCGACCGCCGCATCGACCGCAATCGGCGGATCCTCGACTGGTTCGACCGGTACCTGCGCTGATGGCGCAGGACGTTCGGCCGGGGGCATGTGGCCCCATCCCGGCATCGCGCCGGCTGGACACGCCGGTCATCATCGCCACATGACCCGTCATCGCCGCCGCCTCAGTCGTCCGGGCCTTGCGGCGATCGCCGCGACGCTCGCCCTCCTGCTCGCCACGACGACATCGGCAGCCGCGGCCGACTTCCCGAGGGGCTACACCGGCTACCACACCTATGCCGAAGTAGGGGCCGTGACCAAGGCGGTCGCGGACGCCAACCCGACGATCGCCACGCGGTTCAGCATCGGCAAGAGCTACCAGGGCCGCGAGCTGTGGGCGATGAAGATCTCGGACAACGTCGGCACCGACGAGCCCGAGCCCGAGGTGCTGTACGACGGCGGACACCACGCCGACGAGCACATGGGCGTCGAGATGGCGCTTCGCATCATGCGTTGGCTGGTCGATGGCTACGGCACCGATAGCCGCATCACCAACATCGTCGACCGCCGCGAGATCTACATCATCTTCCTCGTCAACCCGGACGGCGCCGAATACGACATCGCGAGCGGCCGCTTCCGTTACTGGCGCAAGAACCGTCAGCCGACGCCCGGCACGAGCTACATCGGCACCGACCTCAACCGCAACTACGGCTACAAATGGGGCGGTGGCGGGCGGACGAGCTCGAACCCGGCGGCCATCACGTATCGCGGCCCGAAGGCGTGGTCGGCTCCCGAGACCCGCGCAGTGCGCGACTTCCTGGCCAGCCGCGTCGTCGGTGGGCGCCAGCAGATCCGGACGCACATCACCTTCCACGAGACCGGCCGACTCGTGATGTGGCCGTACGGCTACACCTACACGAACGTGCCGGCCGACATGACCTCGCAGGACTACCGCGCGCTCGTGAACATGGGTCGGGCGATGGCCTCGTCGAACGGCTACAAGCCGCAGCAGGCGAGCGACCTGTACATCACGTCGGGAACGACCCGTGACTACGCCTACGGGGCCTACCGCATCTTCAGCTACACCTTCGAGATGTCGAACCGCGCCTACATGGACGACAGCCTGATCGCATCGGAGACCGGTCGGAACAAGAACGCCGTGCTGTATCTGGCCGAGCGGGCCTCATGCCCGTACGCCGGTCTTGGACCGAACTACGTGACCTGGCGCTGCGGCGCGTTCGATGACGACTTCGAGGTCGCACGCGGGTGGGTCGTGAACCCGGACGGCACCGATACCGCCACCACCGGCGCGTTCTCCCGCGGTGACCCTGCCTCGACCTCGTCGAGCGGGCCCAAGCAACTGGGCACGGTGCCCTCCGGGGCCCGCGCCATGACGACCGGGCGGCCCGCCGGCACCTCCGCCAACACCTACGACCTCGACGGGCGGTCGACCATCCGCTCGGCCGCGATCAAGCTGCCGACGACGACCGGCCAGCACCTGTTCTTCCGCTACGTGTTCGCCCACGGCTCGAATTCGTCGTCGGCCGATCGACTCGTCGCGAGCATCGAGACCTCGGACGGGACGCGCACGGCGGTCTTCACGAAGACCGGGGCGGCGACCGACGTCGACGGTGTCTGGCGCAACGTCTCGGTGCCGGTCGAGACCTGGAAGGGTCAGACCATCCGCATCGTCTTCCAGGCGGAGGACGGCGCCACGAACAGCCTCGTCGAGGCCCAGATCGAGGACGTGCGGATCACGCGAGGGACCTAGCAGCGCCGCGCGGACCACGCCCGCCCAGCGACTGTCAGGCGAGCGGCAGCTCCTGACGCGGTGCGGTGAGCTGTCGCGCGGCGGCGCGGTGGCCGGCCAGCGCCGCCCGCTGGAGTGACGCCGGCAAGGAGCGACCCGCCGCCCGCGACGTGAACCAGCCGACCAGGAAGCCGGCATCGAACGCGTCGCCGGCGCCGGTCGTGTCGGTGGCCGGGATGGGCGTGGTGGCGACCTCGAACCGCAGCCGCGCATCGCCTTCGCGGGCAAGGACCGTGGCGCCCTTGGCGCCGCGCTTCACGACGGCGATCGAGGCGACGTCGAGCAGCCCGTCGACCGCGTACTTGCCCAGCAGACCCTCGGCCTCCGAGGCCGTGGCGAACAGGATGTCGGGCGCGACCTCGGCGACGAGCGTACGCGCCGCGCGCCGGCCGCGGGCGAGCAACGGGCCGATCGAGGCGAGGTCGAGGCTCACCGCCGCCCCCGCCCCACGTCCCAGCTCGATCGCCCGCCGCCCGCTCAGGCTGAGCGGCTCGTCGAGCAGCGAGTAGAGCGGCAGGTGCACGGCGTCCGCCCGGCTGAACCACGACGCCTTCAGGTCGGTCGGTCGGAGCCGGAGCGCCGCGCCACGGTCGGTCACGAAGGACCGCTCGCCGTCGGGCGTGACGACGACGCCGATCCGCCCCGTCGGGGCACTGGCGACGCGGACCACGCGGGATGTCACCCGATCGGCGCGGATCACATCGACCAGGGCGCGGCCGGCTGCATCTCGACCGACGGCAGCGATCAATGACGATCGCGCCCCGAGGCGGCCGAGCCAGCGGGCGGCGGTCGCGGCCGATCCGCCCTGCGTGAAGAAGACACGGCCCGAAACGTCGGTCCCGTGCTCCAACGAACGATCCGGGCGCAGGACGACATCGACCACGAGGTCGCCCAGCACGACGATCCGCGGCCCGCCCGTCGAGCGGCGCGGGCGGGTCGGTCGGAGGGACGGCATGACCCGAGGATACCCGCCGACTCGACCTACAATGGCCGTCCAACCTGCCCGGCCCCTCTCGGCCACCGACGATCGGAGTCCCGCCCATGGCCGCCGTGACGACCGACCTCGACCGACTCGCCATCGACACGATCCGGACCCTGTCGATCGATGGCGTCCAGGCGGCGAACTCCGGTCATCCCGGGGCGCCGATGGGCGCGGCGCCGATGGCATATGTCCTGTGGACGCGCTTCCTGCGCCACGCGCCGACGCATCCGGACTGGCCCGACCGTGACCGGTTCGTGCTGTCGGCAGGGCACGCGTCGATGCTGCTGTACTCGCTGCTCCACCTGACCGGCTACGACCTGCCACTCGACGAGTTGCGCTCGTTCCGGCAGTGGGGATCGAGGACGCCGGGCCATCCCGAGTCGGGCCTGACACCGGGCGTCGAGGCCACGACCGGGCCGCTCGGGCAGGGATTCGCCAACGCCGTCGGCATGGCGATCGCGGAGCGACGTCTTGCCGCGGAGTTCAACCGCGACGGCCACGCGATCGTCGACCACTGGACCTATGTCATCGCGTCCGACGGCGATCTCCAGGAAGGCATCGCCTCCGAGGCCGCGTCGCTCGCCGGGCATCTCCGCCTGCGCAAGCTGGTCGTGCTGTACGACGACAACCACGTCCAGCTGGACGGGCCGACATCGATGGCGTGGTCGGAGGACGTCCCGAAGCGGTTCGAGGCCTACGGCTGGCACGCCGCGCGGGTCGAGGACGGCAACGACCTCGCGGCGATCGAGGCGGCCATCAACGAAGCGCGCGACGACGACCGGCCGAGCCTGATCGCCGTCCGGACGCACATCGGGTTCGGCAGCCCGAACAAGCAGGATTCGCAGAAGGCGCACGGTTCGCCCCTTGGGCCGGATGAGGTCCGGCTCACCAAGGAGGCCTACGGCTGGGACCCGGATCGCACGTTCTACGTGCCGGCCGACGCCCTCGCCGTCTTCCGGCAGGCCGTGCAGGACGGCGAGCGGCGGTACGACGAGTGGAACGAGAAGCTGGCGCGGTACTCGGACGGCCACGTCGACCAAGCCGAGGAGTTCCTCCGGCGGATCGCGGGCAAGCTCCGGCCTGGCTGGGACTCGGGTCTCAAGACCTACGCGGTGGGCGAGGAGATCGCGACGCGCAACGCGTCGCAGGACGCCATCCAGGCCCTCGCTGGTCCGGTGCCGGAGCTGTTCGGTGGTGCGGCGGACCTGTCCGAGTCGAACCTGACCGATATCAAGGGCGAGCCGCAATTCAGCGCGGACGATCCCGGCCGCAACCTGCGTTTCGGCGTGCGTGAACACGGTATGGGTGGCGCCGCCAACGGCATCGCCTACCACGGCGGGTTCATCCCCTACGACGCCACGTTCCTCACGTTCAGCGATTACATGCGCGGCGCGGTCCGGCTTGGGGCGCTCGCCGGCCTCCATGTGATCCATGTCTGGACCCACGACTCGGTCGGGCTGGGCGAGGACGGGCCGACCCACCAGTCGGTCGAGCACTACGCCGCCCTGCGGGCCATCCCGAACCTGTGGTTCGTCCGGCCGGGCGACGCGAACGAGGCGTCGGCCGCCTGGGCACTCGCGATCGAGCGACGCGATGGGCCGGTCGCATTGGCATTGACCCGACAGAAGCTGCCCGTCCTGGCCGGCACGGCCGAGCGGGCGCGCGAGGGCGTCGCTCGCGGCGGATACATCCTGCGCGAGGCCGAGGGCGGGAAGCCCGAGCTGATCCTCATCGGGACGGGGTCGGAGCTGCAGCTCGCGATGGCCGCCGCCGAGACAGTCGAGGCCGACGGCATCCGCACGCGCGTCGTGTCACTCCCGTGCTGGGAGCGCTTCGATGCGCAGGACGCGTCCTACCGCGACGAGGTCCTGCCGCCGGCCGTGCGGAAGCGCGCGAGCGTCGAGGTCGGGGTATCCCTCGGATGGGAGCGCTGGGTCGGCGATGAGGGGGCGATCATCGGGCTCGACCACTTCGGGGCGTCGGCGCCGGCCGGCACGATCTTCGAGCATTTCGGGTTCACGGCCGCACGCGTGGCCGACGTCGGGCGGCGGGTCGTCCGCGACGGGCTGCGCGGTCGGATCGGCACGGTGGATGGCGGCCATTTCGCCCACATGGCTGGTGGCGCCCATCCGACGCTGCGCTCCGGCGAATCCGGCGTCGACCGGACGGAGGACTCGGACCCCGGCCACAGCTAGGCGCGCGCCGCGCGCGCCGGCGGTCAGCTCCGCAGACGCTCCCCACGCGGGTCGTAGAACGCGTCGCGGCTGACCACGCACGGTGCCGGCTCCCCGCCGATCTCGACGCACCAGTCGTCGCCATCGAGCTGCCCGTGGACCCACGCCAGCGCGATCGACCCGCCGAGGGTCGGCGCGATCGAGGCGCTCATCACGTGGCCCACGCGCTCCGACCCGCGTAGCACGGACTCGCCGTGCCACAGCACCGCCGACGGAGCGTGGAGGGAGACCAGCCGGCGCGGCCGCTCGTCGTCCGGGACGTCGCGCAGCCGCTCCAGCGCGGCTCGCCCGACGAACTCGGCTGCCTTGCGGCGTGAGACGGCGAACCCGAGGCCGGCCGCGAAGGGGTCGTCGAGCGGACCCATGTCATGGCCCCACGATCGGAAACCGCGCTCCAGCCGGCTCGCTTCGAAAGCGAATGCACCGGCATGGCGGAGGGCGAGGTCGGCGCCGGCGGCGAGGATGCTCTCGTGGAGATCGGCGACGAACTCGGTCGGCACAAGCAGCTCCCAGCCGAGCTCACCGGTGTACGAGACGCGGAGCGCCAGCGCCCGCACTCGACCGACGTCGATCTCGCGTGCCTGGAGGAACGGCCAGGCGTCCGCGCTGACGTCGGCGTCGGTCAGGCGGGCCAGGAGATCGCGCGATCCCGGCCCGGCAAGGTGCAGCGTCGCCCAGCCCGAGGTGACGTCCGCGACGACGGCATCTTGCAGCAGGCCGGCCCGCAGGAGGCCCTCGGTCCGGCGTTGCGCGACCGTCGGAGCAAGCACGAGGAATCGATCGTCGTCGAGGCGGGTGACCGTCGGATCCATGAGGATCCCACCGCGGTCATCGGCGAGGATCGTGTAGACGATCCGACCGGGAGGCACATCGAGGTCGGAGGTGACGAGTCGCTGGAGGCCGGACAGCGCACCGCGGCCGGCGACCTCGAACTTCGCGTATGTCGTCAGGTCGTACAGGGCGACACCGTCGCGGGTCGCCCGCACCTCGTCGCGGACGGCCGGGAACCACGACGGATCGGTGTACGAGTAGCGGACGGTCGGGCCGTCAGCGCCCGCGCCGGGCTCGAACCACAGCGGCCGTTCCCAGCCGCCCACCTGCCCCATCGCGGCGCCGGCCGCTCGATGCGCCTGGTCGAGCGGCAGCCGCCGCAGGCCGCGCGCCGTCTCGGGCTGTCGGCCCGGCCAGTGCATCGCGTACAGGCCACCGAGCGTCTCGACCGTGCGCTCATGCAGCCAGCGCCGCTGGCTCGCCCAGCGACCCATCCTCGCGATGTCGACTTCGACGAGGTCCATCGTCATGGACCCGGTCACGATCCATTCGGCGGCCGCGCGACCGACGCCGGCGCCGAAGATGATCCCTTGCGAGTTCAACCCGGCGGCGACGAACAGCCCCGGCACCTCCGGCACGAACCCGAGCTGGAGGTTGGCATCCGGCGTGAAGCTCTCGGGCCCGCGCAGGAAATGGGCGAACCCGAGGTCGGTCAACGCGGGCACCCGCGCCCGGGCCGCCGTCAGGACGGGGTCGAAGTGCGTCCAGTCCGGCCCGAGCTCGACGAAGCCGTCGATGGGCACGGCCGCCGGCGGCCAAGGCTTGCCGTTCGGTTCGAACGCACCGATCACGAACCGTCCACCGTGATGGCGGATGTACAGGTAGCCGTCGAGGTCGCGGAGGAACGGGAGATCCGCCGTGGCCGCCGGCGTCTCGTCGGTCATGACCCAGACGTGCTCGGCCGGGTACAGGGCGACGCTCGCGTCGGCCAGCCGCGCCAGCTCGGACGTCCACAGGCCGGCCGCCAGCACGACGACCTCCGCCTCGACGTCGCCGGCGGTGGTCGTGATCCCCGTCACGCGACTGGCGTCCGGTCCGCGCCGGAACCCCGTGACCGTCGTCCCCGGCACGTAGCGGACGCCCCGGTCGACCGCAGCTCGGGCCAGGGCGAGCGCGGCCGAGCCGGGGTTGATCGTGCCGTCCTCCGGGAAGTACACCCCGCCGACGAGATCGTCGGTGACGGCCGCGGGCCAGAGCGTGCGGATCCGCTCGCGATCGACGATCTCCGACGGGATACCGGCGTCGCGCGCGATCGACACGGGACGGCGGATCTCCTGGAACCGCTCTTCGGTGCGGGCGACCGTCAGCGACCCGACGCGCCGCAGGCCCGGGTCGATACTAGTCTCGCGCCCGACGCGTGCATACGTCTCCGCGTTGATCCGGGCCAGCTCGGTGAGCGCATGCGTGCCCCGGACCTGCGATACGAGTCCCGCGGCATGCCAGGTCGTCCCGTTGGTCAATCGGCCGCGCTCCACGAGCACGACGTCGGACTCGCCGGCCGATGCCAGGTGGTAGGCGATCGAGGCGCCGACGATCCCACCCCCGACGATCACGATCCGGGCCGCGGACGGCTGGGTCGCAGCGGGCAGGGTCGAGGCGACGTCGAGATCCCGGTTCGCCAGATGCTCCGGTGCCGTCATCGCCGCGCCAGCGTACTGACTATCCTGCGTGTATGCGCATCGCCTTCTCGGCCGACCACGCCGGCGCGGCACTCAAGGACGAGCTCATCCGAAGGCTCGGCGCGGCTGGCGTCGACCACGAGCTCATCGACCTCGGCGGCGACGGCTCCGACCCCAACGACGACTACCCGGACTTCGCGCAGCGGCTCGGTCAGGCGATCCAGGGCGGCGAGGCCGACCGCGGCATCCTGATCTGCGGCTCGGGGGTCGGGGCCAGCGTGGCCGCCAACAAGATGCGCGGCATCCGCTCCGCCGTCTGCCACGACACCTACTCGGCGCACCAAGGGGTCGAGCACGACGACATGAACGTCCTCACCCTGGGGGCACGCGTCATCGGGCCCGAGCCGGCCTATGAGTGCGCGCTGGCGTTCCTCGGCGCGACCTTCAGCGGCGAGCCGCGTCATCGGCGGCGGCTCGACAAGGTGCTGGCGATGGAGGCGGCGGAGGGCTGACAAGGCGCCGCCGCCCAGGCAGCGCCTCTACTTCGCGATCGCGATCGCGCCCTGGCTGATCCCGTCCTCGCCGTACACCGCCCCGACCGCGACGATGACGTCGCCGACGACGATCGCGTCGGTGATCAGCATGGATCCGTCGCCCGGCTCGGGCAGCGGACGCCATGCCCAGCCGTCGGGGCTCGACCAGGCACTGGCGCCGTCGATGGCCAGCAGCCCGTGCATCCCGGCTGACACGACGATGCTTCCGCCGGTCGCCGCGGGGGAGCCGTCGGGCGGGAGTCGACCCCATGACCCGCCGTCGCCCGACCACCACGCCATCGCGCCCGCGGCACATGAGGCATTGGCGGCACAGGTCGGTGCCCATGCACCCTGCACGACCCATCCCCACTCGCCCGGGACCAGCCGCGTGGCGTGCACATCGTCGGCGGCATCGATGGGCGTGGCCGTCCAGGCCGCGCCATCGGCCGAGCGGAGCATGAACGGTGGGCTGCCCGGCCCGCCGAGGGCAACGAAGCCATCGTCCGCTGCCTGCGGATCCGACACCGACAGGTCGGCTGGCAGGTCGAGGTCCACGCGCTCGAAGGATCGCCCGTCAGGCGCTCGCCAGACTGCGGGGGCGCCATCGGCATCCGTGCCGGCCGCGATGACCCCGTCGTCGCCGCTCGCCAGCCACTCCGGATAGGTGTCCGCCGAGCCTGGCACCTGCCCGAGCCTCGCCCAGGAGCGACCGTCCGGCGAGGCGAGGAAGACCGCGTGCGGCCGGTCGATGGCGCCGAGCGCGCCCACCCCCAGTGCGACGAACCCATCGGCCGTGTCGACCACGTCGACCAGCCCGACCGAATCGAGCTGGCCCGGCGCCCCGACCGAGGACCACGACTGGCCGTCCTCCGAAAACCAGATCAGCCCGTGACGGGCTGGGCCGTCATCCCACCAGCCGACTGCCACGAACCCCTGCGAGCCGGCGGCGACGGCGACGACCTGGGCGCCGTTACCGCCCTCGCCACCGGCGACACCGTCGGCCGCGAACCACACGACATCCGGCCACGGGAGCACATCGGCCGGCAATGGTGGCGGCGTGATCGATGGGGTCGGCGAGGGCGTCGGAGCGCAACCCAGCACTGCCGACGCGATCAGCCACGATCCGAGATGTAACCGAAACCGCCGCATCGGATGCAGTGTGACGCACGTCCCGGGGTCACGTGGGCGGGTACCATGCAGGTCCGCTCATTCCCATGGGAGGCCCCGATGACCGAGCCTGTCTCGTCCGTCGTCCAAGTCCCGAGCCTCGCGCTCGGAGATGGCGAGGCAGCGTACCGATCGGCCGTCGACGCGGCACGCGACGAGGACTGGGCGAACCGGCTGTTCGACCGTGACGTCTCGCTCTGGACGGATGACGCGGACGTCGGCGCCGCCATCGCGGACCGCCTCGGCTGGCTCGATGCGCCGACCGACTTCGCCGACAACATCCCGGCCCTCGAGGCATTCGGCGACGCGATCGTCGACGCCGGCTTCACGACCGCGGTCGTGGCCGGGATGGGCGGCAGCAGCCTCGCGCCCGACGTCCTCCACCGGATGTTCGGATCGGCGGAGGGTTACCTGGACCTGCGGATCCTCGACTCCACCGACCCCGAGGCCGTGACGGCCGTGCTCGACGACCTCGACCCCCTCGCGACGCTGGTCATCGTCGCCAGCAAGTCGGGCACCACGGTCGAGCCGAACGCGTTCCTCGCCGCGGCCTGGGAGCGCGCGCACGCGGCGCTCGACCGGGTCGGTCATCACGTGTACGAAACGCCGGGCGCGATGGTCGTCGCGATCACCGATCCCGGGAAGAGTCTCGACGCGATCCCCCACCACGACGACTTCCGGGAGGTGTTCCTCAACCCACCCGACATCGGCGGGCGGTACAGCGCGCTCACCTACGTCGGCCTCGTGCCTGCGTCGCTGATCGGTCTCGACCTCGATGCGCTCCTTGCCTCCGCGTCGGCCATGCTCGGGGCGTGCCGGGAGCCCGATCCGGACGCCAACCCCGGCCTGTCGCTCGGGATCGCGATCGGCACGCTGGCGCGCGCCGGTCGGGACAAGCTGACCTTCCTGCCCGACGCCGAGATCGCCTCGTTCGGATCGTGGGCGGAGCAGCTCATCGCCGAGAGCACGGGCAAGCATGGCGTCGGGATCGTGCCCGTCGACCTGGAGCCCGTCGGCGAACCCGCGGCCTACGGAGACGACCGCGTCTTCGTCCGTCTCGCCCTCGAGGGCGGGACCGACCCGGGCCACGATGCTCTTGCCGACGCGCTCGAATCCGCCGGACAGCCCGTCATCCGCATCACGATCAACGATCCGATCGACGTCGGCGCGGAGTTCGTCCGCTGGGAGGTCGCGACCGCGATCGCCGGCGTCGTCCTCGGCATCGACCCGTTCGACCAGCCCAACGTCGAGGAAGCCAAGCAGCTGACCCGCGACGTCCTGGGCCGTGCGGAGCGGGGCGAGCCGATGACCTCGTCCGTGCCGGCCGTGCCGGCCTCGGACCCTGCCCTTACCGCCCGTCTCCGCGACCAGCTCACGCAGCGACGACCGAACGCCTACCTGGCCCTGCAGGCCTTCATCGCCCCGACGGAGGGACGCGACGAGGCCACGGCTGCCATCCGTGCCCGGCTCCGGGACGCGACGCGCAACGCCACCACTGCGGGTTATGGGCCGCGATTCCTGCATTCGACCGGCCAGCTCCACAAGGGCGGCGCACCCGAGGGCTGGTTCCTCCAGCTCACGGCCGACCATCCCCACGATCGCCCGATCCCGGGCTGGCCGTACACCTTCGGGCAGCTCATCGACGCGCAGGCCGACGGCGACCACGCCGCCATCGCCTCCCACGACCTGCCGATCCTCAGGGTCCACCTCGGCGCGGATCCGGACGGCGGGCTCAACGCCCTCGACCGCGCGCTGGCCGCGGCCCTGACCACGGCCGCCACCACGGAGGGTTGACGCAGATGCGCCTCGGCTTCATCGGTCTCGGTCGGATGGGCGCCAACATGGTGCGCCGGCTCGTCCGCGACGGTCACGGGATCGTGGTCTACAACCGGACGCCGGAGAAGTCGAAGGAGATCGAGGCGGAGGGCGAGGGCGCGATCGCGACGTACACGATCGAGGAGCTGGTCGACAAGCTGGAGAAGCCCCGCGCGGTCTGGGTGATGGTCCCGGCCGGCGACGCTACCGAGGCCCAGATCGAGGAGCTGCTCGAGCATCTCGAACCGGGCGACACGATCATCGACGGCGGCAACACGAACTTCCACGACGACGTCCGGCGCCACGCCGCCCTCAAGGAGAAGGGGATCCACTACATCGATGCCGGGACGTCGGGCGGCATCTGGGGCCTGCAGGTCGGGTACTGCCTGATGGTCGGCGGCGACACGGAGGCGGTCACGCCGCTCGAGCCGATCTTCACGGCCCTCGCGCCGCAAGGCGGGTACCTCCATGTCGGCGGACCGGGTGCCGGTCACTACGTGAAGATGGTCCACAACGGCATCGAGTACGGCCTCATGCAGGCCTACGCCGAGGGCTTCGAGATCATGCACGCGAGCGACTACGAGCTCGATCTCGGGGCGATCTCCGAGCTGTGGATGCAGGGCTCGGTCGTCCGCTCGTGGCTGCTCGAGCTGCTCGGCCGGGCGTTCAAGGCCAACGGCCCGGATCTCGAGCACCTCAAGGGCTGGGTCGCCGACTCGGGCGAGGGCCGCTGGACGGTCCAGGAAGCCATCGACAAGGACGTCCCGGCGCCCGTGATCACGCTCTCGCTGCTCACCCGCTTCCGTTCGCGGCAGGACGATTCGTACGGGGCGAAGGTCCTCGCGGCGTTGCGGAACGAGTTCGGCGGCCATGCCGTGAAGACCGAATAGGAGCAGGTCGTGGCTGCGACCAAGGCACCCGTCAAGGAACGGCCGCCGGCCAAGGAGCCCGCGCCCGTCGAGGCGCCGAGCGACCAGCCCATCCCGGCGCAACCGGCGCCGCGCCCCAAGGACGCACCCCGGACGATGCGCGAGCTGCGCGAGGCACGCGCCGGGAAGCGCGCGTCCCGAGCGAAGCCGGCGCAGAACGTCCTGCGCGAGGGGCTCCGCCTCGAGCGTGTGCCGGACCCGTCGATCCTGGTCCTGTTCGGGGCGACGGGGGACCTCGCCCACCGCAAGGTCATCCCGGCGATGTACCACCTGTGGCGGACCAACCTGCTGCCCCACGAGTTCGTGCTGCTGGCGATCGGGCGCCGCCACTACGACGACGAGAAGTTCCGCGACGAGGTCCGCTCGTCACTCGAGCAGTACAGCCGCACGCTGCCGTTGGACGAGCCCGCCTGGCAGTCGTTCCGCAAGAAGATCCAATACCACCGGCTCGATTTCGACGACCAGAGCGGGTTCGAGACGCTGGCCACCCGGCTCGACGAGCTGGATGAGGCGGAGGGCACCCGGGGCAACCGGCTCTACTACCTCGCGACGCAGCCATCGCAGTTCGCCGAGCTGATCGCCCAGCTCGGGCGGGTGGGGCTCGACCATGAGCGCCACGACGGCGGCTGGCGCCGGGTCGTCATCGAGAAGCCCTTCGGCCACGATCTCGAGTCGGCCAAGAAGCTGAACCGCGAGGTCAGCAAGGTCTTCCGCGAGTCGCAGGTCTACCGCATCGACCACTACCTGGGGAAGGAGACCGTCCGCAACCTGCTGGTGTTCCGGTTCGGCAACGGCATCTTCGAACCGCTCTGGAATCGGCGCTACGTCGACCACGTCCAGATCACCGTGGCGGAGTCGATCGGCATCGAGAACCGGGGCGCGTTCTACGAGGAGACCGGCGCCGTCCGGGACGTCCTCCAGAACCACCTGCTGCAGCTGGTGAGCCTGGTGGCGATGGAGCCGCCGGCCACGTTCCAGGCCGACGCGCTCCGCGACGAGAAGGTCAAGGTCATCCGGGCGATCCGCACCCACCCGGCCGACCCGGCGACGGAGGTCGTGCGCGGCCAGTACGGCCCCGGCTGGGTCGCCGGCCAACCCGTCCCGGGCTACCGGCAGGAGCCGGACGTCGACCCGGACTCCGAGACCGAGACGTACATCGCGGCGCGTCTCACGATCGACGACTGGCGCTGGTCCGGCGTGCCGTTCTTCGTCCGCACCGGGAAGCGGCTCGCGAAGCGCTCGACCGAGATCGCGATCCAGTTCCGGGCCGTCCCGCATCACCTCTTCAAGGACACGTCGGCGGAGCCTGACGCCAACCTGCTCGCCATCCGCATCCAGCCGGACGAGGGGATCATGCTGCGGTTCGGGGCCAAGGTCCCGGGCCTCGGGTTGAACGTCCGCTCGGTCACGATGGACTTCACCTACGGCTCGGCGTTCAGCGTGGACTCACCCGACGCCTATGAGACGCTGATCCTCGACGCACTCCAGGGCGACGCGTCGCTGTTCACCCGCGCCGACGAGGTCGAGGAGGCGTGGGCCATCGTCGACCCGTTCATCGATGCCTGGGCGAACGGCGAGGCGCCCGACTTCCCGAACTACGAGGCAGGGACCTGGGGCCCAGCGGAAGCGGATGAACTCCTGGCCCGCGAAGGCCGCCGATGGCGGCGGATATGACGGTGCCGGCGGCGCCCCCGATCGCGCTCAATGAGCCGGTGCTGCGCTGGTCGGCACGGGCGCGCAGCATCCCCGACATCGAGAAGGAGCTGGCGCGGATCTGGGCGCGCCAGGACCTGACGACCGAGATCGATGGCGAGCCCGGCCGCCACGTCGCGGCGCGGACGAGCGTGATGAACCTCGTCGTCATCGCGCGTCGCCCGGAGATCGCGGAACGAGGAGCTGCCACGATCCAGGCGCTCACCGGCCGGCATCCATCGCGCACGGTCGTCATCCAGTCGGCCGACCCCGACGGTCCGTCGTGGATCGACGCCCGCGTCGAGGCCCATTGCGTCCTGCCTCGCGAGGACGCGCCGGAGACGTGCGCTGAGACGATCCACCTGATCGCCGGTGGTGAGGCCGGCCGTCACCTGTCGGCGCTGGTCACGCCGTTGATCATCCACGACCTGCCCGTCACGGTCTGGTGGCCGGGCGAGCCGCCATTCGCCAGCCGCGCGTCGATCGACCTGCTGACCGTCGCCGATCGCCTGGTCGTCGATGGCTCCACCTGGAACGGCGATGGCCTCGAGCGGCTCGCCGAGATGGCATCGATCGCGGAGACCGCACAGCTCGCCGTCAGCGACTTCGCGATGGTTCGCCAGTCGCGCTGGCGCGAGGCGATCGCGTCGATCTTCGACGATCCGGACTACCTGCCGTACCTGCGCTCGCTCCGCCGCATCGCGGTGACGTATGCGACCCACGACGACACGGGTGCGCCTGGCTCGACCAACCTCGTCAAGCCGGTCTACCACGCGGCGTGGCTGGCATCGCGGCTCGGCATGAGCGTCGTGAAGCCGCTGGCCGTGGCGAGCGGACCGGCGCATGGCGCGGCGAAGTCGAAAGCCGGTGCCGGGGCCCGCCCGGCGCTCAGCCGCGGGATGGCGGCGACCCTGTCGGACGGTCGTGGCGAGGTCGCCGTCGTGGTCCGCCCCGTGACCTCGCCGATGCCATCGGGGACGACCCTTCGTGTCGAGCTCCTCGCCGAGCGGCGCGGCTCCGAACTGCGCGCCGACGTGACGGCGGAGGCCGAGACCGTGCACGTCAGGGTCTGGCAGGACGGGGTCGAGTGCCTCGAGCGCCACTTCCTGGCCGCGCGCCGCGGCGACGTCGATCTGCTCGCCGAGGCGATCGAGGCCGGCCGCCGAGATGCGGTGTCGGTGGGCACGCTCCGGATGGCCGCGAAACTGGTCGGCTGATGAGCGCACCCGAGGTCATCGTCGTCGCGGATGCTGCCGCCGCCGCAAGCACTGCCGCCCAGGCGATCGCCGACACCCTGCGGGGCGCCGTCGCCGATCGCGGTCGCGCCGACTGGGCGACGACCGGCGGATCGACCCCGGTCGGCATCTACCAGACGATGCTCACCCCGCGCCTGCGTGACGACATCCCATGGGAGGCCATCCACACCTGGTGGGGCGACGACCGATTCGTGCCGGGCGACCATCCGCTCTCCAACGTCCGGCCCTTCGACGACATCCTGCTCGAAGCGGGCGGCTGGGAGAGCGTCCACTCGGACGATCGCCGCGACCGGGTGCGGATCGACGTGGCCAATGTCCACCCGTTCCGGACCGGTGAGGCGCTCGGCGTCGGGCAGGACGCGGCGACCTGTGCGGCAGAGCTGGCGGCAGAGCTGCGCGAGGCCGACCTACCCGAGGTCGACGGGTGGCCGGCCTTCGACCTGATGCTGCTCGGGCTCGGCAGTGACGGCCACATCCTGTCCGTCTTCCCGGGATCAGCCGCCTTCGAGTCCACGCGCTGGGCGCTGGCGATCCCTGCGCCGACCCACATCGAGCCGCACGTGGCACGCGTCACGCTCAACCCGGCGGTGGTCCGCGTCGCGCGCCGCCTCGTCGTCGTGGCCCACGGCGCCGGCAAGGCCGAGGTGATCGGCCGGATCTTCGAGGCCGATCGCGATCCCACCGCGCTGCCGGCACAGCTGACGCTCCGGGAAGGGTCGACCTGGATCCTCGACGAGGCCGCCGCCGCCCAGCTCCGACGGTGACCCAGGCGGCGGGCGATCGGCTCGTCATCCGCCGGGCGACCGACGACGACGGGCCGAGCCTGGGCGACGTGTGGTTGCCCTCCTGGCGGGCCACCTTCGACTTCCCGCCGGCCCATCCCGATGACGACGTCCGCCGCTGGCTGGCGACCGAGATGCTGCCGAGCAACGAGACGTGGGTCGCGATCGACCCCGATGGCGGTGGCCGCGTGGTCGCGTTCATGGCCCTGTCCGACGCGAAGGTGGAGCACCTGTACGTCGTGCCCGAATGGATCGGGCATGGGCTCGGTCGCCGGTTCATCGCGCTCGCCAAGTCGCACCGACCCGCTGGCCTGGACCTGTGGTGCTTCCAGGTCAACGCCGGCGCGCGGCGGTTCTACGAGCGCAACCAGTTCGTCCCCGTGCGCTTCGGCGATGGCTCGACCAACGAGGAGCGGCAGCCCGACGTGCTCTATCGGTGGCGCGCGGAGGGCGGTGTCGTCCCCGCCCATCCGCCGCCATGACGGTGGCGCCTTCGCGGGTCGTGCGATGCACGCGACGGCACGCCGATCGCGGTGTTCAGCAGCGGGTCCGGGCCGGCCGTCGTGCTCGTCCACGGCGCCGCCGCCGACCACACGACGTTCCGCGTCATCGGACCGCTGCTCGCCGAGTCATACGCCGTGCACGCCATCGACCGGCGCGGCCGCGGCGCGTCGGGCGACACGCTGCCCTACGCGATCGAGCGCGAGTTCGAGGATGTCGCGGCGGTGGCCGACGCCCTCGCGAGCGAGGCGGGCGACGCCGTAGACCTGGTCGGGCACTCGTATGGCGGTCGCTGCGTGCTTGGCGCGGCCTTGCGGAGCGATGCGGTCCGGCGCGTCGTCTCGTACGAGGGCGCACCGTCGCCGCCCTCGCTCCGCTACGGCGATGCCGCGTTGGCGGACGAGCTCGCGGATCTCGACCGGGCGGGTCGTCACGAGGCGCTGCTCGAGGCGTTCCTCACGCGGGTCGTGGGGATGGACGCCGCCGCCCTTGCGGCCTACCGCGCCGACCCGGTGTGGCCGTTGCGCGTCGGGGCGGCGCATACGATCCCGCGCGAGCTGATCGCCGAGGGCGGCTCGCCGGCGGCCGGCCTCGAGGCGCTCGGGCAGGTGGGGCAACCGGTGCTCCAGCTCCTGGGCGGCGACAGCCTCGCGGTCTTCGCCGAGGCCACCGCGGCGCTGGACGAGCGGCTGGCCGATGGTCGGGTCGTGGTCATCGCGGGCGCGCGGCACGCCGCCCACCACACGCACCCGCAGCAGCTCGTCGCAGCACTCCGGGGGTTCCTCGGGGGCTCGTCGTGACCATCATCCGGACGACCGTCGTGGGATACTCCGAACGTGCTTGATCTCGGGATCCTCGGTTGGATCTTCGTCGGCCTGCTCGCGGGCGCCATCTCGGGCGCGCTCGTCGGCGGCCGCACCGCGCGCGGCTGTCTCCCGAACATCGTCGTCGGCATCCTGGGCGGGGTCGTCGGCGGCTGGCTGGCGCAGCAGATGGGCTTCGCCCCGGTCAACGGGCTGATCGCGGCGATCGTGGCCGCAACGCTCGGGTCGATCATCGTTCGGCTCATCCTCAACGCGCTGGACGGGGACCGTTGACCGACTCACCGCCGGCGGACGCCGCGCCCGCAGCACGCCACCAGGCCGAGCGGCCCTATTCACCCGGCCTCGAGGGCGTCATCGCCGGCGAGACGAGCCTCTCCTACATCGACGGTGCCGCCGGGCGCCTGCTCTACCGCGGCTACCGGATCGGCGATCTGGTCAAGCGCGGGACATACGCCGCTGTGGCCAACCTCCTCTGGACCGGCGATTGGGATCCTGCGCAGCGCCTCCCGACCGCCCCCGTGCCGCCGGCCGTCTTCGAGGTCCTTCGGTCGATGCCGAAGGACGCCAAGCCGATGGACGCGCTGCGTACCGCGGTGTCGGCCTGGGGCGCGACCCAGGAGCTGCCCTGGCCACCGACCGTCGAGCAGGCACGCGCCCTCACCGCATTCTCGCCATCCGCCCTCGCCGCCTTCGCCCGGCTTCGGGCCGGCCAGGACCCGATCGACCCCGACCCCGACCTCGACCTGACCGCGGGGTTCCTGTACCAGCTGTCCGGCGTGCGTCCCGACGCCAGCACGGCCCGTGCGCTCGACGCGTACTTCATCGTCGGCGCCGAGCACAGCTTCAATGCGTCGACCTTCACGGCGCGGGTCATCACCTCGACCCGCTCGGACATCGCCTCGGCCGTGGTCGGCGCGATCGGCACGATGAAGGGCCCGCTGCACGGCGGCGCGCCATCCGAGGTGGTCGACCAGCTCGCCGAGGTCGGGTCGGCCGACAAGGCCGAGGCGTGGATCCGCGCCACGCTCGACCGGGGTGAGCGGCTCATGGGCTTCGGCCATCGCGTGTACCGCGCCTACGATCCGCGCGCGGCCGCGCTGCGCACGGTCGCGGAGTCGATGGAGCACAAGCCCGACTGGCTCCAGCTCGCGATCGAGGTGGAGGACGTCGCGCTCCGGATCCTGGCCGAGCGCCACCCGGAACGGGCGATCAAGACGAACGTCGAGTACTACGCGGCCCCGGTGCTGCAGGGCGTCGGGCTCACTCCGGACCTCTTCCCTGCGACGTTCTCGCTGTCGCGCCATGCCGGCTGGACGGCGCACGTGCTCGAACAGGCGGCCAACAACCGGCTGATCCGCCCGGACGTGAACTACGTCGGTCCCGAGGAACGCGATCTGCCGGACTGACGCCGCTCAGTCGGGCTCGCTACAACCAGCCGCGGCGGCGGAACAGGATCACGAGCGCGACCAGCACGGCGGCGAGCAGGCCGAGGATGATCCAGAAGGTGATGGCTTCGCCTTCACCCGGGAAGTGCACGTTCATCCCGAAGATGCTCGCGATGAGCGTCAGCGGCAGCAGCACGACGCTCGCCGCGGTGAGGATCCGGAACGACTCGTTCAGCTGGTGTGACAGCACCGACTCGTTCGTCGACTCCAGGCCCTCGATCACTTCCTTGTAGTTCTCGAGCAGCTCCCAGATCCGCTCCGCAGCGTCGGAGATGTCGTCGAAGTAGATCTCCAGCCCTTCCTGGAGGTAGCGCTGCTTGGTGCGCTCGAGGTCGCGCAGCACCGCGCGCTGCGGGCGCACGATCTTGCGGAAGTTGATGATCTCCTGCTTGGTGTCCGACAGGTCGCGCACGATCTCCGATGAGCGGCCCTCGAAGATGTCGTCCTCCAGGCGCTCGAGCTTGAGCAGGGTCTTGCGCAGCATCGGGAACGACGCGTCGACTCCGGTGTCGACGATCTTGTACAGGAGGTAGCCCGGCCCCTGGGAGAAGATCTCCTGGCGGAGGTCGTCCTTCTCTCGGTAGCGCTCGAACATCGCCGACAGCGGCGGCAAGGGGATGTTCGGCAGCGTGATGACGTACTCGGGCCCCATGAACAGGTCGAGCTCGGCCGTCAGGATGCGCCCGCTGTCCTTGTCGAAGAGTGGGAAGTGCAGCACGATGAAGACGTAGTCGTCGTACTGATCGAGCTTCGGGCGCTGGTTGCGCGAGAAGACGTCCTCGTAGTCGAGCGGGTGGAAATCGAAGTGCTCTTCCAGCCAGTCGCGGTCGGCCGTGCGCGGCGACTCGATGTGGACCCAGCGGATGCCCGCGGCCTCGATGATGTCCGGATCGGCCACCGTCTCGGGCATGACCTCATCCGCGGGCCCGTCGGGACGGCGGCGCCGCGGGCCACGCGGGAACGGCAGGTTGGGCACGGCGGAATGGTACGGCACGGGCTGCGATGACCGGACGGTCCGCCGAGCGGTCGGTCGAGCGCCGTTTCGAGCGATTCGCCGAGCGATTCGCCGCCAGGACCCGAGCCCTCGGGGCATGGCTCGACCGCCATCGAAGGGTCGGTCCGGGTCTGGCCGTCGTGACCTGGGCAGCGATCGTCTTCTTCGCCGAGCCGTGGGGCCGGCTGTGGGGGACGGGCCAGGACGCCTACTGCTACTGGTTCCCGACGCTGGCCGACCCGTATGCACGCTCGGACTGGACCGATCCGATCGCCTACGTGTACTCGCCGGCGTTCCTGCAACTGCTCCAGCCGATCCGGATCCTGCCCTGGCAGCTGTACATGGCGGTGTGGACCGCGATCCTGCTGGGGGCCACGTTCGTGCTGACGGGGCGGCGCTGGTTCGCCGTCGGGATCGTGCTGGGCCTGATGGAGCTCGCCGGCGGCAACATCCACCTGCTACTCGCTGCCGCGATGGTGCTCGGGTTCCGCTGGCCGTGGACGTGGTCGCTGGTGCTGCTCACGAAGATCACCCCGGGCATCGGGTTGCTGTGGTTCGTCGTCCGGCGTGAGTGGCGCGAGCTGGCGATCGCGCTGGGTTCGACCGCGCTGATCGTGGCCGTCTCGTTCCTCGTCTGGCCGGATGCCTGGCGGGCCTGGGGCGAGGTCCTCGGCCGGGTCGCCGGACGCGATGGGACCTGGGCGGCGATCCCCATCCCGTTCGTCGTCCGCCTCCCGTTCGCGGTGGCGGTCGTCGTGTGGGGTGCCTGGACCGGCCGCCGCTGGACCGTGCCGGTCGCGGGCATGCTCGCGTTGCCGGCGCTGTGGTACGGCGGGCTGTCGATGCTGCTCGCCGTCATCGCGCTGCGCGAGCCGGTCGCGCCGGTGCGACCGGCCGGTCGTGCCCCGGCGACCGCCGTCGTGGAACCGGCCTAGGCGCGCCCGGGCGGCACCTCGAGCCACCCCTCTCGGATGGCACGCGCCGCGAGCTCCGTCCGGGACGCGAGGCGGATGCCGCCCGACCCCGGAACGGCCGCCGGGGAGACGCCCGCTTTCGCGCCATTCATCCGTACGCCAACCTGCCACGTATGGAAGGGTGATACCGCGCGAATCCCTGCGCCGGCGGCCGTCTGGGGGACGTCCGTCGGCGCATCCATTCCCGGCTGCTCGTCCGGCCGGCTCGGCGTCAGGCGATGGCAGGCCGGGGCGCAGGACCCCGGCGCAGTGCGATGACGATCGCGCCGACCACGAACACCGCCGCACCCAGCAGGAATGGTGCCGGCAGGCCACCCACCCCGACGACGACCGCGCCCAGCGCCGGACCGACGATGCCCGCCGCGTATAAGGGCAGGTAGACGAGGTTCAGCGTCGCGGATCGGCGATCGGCCGGTACCTCGGTGGCAAGCATGCCGAAGACCATCGCGCTGACGGTCGACGTGGCGGCGGCCAGGATCACGGCCAGCCCCGCCAGGGCGGCGACGCCCGGCACGAACGGCATGAGCCCGAGGACCGCGCCGCCACCGGCGAGGGCCGCCACGAGGACGGGTCGGAAGCCGACTCGGTCGCCGAGCCAGCCACCGAGCGGCGCGACGAGCCCGCCGACAAGGGCAGCCGTGCCCATCACGAGCGCGATGGCCGACGCGAGCCCGGGGCCGATCCCGGCGAGACCCTCGACAACGACCGGCAGGTATGGACGGCTCATCTGGTTCGCCAGGAACGACACGCCGAAGATCAGGAAGATCCGACGCACGGTCGGGTCGGTCAGGACGCCCCGCATCGCACCGAACGCGAGCGTGAGGACTCGCCCCTGCGGGATCACCGACGGCCGGACCTCGCGTGACCCAAAGGTGACGAGCAACGCCGTCGCGATCGACAGGGCGGCCGACAGCCAGAAGACCGCGGAGAGCGACCAGCCGAGTCCGTCGATGAGGAGTCCCGCCAGGGCCGGGCCGAGCGCCAGGCCGACCGCGGTCGACGCGCCGAAGATGCCCATCACGGTCCCGAGCCGCTCGCGCGGCGTGACGTCGCGGATGCCGGCGAGCATGACGCCGGTGTTACCCAGCTGGAAGCCGATCAGCAGCAGGCTTGCCGCGAGTTGCCACGGCTCACGCGAGAGGGCTACGCCGGCGAACACGACGGCCTCGACGAGGGCGCTCCGGACGATGACCGCCTTGCGGCTGTACTTGTCGGCCCACACGCCCCACAGCGGGACCAGCGGCATGCCGACGATGAAGATCAATGAGCTGAACAGCCCCACGAACGCGAGTCGCTCGTCCTGCGGCACGCCCATCTCGCGCAAGTAGCTCGGGACGAGCGCGAAGATCTGGCTGACACCGAAGCCCTCGACCATCGAGGTGAGCCAGAAGACGACCAGGAGCGTTCGCCAATCCTGGACGGGTCGGGGAGCTGGAGGTCTCGGGGTCACCGGCCGGAGGCTACGTGGTCGCGCGGGTCGGCGCACACGGCGATCGATTCGCACGTGTGCCCGGCAGACTGCAGATGAGGGTCCAGGGCGAGAATCGAGCACGCCTCGGCGGGCATCCGTGCTTCGGAGACACCAATCGAGCGCCGAGGACCGCCGGCACGCTACCTTGGGCCCGCTTCTGCAGTCCAGGAAACACATCTCGGCGTTTCGAGGGCGACGGTGGACCCGCCCACACGAAAGCGCCCGAAGGAACTGGTGGGAGGACCGGCCAGTCGTCTCGCAACAGCTCCGAACAAGTCCGGAGTCGTTGCGCTCCGCCCGGGACCCTCGCTCGGTGGCCTTGCGGCCATCGAACCCGGTTCCCGGGACCGTCCCGAGGATCGCTCCCCGGTGCGGTCTGGCGGTTCGCACCTGCCCCTTCGGGCAGGACGAAATGTACTTTCCGCGACGCGACCGCCACAACCGCCTTATCCACGAACTTCCCGAGAATCACCGGATTGTTATCCCCGACTTTCCCGGCGATGTGGACGGAATGTGGACGGCCCCATTTCGCAACATCCGCGCAGCGTCCGACCGGCGTAGATTCCACCGACGGGAGGTGGGTCGATGGCACGACTGCTGGCTCGACTCGTAGCGCTGAACGACGGCTGGGCGAAGCCATTCGGGGAGTTCAACCACCGCTGGGCCTCAGCCCTGTTCCGGGCCATGCCACCGATCCGCGACCTGCTCAACGGCCGCTGGCTGGGCCATCCCCTCCATGCCGCCACGACGGACATCCCGATCGGCATGCTGCTCGGGGTAGTCATCCTCGACGTGCTCGGCCAACCGACGGCGGCGGACATCGTGCTGGTCGGCACGATCGTGTTCATGGTCCTGTCGGCGGTGTCCGGCCTGGCCGACTACAGCGAGACGACCGGCACCCCGCTGACGCGCGCGACGCTGCACGCCTCGTTGATGACCGCGGCGCTGCTCATCCTCATCGTGTCCGTGCTGCTGCGAGCCGGAGCGCCCGCCGATCGGACCGTGCCGATCGCCCTGTCGATCATCGGGTTCCTCATCGTCACCGCCGGCGCGTTCGTCGGCGGCGACGTGGCCTACGTGCTCGGCAACATGGTCAGCCGCCACGCCTTCCGCGGCCCGGGCACGAAGTGGGTCCGCCTCGACACGGGTGATGTCAACGACCTCGCGACGCTCCCCGAGGCCACGCCGACGAAGATGAAGGCGGGCATCAACGACCTCGTGGTCGTGCGGATCGGGGAGACCCTCCACGCCATGCACAACGTCTGCGCGCATGCCGGCGGACCGCTGAACGAGGGTCGGGTGGTCGATGGCTGCGTCGAGTGCCCATGGCACTTCTCGCGATACCGCCTGACGGACGGCCTGGCCAAACGGGGCCCCACCGTGTACGACCAGCCGAGCTACGAGATCCGCGCCGCCGAGGGTGGCGGCTACGAGGTCCGCCGACTCGCCGTGACGTAGCCCGCCACGGGCCGGCGGCGGAGCGGCATCATCGACACGATGCCGACCGTCGTGATCCCTGATCCATCGCTCGTGCTCCTGGTCGGGGCCGCCGGCTCGGGCAAATCCACGCTTGCCGCGCGCCTGTTCGACCTGGACGAGATCGTGTCATCCGACGCGCTCCGAGCGGCCGTATCCGGCGACGAGGCCGACCAATCCGTCTCCGGGGTCGCGTTCAAGATCCTGCATCGGACCGTCGACCGGCGGTTGGCCGCCGGTCGCCTGACGGTGGTCGATGCCACGAATGCGGCCGCCACGCGTGCGACGCCCGCTCCTGCAACGAGCGCGGCTGCACGGCGTCCCGATCGTTGCGATCGTGCTCGACCTCGACGCCGGTGCTCGTCCATGCCCAGCAACGCGTTCGCGAGCGCGGATCGTCGATCCCGACGTCGTCGACCGGCATCTGGTCGCGATCCGCGAGACGGTCGATGGCGGCGGCTTGCCGAGCGAGGGCGTCGACCAGGTCGTCGTCCTGCGGGATCCGATCGACGTCGCAGCGCTCGCCCTCGAGCGCCGCATGACGCGTCGTTAGGCGCTGCCGAACCCGATCAACGCGATCGCTGCCCCGGCCAGGACGATACCGATCGTGTGATCGCGGGTGACTCGCTCCCGGAGCACCACCGCGGCCAGGATCACCGTGGCCACCGGGTACATCGCCGACAGGACCGAGGCGATCGCCAGCTGGCCGGTCTGCACGGCGGCGAGGTAGAACGCATTCCCAGCCGTGTCGAGGATCCCGATGAGGACGAGCGGCAGTAGCCACGACCGACCGGGTCGCCACGCCGACCGCATCAGCAGGACCGCCCCGACGACGAGCAGGCCCTGGACCAGGCGGATGACGGCGAGATCGGCGAACACGCGGCCTTCGCTCAGGTACGCGATCGTCACGCCGAACAAGCCGATCGCCGTCCCGCCCGCCAGGGCCTCCGGCAGGCCGGCGCGGCCACCCGTCTCATCGGCGACGCGCGACACCAGCACCACGGCCACGACCGCGATGACGATCCCGATGATGACCACCGGTGGGGGCACGCCCTCGATGACGAACCCGGCGACCACCGGGATGATCGCCGCGAGCACCCCGGTCACCGGGGCGACGATGCCCATCCGCCCGATCGCCAGGCCGCGGTACAGCATCGTGATGCCGAACGCACCGAGCGCCCCGCCGATGGCGCAGATCAGGAGGTCGCCGTCCCTCGGGAAGGCTTCCGCGCGCGCCGTCGCGATGACGAACATCACGACGAAGCCGGTCACCTGCGACACGAGCACGACCCCGTAGAGCGGCACGCGGCGGCTCGCCAGTCCGCCACCGAAGTCGCCGCCGCCCCACGCGACGGCCGCGGCCAGACCGAGGATCACCGTCAGCGTGCCCGCCGGGAGCCCTTCGATCAGGCCGTGGCTCCGCTCGCGCTCTCGACCGGGCTCAGGGACGGGTCGTCGACGCCGTCGTCGATCGTCGCCGGACCGGGCAGCTCAACGACGGCATGGGCTGCGCCGTCGTACCGGTCCGACGTCGTGAGATAGATGATCTGGAAGTCGTCGGCGACGCGCTTCAGGAGCGCGAGCGCGCGGGTCGCACGCTCGTCGTCGAGGGTCACGAACGGATCGTCGAGGACGAGCGGCGGACGCCGGTCGCCGGTCACGAGGCGCACGAGCCCGAGCCGCGCGGTCAGGTAGACGAGGTCGAGCGTGCCCTGGCTGAGCGTTCCGACGGGCACCCAGTCGCCGCGTTCGGGGGCGTGGACGTCGATGTCGAGCGTCTTGTCATCGACGCGGACGCGCCGGTAGCGGCCGCCGGTCACCGTCGACACGTCGCGGACCATGTGGCCCTCGAGATAGCGGGTGGCCGTCTTCATCGTCGCCGTCTCGGCGCGCTCGATGGCGCGCAGGGTCGTCTCGAGCACGCGGTGCCGGCGCTGCAGCACGGCGAGCTGGTCACGCCACATGGCCAGGCGCTCGCTCTCCGCGGCGACCTCCTCGGCGTCGACCCGGTTGTTCTCGACCCGTGCGCGGGCATTGGCCTCGTCGTCGCGCGCCCGATCGAGCGCCGCCTCGCCGTCGCGCACCTCGACCTCGAGTCGCTCGCGGGCGCGGGGCTCCTTGGCGATCGGGCCGAGCGCATCGAGCGCGCTGGTCTTCTGCTCGATCTCGAGGGCCGCCCCATCGCGCAGCGTCGGCAGCGTCTCGCGCGGCTCCTTGCCGATGAGGCCGTCCAGCTGAGCGGTCATCTGGTCCATCCGGGCGACGTGTGCCTCCTCGCGGGCGAGGAGATCCTCGGCCGCGGCCAGGTCATCCAGCCCGAGCGTGCCGAGCTGCTGCTCCGTGTCGAGCTCGGCCTGGCGCAGCTCTGCCTCCATCTCCGACCGGCCGCGGAGCCGGCGATCGATCTCGTCGCCGCGGAGCTGCTCCTGGAGCGTCGACGACCGGCGGAGCCACAGCGCGACGGCGCTCAGGATCCCGCCGATCAGCGCCACGGCAGCGCCGACGTACAGCGGCGGCATGCCCAGGTCGACGATGCCGAGCGTGTCGACGACGAAGCCGCCGCCGGCGATCAGCACCCCGACGACGACCGCGAGCAAGGCCCAGCGCGACAGCGGCCGCCACGTCGCCTCGGGCGCGACATCGAAGTTGACGTCGACCTCGCCGGCCAGCGCCGCCCGGAGCTCGCGGATGCGGGTGTCGAGCAGCCGGAGTCGCTCGACTGCCTGGCGGATGACGGGCAGCGGGTTCGGCGAGGGATGGGTCTGGGCGAGCTCATCGAGTTCGGTCGATACCTCGACCGCCTCGCGGAACCGCTCGTACCGCTCGCGGGCAGCCGTCCGCTCGGCTTCGAGGCGCTCGGCCTGGCGGGCCTTCTCGAGCATCGCGCGCCGTTCGGCGAGGGCCCCTTCGGCGTCGGTCCGGCGCTCGCGCGAGCTCGACAGTGTGTCGCGGTCGCGCTCGAGCTGCGCGAGATCGAGCTCGCCCTTCTCGACGACCCCGGCGGTCTGCGCCACGGCAGCTTCGGCGACCTTGAGCCGGCCCGGGTTCTTGTCACCCTTCGTGGTCAGCTCGAAGATCGCCCGCTCGAGCTTCTTCTTCGCGCGCCCGGTCCCGCGGTCGGCGCCGCTGATGCTGGCCTGCAGCCGATCGCGAAGTGCCGCCTCGTCACGGGCGACGTCGCTCAGCTCGTGGTGGCGGACCGACGCCGTCGACCGGAAGAAGGCCTCATTGGGGATGCCCGACAGCTCGGCCAGGACCTGGTCCGCCAGCGCCGGGTCGGTGACGCGCTGGCCGTCGTACACGAGGTCGACCGAGCCCTTCTGGCCGGCGAACCACTTCTCGAGGGTGCCCGTCGCGATCCGGCCGTCCTCTTCCTCCTGCTCGAACTCGAGGGCGACCCACGGCCGGGCATCCGCCGCCGCGTCCCACGGTCGGAGCGTTTCGAGGTCCCCGGCATTGCTCGTGACCCGTCGGGTGAGGGCGAGCTCGATCGCGCGCTGGATCGTGCTCTTGCCGGCCTCGTTCGGGCCGCGCACGACGGTGACGCCGGGAGCGAGGTCGATGTCGAGCTCGCGGTAGCGACGGAGGTCGCGCACCTGCAGGCGACGGATCCTCACAGCGAGACCTCGTGGCCGGCCAGCAGCAGGCGACCAAGCCGCAGGGCGTCGCGCAACTCGGCGGCCTCGGCCGCCGCGTCGGTGCCGGCATCCGCCGCCGTCGACGCCTCGAGCTCCGCGATGCGCGCCTCGAGGTCGCGGATGAACGCGCCCGAGACGGTGTCCGGCGACGGCAGGGCGCCTTCCGTGAGCGCGGGCAAGCTGAGATCACGGACGCGGACCTTGAGGAAGCGCGGGGCGAGGGCCGCCTCGATCTCGTCGGGGTGCAGATCCAGCTCGTCCGGTCGCACGCCGACGATGCTGGCATCGAGCACGAGGTCGGGGTCGCCCTTGCGCCCGAGGCTGTCGATCAGGGCGGGTTGGGTCGTGATGCCGGCCGCATCGAGCTCCAGCCGCTCGAAGCGGGTCTTGCCGACCTGGCGATCGGCCACCGTGACGCTCTTCCCGGCCCCCGTCTGCTCGAGCTGGACCAGCAGCGCCTTGCCGGCACGATCCTGGTTCAGGGCGACGGGTTCGGGGGCACCGGCGTAGGCATAGGTCGTCGCGCCGTTCTTGGCCTGACGCGCAGAGTGCCAATGGCCGAGCGCGAGATAGTCGAGGAGGCTGGCGCCGATCTC
Organism: uncultured Chloroflexia bacterium; assembly: GCA_963812745.1. Classification (GTDB taxonomy): domain Bacteria; phylum Chloroflexota; class Limnocylindria; order Limnocylindrales; family CSP1-4; genus SPCO01. The sequence continues at coordinate 1,393 of CAWEWE010000007.1, read as the reverse complement.
CTCGGTCGTGATGACGACGTCGTCGCGATCGGTCTTGCCGGGGATCGCGACCGAGCCATGGAGGACGCCGACCTGCCACGTCGCCGTGCCCTGGTGGGCCGCGACGTCGAGGTCGCGCAGCGGGCTGTGCGGCGCTCGCTTGGTGGCGAAGACCGGTCCGTGGACCACCACGTCGCAGGTGGGCAGATGGATGCGCGGTCGTTCCGGGGTGAGGACCGTCACCCAGTCATCGTCCGGCGTGCTGCCCGCGAGCGCCTTGAGGTCGTACGCGCGATAGATCGACGATCGATCGTAGGCGTCGTGCGTGCCGGGCACGATGACGGTCCGGATGCGGCCGGTCGCCAGTCGTTTGAGCTGGGCAGCGACGCGCTCCACGGAGCGCCGCGGCTGCATGTTGCTGTCGAACAGATCGCCCGCGATCAGGACCAGGTCGGCCTTCTCGGCGATAGCCAGGTCGACGGTGGCGGAGAAGGCGGCGAATTGGCGCTCGCGCTGGGCGCTGGCCTGCTCACCGAGGTCGTCATGGCGCGCGCCAAGGTGGACGTCCGCGGTGTGGATGATCCGTAGCATCCGCTCGGGTCTGGCCTCCCAGTGATGACGGGTCGGGCGATCCGGCTACCCCTGGGTGGTAAGGCGCGAGCGAGGCGCCCCCATGACTCCCCGCTCGCCGACCCGGATCCTCGCGCGCCATTGTGACAGGTACGTTGTCACGGGTGCCAGCCCGCGGGCGGGGCGTGCTCACCGTGGCCGGACACGGCTCGCGATGTCCGTTTTTCGGAGCCGTTGTATCCTGCGCCGCACGAATTGACCGGTGCGCCCGCACAGGGACTCCAACATCGGCACCTGGGTCGCTGGGCCCGGCTTCGATCGCCAGACCCTCGCTTTCCCGACCGCCGATGTGGTCGCCCTCCGCTGGTGCACCCCGCCGACCATCGCGCCCCGGAGGAGCATCGTGACCTACGCTGATCGGACCCTCAACTGCGTCGACTGTGGGGTCGATTTCATCCATTCGGCCGCCGATCAGGAGTATTACGTCCAGAAGGGCTTCGCCTCGGATCCCAAGCGCTGCACGAGCTGCCGGGCCAGCCGGCGAGCGGCACGCGAGGGCGGCTACGACGTCCGCGACATCGGCGGCCCGCGCGGCTACGAGCGAAGCGTCGAGCGTCCCGATCGCGAGTACTTCGCGGTCGTGTGCTCGTCATGCGGCAACCAGGCGCAGGTGCCGTTCCGGCCGCGGATGGACCGCCCGGTCTACTGCTCCGACTGCTTCCGGACCGTTCGCCCCGACTGACAGGGGCACTAGATCCGGAACACCTCGCCGGCGCGAAACCGCTCGCGGTGTCGGCCCCGCCAGACCGTGACCCGCGACGCCCCATGGACCTGCCAGCCGCCG
>CAWEWE010000006.1:0-583208 GCA_963812745.1 uncultured Chloroflexia bacterium | reverse complement strand
CGGGTCAGGATCGCCTGGTTTTGCTCCCGGGTGTGCGGCAGCCAGTCAGGATCGAGCCGGTCGCCCCACCAGGCGTCGGCCAGCTCGGCGAGCTTCGTGATCGGGATCGTCGCGCCGCTCGGGCGTCCGGCGAGCCAGGCATCGAGGTGGTCTTCCGACCGGAAGAGCAGCATCTCGCTTCAGGTGAACCCGATGTCGTGCCACCAGTCGATCGCCGGTACCGGGACGTGGAAGAGGAGGTCGATATCGTCCGGTCGACCATCGCGCACGTGGAGCTGGAACGGTTCGTGGCAGTCGGCGCATTCCGCGTCGATGATGCTGTCGACGTTGAGGGCCGCCCCGATACCGAACGAGTCCCAGCCGCAATTCGCGTACCAGTCCCGTCCGGCGGCGTGGACGCGGAACGGCGTCGGCACTGCCGAGAAGGGGTTCGCCATGCGGATCTGGCCACTCTCATCGAGGACGAGCGCGTGCGCGTCATGGAGTCGACGCCACGCGTCACGCACGTGCGATTCGGATTGTCCGGTCGCCTTGGCAATGTCCTCAGGCGTGGGTGCTCGGCCCAGCTCAACGAACCGCCTGTACGTCGCATTCCGAAGGTCGATATCCGAGGCATCCATGGGCGCTCGCAGTGTATTGCCACCAACCGGTCGGCGGCGCTGCGATGCGTTTCCGCTTGCCCGGACGGCTCGCCCGTCAGCGCTCGCGGCGCATCGCCTCGGCGACCGCTCGCTCGCCCGGGGTCCCCGCGCTCAGACCTTCGATCGTGCCCTCGATGTCCGGGCCACTCCGGTTCTGGCTGAGCTTCGCTTTGGCCTCGACGCGGGCGATGCGTAGCTCGAGGCCGACGATCGCGCGGGCCTGGGTGCGGACGTAGTCCTCCGGCGCGTCGGTGAGCGCCCAGGGAACGGATCGATCTGCTTCGTGTCGCGCGACGAGCCGGCCGACGTGGGGGATCAGCCAGTCGACATCGTGGATGGTCGTGATCGTTCCGTGCACCTGGACGGTGACGTAGTTCCAGGTCGGGACGACCTTGCCCGTCAGGCGCTTCTCCTCATACCAAGCTGGCGAAACGTAGGCGTCAGGCCCGTCGAAGATCGCAAGGGCCTCCCCTGCCCCGTCGCCGCCGGCCTCGATCGACCCCTCGATCTGGCGCCAGTGCGGATTGCCGCGGGCAAGATGGCCACGCAGCATCCCGCGCGGCCCATCGTCGCGGTCGAACAGCATCGGGAGGATCGACGCGCGGAAGCCGTCGGCCCCGTGGGTGACGAGCGTGGCCGGCACGCGGGCGCACAGCTCTGCCAGGAGCGTGGCCGGATCCTCGACCTCGAACTTGCCATGGGCCGGCTGGTACATGGCAGGACCTTACCCGCTCCGCCGACCCGCCGTGTCCGTGGCATCCTGCTGATCGCGATGACCAGATACCTCGTCCTCCTGCGCGGCATCAACGTCGGCGGCCGGAACAAGGTGCCGATGGCGGCCTTGCGCGAGCTCCTCGAGAGCCACGGCCACACGAAGGTGTCCACGTACATCGCCAGCGGCAACGTGATCCTGAGCTCTGACCGATCGGCGGCATCGATCCAACGGGAGCTCGAGGAGGCGCTCCCCAAGACGTTCAAGCTCGACAGCGAGCTGATCGCGGTCCTCGTCCTGACGCGCGCCCAGCTTCGGGCCGTCGTCCAGAAGCGGCCCAAGGGCTTCGGCGACCAACCGGGGACATACCACAGCGACGCGGTCTTCCTCATGGGGATCGACGCGCGGACGGCGATGAAGGTCTTCGACCCGCGGCCCGGCGTCGACGAGGTGTGGCCGGGTACCGGCGTGATCTATTCGCAGCGCCTCAGCGCCCAACGGACCAAGAGCCGCCTCAGCAAGATCGTCGGCACGCCGGCCTACAAGTCGATGACGATCCGCAGCTGGGCGACGACGCTCGCGCTGCTGGAGCGGATGGAGGCGCCCGAAACAGACGCGTGATCGCAGGCCATCGAGGTCGGCACAGGGGGCGGTCCGTTCGCCGCGCGGGCCGAAGCGCTTCGGCTAGCCCAGCAGCGGCAGCACGCGCGCGGCGAGGACTGACCGGAAGACATCGACGACGAGCGTGGCCCGATCCTGGTCCGGGAGTGCGGTGTCCAGGAGCGGGTCGAGGACCTCGTCGATGCGTTCGCGGCGCTCGACCGCAGTCAGCTCGCTCCGGACATTGAGCGAGATGTCCCACAGCTCCTCGTAGAGGAACCACACGAACTCGTCGTAGATCAGCCCTGCTTCGATCTCCCAGGCTTGCGCCGACTGGATCGCGGCGCCGACCTCCAGGACAGCCGGCAGCGCCAGCTCCAGCAATTCCCCGAGCCCGCGCTCCTGGCGGTTGCGCATCTCCGGCAGGCTCACGCTTGCGACGGCGGCCGTTCCCAGCACGGCACCCCAGCGGCTCGCCGTGCGTGAGGCTGACTTGCTCTCGAACGTCCGCAGGCACGACTGCAATGCACGCGCGACTCCGCGGGCACGCGCGGCCTCCGGGCCTCCGACTACCAACAGCGCCTTCTGGAATCGCCAGAGGTCGTCGGACGTCGGGTTCGCCAGGAGTCGCTCGAGCGACGAGCGCAGGGCTGCTGGTGCGGAATCGATCATGTGGTCGCGTCCAGTATGCCGACCACGATCATCTGGCCCATCGGGCCGATGATCTCAAATCGGGTCTGGTCTGGCGCTGCGTTGGCCCGCTAGCCCCTGGAGCCAGCCGGCGCTATCGGTCGCTCAGCCGATCAGTCACGGGGTCGGCTGCCAGAAGGCGTCGTGAGCGAAGGAGAATCTGCTGCCAGGCGGGGTCGGCGGGTAGATGCAGGTAACGCAGCCGACCTCGGATAGGGCGGCCAGGTTGCTCGCGTCGAGGCGTTCGCGGCCCGAGCCGTCGGCATTCATGACCCATAGCTCCATGCCGCCGGGCGCGTCGCCCTCGGTGGATCGGAGGAAGACGATCCGGCCATCGAGCGTCCACGACGGTCGACCGGAGATTTCGTCGCTCGTCAGCCGGACTGGGTCCCGCCCAGCGAGCTCGAGGGTATAGATGTCGTTGACAATGTGCCGCCGGGTCTCATTTCCCACCAGGAGGCTGTAAGTGAACGCGAGGGACGAGCCGTCGGGCGACCAGTTGGGGTCGATCCCAGGGAGCTTGTCGGATGTCAAGGCCCGCCGGCCCGTGCCATCGGGCCGGATGATGAAGATCTTCGCAAGGGTGAACAAGTCCTGCCGGTCGAACGCGATCCACTGCGCCGTCGGGCGACCACTGAAATCGCCGAGCCCCTCTCGGGACCGCGTCGATTCGAAGGAGACCACTTGCCCGGATGCGATGTCGAGGATCGCGAGATCGGTGGCCATCCCCCTGGTTAGGGGTGACGTCGCGGAAGAACGCCAGGCGCGTCGAATCGGGCGAGAAGGCAAATTTCGATACTGCCACGGACGTCCAACGGTCGGACCTCCGAGCCGCTCGCATCCGTCAGGGTCGGAACGCCATCTCTTCAAAGAGCAGCCAGCGGCCGTCGGGTGACCAGCCAAGTGCGATCTGGCGACCCTCCAGGCCAGGTAGGCACGAGCGCATGGGCGTTGCTGCCGTCCGCGTTGGCGACCCACAGGCGCTGCTCGTAGCACAGGCTTGGCGGTCGGTCGGGACGACACTCGCCGAGCAGGTCGATGTGGGTGAACGCGACCAGGCCGCCGCGGGCCTCCTCGGTCGCGACGGGCAGCGTCGGCGAGGGGCCTGGCGGCGCGCTCGGCGGTGCGCTCGGCAGGGCGGGCGATGGGATCGGCCGCGGGGTGATGCCGCCACCGCCGATCACGGCACCGGCCACGAGCGCGACGATCAACGCGGTAGCGGCCAGCAGCGGGACTGCCATGGACCTTCGCCACTGGTTGTCGCCGGCGATCGTGCCGCCACGGAGGCTGACAAGCCAGCCGGGGCGCTGCGGCGCGCCATTCGTCGCCGCCAGAGCGCGACCCAGGGATGCCTCGGAGCCGCGAACCTCGTTGGCGTCGAACCAGGCGGTGAGCATGCGTGCTTCGTGGTCGTTCATCGGATCGACTCCGCTGCCGGCGTCGCCGGCGTGGTGAGCGCCACGCGCATAGCCCGTGTGGCGCGATGGAGGCGCGAGTAGATCGTCCCGACCGGGACGCCGACGATCGCGGCCGCCTCGGGGGCTGAATACCCGACGTAGTGGGTGAGTACGAGCGCGATCCGGAGGTCCGGCTGCAGGCCGTCGAAGGCCCGGTCCAGCTCGTCTCTGATGGCGACGCGTCCGACTTCGTCGCGACCGGACTGTATCTCCAGGGGGTACCCGGACACTTGCTGTGGCCGGCTACGAGCCTTTCGGTTGGCATCCCGGCACGCATTCACGAGGAGGCGGTACAGCCAGGGCTCGAAATGGTCCGGATCACGAAGGCCACGGATATCCCGCCAGCAGCGGACGATCGCATCCTGGGTCGCGTCCTCCGCGGCCGCGGTATCCCGAAGGATGTGGTTCGCGGTCGCGGAGAGCCGAGCGTAGGCCGCGCGGATGAGCGCCTCGAACGCCGCTTCATCACCCAGCTGCGCCTGCTGGACCAGCTCCGCGGTCATCGCTGACGCCTCACGGGCCCCACGATTCGACCTCGTCGTCGATGTCGGGCGCGTTCGTGACCTGGGTAGCGCCGCTACCGTCGGCGTTCGCGACCCAGATGTCGGATGGCTGACCTGGGAGCGCCATGGAAAACGCGACGTGCTTGCCGTCGACCGACCAGGCGGGAGAGGAGAATCTGGCACCAGAGGGCACCTGGACTGGCAGCAGCGTGGCGGTCGGGTGGGACTCGGTCATGTCCACCACGAGGATGCCGGCGCTCGCCGCCGCAAGGAGCTTCGAACCCTCCGGCGACCATCGGCAGCGGAGCATCACGGCGTCGTCGATCAGCTTGCGCTCGCCGGTCCCATTGCGATCCACGATCATCAGCTCGTTGCGGTCCTCGTCGGCGGGATTGGTCCGAACGAAGGCGATTTGCTTGCCATCAGGAGAGAAGTCGCAGGGGGCATCGTGCGCCCCTTCCGGTGCCGTGGTCACCCGGGTTAGACCGCTGCCATCCGCCGCCACGGTGTACAGCCCATCGCGACCCTTCTTCTGTTCGTCCCACCCGTCGCACGCTAACGACGCTTCGTCTCGCGACCACGCGCCGCAGCCCAGCTGCAGCGTTGGGTCCGGGCTGTCGAGACGTTCGAAGTTGGAGCCATCGCGATCCACGAAGCCGACGAAGATGAGCCCCTGGGGACTCTCGCCAACGACGGAAAGGCGGCTGCCGTCAGCCGACCAGCGAGCCTGCTCGGCATCGCCTTCGACGAGCGGCATGCCATCGCCACCCGAGGCCGGCATCGTGAAGAGAAGGTGTGGCCCATCGACGAGATTCCGCTTGTACGCGAGGGTCCCGGCGAAAGGGAGGCCCGAGATCTGCGTCGGAGACGGAGCAGCGGTCGCCGGAGCCAGGGTCTGTGCAGGGGGTGCCGACCGCAGTGATGTCGCCGGCTGAGATGGCAATGCCGTCGAGGAGCAGCCGGCGAGCGCCAGCGCCAGGCCCGCCGCCCAACTCGTTCGAGTTCGCCGATCCATCGCGTGCCGCTCCTTCCGGAAGGGTTGTCGACTTCATGGCGTACGGCGGCATCGAATCCTTCACGGGTGCATCTGCGGCGCGTGCCCCAGTCGTCCGAACGGTCGTCTACGATTCAAAGTCAGTTGCAGGGAGCGATGACGATGAAGCTGACCGCTTCGATGATGCTGAGCGTGGACGGCGTGTACCAGGGTCCCGGCGGCCCCGACGAGGACCGGAGCGGCGGCTTCGACCGCGGCGGATGGACCGCCGCGTACGCCGACGAGCAGGGATGGCAGTTCCTGACCTCATGGTTCGAGCGCGCGGATGCGTTCCTGCTCGGGCGCAAGACCTGGGAGATCTGGGAGCCGTACTGGCCGCATCACGACAGCGGCGATCCGGTCTCCCACGGCATCAACGTCCTGCCCAAATACGTGCCCTCGACCACGCTCAAGGATCCGGAGTGGCAGAACACCCACGTGATCGACGACGACGTCGAGGCGGAAGTCCGCGAGCTCAAGGCGAAACCCGGGCGCGAGCTCCAGGTCCACGGGAGTGGCGAGCTGCTCCGCTGGCTGCTCGAGCGCGACCTCGTCGACGAGCTCAACCTGCGGATCTACCCGGTCATCGTGGGCGACGGGCTCCGACTCTTCCCTGAGCACGGCCAGACGCACAACCTCGAGCTGGTCGAGTCGCGCTCGATCCCGTCAGGCGTGATGCTCCAGACCTATCGACCGGCCGGCCGCGCGACCTTCGCGAACGCCGCGGAGTGAGGCCGGCGCCGCGTCACCCGGCGACGGGTCGATCGGCGTTTGGATCAGTCGACGGATCCGGATCCGGGAGGGCAGCGCCCGTTTGCGGCGCGATCCGTCTGACGTCCTCCATCGTGAACTCGCCGCGGTGGCTCCGGATCCAGGCGCGCGCGCCCCGATAGCGGATCGCCTCGTAGGCGATCAACGTCGCGCAGACGGCCGCCGCCAGGGCCAGCGCAGCGAGCGCCGGCACCATGGTGGCGACGGGGATCAGGGCGAGCAGCACGACCGTAGCGATCGGTCGACCATGGCCCCAGCCGCCGCCGGTTCGCAGCCGGTGGGCCACGTGCGCGGCCATATACAGCGCCAGGCCGCCGCACAGGCCGATGGCGGAGATGATCCCCAGCGGCTCGTCGACGTGGGCCAGGGTGTCCTTCATGCCGAGCGCGAAGAGGACGATGCCGAAGACCATCGGCATGTGGAGGTACGTGTACAGGTCGCGCGCGAGGTTCGCGCGCTCGGCGCCCTGCGCGTCGGTGATCCTGGCCTGCGACGTGAAGATGACCCAATCGAAGTACGACCACCAGAGGGCCGCGGCGACGACCATCCCCAGCAGGGCAGCCGCGATCCTGGACGCATCGAGCGGCAGCCCAGCCGCGCCGACGCCGATCGCGACGATCGACTCTCCCAAGGCGATGATGATGATGAGCCCGTGGCGCTCGACGAAATGTGCCGGCGACAGGCGCCACCCTCGCCCGCGGCCGACGAGTGCGCTGGCGTAGTCGACCGTCAGGGCGGCGACCCACAGCCCGATTTCCACGGTCCCATCGAAGAAGCCGGCGATGACCAACAACGACGGTCCGATCACGGCGCCAGGCGCAAACCGGAGCACCGCGGCGAACAGCTCGGGATCGTCGCGCCCGGCGATCGCGTACAGGACGAGGTGCAGAGCGCGGACGATGAAGTACGCGACTCCGAAGACGAGGGCCTCGGCTCCGAATGCCGCCGGCGTCGCGAGGGCGACGATCAGCATCGCGGCCGTTGTCGCGAACACGACCAATCGAACGCCGCCCTCTTCGGGGTCGAGGGTGTTCGTCAGCCAGGCATAGGCGGCCCACGCCCACCACAGCGCGGCAAGCAGGAGCCCGCCCCGCAGCAGTCCTTCCCCGCTCTCGTTCTCGGCGAGGAACCCGGTCACCTGCGTGATGGCGAAGACGAAGACGAGGTCGAAGAACAGCTCGAGCGGCGTGACCCGCTGCTCGCCCTCGACCGGACGAACGTGCATCGCGGTCAGAGTAGTCCAGGCCTGACCCCGCGCAGATCCTTAGCGGAGGCGGCGGCCGGGCTGGAACTCTCCTCGAAGCCAGCGGATGAAGAACATCGCGTGGCGATGGTATGTGTCGACAGTCGTCTGCTCGCGGCCGGCCGCCTCGATCGCGCTGGCGTATGCCGCAGCCTGGCGCTCGAGATCCTCTGTCGTGACGGGACCCCCCGGAACTGGACGGCCATCGCTTGTCGTGCCGCGGGGTCGGTACTCCCCTCTCCTCCAGGCCAGGAACCGTCGGGCGTAGTCCCAGTACGAGTGGATCGCGTTGGGCCGCATGCCGGCGTCGCGGCAGGTGTCCTCGTACCTGGCGAGCCGCTCGAGGAGCTCCCCGTCGTCCCATGGGCCGCGCGCCGTAGCGTAGTCAGGCCGGCTCTCGGACACGCGCCGCCGCTCGCTGAACGGGTTCTCCACGCGAACGCCGCCGTATGTCGTGCCGTCGGCCAGGTCTTCGGTGAGCAGACGGTCGCAGCCCGCCGACCGGGCGGCTGCGATGATGAGGGCATCCCAGTACGAGAGCTGCCAGGATCGACTTCCTGCGATCGCCTCCTGCACGCGATCGGCGTCGATGGCCACGACCGGGAGCCTGGTCATCCGCTCGACCATGCCAGCGGCGACATCGTCCGCGACCGGTCGAGGGAGCTTGCGTGTGACCGTCGTATAGAACTCGCCCAGCACCTGGGCCGACGTGACGAGCGTCTCGGGTGCCGTTGGGCTGAGCACTGCTCGTGCCTGGGCCCGCTTGACGGGTTCGTCCTCGTCGACGGCGTAGACCCAGACGTTCGAGTCAACGAATACGCGGTCGGTCATACAGCTCGTCCCTGGTCCACGTTCGGCCACCGGGACCGCTCCCTGCTCCGGCGGCCTCGGCGAGCTCGAGGAACTCCGCCAATGCGCTCCCAGCCGGATCCGATCCCGCGTAGTGGGCGAGGTGCTCGGCCAGGACCGCGTTCACCGACGTGCCGCGCTCCGTCGCCCGGACACGGGCCCGTTGCAGGACGCCGTCATCGACGACGATAGTCAGGTTCGCCATTACATGCCTCGTGTAGCACGGGCATGATTTCACACACTGTACGTGGCCGTCAAGGCAGCGACCCGGCCTGCCAGACCGCGTAGTGTGCTCCGGGACGCAGGATCAGCTCGGATGGAACCGTCATGCGAATGCGCCTTTACTGTCGCGGCGCGCTCACGTGTCCTTCGGGCGCTCGAGGGCGATCCCCTGCTCTGCCGCCCAGCGACCGACGTCGCGCTTCTCGATGGCGGCGGCCATGAGGCCCGGGAAGTGGTCCGGCGTGCAGGCGAATGCCGGGGCGCCAAGGGCAGCCAGCTTTGCCGCGAGCTCGTGGTCGAACGATGGCGCGCCCTTGTCCGATAGCGCCAGGAGCACGATCACGCTTACGCCGGCGGCCAACAGTTGCGAGACCCGCGCGATGAGCTCCTGCTCGACGCCGCCCTCGAAGAGGTCGCTGATCAGCACGAAGATCGTGTCGGCGGGGCGCGCGACGAGGGTCTGGCAATAGCCCACCGCGCGGTTGATGTCGGTCCCGCCGCCGAGCTGCGTCGAGAACAGGACTTCGACCGGGATCGTCGAGGAGGTCGGTCAGGTCGACGACCGACGTGTCGAAGACGACGAGCTTCGTCTCGACCGAACGGATCGAGGCCATGACCGCGGCGAACACCGACGAGTAGACGACCGAGGCAGCCATCGAGCCCGACTGGTCGACTGCGATCACCACGTCGCGCAACGCATTCGATCGGCGGGCATGCCCGAGCAGGGTCTCGGGGATGACCGTCTTGTACTCCGGCTGGTAGTGACGCATGTTTCGCCGGATCGTCCGGTCCCAGTCGATGTCGCGCTGGCGCGGTCGGCGGGTGACGGCCGCCCGGTTGAGCGCCCCGGCGATCGCCTGCTGGAGCGGGCTTTGCAGGCGGCGCTGGATGTCCTCGACGACCTCGCGAACGATCGCGCGGGCGGTCGCCCGGGTTTCCGCCGGCATGACACCGCCGAGCGCGATCAGCTCGGTGGCCAGGTTGAGGTCCGGCTGGATCGTCGCCAGCAGCTCTGGCTCGAGGAGCATCCGGCGCAGGTTCAGCCGTTCGAGGGCGTCTTGCTGCATGACGGACACGACCGAGGATGGGAAGTAGGTCCGGATGTCACCGAGCCAGCGGACGACCGTCGGCGACGACGCTCCAAGGCCCGCCGTGCGTTCCGCGTCGTACAGGCGCTCGAGGGCCTGGTCGCGCTTGAGGTCGTCGCCGGCAAGCGCGAGGCCGGTCCCGTCGGCGTCGCCACCGCCGAGTGCCAGGCGCCAGCGTCGGAGCCGTTCGTCGCTCACGGCCGGTCCCCGTCGACGCCCAGGATCCTGGCGAGGATGGGCATCACCATCTCGGCCCGACGCTCGTCGATGCCGGCAGTTGCGGCCTCGGATCGTTCGCGTCGACCGGCGAGGATCCGTTCGCCGATCGACCTTCGCTCCGGGGCGCTGAAGGTCGCGATCGTCCGGCGCAACAGCGGCAGGATGTTGTCGAAGGCGTCCTGTGGCATGTCCGTGACCCAACCATCGATGGTGTCGAACAGGTCCTGGTCGTGGAGCAGGATGGTGCCGCTGTCGCGGAGGAAGCCCTCGACCCAGCCCGCGCCGACGGCTGGGTCTGCGCCGGGCGAGAGGGCGAGGCGCATCCGGCGAGCCGCCTCGGCGCTGTCGATGACGCCCTCGTCGAGCAGCAGGCGGGTCGCCCGTCCGGCGACGAGGCCATGGAGCCCCTCCTGGTCGATCAGGCGAAGCAGGGCCGCGCGCCAGGCCACGCGGTCGTCGGCATCGTCGAGCAGGGCGACCGCGCCGTGCACGCCGTCGACCTGGCTTGCGAAGATCGCCGCCGCCTCATCGTCGAGCGAGGCGGCCGCGCTCGAAAGGCCGATGCAGATGCGGGCGACGAGCCCGTCGACGACCGTGGACACGGCAGTCGCGTCGGTGCCCCGGACGTTGCCGTAGCGCAGGACCCGGGCGAGCGGCGGCAGGGCGTCCATGAGCGCAGGCACGTCGGCACCGACCGCCGCCACGTCGCCGATCCGGTCGACCACGAGCTCGATCGCCTTCGGAAGGTCGGCGAGGAGCACCGACTCGATCAACGAGGTCAGCGCCGGGAGGTCGTCCGCGCCATTGGCGGCCTCGATCGACGAGTTCGTCGCCGCTTCCTCGATCGTGTTGCCGAACCGGCTGGCCGCGACCAGGTCGATCACGAACTCGGGCTGCCACGCGAGCGCCCAGACCTCGTGGAACGTGCCGCTCTTGCCGCGCACCTGCTGGGTCTGACCCCAGTGGACGCCGAGGATCCCGAGTCGATGGAGCAGGTGGCTTCGCGCACGATCGGTGTCGTTGCGGAGGTCCAGGTCGATGGTCTTCTGACCGGGCTCCGGGCGCATGCGCAGTCGGCGGGAGAGCTGCTCGAGGTCGGCCGCGAGGGGCGCCACCGGCGCGTCGGGCGGCGTCTCGCCCATGACCTGGCCGACGATGAGCCGGTCGCGCACGAGCTTGAGCGGCAGCTCGGAGCCCATCGCGAGGCACGCGCGAACGGCCTCGTTGAGCTCGGACAGCGACGGCACGGCCCGGCCGCGCATGGCCGCGAGGGTCTCCGCGAGGCGGACGGCTTCGACCAGGTGCGCTGCGGAGGCATCGAGTCCTTCCTCGCGGAACAGCGCGGCGACCTTGGCCATCCACGAGACGGCGAGCGGTTCCGTGCCCGACCACAGGTGGGCGTACCAGCCCGGGGACTCGACGCCGGCGCCGTAGCCCGACTCGGCGGCCAGGCGGTCGAACGTCCACGGGACCCAGGCGGCCGCGGTCTTCATGGCCTTGGGCAGGGCGCGGAGGATCCGGTCGTCCTGCGCGGCGGGCGGCAGCTTCTCGAGGGCGGGCGCGTGCCACGCCCCGCATACGACGGCGACGTTGGTGAAGCCCTGCTTGGTCGCTTCGCGGATCCCGCGTCGCATCGCCGCCTCGCGCTGGAGGGTCAGGCTCTCCCCTTCCGGCAGTGCGTCGCGGACGGCGGTCATCGCTTCCGAGACGGCGGCGAACAGGTCCCCGGGATCGCGTCGTGACTCGACCAACCTGTCCCAGAACCGTTCGCCGTCCTCCTCACCCGCGGCTTTCGCGAGCTCGGAGAGCGGGTCGTGGCGAACGTCCTCGACGTCCGGCGCGTCGGGTGCGTCCTCCCCCTCCCCTGCTCCGTCGTCGTCGGCTTCGGTCGCTTCGGCGGCCGTGGCTTCGGCCATCCGGCGCTCGAACTCCGCCTTGGCGACCGCGAACTGGGCACCCGCCGCGAGATCGATGAACCTGGCGGGGATGCCATGCTCGAGCGCCCAGCGCAGCGCCACCCACTCCGGGCTGAACTCCGCCATCGGATAGAACGTCGCGACGCGTGGCTCGTCGGGCGCGTAGATGAGGAGCGCGACCGGGGGCCGCATCCCCGGATCGACGATCAGATCGATCAGGTTCGAGGCGTCCGACGGTCCTTCGACCAGCAGGGCGTCCGGCTGCAGCCGCTCGAGCTCGGCGAGCACGCTCCGCGCCGAACCGGGTCCGTGATGGCGGATGCCGAGGATCGTGGTCATCGTTGCGCGGCCGAGGCTATTCGGCTTCCTCGCGGCAGGCCTTGTAGAGCTCGCGCCAACCGCCGTCGCGTTCCTTCATCACGGTCTCCAGGTATTCACGCCACACGGCGGCATCCTGGACGGGGTCGCGGATGATCGCGCCGGTCAGGCCAGCGGCGATGTCGTGGGGCTTGAGCCGTCCCTCGCCGAAATGCCCCGCGAGCGAGAGGCCCTGGTTGACGACGGCGATCGCCTCGGCGGTCGAGAGGGTCGCCGACGGGACCTTGAGCTTGTTCTTGCCGTCCTCCGTCTGGCCCGACCGGAGCTCTCGGAAGATCGTGACGATGCGGCGGATCTCCTCGAGGGCGGGTGCCTCAGCCGGCAGGTCGAGGGCGCGGCCCATCTCCCCTACTCGCTGCTGCACGATCTGCACTTCCTCCTCGACCGATGCCGGCAACGGCAGCACGACCGTGTTGAAGCGCCGTCGGAGCGCGGACGAGAGCTCGTTGACGCCTCTGTCGCGGTTGTTGGCGGTGGCGATCACGTTGAAGCCATTGACCGCCTGGACTTCCTCGCCGAGCTCCGCGATCGGCAGGGACTTCTCGGACAGGATCGTGATCAGCGCGTCCTGGACGTCCGAGGGGATCCGGGTCAGCTCCTCGATGCGCACCTGTTTGCCCTCGGCCATGCCGACCATCACGGGGCTGGCGACGAGGGCAGCCCGCGATGGGCCCTCGGCAAGGAGCCGGGCGTAGTTCCAGCCGTAACGGATCGCCTCCTCGCCGGTGCCCGCGGTCCCCTGCACGAGCAGCGTCGAATCGCCGCTGATCGCCGCGGCGAGGTGCTCGGACAGCCAGCTCTTGGCCGTCCCGGGCACGCCGAGGAGGAGCAGAGCGCGATCCGTGGCGAGCGTGGCCACCGCGATCTCGACCAGCCGCCGATCCCCGATGTACTTGGGGGTGACGTCGGTGCCGTCCTTGAGCTTGCCGCCCATGACGAACGTCACGACCGCCCACGGCGACAGACGCCAGCCGGATGGCCGCTGCTTCTCGTCGAGTCGGGCGAGGGCTTCGAGCTCGTCGGCCTGAGCCTGCTCGGCGTGGGCACGGAGGACGGCCGGGGGTGTCGTGGTCATCGGGTCTCCCATCAGGCTGGGGGTGGCACGGACGAGAACGCCTCGTGGATGCGGGCGCGAAGGCGGATGGTCTCGACGACATCGGTGAGGGCCGGTCGGAGCTCGTCCTTGTACGACGCGACGTTGATCAAGTCGTCCGCTCGGTCGGGTGGCAGGCGGAGCGCGGCGGCGCGTACGAGCTCGTACAGCCCGGGTCCCGGGAATTGTTCCTGCCCGACGAATTTGGCCATGTTGAGCACCGCATCGGCGAGGGGGCGGGGCCACGGCGCAGGGATATCTCCCACGAAGCTCGCGAGCATCACGGGATCGATCGCCTCGGCAGCTTCAGCCACGACGATAGCCCGATCAGCCGGTGTGAGCCCGTCGAGGACCCTTCCGACATTGAGCATGACCTTGGTTCTGACCGCTGCGTTGCGCAGGATCGCGGCGGCCCAATCACGATCGCGGAACCGCGCGCTGGCTTCGATCCATCCCTCCAACAACGGGCGGGCCTCGTCGGATCGTGACGCCTGGTCGACGAGCCCTGACGGATCCACCCGCAGCCACTCGCTCCATCGTTCCGGCCGGACGTGGGCGAGGAGGGACCGAAGCAGCCAGGCGCGCTCGCCGTAGCCAGCGTCGGGCCGGTTGGTGAAACCCAGATTCGCGAACTCCTCCGAGGGCGACGGCAGGGTGACCTTGAGACCCTTGCGGACGAGGCCTCCGGTCACGAGGAGTGGCCTCGCTTCGTCCTCGATGCGGCGGGTCAGCGCGGAGTCCGGGAGCAGCACGAGGAGACCGGCTGCGGTCGTGCGTACGTCGGATCGACGATCGGTGAGTGCCTCGGCCAGGAAGGGTTCGTCCGCCGGTTCGACTCGCACTTCGACAGCTTCGAGCACGCGCGCCCGCTCGACAGAAGGGATCGATGCCCACCACGTCGCCAGCGCCGCTCGGGCGCGAGGCAGGTCCGACTGACGGATGCGACGAACCACCGCAGCCTTTGCCGCCCCGGTCTCTGTTGCCGCCCAGGCTTCGTCCCAGTCCTCCCCCGTCCCCCACCACACGTCCCCCGCGAGCTCCGGGAGTGTCCGAGCAAGCCACGCCGCGCGGGTCCCTCCAAGTTCGACGTAGGCGGCTGCGTCGTCGGCCCGCCTGGCGAGCGCCATGAGGTGCGGCAGCCACTCGTCTGGCATGCGATGGCCTGTTGCACGCACGAGTTCGAGGATCTCTGGTGCTAGCGACGGTCGTTCGTCGAAGCCGAGGCCGACGTACCGTGCCGCCGCGCCCGAGAGCTGCGGATGGGGGTCAGGTTCGGTCGGCGGCGGGAGCGGTGAGTCGTAACGGCTCGTCGTCCGGCCTGCCCGACGCCGGAGCGCCATCGACCCGGCGGCGACGAGGATCGCCTGCTCCGCTTCGGCACCCGCGACGAGACCGGCCACGCTCACGGGAATGGGCGCGTTCCCTCCGGATCGCTCCGTTCCGAGGAGTGCCGCCGAGACGAGCGCCGACCAGTCCGGGTCGTCGATCTTCACGTCGAGGCCCTCGGCGTCCGTTGTCACCGACGCGAGGTGTCCGTCGGCGAACGCCGCGAGGGGACGAAGCCAGTTGCCGTCCCACTCCCCGACGAGGGTCACCGGGTGGCCTCCCGACACGGCGAAGAGTCGCGGCGCGACGCCGGAGGTGAGGAGCGGGAGGGCCGTCCCGTCGGGATCCCGCACGAGCAGCTGGTCGCCACGCAGGACCGGCACGACATCGCCGATCACGACCGGCCAGGAGCCGGCGAACGGGTTGCGCGCCAAGCGGGCGGCGTGTTCTTCGACGACCGTGGCCAGCGCGGCCGCACCGGGGACAGCGGTGATGTCGCCGTCGGGCTCGATCGGTGGCCGGGCGGCAGCGCGCAGCGGCGTGGATGACGGGTAGAACGTCATCTCCGCGCGGAACGCCTGACCGGGGACGGCGAGGAGCGTCGGAGGTGCGGCCCCGACGCCAAACGCGAGCTGCAGCGCGATCCGTTCGGACGACTCCCCGAGGAGGAACGTCCGCGCGGTCACGATGTCGCCTCGGTCGTCGATGCGCTGCCCGATGACGAGCCATCGGTCCGCAACGGCATCGGCTGGGTCGAGCTCATCCTCCTTCACGTTCCAGCCGACCAGCGATCGGACGTCTGCCCGCAAGTCGTCGGGGAGTTGATCGGCGCGTCGATACGCCTCCGAGAGTAGGTGCAGACGCCCAGCGCCCTCGAGCAAAAGGTGTGGCCAGGCATCACCCGAGTTGGCCGCGGATCC
Source organism: uncultured Chloroflexia bacterium (assembly GCA_963812745.1). Classification (GTDB taxonomy): domain Bacteria; phylum Chloroflexota; class Limnocylindria; order Limnocylindrales; family CSP1-4; genus SPCO01. The sequence goes on along the minus strand of CAWEWE010000006.1, from coordinate 567,547 downwards.
CAGGCCGCGCACCGACCGACCCAACCCGCCGGCTTGCGCGTCCACGAGGCGAGCACCCATCGCGTCCCAGAAGCGGTAGCCCTCGCCGCGGGTGCTGTCGAGGCCGCGACGCATCAGGTCGCGCAGCCATCGGTCGAGTTCGTCGATCCCCGCCGCGACCTTTCGTTCGCGCGTCGCGATCCGTTTGGCGCGCGCTTCGGGGTCGATCTCGGTCGGTCGTTCTGCTCTGGTCGCGGCGGCGGCGGCTCGGCTTGCACGTCCCTCCAGCCAGGCCTGTGCCCAGTCAGGCGGATCGGCAGTCGGGGCGCCACCGTCCGCGACCAGGAACAGCAGGCCCAACGCGTGTTTGCAGGGGATCTTGCGCGACGGGCACGAGCATTTGTAGGCCGGCCCGGCGATGTCGACGGCCACCTGATACGGGCTGGCACCGCTGCCTTTGCAGAGGCCCCAAGCAGCCACCTCGGATCGGCCCGCCGAGTCCCATCGACGTCGATCGGCGAGGGCCTCGCCCGAGCGCGCAGCTGATGCATCGGGAGCCAGCGTGCGGATCTGGTCGTGGGTCAGTGTCGGCACGGCCCGGATATCATGCCGCCTCGATCCGTCAGGAGAAATCCGCCCTCAGCTCGCCACGTTTACGCCACGGCCACAGGGATCGATGGGACGCGGTCAGGCCTGGGTCGTGTCCGCGCGGAATGGGTTCTCTACGCGGATGCCTTCGATCTGCTGACCGTCCTGGAAGTCCTCGGTCAGGAGCCGGTCAGCCCCGGCGACCCTGGCCGCCTCGACGACCAACGCGTCCCAGATGGACAAGCTTCGCTGCTCGGCCAGATGCGATGCGGAGATGATCAACGCCGGCTCGATGAGGACGATCGGCCACGCCGAATACAACCCCACGATCTCCCGGGCATCGCCATGCGACATCGCCAGCTTGTGCGGCTTGGTCGCGACGGCGTAGAACTCCTGGAGGATCTGCGTGCTGATCGAACCCGACCGCTCCGTCCAGAGGCGCTCGAGGGCCATCCGCGCTGCCGCCTGCTTCGGCGACCCGGCGTCATGCGCATAGACCAGGACATTCGTGTCGACGAAGGTGGTCACCGTCCGCGGCCGTAGCGCCCGAGACGCTCTTCGTAGAGTTCGTCGCGACTCCAGGTCCGACCGCCGCGAGCGGCGGGACCAGCGAGCAGGGCAATGGCCCGATCGCGGGCCGCCTCATAGCGGGCGTCGCTCGCGACGAGCTCGCCGAGCTGCTTGGCGACCAGCCCGCTGACGGACGTTCCGCGGCGAGCAGCAAGGATCTTGGCGCGTTCGATGATGTCCGTGTCGAGCTGGATCGTCAGGTTCGTCTTGGCCATGATAGCCCACAGCGAATCACGTGGACCACAGCCTATCACGTGGCCACGGCGGATGGTCACTCGTGCCGGCGGATCGACGCCCAGATCGAGCGGGCCCATGAGAGATCATCGCTCGTCACCGTGGCGATGAGCACCGCACCATCGGCTACCAGGATCCCGGAGATGGCCCGTGCGGCACGCCGAGGCTTGGCGACGGACACCACGACCGCCCATCCCGACTGGCCCGGAGCGAGGGCCATCCGCTCCCCCTTCATGCTTGGGAAGCGCCTGAGGATCCTCGCAGCCTCGATCGGGCGTCCATGCCTGTCGTTGACGACGACGCTGGTCAGGGACACCGACCGGGTCAAATCCCACGCGTGCCAGTAGCTGTCCTCGCTCACGAACGTTTCATGGAAGCACGCTGGGATCCGGACCGACCAGGCCGCGAATACCTGGCGGTCGACCATCGGTTCGGGTTCGACGACGACTGCGGACATCGCCGTGGACCATAGTCACGCTCGCTTAGCTGCGACGTATCGCAGCGCGATCGATCCAGTAAGCCGAACCTCTACCGTCTCAGGGGCCTCGGTACACTGGGCCTTGTTCCGGCGATCACCTTGCCGCGGGAGCGTGCCATGGGCCGAGGGGTGTTCACGCTTGGGCGCGGCGCTTCGTTCTGGCTTCTCGGGCTGATCCTCGTCCTCTTGCTGTTTGCTGCGAGCGCGCCATCGCCGCTGTATCGCGAGTACCAGACAGCGATGGGCTTCTCGCCCTTGACGCTGACCGCGATCTACGCCTCGTATGCCGCCGGCGGCATTGCGACGCTCCTCACGACGGGACGACTCTCCGACCATCTGGGCCGACGTCCGGTGCTCATCGCGGCGCTTGCGATCGAGGTCGTGGCCATGTCGCTCTTCATCTGGGCGACCGATGTCCTCGTGCTGTTCGCGGCGCGGATCCTGACCGGCATGGGGATCGGGGTCGCCGCCGGCGCCGTGAGCGCTTGGCTGCTCGATCTTTCGCCGCCTGCGGACCCGCAACTCGGCAGTGTGGTCAACGGCGCCGGGCCCCTGCTCGGCCTCGGCGGCGGAGCCCTGTTCGCGGCAGCCCTCGCGGAGTACGGACCGGATCCGTTGACGCTCGTCTATCAGGTCCTTGCCGTCATCTATCTGATCGCGATCGTCACGTTGGTCACCGTCCCGGGAGGCGACCGACGCCGGCCCGGTTGGCGAACATCCATGCGGCCGAGTATCGGCGTGCCGGCCAGCGTCCGGCCCACCTTCATCGCGGCCACGCCGGCGATCGTCGGGATGTGGGCGCTCAGCGGTCTGTACCTCGCGCTCGGACCGTCGCTCGCGTTGGAGACGCTGGGAACGACCAACCGCCTCCTAGGCGGGCTGATCATCTTCGCCTTGTGCGGCACGGGAGCGGTCGCCGCGTTCTTGTTGCGGCGCGCCGATGCGAATCGGTTGTTGGTCCCGGGCGCTGCGGTCGTGATCGTCGGTGTCGGTGTGACGCTGCTCGGTGTGCTCTCGGGGAATGCGGCACTCATCTACGGCGGCAGCCTCGTCGCGGGTGTCGGCCTCGGTGGAGGCTTCTCGGCGTTCGTGCGAGCGACGGCTCCCCTGGTCCTGCCCGAACAGCGCGGTGCGCTCGTGGCGGCCGTCTATGTCGTGGTCTTCGTCTCGTTCAGCGTCCCGACGATCGTCGCCGGCGCCCTCGTATCGGTGTTCGGGTTGCGCTCGACCGCGCTCGGCTACGGGGTCGTGGTCATGGCGCTTGCTGCGGCCACGACGGTGGCGGTTTCGCGACGCCTGCAACAGGTCGCGTCCGAGTCGGCCTCCTAGCGGCCCAGGAGCTGGTCGACCGGCGCGAAGTCGTCGGTGAGCACGCCTGCCGGGCCGATGAACGTCGTCACCTCGTCAGGGGCTGAGAGGATCCCGGTGATCGCCTCCTCCCCCCAGGTCGCGATGGCCGCCTCCACCCCTGCCCTGTCGAGCGGCGTATCGCTCGCGACGAGCACGACGTTACCGCCGCCCTCGCCCGTGATCGTCCCGCGGCTGGCGATGACCGCCACCTGGGAGAAGGTAGTCGCGGCCGTTGCAGCCTCGGCCCGGACGAAGCGGAGCGGCGGGTAGTCGATGAGGTTCACGACGTAGGCGCCGCCCGGGCGCAGCACGCGGGCCACCTGGTCGAGCATCTCGCTGGTCGTGAGATGCCATGGCACGGCCAGCCCGCCGAAGGCGTCGCCGATCACGATGTCGAACGCGTCGGACGGGAGCGCGCGGATCGACTGACGCGCGTCGCCCAGGCGCACATCGATGGCGTCGCTCGGCACATATCCCAGCTCCGACTGTGCGATCTCGTAGATCTTCGGGTCGAGCTCCAGGACGGTCTGCCGCGCGTCGGGATGCATGGCCTCGATATAGCGCGGGAACGTGAACCCGCCGCCCCCGATGTGCAGGACATCGGGCGCCGCGCCGAGCCCGGCACGGATCGGGGCCGTCGCGTCGGCGAAGCGCCGCACATAGCCGAACTCGAGATGGGTCGGGTCGCGCAGGTCGACGGCGGCATGGGTGAGTCGGTCGAGCACGAGGACGCGCACGTCCGGGTCGGCGGGGTCGCTGCGGATGGCGATGCAGTAGTAGGCGCTCTCGGTGTCACATGGAGACGGCTGGGCGACCGCCAAGCCGCCGGTCAACAGGGTGGCGGCGATCGCCAGCGCGGCCGGTCCCCTCCCCCCTCGACGCAGTGACAGGCTGAGGACGACGCCGATGACGGCCAGCCCGACACCGATCGCGACGATCAGGACGCGTGTCGGGAACAGTCCGAGCAGCACGAAGCCCGTCAGGAACGTGCCGGTGATGGCGCCGACCGTCCCGACCGCCGAGAGCCGTCCGACGATCGACCCGCTGGTCGCGAGATCCGTCAGCGTGCCGCGCACGAGCATCGGCGCCGTGGCCGAGAGGATGGCCGCGGGCACGACGAACGCAGTCGTCGCGAGGATCACGATGCCGACCAGCCCCTCCCCCACCCCGACGCCGCCGATCGCCCCGACGATGGGCACCGATGCGATGGCGCTTATGCCACCCAGGATGAAGGCCGGTCCGAGCAGTGGCAGCGGACCGACGATGTCCGCAGCCTTCCCACCGATCCACGCGCCCAACGCGATGCCGGCCAGGATCGCGCCGATGATCCCGGTGTAGGTCGTGAGCGACACGCCGACATATGGCGCCAGCAGCCGCCCAGCGGCGATCTCGAGGACGAGCACGCTCGCCGTGGCGATGAATGTCAGGAGGGCGGCGACGAGCGGTGGGAGCGGCGGAGCTGGGGGTGCGCCGTCGCGTTCGTCCATCCGCGAATGGTAGAGGGGGTCCTGACGGTGGCGATGTCCGCGAGCGACGGCGGGCGAGCTAGCTTCGTACGGCGAAGAGGTGCCAGGTTTCGGGCACCCCCTTCAGTTCGTGGTCGCCGCGGTCGTCGAAGACAAGATCCGATCCCACCACGAGGTCTTTGATCGTGCTCGACACCAGGATCTCGCTGGGCGTGGCCATGGCAGCGACCCTCGCCCCGATGTGGACGGCGATCCCAGCGATGTCATCGGGTAGGACCTCGACCTCACCGATGTGAAGCCCGGCTCGGATCTCCAGGCCGAGGTCCTTCACGTCATCGCGGATCGCGACCGCGCATCGGACGGCGCGCGCTGGGCCATCGAACGTCGCGAGGAACCCGTCACCGACGACCCTGACCTCCGTCCCGCCGAATCGGTCCAGCTGGCGCCGGACGATCCGATTGTGATCGGCCAGCAGCATCTGCCATCGGCTGTCGCCGCGCTCCGCCGCCAACTGCGTCGATCCGACGATGTCCGTGAACAGGACCGTGGCGAGTACCCGGCGGGGATCCAGCACCGGCCGCACACCGGTCACGAAGTCCTGGATCTCGGCCAGCATCGCATCCTGGTCACCGGCCCAGATCAGGTTGTCGGCGCCGGACAGCTCGACGTACCTGGCGGCCGGGATGTGCTCGGCGAGGTAGCGGCCGTGTTCGACCCGGAACCCTGTCGCGTCGGATCGGTGGATCACAAGCGTCGGGACGCGTATCGCCGGCAGGACATCACGCACGTCGCTCTCGTAGATGAGGCGGACGATCGCCTTCGTGCTGCCAGGTGTCGCAGCGCTCCGCTCGTACCTCGCCCAGGCGCGACGGATCCGTTCGTCGTCCGCAACGGATGGAGCGAAGAGGTCGATCATGACCCCGCGACCCGTGTCTCCTTCCGCGAGCTCGAGCGCAGGCGCGAGCTCCGACATCGGCGCTCCGATGGGGTAGTCGGGAGCCTCGAGGAATCGCGCGAAGCAGTCGACGAGGATCAAGCTCGAGACCCGATCGGGATGTGTGGCGGCGAACGGCATCGCCAGGATCCCGCCCCCGATATTGGCGATCATGGCCGCCCGCTCGGAGCCCACCGTGTCCAGGACGGCGGGAATGTCTGCCATGAACTCCTCGAGGGTCGGCAGCGACGACGTCGGGATCGGGTCCGATAGGCCTGTCCCACGCGTGTCGAACATGATCAGGCGACCGAACGTCGCCAGGCCTTCCCGCAGCGCGGCGAGCGGCGGAACGTCCCACTGCGAATCCAGGTTTCCGAACCACTGGTCGAGCAGCAGGATGTCGGGCGGCCCCTCGCCGACGACTTGGTAGGCGAGGTGGAGTTCGCCCAATCGGGCGTAGCGCGTCTCAGGGAGCATCACTCGGAAGCCTACGCTGGGCGAGACCAGCTCCATGTGCAGAATGGGCGCCACCGTGGCCCACTACACGATCTCCACCCATGTCGCCGCACTGCCCGAGCACGTCTTCGCGCTCTGGACGGACGTCGAGCGGATGGGCGAGTGGGTCGGCGGGGTCACTGGCGTCAGCGACGTGTCCGGACCGATCGATCGGGTCGGCACGACGTACGTCGTCCACTTCGGTCCCGTCAAGAGCCCGACGGAGGTCCTCGAGGCCGATCCGCCGCGACGCTTCGCGACGCGGTTCGGCAGCTGGGTGCTCCGGGGCATGTCGAGCGCGACGTTCGTGCCCGAGGGGGATGGAACGCGCATCACCCAGGAGTTCGAGACGGTCGGCTGGATCTCGGCGATCTCCTCATGGGTGTTCTCGCGCGGCTCCTACGAGGGCAGCTTCCGCGGCGAGCTCGAGAAGTTCGCGCGCCTGGCGGAACGGGAACTGCGCTAGCTCGTTCGAGCGTCGTCGGGCGCGGCAGGTGATGGGTCGGGTCGGGGCTCGAAGATGACCATGGCGGTCCCTCGCGGCCGAAGTGCTGCGTACGCATCAAGGTTCGTTTCCCGGTGCCGCAGACCCCCTTCTCGACGCTACTCGGCTAGAGTCGTCTCGGACGGAGGGGCGGATCCATGGGTTACACCATCGAGGCGAGCCGCGAAGCCGCGGTCGATCCGGCCGCGATCTTCGAGCTCTACATGGAGCCCGAGACGTGGTCTGCGTGGGGCCACAACGTCCGCTGGGCACGCTCGGAAGGTCCGCTCGTCGAGGGTGGGTTCGTCGACGTGCGGCCGAAATATCCGGCGACCTACCACTGCCGGATCGTGCGGCTCGTGCCGGACCGCGTCCTTCGGATCGAAGTTCGCCCGGTCGGCATGACCATCATCAACGTGTACGAGATCGAACCGACCGACGATGGCTCGCGGATCCGCCACGCCGTCGAGATGTCGGGCCCGCTCAGTGAGCCCGTGCGGTGGCTGGGAGTCGCCCGCCTCTACCGCTCGTCGCTCGACGATGAGATCCGTCACTGCGTCGAATTCGCCCAGGCGCGAGCCTCGGGTTCGAGCTCGTCGCCCGCCTACGACTGAAGATGACACTCGAGATCCGGCTCCTCGGGACTCCCGTGATCATGCGCGACGGTGTCCCTGTCCACCTCGCCGGGCGCAAGCCCTGGGCGTTGCTCGCGATGCTCGTCCTGGACCCGGCGGCGACCAACCGCGCCGATCTCATCGCGCGCCTGACGCCGGAGGCGGATGACCCCCAGGCTGCGCTGCGCTGGCTGCTCCACCAGGCCCGACGGGCGCTGGATCCCGGGGGACGGATCTCGGAGGAGCGGTCGAACCTTCGTCTCGAGCTCGACGACGACAGCTTCGTCGACGTCAGCCGCGTCCTGTCGCTCGATCCCGAACTCGCCGGGATCGAGACCCTCGGCCGGGGCGAGCTGCTCGAGGGCATGGACTTCCGCGACGCTCCGGCGGTCGACCTGTGGCTGACCATGGAGCGGGCGCGCGTGCGCGGCGCGGCATCCGAAGTGCTGTGGTGGGCCGCGACCAGGATCGCCGACGCGGAGCCGCAGCGGGCGATGCAGATCGTCCGGCGCGGCCTCGACCTCGACCCATACTGCGAGACCAAGCACGAGCTGGTCATCGACCTCTACCTGCGTGATGGCGATCTCCTCGGCGCACGACAGCACGCCGAAGCGGTCGAGCGGCTGTATCGCGAGGACCTCGGCATCGAGGCGCCCGACTGGATACGGCGTCCACTCGATCGGCTGCGGCACGCCGCTGCAAGCCCGGGACCTGGGCCGACGGCGCAGGCGACGGCGACCGCTCGCGCGTTGATACGCGCGGCCGATGCCCGGCTGATGTCGGGCGATGCCGCCAAGGGGCTGGAGACGGCGCGTCGCGCCCTGGTCGCCGTCCCGATCGCCGCCGATCCGGGCCTCGAGATCGCCGCGCTCCTGGTGCTGGCCCGCGCGATCACCCACACCGGGCGGGCACCGGCGTCGGAGGCCAAGGGCCTATTCACGCGCGCTGCCACGCTGGCCGTCGCGACCCACGATGACGCTGCCGTTGCCGACGCTCAACGCGGGATGGGGTTCGCCTGTCTGGTCGAGGGCGACTATGGGGCGGGGACGGCGGCATTCGATCGGTCTACGGCCGTCGCGGCCCGGCTCGGAGACGAGCGACGTGCCGCCCAGGCGATGACCTATCGCGGTCTGGCTGCCACCGACCGCTGCGAGCACCGTGCCGCCCGTGATCTTCTCGAGGAGGCCTTCGGCCGGTTCCTGCGGCTCCCGGACGATGCCTGGAGCGGGTACGCCGAAGGGATGCTGGCCCGGAGCCTGGACCGGGCCGGTGACCACGCCGGCGCCCGGCGTCACGCTCGCGAGAGCCGTGCTCGTCTCGAGGCGGCTGGTTGGATCGCGGTGTTGCCCGTGCCGATGCTCGCCGAGGCGGATGCGATCCTCGCGCTGGGCGACCCGGCGATGGCCGAAGGCGTCCTTGCTGACGTGCTCGCCCTGGCCCAGGAGAACGGCGATCCCATCGCCGAAGGCCTTGCCTTGTGGGGACTCGGCCGGGTGCGTCGGACCACAGGCGATCGACCTGGCGCGATCGACCATCTCCAGCGCGCCATCGCGGCGATCAGGGCCTTCGGTGACGGGCATGCCTGGGCGTCCGCGGCGATCCTGACTGACCTCGTCGAGTTCGAGGCCGGCCGAGACCCGGATCATCTCGAGGAGGCGACACGCATTGCGGTGGCTGGCCCGCTGCCCGATCTTGCCGAACGTCTACGGCGATCGCGGGGCCAACGTCGCACCCAAACGCCCCTGCAAACGGCCTCGGCCTAGCGTCGCGATCCAGCCCCGACCGGGGTGGATCACGGAGGTTAGACAAATGCCGCTCTATCTCGATGTCCACGAGACCATGCCAGAGGGCGCTACCTTCGACGACGTCGCCGGTGCGCACGCCGCGGATGTGGCCCTTCAGGACCGATACGGCGTCTCGTACCTGCGCTACTGGGTCGACGAGACGGCCCGCAAGGTGTTCTGCCTGGCCGATGCCCCGGACGCCGCGGCGGCCGAGCGGGTCCATCGCGAGGCCCACGGGCTCGTCGCGTCGCGGATCTACGCGGTTCGGGAAGGCTCCTGAGTCGGTTCGGCAGCGAAGAAGACCGGCGAGGTAGGTTGCCTCGCCGGTTTCGTTGTGTGGCCGGAGACGCGCAGCGGCCGGCTATGCGAACCGCTTGACGAAGTCGAGCGCGGTCTGGGCGACCTCGCGCCAGCCGTGGTCGATCGTGAGGGAGTGGCCTCGGTTCGGGATCTGCACGATCTCCGTCACGCCGGGGTTGCGCTTCTGCCGATCGTACGCGGCCTTGGCGATCGCCCACGGCACGGTGTGGTCCTTCTCGCCCTCGATGATCAGCAGCGGACCGCGCTCGGGGTTCTTCGTATCGACCTTCGCCTCGGTCCACGGGTTGAGGTTCGCATTGCCCATCTGCGCGAGCGAGATCCCGGAGGCGGCGACATGGAACTTGTCGTAGAGCTCCATCGCCTCGTCCTCGTCCAGGTTGTTCGTCCAGGCGTATCGGAACTGGTCGAACGTGAGCGTGAGCGCGCGACCGCGATTGCGCGGGTTGATCAGGAACGGGCCGGCCGACCTGAGCACCGACAACGGCAGTGGCAGGACGCCACGGAAGACTCCCGGGTCGATCGCCACGGTGACCGCTGCGAGGCCCTGTCCCGCGAGCATCTCGGCGAGCAGACCGCCGGTCGAGTGCCCCATGATCACGGGCTTCCTGTCGAGGGCAGTGATGATCCGGGTCGTGTGATCGGCGACCTGCTTCAGGGTCTTGTTGGCGAGGACCTCGGGCTCCGCACGGGCTTCCTCGACCGTTTCGGGATCGTCAGGCCAGTCTGGCGTCAGCGCGACGTACCCAGCCTCCTTGAACAGCTTGGCCCAGCTGTCCCAGCTCGAGGGCAACAGCCATAGCCCGTGGATGAAGATCACCGGCGTCGCCGTGGTCGCGTTCGCGCGCTCGATCTGCTCGCGTTCGCGATCGGAGATCGGCGCGCCCTCTGGATCCTGCGTGGCCACGGGCGATCCGCCCTGTGCAGACGTCGTGTTCATCGTTCGACTCTCCTCTCTCGTCTAACGGGCAGCTGCTGCCGGAACCGCTGTGGTCTCGCGGAGCCAATCGTCGAAACGGATCTCGCCGAGCGTCGCCTCCAGGCCCGGGACGAGCGTCCGCTCGGCCAAGGGAGCCCCGAAGTACCGCGCCTGCGGGTCCGTCAGGACCTCGCGCGGGTCGCCCTTCGCAGCGAGGAAGCGCCGGACGAGCATGTCGATGCGGAACTGCTCCGGGCCGCCGATCTCGACGATCTTGTTCGCGGGGGAGCCGGTGGCAGCGCGAGCGACCGCCGCGGCGACGTCCTCGGCCGCCATCGGCTGGGTAAGTGCCTCCGACAGGTGGATCGTGTCGCCATGCGTCGCGTCGTCGGCGATCTTGTCGACGAACTCGAAGAATTGGGTGGCGTGGACGATGGTGTACGGGATCGGCGAAGTCTTGATCAGGGTCTCCTGGGTGAGCTTCGCCCAGAAGTAGCCGGCGATCGTCGTCGTCAGGTCAGCGCTCTGCGCCAGCTCCTTGGTGCCCACGACCGATAGGGCGACGTGGTGACCCACGCCGGCCTCCTCCTCGGCGTCGCGAAGGTTGGTGGTCGACTTTCCGAAGAACTCGATCGCCGGAGCGAAGTCGAACGATGGTGAATTCGACACGTCCACCACGACCGAGGTGCCCTTGAGCGCTGCCGCGACCCCTTCGCCGGTGACCGTGTTGATGCCCAACCTGGGTGATGCGGGGACGGTCTCGTGGCCGGCGTCTTCGAGCTTGGCGACGACCTTCGAGCCGATCAGCCCGGTGCCGCCGATGACGACGATCTTCATGGGGTTGCGTCCTTTCTGTGCTTGGGCGCGGAGGCAGTCGGTCGTCCTGACAACGATGATCAGTGGCCTCACCCACCCTCTCGATCGGCGTGGCACACGGCATCGGCCCGGGAACGGGTGCATGGGGTGAGGACCTCGAGCCCTGCGCGTCCCACCGACTGACTGGCTGGGCGAGCCGCGCCGAGCCGGTCGTCGTGCTGCGAGACGGGGGTGGCGATCATGGTGCGCTGCCGTGATGGCGGACCGCGCTCTGTCCGCGCTTGCATTTTGAGCGTTCGGCATTCGGCGAGCAACAGCCCCACTAGCTGACGGCGGGCTCGATCAGCTCGATCGTGCGCGCGTTCGCGTCGACGGCGGCGCGGATACCGAGGGGTAGCGGGATGTTCGGGCCGGCGTGACCGAGGTTGACGTCGCTGGCATGGACGTCGTTCAGCCGCCGTCGAACTCCCAGCGGGTCGGCTTTGGTAGCGCTGACTGTTCGAACTGGTCCATCCCGTACATCCCGGGCAGGCCGAACGCCTTCGAAGGGAGGAACCGATAGATCGTGTACGGCGGTGGGCCGGCGGTCGGGGCGTTCGGACCGTCGACCTTGTCCCCCTTGGGCTCGAGCGGCCAGCCGCTCTTGGTGAGGGACTCGGCGATGTGCCTGACCTCATCGTCGTCAGTGAGGGGTTCGGCGCGGCCCTCGAGGACGATATCGAGGGATGGGAGCGTAGTGCTCGTCGTGGCGATGACGCACCGACCATCGGCGGCGAGGTTGCGCGCCTTCCGCGTTCCCTCCCCTGCCACGATGTGGATGGCGCCATCGATCCAGGTCGCGATCACGGGCATGAGGTGCGGCCGACCGTCCGGACGCGTCGTCGCGAGCCAGCTGGTCCGCTGGTGCTCGGGATTCGCAAGTCGCTCCCGCGCGACGTCCCAGGACGTCGTCTCCGACCCCCCTCCGACGAGCGACTGCTCGCGTTCCGGTGCCTGTTCGTGGGTCATCTGCCTTCCTCCATCGAAGGGCTCCAAGCCCATCCAGCCTACGTCGCCTATGGTTTTCCCGTGCTCGAGCCGGAGAGGAGAGCCGACATAGGCAAGGTCAGCGCCGGCGCGACGGATGTCGTTCGACGGCTTCATCGTCAAATCGTGCGGACAAGATGAAGCCCCGCCATCGGCGGGGCCTCGTCGTGTCGGGGCTGGGGGTTGGTTAGCCGGCGAAGGCGGCGGCCCACTCCCCTGCGGTCGCGGCGTCGTAGTCGAGCGAGTAGCCGCAGGCGTTGATCGTCGAGTCGGCCGCCGTGATGAGGTAGCGACCACCGACCGCGAAGTCGGGCAACGGGCCGGTCAGCGCGACGTTCGCCTCGGGCGCGGTCAGCGTGACGCTGCCGTCGGCGCCCTTCCAGCCGGTGTTGACGTCGAAGGTGACGCGGTCGCCGTCGATGGCGGTGACGGTGCCATCGAAGACCTTGTCGAACGTCGGCAGGTTGGCCGTGTCGTAGGCGAGACAGCTGGCGACGCCCCCACCTGCCGCCGGGTTGCCGCCGACCGGGTCGGGCGCCTGGCCGTTGAGGTTGAAGCCCGACCCGATGGCGATCGCGAGTGCGAAGGCGCCGGCGAGGGCCAGCCCGCCGAGCTTGGCGAGCGGGTTGGTCATGAAGGTGCGGGTCGGGTGCTGGATGTCGGTCACGATGTGCTCCTGGACCCTCGCCGAGACGCGGGCGAGGCTCGCGGAGGGCACGTCCTCCGCCCGGACCGGGTCTGCTGCGTGCAGGCGGTCGATCGGATCGGATCCGTTCGGCATGCTCACGTCGTTCCCTCGTTCCAGGCGGCACTGTGTGTGCCCTTCACATCAGCCGATGTCCGGCTCGGGCCCGGATATTTCAGGTCATCGTCGCGATCCTCGCGACCGAGCGCCGCTGCGAAGCGGGCGCGTGCCCGGTGGAGGCGGATCGCGACGGCGTTGGCGGTGATGCCGAGGACCGTCGCGATGTGCTGGTTGCCGAGCTCCTCCCAGGCGACGAGGCGGAGCAACTCCTGGTCGGCCGGCGAGAGGCTGGCCAGCGCCCTGAAGGCCGGACCGCCGAGGTCCTCCCCTGCCCTGACGGGGGTCGGGACGTCGTCGTTGCGGAGGACCACCGCCAGGCGCTCGCGACGCCCGTTCCCGCGACGGTGGTTCGCCAGGACGCGCCGCGCGACGGCGTACAGCCACGGAAGCGGCTCCTCAGCCGGGATGGCATCGAGCTTGCGCCAGGCGATCGTGAAGGTCTCCGCAGCGACGTCTTCGGCATCGGCCAGCTGGTCGGTGCGGCGCATCGCATAGGCCAGGACGGCGCGTTGGTGCTCGGTGAAGAGCGCGTCAAAGCGCGCGAGGGGCGAGGTCGATGAGGGTGGAGAGCTGGGGGTCACCCGCCACTGACGGCTTCACGACGCGGGAGGTTCCGTGGGCTCAGGGCGTGACGTGAAGGATCGCGATGCTTCCTGCGTAGTCACCGGGTGGTCCCCCATCCAGGTTGCCGGTGAAGAACACGTACATCCCTGGAGTCAGGACTACTTGGAACACATTTCCGCATGGGCCCATCCGGCCGCGGTCCTCCGCGCGTTGCTCGGGCGCGCATCCGGTGTCGTCGAAGCCGCCGATCGCGGTCCCCTCCGTGTCCCCGTGCGCGAGGCGGTCCACGTCCTGACTCGTCAGTGGACCTGGCGTCGCCTCGGCAGTCTGTTGCCGCTGGGCGAAGCCGATGCTGGATCCGGGCGTGTCGAGCACCACGTAGAGGTCGCCGGCGCGTACCGTGCCCGGTTCCAGGCGGACCGTCGGTCCGTCGACGGTGACGTGGATCTGTTGGGCTCCTGCTGGGATGGGCGTCTGGCCTCGCCCGCACCCTGCGAGCGCAACCACCATCAGGCCGGCGATCGCGATCACCAGCCCAGATCCTCCCTTCGGTCGAGGAACCCTACGCATCGTCACAGTGACGCCTAGGGAGACGAACCGTTTCTCTCCGCCCTGGCGTCCCGACCGGTTCATTCGCACCGCGAGGGTCGACCGCGTTACGGTTGGCGGACACACGAGCGAGTTGGGCCGACTGGTGATCCTCCCCAAGATCCGCGATCCGCGGTTCATCACCGTGCGTCGCGGCGGGACCCTCCAAGACGACGATCATCGTCTGCTGGCGATGTGGGCGGCTGACTGCGCCGAGCACGTGCTGCACCACTTCGAGGAGGCGCGGCCGGAGGACGACCGTCCACGTCGGGCGATCGACCTCGGGCGTGCCTGGGCACGGGGTGAGATCCCGTGGGCAGAAGCCCGAGCGGCTGGCGGCCATGCAAACGCCGCGGCCCGAGACCTGCGTGGGGCGGCGCGGCACGCCGCGTACGCTGCCGGTCAGGCTGCGGCAGTGGGCCACGTGGCGGCCCACGAGCTCGGTGCCGCGGCCTATGCGATCAGGGCGGTGCAAGCGGCGGCGCCCGAAGGCGAGGGTGTGGCGGCTGGCCGCCTGGAGTGCCGATGGCAGCGCGCCAGACTCCCCCACGAGATCCGAGAGCTCGTGCTCGACGACCAACGGTTGCGCAACGAGTTGTGCTGGTTCGTCTTCGACTGCTGACCTCGCGGATACTACCCTGGAGTATTGACAACCGGTTGACAGAACAACCGATTTTCGGTACAGTACTGACTACGCGGGCGTGTCAAGACTTGACACGCCAGCACGTATGTCCGGCACTTGGCGGAGCCGGCGTGCGAGCAGGATCCCAGGCGGATGGGATCGGCCACCACCCGAAATGATCAACGGGCGAACGCGCATCGCCATGCGTCGTCGCTCGCACACGGAGCAACCTTGATCAAGTTCCCTGACAACTCCCAACTGCATGACACCGAGCCGGCGGATCCGGTCGTGGCCGCGGCCGAGCTCGAGCGGATCGAGCTGGAGTCGGTCGTCGAGGACGTCCCGACCACACGCCGGGCCAAGGCCCGACCGGACGCGGACGCCGATGCGGATGCTGGCGACGCTGACCTCGACATCGAGGACTCGACGCGCCTGTACCTCCGCGAGATCGCGCGCGTGCCGCTGCTCACGGCCGAAGAGGAAGTCGTCCTGGCCAAGGCCATCGAGCTCGGGGTCCGGATCCGGACCGAGCCCTGGACGGCCATCCTCGACATCCATGAGTGGACGCTCCACGACACGGAGGCGACCGCGCGAGCCAAGCATCCGGTGTACGCCCTGCCATCAAGCGCAGCGGCTCATCGGATCGTGCAGAGCGCGCTGGCCGACGAGTCGGCGGGCGATCTGCTCACCACCGCCCCGCGCTTCGGCTTCACCGAGGCGATCCGTTCCGCTCAGGACGGTCCCGCATCGGAGCTCCTGGAGCGAGCCCGTGCCCTCCGGGCGGTCTACAACGAGCGACTCGACGCGGAAACATTCCTCGCGCTGCTCGATTGGGCACACGCGGTCAGCCGCCACCCGGCACTCCGGGAGGAGAAGAGCGTCGCCGCCATGCTCGCTTGGGCGCGCGATCAGGTTGCGATCCCGGCGCTTCGTCGCTGGGTCGAGGCTGGGCACGACGACGGCGTCCTCGCGCCCCTGGGCTACCGGCCCGGGGACGATGCGGAGCCGACCGGCATCCTCATCGACCAGGCGAAGGCGGCACGTGATCACATGATCTCGGCCAACCTTCGGCTCGTCGTCTCGAATGCCAAGAAGTACATGAACCGCGGGCTCGGCCTTCTGGACCTGATCCAGGAAGGCAACGCGGGGCTGATGCGTGCCGTCGACAAGTTCGAATGGCAGCGCGGCTTCAAGTTCTCGACCTACGCCACGTGGTGGATCCGCCAGGCGGTCCAGCGCGGTGTCGCGGACCAATCGCGGACCATCCGCGTCCCGGTCCACATGGTCGAGACGATGCAGCGCGTGACCCGAACGACCCGTGAGCTGACGGTCCAGCTCGGGCGAGAGCCGACACCCGCGGAGATCGCGGCGACGCTGTCCGAGGATCCGCGCTGGACGATCACGCCGGAGCGCGTCGAAGAGGTGAGGCGCTACGGTCGGACGCCGATCTCGCTTGCTACCCCCATCGGTGAGGACGGCGATACCGAGCTCGGTGCCCTGATCGAGGACGAGGACGCCGTGTCGCCGGTCGACGCGGCCACGAACCAGCTGCTCAGGGAGCAGCTCGAGCGTGTCCTCGACAGTCTCGATGAGCGAGAGGAGCGGGTGATCCGGCTTCGCTTCGGCCTCGATGACGGGCGTCAGCGGACGCTCGAGGAGGTCGGACAGGAGTTCAACCTCACCCGTGAGCGGATCCGGCAGATCGAGTCGCACGCGCTCCGCAAGCTCCGCCACCCGTCCCGCAGCCGCAAGCTTCGGGAGTACGCGACGGAGTAGGGTCGGCGGCTCGCCTTCCGCCTAGATTGATCCTTTCGACGACTACGCTCCATCGTTCTTGTGATCGGGGTCGACTGACCGAGCCCGAGGCGAGGAGCCTACGTGCAGCGAGAGCTCGTGGACCGGGCGAGGCGGGGTGACGAGGAAGCCTTCGACGCCCTGGCCCGCCTGGTCGGCGATCGTTGCATGGCGATCGCGTCCTGGATCCTGCGCGACGCCGACCTTGCTGAGGATGCCGTGCAGGCCGCCCTTGTCCGGGCATGGCGAGAGCTTCGGACGCTGCGAGACCCCGATCGGTTCGAAGCGTGGCTGCATCGGATCCTCACCAACGAGTGCTACGCCGAGGCCAGGCGTCGAACGCGTTGGTCCGCCAAGATCCGGCTGCTGCCGGCCCCAGATCCGATCGACATGGGCGGCATCCTCACCGTCAACGATCGTGATCAGCTCGAGCACGCTTTCCGCAGGCTGACCCTCGAGCATCGGTCCGTTCTCGTCTTCCACCACGTCCTCGGCCTGCCATTGCCGGAGCTCGCAGCGCGCCTTGGGATCCCGCTCGGCACCGCCAAGTCTCGACTCCGCCACGCGACCGCCGCGCTACGCGCAAGCCTCGACGCCGACGACCGAACGACCACCGAGGAGCGTTTCGCATGACCGCAGCCCGAGATCGAGACGCCCGGATCGCGGCCTTCTTCGATGCGCACCAGCCGGACCTGCCGGATCGGGCGTTCGAAGCTGTTCGTCGCGACATCCATCGAACCCGCCAGCTGATCGTGATCGGCCCGCTACGGGAACCCGATTCCATGCTCGGCGGCCGATTCGTCGTCGCCGCAGTCGTCGTATTGGCGGTCGGAATCGCGTTCCTCAACCTGCGACCGGTCGTCGGCCCGGGTGGCGCGCCCATGCCGACGGCAACCCCGACGGTCGTCCCATCGCCATCGGTGTCGGCGTCGGCAGCCGCCTCGCCGTCCGGCCCGACCGTGTTCACCTCGCCGCTGTACGGCTACAACATCGCCCTTCCTGGCGGCTGGACGGTCGGGCCGGCGAGGATTCGCTGGGATGGAGCGTCAGCGCCGGGTGATGACTTCAGTTCTGTCGACAGGTTCGTCGGCCCGGAGCGTCTCAGCGCCTGGGGGTTCGCCGGCCCGTTCAGCGGCGACCTGGCTGCATTCGTGTCGGACCGCATCGCGGCCACCGCGCGCGACCATTCCGACACCTGTCCAGTCGCCGAACCCGAGATCAACGAGCCGCTCCAGATCGGTGGCCAGCCGTGGGTACTGCTCGGGTGGAACTGCGGGGCTCTGATCAACACGGCCGTGACGGTTCGTGCCGGAGTCGCGTACGCGTTCACCTTCCGCGATCTCGCCGTCGTCGCAGCCTCAGATCCCGACGATCGCGCGCTTTTTCTGTCGTTCCTTGAATCGATCGAGTTGCCCACCTGACTCACCACGGGAGGTCCCGTGATGTCCATGAAGCCGTTCCTGTCCTTCGTCGCGCTCGTACTCGTTGCTGCGTGCTCGGGATCGAGCGCCAGTCCCTCGTCAGGCGCCGGCGAGCCCGCCGTCCGTCGCCAGCCGGCGACGCCGTCGACCGCAGTCGTCACCCCATCGATGAGCCGACCGCCTCGGTTGCTGGGACACCGTCGACTTCACGTCGCCGCTCTACGGCTACACCCTCGACCCTTCCTGCCGGCTGGACGCGTCTGCGCCGGCAAGGATCCAGCTGGGATGGCAGCGTCGCAACCGAGTGATGACTTCAGTTCTGTGGCCGACAGATTCGTCGGGCCGGCGTCGGCTCAGCGCCTGGGCCTTCGCTGGGCCGTTGACCTTCGATCTGGCCGCATTCGCTCGGACCGCATCGCGGCCACCGCGCGCGATCACGGCGACACCTGCCCAGTCGCCGAACCCGAGGTGAACGAGCCGCTCCAGATCGGTGGCGAGCCGTGGGTCCTGCTTGGGTGGAACTGCGGGGCCCTGATCAACACAGGCCGTCGTCGGTTCGTGCCGGAGTCGCGTACGCGTTCATCTGTCCGCGATCCCGGCCGTCAAGGCGGCGTCAGATGCCGACGCATCGCGCGCTCTTCGAAGACCTTCTGAGCTCGGTGACGCTCCCGGACTGACCGTGGCTTGGCGACGGGCTACGGCGCGACGTTGTGGTTCATGTGGAAGACGTTGGTCGGGTCCCAAGCACGCTTGATGGCCCGCAGGCGCTCGAGCTTCGCATCGCCGTAGCTGGAGGCGGTCACTTCAGGACCGGCATCCGACAGCTCATTGATGTAGCGGCCCGGCAGGAGCTCTGGCTCGATGATCGCCATCGCGTCGCGGACCCAGCGCATGTTCGCGGCGTCGTGCTCCGGGTCGGACCAGCCGGTGTCGGGGCTGACGTCGAATGGGTGGCGGCCGGCCGGTGAAGGCCATCGCGTCGTCCGGCGTCCGGGCGATCGCGCCGCCCATCGCCGTCACCGAGATGCTGGCGTCACCGGGACGTGCTCGACGTGCGCGACGAACGCATCGAGCACTGCCGGCGAACAGTCCGCGACATAGCCACCGAGGATGGCGGACCGCGAACCCCAGGCGAGGTCGAGGTCGCTCGAGCGCTGGGCGGTCAGGTACTGCTCGCTGGTGGCCGTCACCGACGCCGGCGCCGGAGCCTGCAAGAGCGGCGCGATGTCGCGCTCGACGTCCTCCCCTACCCCGCTGTGGTTGTAGGAGATGACGATGATCGGCCGTCCCGCGACCGAATCCGGATAGTTCGCCGCCGGCTCGGCCAGCGCGACGGTGAAGATCGCCGCGATCGTTTCGGGCGCCTCGGTCATGAACTCCCGGAAGATCGGCCAGAGCTCCTGGATGTCGCTCGCTGGGTGGACGTGGACCCCTCGGTGGAGCGTGCCGGCGAACGGATGCAGCTCGAGCTCCAGGCTCGTCGCGACGCCGAAGTTCGCGCCGGCACCGCGGAGGCCCCAGAACAGCTCCGGCTCCTCGTCCGCGCTTGCGCGCACGAGGCGCCCGTCGGCGGTCACGAGCTCGACCGCCCGAAGGCTGTCGATCGTCAGCCCGAACCGTCGCTGGAGCCGGCCTACGCCACCACCGAGCGTCAGCCCGGCGACACCGGTATGGCCGACGACCCCCACCGGGCAGACGAGCCCGTGTTCCTGGGCCGCGATGTCGAGCGTGCCGAGCAGCGCTCCACCGCCGGTTCGAGCGAGCCGCCGCTCCGCGTCGACGCTGACGCCGTTCATCCGCCCGAGGTCGATGACCAGGCCGCCGTCGGTCGTCGAGTGCCCGACGGCGCTATGACCGCCGCCGCGGACGGCGATCTCGAGGTCGAGCTCGCGGCCGAAGCGAACGGCGGCGACGACGTCGTCGACGCTCGAGGGTCGGACGACCATGGCCGGTCGACGATCGAACATCGCGTTCCACACCCGCCTGGCATCGTCGTAGCCGGCGGCATCGGGCGTGACGACCTCGCCCGCGAATGAGCGGCGAAACTCGTCGAGCTGGGCAAGGGTCATGCCGGGAGCCTAACCCCCAAAGATCGCGCCGGTCTCGATCCTGGTCTCGTGCGACGGCATGCGCGGACGGTACGACACCCGTCCAGCCGCGCGCTTGGCGGACCCGTCATACAACCGGCCAGTCGACGCCCGCCCGGCACTGTCGAGCGGGCGTTTCCATGCCCGCGGGCAGACGCCGATCGCCCGGACCCCGCTCAGCTAGTCTCGCCCGGAGGCGCTGATGCCGCCGATACCCGGGTTCCCATTTCTTTGACTTGGACGCCGGTGCACGACGACCAAACTCGCGCCCCACAGCGACCCCGTATGATGCCGCGCACTGGTGGCGGGAGGCTGACACGGCCACGTCGCGGATGACCGTCAGGTCGTAGCGTCGCCAAGGTCGGAGGATCGATGAAAGCGATGCTTCACGCCGTGGCGGTCGTGGCCTTCCTCGTGGCTGCCTGTTCGTCTTCGCCCGGCGCGGCAGTCACTCCGGCGAGCGCGGACCCGACGACGGACAAGCTCGCGCAGATCCTGGCTCGCGGGACCCTCGTCGGGTACGCCGAGCTGGATTATCCGCCGCAGTCCATCAAAGTGGATGGAGCGACACGTGCCGCTCCGACCAAGTGCCTGCCGAACCAGATCACGGCCCCCGAGGTCAGCGGGTTCGATATCGAGACGCACAAGCTCGTGGCCGCTGCGCTCGGCGTGGAAGCGTGCTTCGTGTCACCGACCTTCAGCGAGGTGACTGCCGGGAACTGGGGCGACCGGTTCGATCTTGCCTACGCCTCGGGCGCCATCAACGGGACGCGCATGGAGCACCTGTGGATGACCCAGCCGTACTACTACGTACCGCAGCGGTTCATCGTCAGGACGGACTCCACTGCGAGCGAGCTCTCGGACCTGGATGGCAAGACCATCGGGACGTGCACGAGTTGCACCGTCGAGGCCTACCTCCAAGGCACGTTGAAGATCCCAGGTGTCGACCTCGTTCAGAAGGTCAAGGACCCCGAGCTCGCGGGCTATGAGACCGAATTTCCGGGTATCGACGACCTGGTCGCCGGCAAGATCGACGCATTCCTGGCTGCGGAGCCGGTCGGCCTCCAGGCCATCAAGGATGGAAAGCCTGTTCGACTACTCGATGAGCCCGCCTTCTCGATGTATCCGAGTCGAATTCGTCGACAAGGGCTCGAGCCTGGCCGAGGCTGCATTCGTGGAGCGGGTCAACGAGATCATCCGGGCCGCCCACGCCGACGGCACACTCAAGTCGATGTCGATGAATTGGTTCGGGGCCGACTACACCACGGCAGCGGGCGAGTTCGATCTCAGCGTGCTTGGGCAGGATGTCCGATGAGGAGCGGCATACGGTTGCCCCGCTGATGAGCGGCATCACGAGCCGGATCCTCGCGCCGTTCCGCCGTAGCCTGCAAGCCCGGCTTGTCGTCGTACTTCCTCGCGCTTTCGACGATCACCGTCCTGGTCGTAGGCGTGATCGTCTATGCCCGAGCGACCGGCGACCTCACGGCATCGGTCTACGACCGGCTAGACGCCGTCGCGGGCATCAAGGCCGATGCGCTCGACCGCTGGATCGACGAACAGAGTCGTAACGTCGTCTTCGTCGGCGTGGTGCCCGGCGTCGGTGATGATGCGCGCGCCTTCCTCGATCCAGAGACCGCCGAGCGCGGCACGGAGCGGAGCCGAGGACCGGCTGCGGACGCTGCTTGCCACGTTCGTATCACAGACCGCCGATGCTGAGGAGATCTACGTCCTCGGGCTGGATGGCAACGTGCAGCTCTCGACGGTGTCCGCTCACGAAGGTGCCTCGGCCGCGACCGAGCCATTCTTCACGACCGGGCTCATCGCACACGACCGTCCAGAACGCGTACCGGTCGAGCCTGACGGGTCTTCCGACTATCACGGTCGCTACGCCCCTGTTCGACCACGATGGCAAGGGCCAGCGGGTCGCCGTCGTGGCGGCCAATCTGAGCCTCCAGCGCGTGGAGCGGATCGTCGTCGAGCGGACCGGCCTAGGCGAGACGGGCAGGGCCTATCTCGTGAGTCCGGACGGTGTGCTGATCCAGGGAACCACGGACGCCAGTGGCGGCGTTGCGCTCCGGTCCGCGGCGATCGATGCCATCGCCGCGCAGCAGAGCGGGCGCGGGTTGTACACGGATGCCCATGGGGCGCCGGTGATCGGTGTGTACCGGTGGCTCCCTGACCGCGGTGCCGGCCTGATCGCCGAGATGAGCCAGGACGAAGCGTTCGGGTCGGCGCGGCAGCTTGCGATCGTGATCGGGGTCGTCGGTCTCGTTTCTGCTGTGCTGCTGGCGGGCGGCATCTGGTTCGTCGCGCGACGCGTGACCCGACCCATCCTGTCGCTTGCTGCGACCGCCACACGTGTTCGGCGCGGCGATCTCGAGGCGACCTCCGGGCTACGGTCCGAGGACGAGGTCGGTGTCCTCGCTACCGCGTTCGACGACATGACGGCCGAGCTGCGCGAGAACGTCATCACCCTCGAACGGCGGGTCGATGAACGAACGACGGAGATTCGCCGCCAGAAGGCCTATTTCGAATCGCTCGTGGAGGTCAGCCCGGTTGCAGTCGTCACGATGGACACCGACGAGCGCGTGTCCGGGTGGAACCCGGCTGCGACCTCGCTATTCGGCTACTGGCCCGCAGACGCGATCGGTCGCTCGATCGACGATCTGATTCTGCCATCCGAGGCGCTCCGCGAAGAAGGTCACCAACTGAGCCGTGCAGCCGCCGAGCACGGGAAAGCCCAGCAGATCGGTCAACGGGTACGCAAGGACGGCACGGCCGTCG
Source organism: uncultured Chloroflexia bacterium (assembly GCA_963812745.1). Lineage (GTDB taxonomy): Bacteria > Chloroflexota > Limnocylindria > Limnocylindrales > CSP1-4 > SPCO01. The sequence continues at coordinate 544,827 of CAWEWE010000006.1, read as the reverse complement.
ACGTCGAGATCCTGATGGTCCCGTTGTCTGTGGACGGTGAGCACCTGGGCTTCTACGCCATCTATCACGACATCAGCGAGCTCCAGGCAGCCCGGCTCGAGGCCGATTCCGCGAACAGGGCAAAGAGCGAGTTCCTTGCCGCGATGAGCCACGAGATCCGGACGCCGATGAATGCCGTGATCGGGATGTCCGGACTCCTGCTGGAAACACCGCTCGATGAGGATCAGCGGGAATACGCGGAGAGCATCGGGGTTTCCGGTGAGGCATTGCTCACGATCATCAACGACATCCTCGACTTCTCGAAGATCGAGGCTGGTCGTTTCGAACTTGACTCAGCGCCGTTCGATCTGATCGATACCATCCGGGGGGCGGCTGACCTGATCCGGCCGATCGTTGCGAAGAAGGGTCTCGACCTCGCGGTCGAGGTGGTCGGTGAACGTCCACCGATGCTCCTGGGTGACAGCGGTCGCATCCGCCAGATCGTGCTCAATCTCCTCTCGAACGCGACGAAATTCACGGACCGTGGAGGCGTGACGTTGACGGTCAATGCCGCCCTGACCGACGGTGTATGGCAGCTTCGCGTTATCACCCAGGACACGGGGATCGGGATCAGACCGGACACCATGAGTCGACTCTTCCAGTCATTCAGCCAGGCGGACGCCTCGATCGCGCGGCGGTACGGCGGGACCGGCCTCGGCCTGGCGATCAGCCGTCGCCTTGCCGAACTCATGGGTGGGACCTTGACGGCGACGAGCAACGGGGTCCCGGGCGAAGGCAGCCGGTTCGAGCTCCAGTTCGTTGCTCGGGCGGCGCCGGAGGCGGCTGTCGATGGAGCTCAGCACGCCGACGGTGTACGCCCGGCTGCGGGGCTACCGCTCCGCGATCGATCACTCCGGGTGCTGCTCGCTGAGGACAACCCGATGAACCAAAAGCTCGCGCTCAGGCTGCTGGCCAACATGGGTGTGGACGCGGACCTGGCGCACGATGGAAACGAGGCCGTCGCGGCGATCATAGGCACTCGATACGACGTTGTGCTGATGGACGTCCAGATGCCCGCTCTCGATGGCCTGGAGGCGACCCGTCAGGTCCGCTCGGCATCGCTCCCTCACCGTCCCTGGATCATCGCGATGACCGCCAACGCGATGGAGGGCGACCGAGAGGCATGCCTTGCCGCGGGGATGGACGACTATCTGTCGAAGCCGATCCGGCCGGCGGAGCTTATGGCCGCCCTAGCGGCCGCTCCGGCGACGGAGGGCGCATCACGATAGCGCTCTGACCATGTGGCACGACCCGGGCGAGTGGGAACTGTTCCAGGCGTAGACGTCAGACCCGTAAAGCTTGCAAGGGTTGCGCGGCCAGTAGCGCTACGCCACGCAGCGGTGTGTCGCCGTGAGGCTCCCGGGCGCCTGCGGCTAGAGTGAGTCGAGCGGCACCCTCGCCACGCGGCCCGGCGTCTGGGCCTTGAGCGTCGCCCTCCGCGTGCCGGTCGCGAGGCCGGCTCGATGAGGTGACTGTCACGCCCGGCAATTCGCATGACGAACCCCCGGCCCACCTCAACGGGCCGGGGGTCGCGTGTGTGCTTCGGGTGTCAGGGGATCAGTCGTCTCGCTCGAAGTAGTGGGTCGAAAGGTATCTCGCGACCTTCTGCCCGAGCCAGGCGCCCTGGACGTCGGCCCGACGGAAGTGCAAGCCGACGAGGACGCGACCATTGATCGCGTCGTTGATGGGGCCAGTGAACCGCGTGTAGTGCCGGGTGACAGGCGTCGCCCCGATACTGGTCATGTCGAACGTCATGCTGTTCGTGCCGAAGTACGCGCGAGCAGCGTGCATCATCCCGGATACCAAGCAGTTGAAGCCAGACGGTGGATCCGGGTAACCGGGGTTCGGGATCAGCGACGTCCAGCTTGGATCGGCCACGGTGTCCGGGTTCCCGTCGTTCGCCGCTTCCTGGATGGCCGTCTGTGGGCGCCAGAAAAGCCAGTGGTCCTTGTTCTCCCAGCAGGCGATCAATGAATCAGCTGTCGACATGCTCGTCATCACGAACAGCCGTGCCTGCTGACTCGTCGAGAGGTGGCGCTTGATCGCGATCTCGCGGAGGGACCGATTCAGCGCGGGGAATGGATTGGCCGACGCCCAGGTGGCGAGCGTGGCCTGCGCGGGTGTCCGTATCGAGCTCGCACCACCGAGCCGCTTGACCTCGTTGAATTCCCTGGCGTAGTCGGCGCTGGCGAGGGGGAACGGCGGCCCGATGCGGTACTGGTCCGGGCGCTTCAGCGTGAACGGCTTGACCGCGCCCACCCAGTGGAACGCATTCGCGTTGAGGGGCGGGACGAGCCGCCACTGGCCGGGAGCGGTACCCGTATCGAACGTCGTGGTGCCGAAGCGGCCGTCATTCGCCCGGTTGGCGAGCATCGCTGCCGCGGCGGCCCGGCCGACCCTGATCCCGCGTGCCTTCGCCGTGCTGTTGGGGATCTTCGCAAGGGACGCGGCGTAGAGGCTGTCGACACTGGCCTTGACATCCGGCGCGGCCGCACTGAGGCCGACGAGGACGCCGTGTGCCGCAGCCGCGACGGCGGCCGCCTGGGAGGAGGACCTCCGCGCATTGAGACCGTCCAGGTAGGGCTCGTGGGTGTCGACGATGGCCATCACCGCGTCGTAGATCGCGCCGTGAACCATCGCGACGTGGATCGGCGCGAGCGGGGGTGGCTGGCCGAGCCCCGGGGGCGTCGCAGTCGGGGCGTTCCCGATCGCGTTGACGGCGTTCAAGTTCCACTCGAGGACCATCCTTGTCGGCTCGCGAGCCGCCACGGATGTCCCGGGGATCAGGAGCGAGACGGCCATCAGCGCGATGGCGATCGGCGCCGGAAGCCAGCGTCTGGCCTTCGTACGTTGCCGGGAGTGCGTCATGACGGTTTCCTCGTAGTCGGTGTTTCCTATGTGGCGCCAAGCGCCATGGGTGCCGAGACCCGGATCAGGCCCTTGAGGGCTGACCAAGACTGGTCATCCGCGTCCCTCCTTCGGTACCGCGCCGGCATCAGGCGCGTCGCACGCTGGTCCGTGGGTATGGACCCCTCATGCTCTAGGGCGTCGCGGAGCGCGAATCTGTTCAATCTGCGCGTTCGGCGTCTTGTGCCGACTAGTCTTGCGGCCATGAGGCTGGTCGTGACGTCGTTCGTGACCGTCGACGGCATCGTCGAGGCGCCCGGGTTCGACGAGCACCGGAGCGGCCGGAACGCATGGGCGCTGCGCGTCCAGAACGACGAGGATCAGGTCTACAACAAGGAACAGGCGAGGTCGGCCGACGCCTTCCTGCTCGGCCGCCGGACCTGGCAGATCTGGGCGGCGTTCTGGCCGACCGCCAGCGCCGGCGATGCCGAATTCATCGACTGGATGAACAGCATCCCGAAGTACGTGGTGTCGAATACGCTCAAGCGGGCCGACTGGAGCAACTCCACGATCATCTCGGGTGACGTGGCCGCCGGGGTCAGGACGCTGAAGGCGAAGCCGGGCGGCGACCTGCTGGTGTTCGGCAGCCCGGACCTGGTCGATGAGCTGCTGCGACACGACCTGGTCGACGAGTACCGGCTGCATGTCTACCCGGTCATCCTGGGCAGTGGCAAGCACCTGTTCCGGGACCGGATCGACACGCACCACCTGCGCCTCGTCGGGTCACGCGCGTTCAGCTCCGGTGTCGTCCTGCTCACGTACCGACCGGACCCCGAGGTACCGACGAGCCGCTTCGTCGACGAATACCAGTGGACGAACGAGCAGATCCGGTCGCTGCAGGCGGCGGAGGACATCGATCGGACGCTGGCGACGGTCCTGTTCGCGGATATCGTCGATTCGACCGGTCGCGCAGCGGCCATGGGCGATCGCGCCTGGAAGAAGCTCCTCGAGCAGCATCAGCGGATCGTCCAGGGCGAGGTCGAGCGCTGGCACGGCCAGAACGTGGAGTTCTCCGGCGACGGTGTCATGGCCGTCTTCGACTCCCCGACGCGAGCCCTGCGCTGCGCGTTCGAGTTGGTCGACGCCGCCCGCGGCCTCGACGTCGAGATCCGCGCGGGCATCCACACCGGGGAGATCGAGCGTCGCGAGGCCGGGGTCGGAGGCATCGCCGTCCACATCGCGGCGCGGTTGCTCGGTCCGGCGGCGAGCGGTCAGGTGGTCGTGACGAAGACCGTGCGTGACCTCGTCACCGGCACCGACCTCGCGTTCAGGCCGCTCGGCGCCGCCAGCCTGCGGGGCGTGCCGGGCGAGTGGGAGCTGTTCGAAGCGAGGACATCGGACCGCTGAGTCAGGACCGAGCGGTGTCGGCGAGGAACGAGCACGCGTCCTCGGCGAAGCGGGCTCCAGGTCCGGCGTGTCCCGCGTCGGGGTATTCCACCTGACGAGCGCCCGGGATGCCGGTGACAAGCTCACCGACGAGCTCGCGCGGGTAGGCGGGATCCAGGCCGCCATTGACGACGAGCGTCGGGCACCGGATCGAGCCCAGGTGGCCGGTCGAGTCGTGCGTCTCGTCGGCGTCGGCATCGATCGATAGGACCCGCAAGTCCGTTGGTCGGCCCCCAACGTACGGACCGAGCAACCAGCCGACGGCAGTCGCGAGGCGCGGATGCTTCGGCAGCACCCACGGGGCGATGAGCGCGTAGCCCGATCGCCAACGGCCGGCGAGGAAGTGGACGACCGCTCGACGCTGGAGCTCGCGCACCTCGGCCGTCAATCGATGCGCGGTGAACCCCAGCACGAGCCGTTCGACAAGATCCGGGTGGTGGATGGCCAGCCATTGCGCATAGTGGCCACCGCTAGAGATGCCCATGATCGCGACCGCTTCGCCCCATTCCCGACGAATCACCTCGGCGTAGTCGGCGGCCACGTCTGCCGCGGTGCTGCCAGGTCGGAGGTCGGCGCGACGACCGACCTCGACGAACGTGAGGCCGTGCCGCTCGATCGGTCCGAGCCATGCCTTCCACGCACGGCGAGCTGCCGTCGGCTTTGACGGCTCCGCCGTGAACGACAGCCCGGGGATGGACAGCACGACTCGTGCCCCCGTCCCGATCCGAGCATAGGGATGTCCAGTCGGCAGTCGCCCGGTCTCGACCGGCGCGCGCTCGCTATGCGGTAGACCGATCAGTCGTGACTCCGCGCGGCGTGCGTCGCCTGGAGGCTGGTGAGCGCCTCTGGGTCTAGGGTGTCGTGCGGCACGCTCGCCACGCGGCCCGGCGTCCGGGCCCAGAGCGTCGCCGTCCGGGTGCCGTTGAGGAGGCCGGCTCGCTCGCCGACGACGGCGCCGGGACCGATCTCGGCGACTTCCTGATCGTCGACCTCGACAACGAAGATGCCGTCGAGGATGAGGTAGACCTCCGTACCGGCCTGACCCTGGCGGACCAGGTTCGTGCCCTCGGCGACCGTTTGGATCTTCGGCTTGGCGCCACCACTCATGATCGCGCTCGACAGCGACCGCTCGAGCGCCGACTCGACCGCGGCCACCACGGTCGGCGAATCCTGGTCGCCCCACGGCGTCCGCTCGCCGAACGAGTCGTTGAACCACTTGCCGAAGTCGATCACGCCCGATTTCGAAGTGAGCCGGCCTTCATCGTCATAGACCCAGTGACGCGGGAACGCGCTCGCGCCGACGAGCTCGTGGCTCGCACTGCCGTCGGCGTTGATCGTCAAGGCAAGGGTCGTCCAGGCGATCGACGGCCAGAACTGGACGAACGGCTTGTGCGGCACCGGTCGCGGGGTCGGCAGGCCCATCCGGCCGCCGACCGTCTGGACGAACCGGGCGGACGTGGCGCCGATCTCCGGGTCGGCCTGGATGTCGGGAAGGTGGACCGCGGGGAAGCGCAGGGCGGCCGGTCCGACGCGGACCGTCGTCGCGCCGATGTGGCCCTTTCCTAAGTGGCCAGCGCGCACGATCCGGCCGTCCTCGACTTCGATGAACCCGCGCAGCTCGTTCGCCTCCCGGAAGCGGTCACTCGTCCGCAGCTGCTCGATGTCCTCGAGCCGATCGGGCGGCGGCTCGTCGTAGTGAGTGACGCCGAACTCGAACGGGATCTTCGACGGCCCGCTGATGGCCTCGGAAGGGATCCACGAAATGGCGGTGACGGACGACTCGAAGCGCTGCGTGGCCACGGAAGACACCTCGTGTGGGACGCCGCTGGTCAGATCCCTCCGGCGGTGTGCGGATTATGGCGGCGCGGCGTCGTCGCGGGATGGTGGCAGGTGTTCGAACGCGAGCGCGAAGTCCTCCGATGGTCCGACGTGGCCTGCTGACTCCTCCGCCGAGTGCGTTCGGGCGAACGCGAGGTGGGCCGTCTCGTGGCGGACGGTGCCCGCGAGCTCGTCCAGTGAGGTCCAGTTCGCGAACACCCAGATCAGGGTCGGATAGTCGGTGGTGTAGGCGCCCTTGAACCCGTAGCGCAGTCCGACGGCAGGCGGCGGGACGACCGTGTCGACGAAGACGACCGAGACCTCGGGCACACCGAGCTCATGGGCCGCCTGGCGCAACGCGGTCAGCGCCGTCTCGACATAGACAGGGTCGGGGTTCGCCAGTCGGACGCGATCGGACTGGACGTGCACGCCCAGGCGCTGGAAATAGTCGAACTCCGGGAATGTCTCGCGGCCGATGCTGATGGTGCCGTCCGCCGATCCCACCGGCAGCTCGTTCGCGACGCCGACGCGCGGTTGCGAGGTTCCCAAGGCGACCAGTCTACTGGTCGCTCCCGCCCTCGAGGCCATACTCCGCCATGAGCGACCGGACCCCTTCGGCCAGGTCGGGTGTCGGCGCCAGCTCGAGCGCCTGCTGCAGGTCGGCCTTGGCATCGGCAGAGGCGCCTCGCTCGAGGTGGATCAGCCCTCTCGAGTAGAACGCGAAGAAGTCGGCCCGCCCGAGTTCGATGGCCTTGTCGGCATCGGCGAGGGCACCGTCGAGGTCCCCGGCCTCGCCACGACACAGCGCCCGAGCGCTGTAGCCGCTCGGGAAGTCCGGCTCGAGCGCGACTGCCTTCTCGGCATCGGCCAGCGCGCGTTCGCAATCGTTTTCGAAGACGCGCGCCAGCGCGCGGACCGCATATGCAGCCCCGTAGTCGGGGTCGAGCTCGATCGCCTTGTCAACGTCCGCGGCGGCGCCTTCGTCGTCCCCGGACCGCGTGCGAGCGACGCTGCGCTGGTTGTAGGCATTGGCCAGGGTGGGCTCGAGCTCGATCGCCTTGTCGTAGGCGGCGATCGCCTCGGCAGTACGGCCGAGCTCGTCGAGGACATTGCCGAGGGTCACATGGCCATAGGCCGCGGACGCATCGAGCTCGACCGCCTTGGTCGCATCGATGAGCGCGGCCTCCAGGTCTCCGCTGGCGCGCAGCGTCTCGGCTCGACAGCGATGGCCGCTGTAGCTCTCAGGATCGAGTTCGATCGCACGATCGAGGTCGGGCATGCCGAGCTCGCGATCGGCTAGGTTCCTCGCGCAGCCACGCCCCGCCAGGGCCGCCGGATTGTCCGGGTCGAGCTTGAGTGCGGCGTCATAGGCAGCGTATGCCTCGTCCACCTTGTTGGCGGTCAGCAGGCCATCCCCGCGGTCGATCTCGGCCTGCGCAGGGTTCGAGCACGAAACCAGCGTGACCAGGGCGATCGCGAGGATCGCCAGCGGTGTGCGGTCCATATGGGCAGCCTCGTTGGGCGGATGCGCAGGTCATGGCCTGCCGCCACTCGACTGACGCGCGTCCCGGCGAAGTGTGTCCCCACCGCGTTGCGTCCGGTCGCGCGCTCCGCTACCCGCGCTCGACGTCGAACGTATCGGGCTGCACGTCCAGCCAGGCGGCGATGGCCTCGCGGGCGCGATCGATGGCGCTGCGCCGGGTCGCCTCGATCGGCGCGATCCACGGCAGCTCGATGACGTGGACCGTGACGCCGTCGCCGGTCTCGGCGACGCGGTAGCAGGGGCGGTCCTTGCGCGCGATCATCCGGCGGGCGGCGGACCAGGCAGCCTGGGCATGTCGGAAGTCGTTAGGTGCTTTGGCCATGCCGACGATCCTGCGGGCGGTCCTTGACAGCTCGCCTGTCCAAGCCTTCGGGAACCGAAGCCGGCCGCCAGATGTAGAGCGCACGTGGCATCGCTTCGACCGGTTGCGACCGTCGTGCTCGCGATCTCCGCGGCCGGCTGTGCCGGACCCAGCGTCACCGCGGTCCCCACTCCGTCCCGGACACCCGCATCGTCGCCCAGCGAAACTCCCCTCCCCTCGCGGATCGTCCACACCGGCTGGGCACCGGTCTCGACCGGCGAGCCCATCGAACTGGCCGAGCTGTCCGGGCGGATCGTGTTCGATGACTTCGAGGATGTCTTCGTCATGGACGTCGACGGCTCGAATGTCGTGAAGGTCGCCGGCGATCCCGCCGGCCCGGAGTTCGATGGAGCCTTCTCGCCGGACAGCGAGCGGGTCGTCTACCGGGACTCGACCCGTGGGGTCAACGACGACGACGAGATCTTCGTGGCTCGTGCCGACGGCTCGGAGCGGCGGAACATCACGAACGATCCGGCGAACGACTGGGGTCCGGATTGGTCGCCGGACGGTCGAACGATCGTCTTCAACTCGGACCGCGACGGGGGCCGGCTCCGCGGCTATCTGGTCGACCCAGATGGTTCGAACCTCCGCGCGCTCGAGATCGACGGCTGGGTGGAATACCCGTCGTTCTCACCCGACGGCACCCAGATCGTCTTCGAGGGTCATGACGGCGTCGACTACGAGGTCTACGTCGCCGACATCGCCACGGGCCGGACCCGTCAGCTGACCGACACCCCGGGCGGCGACGGCTGGCCGGTCTGGTCGCCGGACGGCACGACGATCGCGTTCACCTCGGAACGCGACGACTGCCAGTTCGCGTCCTCGGATGCGGAGTGCTGGCGAACGGGCGAGCCCGACGACCAGCATCGCGACGTGTGGCTCATGAGCGTCGACGGGTCGAACGTGCGTCGCGTCAGCTCGGAGGTCGCCCAGTTCGTCGCCTGGTCGCCCGACGGCCGCTTCCTCCTGGTGTCGGGTCGCGCCCTCTACGTGGTGCGGCCGGACGGGACCGGCCGGCTGGAGCTGCGCGCGGATGGCATCGGCCATGCACTCGGAGGCATCCCCGACTGGCGCTGACTCGTCAGACTGATGTGGATGACCGGCGCCCTCGTCACGGTCCGCGCGGTCCTGCGGCTGCCGTCGTTGCGGCGCCTCATCCCGGCATTCCTCGCGTTCAGCATCACGGAATGGGCGTCCTGGATCGGCGTCGTGGTGTTCGCCTACTCGCAGGGCGGCCCGGTGGAAGCCGGCGTCGTGGCCGGGGTCGTGTTCCTCCCGTCGATCATCGTGGCGCCGGCGGCATCCATGGTCGGCGACCGATGGCCGCGCGCCCGTGTGCTCGCGGGCGCCTACGCGATCCTGGCGGCGTCCATGGCGGCGACGGCCGTAGCGCTGGTGTTCGCCCCGCCGATCGTCGCCTACGCGATGGCCACAGTCGCCGCGACGAGCATCACGCTGATCCGGCCGGCACATGCTGCGCTGCTGCCGGAGGTCGCCCAGACACCCGACGAGCTGGCCATCGCGAACGCCGCCTCGGGCACGGTCGAAGGGTTGGGGGCGCTGATCGGGCCGCTCCTCGTCGGCGTGCTCGTGGGCATCGCCGGCCCGGCCGCGGTGTACGCGACGAACGCGCTGCTGGCGCTCGGGTCGACGCTGGCGGTACTACCGCTGGCACGGGCGTCGCGGTCGCTCGCGGGCGTGACCGCCGCCCTCCCGCGCGGCCACCGGCTCGGACGAGAGCTCGCTGCGGGCCTGCGCGCGGTCGCCCACGACCGCCGGCTGATCGCCGTGATGGCCATCCTCAGCGGCGCGATCGCGCTCCTCGGCGCGTTCAATGTACTGGTCGCGGTCATCGCCATCGAGCTGCTTGGCGGCGACGAGAGCACGATCGGCTACGTCTCGGCGGTGGCCGGGCTCGGATCCGTCCTTGGCGCGGCCGGAACGGGCCTGCTGATGGGTCGAGAACGCCTGGCGACGGCGTATGTCGCCGCCGGCGCGTTGTTCGCAGGCGCCGTCGCGCTGATCGGGCTCGGGCCAGGGCCGGTGGTGATCCTCGCCTGCGTCGTGGCCGCCGGGCTCGGCTGGGCGTTCGTCTATGTCGAAGCCCTGACGCTCGCACAGCGCCTGGCCGGCGACGACGTCATGAGCCGCGTGTTCGGCGTGATGGAGGCGACGATGATGGCCTCGCAGGCGCTCGGGGCGCTCGCGGTACCGGTGCTCATCGCCACGGTGGGGATGCTGCCGGCGATCGTCGTCTGCGGCGTCGCCTTCGGGGTCATAGTGGCGATCGCGGCGCCGACCCTCATCCGTGCCGATCGGCTCGTCCCGAGCCGGCTCCGTCACCTGCGAGCGCTTCGGGCCGTGCCGATGTTCGGGCCGCTCTCGGGGCCGGTCCTGGAGCGGCTGGCGAACGGTGCCACGCCCCTTTCGGTCGACCCCGGCGCGGCCATCGTCACGGCCGGTGAGGTCGGTGACCGGTTCTATGTGATCCTGTCCGGTGACGTGGAGGTAACGACGCCGAGCGGTGGCGTGCGGCGCCAGACGCGCGGCGACTCGTTCGGCGAGATCGCTCTGTTGCGCGACATCCCGCGGACGGCGACGGTCGTCGCCGTGACCCCGACCGAGTTGCTGGCGTTGGACCGCGGTCCGTTCCTCGAGGCGCTGACCGGGCAACCGCGCAGTCGCGCGCTCGCGGACGCTGCGTCCCGCCGACGCCTCGACTCGGACATCGCCGTCGAGGTGGGCACCGTCTGACCGCCACCGTCACTGACCCGCCTCACACCTCGCTGGCGTGGACGATGTGCTTGAACTGGCGCCATAGGACGATGACCAGGAGCGCCGACCCGACGAAGCCGAACCAGAACGGCGCGGTGAGGCCGAACGTGCTGGCCAACAAGCCGCCGATCGGCGTGCCGACCACCATCCCGCCGATCAGCCCGACCGTGTAGACCCCGGTCACGCGACCGAGCAGCTCGTCCGGGACGGCCCGCTGGCGCACGACCGTCGACGTGGTCCCCCAGACGAACGCGTGCGCGCCGAAGACGACCATCGTGAGCAGCGCGACCAGCGGCGACGTCGTGAGCGCCAGGACGAGGTGCGTGCCAGTCTCGATGAGCAGCCCGACCCGCATGATGTCGGCCAGCGAGAACCGCCGCTCGAGGCGTCCGTAGCTCACGGTCCCGACGATCCCGCCGATCGCGATCGCGGTCGTGAGCAGACCGAAGCCGAACGCGTCCATCCCGAGGCGTTCTCTGGCGTACAGGACGAGCACGGCCCACGCGGCGCCGTAGGTGACGTTGAACAAGATGATCGTCACGGCGAGCGTGCGCATGGGCGGGTGGGCGATCAGCCAGCGGATGCCCTCGACCATCTCCGTCCGCAGGTCGCGAAGCTGCTCCGCCCGCTCGGACGCCGCATCGGCGACATCGGTCGCGACGCGGGTGATGAGCCAGGCACCCAGCGCGAAACACGCGGCATTCGCCGCGAACGGCAGCGCCATCCCGGCGCTGAACAGGAACGCGCCGATGGGCGGGCCCAGGAGCTGGTTTGTCAGGAGGAACGAACCCTGCAATCGCGCATTCGCGATGCCGAGGTCCTCGCGCGGGACGACGCGCGGCGGGAGGCTGCTGCTGGCGACGTCCGCGAAGATCTCCGCCGTCCCGAGGACGAACAGCGCGAGCAGGACCACCTCGATGCCGACCACCCTGGCGACGATCGTCCCGGCCAGGACGGCCAAGACCGCGCCGCGCGCAAGATTGACGCCCGCGATGATGTGCCGCCGGTCGAAACGGTCGGCGACCGCACCGGCCGGGACGCCGAACAGCAGGTTCGGCAGCTGCTGGCTGAGCAGTGCCATCGATACCAGGAACGGGTCGCGTGTCTGGGAGGCCACGAGGAGCGGACCCGCGGCGAGCGCGATGCCATCCCCGACGTTCGACACGATCGATGAGGCCAGGAGCCAGCGAAAGCTTCGGCCGAGCCGAGTAGGCACGATGGCTTCGGTTGCGCGGGTGGCAGGGAGGCGCACCGGGCCGAGGATAGCAACGCCGGCAGCCGCGTGGGTCGCCTCTTGACTTGGATGTTCTACGCTCGACCCATGAGCGAATCACTGGCTTCCGGGCCCGACCCGGAAACGATCACCCGGTACATCACGAGCACGTTTGCCGATGTCGATGTCGTGAGCATCGACGGTATGCGGTTCTTCTCACTCGACCCCGAGAAGCACTGGCCGAACTTCGCGACCCTCGTCTGGTCCGACGACTCCGATCAGGTCTCCGATCTGTCCCGACCAGGCGTCTTTCGGCTCAGCATGGGTGTGAACCGACCGACGCTGGAGCGCATCGCCGCAGCGGAACCCGAGCCCGACTACACGACGCTCGACCGCGTCCTCCCCCACCCCGACTACGCGAAGCAACTGTGGGTGGCGATCCTCAATCCGAGCGAAACGATTTTCACCGATGTCGTCGTGCCGCTTCTGGATGAGGCGCATCGGCGCCTCGCCACGCAACGCGCCCGTCACCCCAGCCGCGCGTGACGTGAGGTCCAAACGCCTGGCAGGCATCATCGGGCGATGGACAAGCAGCCGCCGACCGGCGACGACGGCGTCACAGAGCTGCTGGTAGGCCCCGACCTTCCGACGCTCCGGATCGGATCGGGGCCGATGACCCTCGTCTATCTCCCGGGTCTGTCCTTGCACCCTGGCCTGCCCACCGGGACCGAGCGCCGCATGGCGGCATCGGGCTGGGATCCGCTCCTCCCGGCATTCACGGTATGGCGGGTGGGGCGACGGGTCCGTCCGGTCGGAACGACGTTCGCCGACATGGCTGAGGACGCGATCGTCGCGCTGGAAGCCCTCCATCCACCGGTCGACCTCATGGGCGCTTCGACCGGCGGGATGCTCGCGCTCCATGTGGCGGCCGTCCGCCCCGATCTCATCCGCCGGCTCGTGTTGGTCGTCACTGGCCACCATCTGAGCGACGATGGCCAGAGGATGGCGCGTCGCGTCATGGAAGCGGCACAACAGGGTCGGTGGCGCACCGCGTATGGATCGATGATGCGGATCGGCAGTACGGGACTTCGGCGCGTCGTGTTCGGGGCCGTCGGCTGGTTGCTGGGCCCCCGGCTCCTGGGCGTTCCGCGCGACCCGACGATCTTCGTTGCCGAGCTCGACGCGTGGCTCAGGGTCGATGCCAAGGCGATCGCTGAACAGGTCACCACGCCGACGCTCATCCTTGGCGGAGCTGAGGATAGGGTCTTCCCTCCGCGGATCACGCAAGAGCTCGGGAGCCTCATCCCGGACGCCACCGTCACGATCGTGCCGGGCTTGGCGCACGACTTCCCCGCACGCCTCACGGCTGACTACATCGCCCCGTTCCTCTCTGCCGAGACGCCAGGGCCAGTTCCCATGGTCACGGGTCCATCTCGGCGATGAGCGCCGCCGCCCGTTTGGCGATCCGCGACAGGAGACCGGACTCGAACGCTCCGGCGATCGACCCCTCGACGAACCGGTCGGAGCGGACGATCGCCGTCAGCAGCATCGCGAGCTGGTCCGGGGTCGCCGTCTCGACTGCCTCGGGACGATCGCGGAGCGCTTGACCCTCGTCGGTCCGCAGCCAGGTCATCCAGTCGAAGCCGACGATGACCCATCCGCCGCGGCCGATCGCGGCCCTGAACGCGTCTGCGGTCGGTCCGAACTCGAACCAGGGAAGGTGCAGGACCCCGTCCGTGCCGGTGGATCCGCCCTCCCAATGCCCGAAGTCGGCGTCGGGAGCCTCGAGGAGCGGCACGAGCGCGGCGAGGGGCCGCAGTCGATCAGCCAGGTCCATCTAGCGCCAGTCGACGCTGCGCGCCTCCACGGGTTCCTCGACACCCTTCAGCGTCAGTCGGCGCGGCTCGGACAGGGCGAACCGGATCGGACCGATCCCACTCAACGTCGCGCTCGAGACCAGGATCTCCTCCCCGGCGGCGGCCGCACTGACGCGAGCCGCTACGTGCACGCCCTTGCCCCGGTAATCCCTGCCTTCTCGTGCCGCCTCGGTCGTGTGCAGCCCGATGCGGACGAGCGGCGCGAAGCCATGCTCGCGGCGGTGGCGTGCCAGCCGCCGCTGGATGTCGACCGCGCAGTCGATGGCATCGCCGGCCCGCTCGAACGCGACGAAGAAGCCGTCGCCAGTCGAGTTGACCTCCTCGCCGCCATGCTCCGCGAACGCCGACCGCAGCTCGCGGTCGTGCCAGCGCAGCAGCTCCTCCCAGGAATCGTCGCCGATGAGCCCGACCAGGTCGGTCGACGTGACGATGTCGGTGAACATGAACGTCTTGGTGACGCGACGTGAGGTCGGGGCCGTCTGTGCGGCATCCTCTCCGAGGAGCGCATCCACGCGACGCAGATCACGCGTCGCGCCAAGGCGCTCGAATGCATTGCGGGCCGCACGAAGGTCTCGTCGAGCGGCGGCATCGTCACCTTCCGCCGTGAGCGCCTGCGCGTAGTGGAGACGGGCCAGCGCGCTCTCGTACGGTAGGTCGGATTCCTGCCAGAGGCGCCACGAACGGCCCAGGATCGGTGACGCTTCGGCCGGCCTATCCTCACCGAGCAGCAGCTCGCCGCGCGCCGTCATCGCCCCCGCCTCGAACACTGGTCGCTGGAAGTGGGCGGCGATCGACTCCAACTCGTCGACCGCCGGTCCGGCCGTCTCGAGGTCACCGGCCGCCAACGCGATCTCGATCTGGGCGGGCAGCAGCCGGCCTCGTGTGGCGCGGTCGGCTTGACCGTCCGATCCCGCGGCGAGCGCCAGCGCCCGAGCGATCGACCGGGCCGCTTCATCGGTCTCACCCCGCGCCAGTTGGAGCAGCGCCATGCCGGGCTGGGCGTCGTGTCCGTACTCGTAGGCGCGATCGAACGCCTCCGCCGCGCCTTCGAGGTCCCCGATGCGGAGCCGCACATCCCCCACCTGGTAATGCGCCCACCCGAGGGCATCAAGGATGCCGAAGCGCTGCAGCTCCTCGCACGCCTGGCGCGCTTCCTGCTCGGCCTCCGCCCATTGTCCGCGGAGCAGCTTGAGCTCCGCGCGGTGGACGCGACAGATGCCGGGATAGCCACCGACCCCTTGGCGGCGCATCCAGCGCTCGCCCTCCTCGGCCCACTGGCCAGCTCGCTGGAAATCCCCGACGTTCCGGCACGCGGCGATCGTGTTGCAGTAGATGTCACTCGCCACTCGCAGGTCGAGCTCGCCGGATGACGCGGCCGCCGCCGCCTCGTCGATGAGGGCGAGACCCGGTTTCCAATCCCCCGCGAACACCTGGGCCATGCCTTTGAAGCTCGTCGCCATGAACTGGGCGTCGCGGTCGCCCACGCGTTTCGCGATCTCGATCGCCGCGTCGGCGAGCTCGATCCCATCCGCGAGGCGGTTCGTCATCAAGGCACCAAGGGCGTTGAAACAGGCGATTTGCGCATGCGCCGCTGATTCTGGCTGGTTCTCGAGCAACCGCTGCGCTCGACCGAGCCAGCCACCGCCGATCGAGCCCTGTCGGCGGCGGAATGCCTGGTATGCCAGCTGGAGCGCGACCCAGGCGGCCTCGGTGTGCGCGCCAGTCTCCTGGTACCTCGCGAAGGCGCGTTCGAGCGCTTCGGCGGCCTCGTCGGGACGTCCTGACCACCATTGGGCCGCGCCGAGCTGCTCGAGGTCGGCCGGCCCGAGGCTGCCAGCGCGGTCAGCCGCGGTGAAAGCCTCGATGGCCTCCGCCCAGGCGTGTCGGTCGATCGCGTTGCGACCGAGCTCGACTGTCTCGACCGTCATGGGACGGACTCGCCTCCGTGTTGCGCTGCGAGAGTACCGTAAGCCTGCGCGGCACCCGTCATAGCCGCGAAGTCTGGACCCAACACTCATTTCTCGTGTCCTATCTGATGTGATGCGTAGTCGTCGAGCAGCGACCGATGTCGTCGTCGCAGGGGTCGTCGTGTGTCTCGCCCTCGGGAGCTGCGGAGGGCCGCCGACACCCAGTGCGCGACCGCAGACGGTCGTCGTGGACGACTTCGAGACCGGCGAGCTCACAGGCTGGCGAGAGGTCGGCAGCGGACGAGGCGGTTGGTTCGTCTACAAGGAAGGTCAGCAAGGGCCGGAGTCGCCGCCGAGCGACGGGAACGCCCCTGTCTCCCTCCCGGCGCCGCCGCAAGGTTCGTTCGCGGCCTCGACCGAGGCGGACGGCCCGGGGACGCACATTCTGTACCGCGACGTGCGGCTGGACGGCCGTTTCACGCTGCTCGCGAGCCTGTTCTACCGAGGCACCGCGGCGCTGGCTAGTCCCGACACCCTCGCGCACGACGCGCTCGAGGCGAACCAGCAGTTCCGGATGGACCTCATCGATCCGTCGGCACCGATCGACTCGCTCGCCGCAGACGCCGTCCTGCTCGATGTCTACGGAACCTCGTCGGAGGACCCCTTGTACCGCGCGCCCACCGAGATCAGCGTCGACGCCGCGTCCCTCGCCGGCAGGACCGTCCGTCTTCGGATCGTCCAGACCGACAATCGGGGCCTGATGCGGGTGGGTGTCGACGACATCCGGTTCGAGCCCGCCGCGGACAGCGGCGGGACGGTCGAACTCCTCGAGACGCCGGAGGCCTCGAGCGCCCTCGACGTCGTCCTGCACCGGTCGAGCGAGGCCGACGCCGTTGCAGCGCTCGCGGCGCAGGCGGACAGGCTCGAAGGCGCCGACGAGTTCTCGGGCGCGTTCCTCGTCGCGCGGGACGGGAACGTCCTCGTCCAGGGGGCCCGCGGCCTGGCCGACCGTGAGGCAGGCACGCCCAATACGGTCGAGACGAAGTTCCGCATCGGGTCGATGAACAAGATGTTCACGGCAGTCGCCACGCTGCGGCTGGTGGAGGCGGGAACGTTGGCCTTGGACGATCCGGTCGGCAAGTACCTGCCTGACTATCCGAACAGGGACGTGGCCTCGGCGGTGACGATCCGCCACCTGCTCAGTCACACCGGCGGCACGGGCGATTTCTTCGGCCCGGAGTTCGACCGGAACCGTCTCACGCTCCGCGAGCACGCCGACTACGTCGCGCTCTTCGGATCGCGCGCTCCCGCATTCGAGCCCGGCGCCAGATTCGAATACTCGAACTACGGCTTCGTCCTGCTCGGGGCGATCATCGAGGCCGCCAGCGGCATGTCGTACTACGACTACGTTCGCGCCAACGTCTTCGGTCCGGCCGGCATGACCGCCACGGACTCGTTGCCCGAATCGGAGCCGGTCGCCGACCGTTCGGTGGGGTATCTGCGGTCGTCGCCCGATGGGTCGTGGGAGCCCAACACCGACACGCTCCCGTGGCGCGGCACGTCGGCGGGCGGCGGATACTCGACCGTCGGTGACCTCCTGCGGTTCGGTGAGGCGCTGCGCACCGGCAAGCTGATCTCGGAAGCGTCGCTCGCCGAGGCGACGAGCCCGCAGTCGGACGAGCCGTATGGGTTCGGGCTCGACATCCGTGGCGAAGGCTCGTTGCGCAGCTTCGGGCATGGCGGCGGGGCGCCCGGCATGAACGGTGAGCTGCGGGTCTTCCCGGAACTGGGCTATGTCATCGTCGCCCTCAGCAACCTGGACCCGCCAGCGGCCGGTCGCTTGCTCGAGTTCTTCGAGCTGCGGATGCCCGACGCCTAGGGCTTCCTGGGATCCACCGCTGGGTGTGGCGCGTATCGTTAGTCGATGAGGCGGGTCGCGCTCCTGGGCTGTGTGGCGCTGATCGCGGTCGTCGCATGCGCCGGGCCGGCGCCATCCGGCAGCCCCGCCTCGAGCGCGTCGGCAACTCCCTCGCCGGCTGCGAGCGCTGCCGCGAGCGGTACCGCGGCGTCAGCGCAGCCATCGACACCCATCGCGTCGTCGGGATCGATCGCCGTCCGGAGCGCGGACGGCTCGCTGTCGATCATGGACGCCGCTGGTCGGTCGACGTTGCTCGCCGACGCGTCGAATGGCACGTTCGGCTTCCCGACCTGGTCACCTGACGGGTCCCACATCGCGGCGGTCCGGGCGCGGGCGACGTCGGGCGCCGACCTCGTCGTGTTCGAGGCCGCGGGTGGCGGCGCCGAGCCGGCTGTCCTCCTCAGCAGCGAGGCCATCGAGCCGTTCTACCTCTTCTGGACGCCGGATAGCCGGGCCGTGACGTTCCTCGCGACCGAGGCGGACGGGCTGTCGCTGCGCATCGCCCCGAGCGACGGCAGCGCGCCCGTCGACGGCACGGGGCCCGGCGCCAAGATCCGCACCGGCAACCCGCTGTACTACGACTGGATCGGGGGTGACCGGTTGCTCGCCCACATCGGGACCGGGCCGAAGGCCTTCCTCGGCGAGATCGGCCTGGACGGCGATGCCGTCGCGAGCGGGCTCGGTGATCCGGGCGAGTTCCGCTCCGCCGTCGTGAACCGGGATGGCACGTCGATCGCGTTCGTGCGCGGCGCGGATCGCACCGACAGCGCGATCGTCGTCACCTCGCGCGAGGGATCCGACAGGTACGAGATGCCGGTGTTCGGGCCGTCGGCGATGGCGTTCGATGCGGCCGGCGCCACCCTCGCGACGATCGGGCCCCACGAGCCGGTCCCGCCGGACGTCGGCTTCCCGGTCGGGCCGTTGCGCCTCATCGACGTCGCCAGCGGCGAGGTCCGCACGCTCATCGAAGGATTCGTGGTGGGGTTCTGGTGGTCGCCCGATGGTCGGACGATCGCCGCGCTGCGGGTCCAACCGGCGGTCGGCTCGGCGTCGCCCTCGGGCGGTGTCCCCGCGGAGCAAGCGCGCGACGTGCGGCTGCTGTTCGTCGACGTCGAGTCGGGCGAGACGCGGTCGCAGCCGATCGTCACGCCCGGGCAGCGGTTCATCGAGACGCAGCTGGCGTACTTCGACCAGTACGCCCTCAGTCATCGGCTCTGGGCGCCGGACAGCTCGTCGATGCTGCTGCCCGAGATCGGCGAGGACGGCGTCACCCACGTCACCGTCCGGTTCGCGGACGGCAAGGAGCCGATCCAGCTCGACGGCGAGTCCGCCTTCTGGAGCCCGTAGTCCGCTAGAGCGTCGCGATCACCCCGAGCGAGATGCCGTAGCCGGCCCGACGCTGCAGCGGCGGCATGATCGTCATCTGGCCGAGTGGTGCATCGACCGGAAACCAGCGGACCCACTCTTCCTGGAACTCGTCGAAGTCGGTCGGGTCCTTCAGCGACCAGTTCGCCCACACCACCTTCTCGAGCGAGCTGCCGACACCCTCGAGCTTGTCGCTCAGGTTGGCCATGCACCGGCGCGTCTGGTCCTTGATGGTGCCGCTCACGACCTGGCCGGTGTCGTGGTCGATCGGTCCGATCGACGAGACGTAGACCATCCCACCCGCGACGACGGTGCGACCGTCGTTGGCCGGTACCGGCGTGAACTCCGCCTTGGTCGTCAACCGGGCACCGAACCGGCTCTTCAACGGCCTGATCGGGTTCTCCGGATCCTCGGGCGGGATGCCGAACTCGCCCTCGGGCAGGTCGATGCCGGCCCGCTGGAACTGGCCCATGAACGTCGGCCGGATGCCGGTCGGCTGCAGCGAGCCTTCGATCTTGCCCTCGCGGTAGCCGGTCTGGACGAACTTGAAGATGTCATGCGCGAGGATCTCGTCGTCCTCGATGCCGTAGATCTCGGTGATGTTGACGATCTTCCGGGAGCCGTCCTTGAGCCGGGCGGTGTGGACGATGATGTCGACGGCGGACGCCGTCTGCTCGCGGATGGCGCGCAGCGGCAGCTGGTAGCCCGTCATCAGGACCATGGTCTCGAGCCGCCGGAGCATGTCCTTGGGGCTGTTGGCGTGACCGGTCGACAGTGAGCCGTCGTGACCGGTGGTCATCGCCTGGAGCATGTCGAGCGCTTCGCCTGCTCGACACTCGCCGACGATGATGCGATCGGGGCGCATGTGCATCGCGTTCCGCAACAGGCCGCGGATCGTGATCTCACCCTCGCCCTCCAGGTTCGGGGGACGTGACTCGAGCGTGATCACGTGGTCCTGGCGGAGCTGGAGCTCCGCGGCGTCCTCGATCGTCACGATCCGCTCGTCGTTGGGGATGAACGATGAGAGGACGTTGAGGGTCGTGGTCTTGCCCGAACCGGTGCCGCCCGACACGAACAGGTTGAGCCGGGCCTCGATGCACGCCTGGAGGAAGTCGAACATCTCGGGCGTGGCCGTCCCGAACTTGATGAGATCGTCGACCGTGAACGGGGTCTGCGCGAACTTGCGGACGGTGATCACCGGGCCGACCAACGACAGCGGCTCGATGACCGCGTTCACGCGGGAGCCGTCCGGCAGACGGGCATCGACCCGAGGGCTCGTCTCGTCGATCCGCCGCCCCAGCGGGGTGATGATGCGGTCGATGATGCGCAGCACGTGCTCGTTGTTCAGGAACACGCTGTCGATGCGCTCGATCTTGCCGCCGCGTTCGATGTAGATGTGATCGGGGCCGTTGACCATCACCTCCGTGATGGTCGGATCGGCGAGCAGTGGCTCGAGCGGTCCGAAGCCGGTGACGTCGTGGACCATCTCCTCGACCAGGCGGCCCCGTTCCTCGCGCGTCACCGCGAAGCCGTTCTTCGTGATGACGCGGTCGACCATCGGCTCGATCTTCTTCTGGACGTCCTCGTCCTTGGTCTCGAGCAGCACCTGGAACGCGTTGACCACTTCCTTCTGCAGGCGGAGGCGGACGTCGCGGATCAGGTCGTCGCGGACGGGTGCAGGGCCTGGCTTCATCAGGCCGGTCAGCGGGGCGGGTCCGACGGCGACGAGCGGTGTCTCGCCTGTCGTCGGCTCGGCCGGCGGCGCGACGAGAGCCGTCGCGACCGACACTCCATGGTCGGGGCCGGTCCCGTTCGTCTCGACCGGTGGCGTCGGAGCGGCCGCGCCCGATGCCGCGGCAGCCTCCGCGGCCCTCGCCTGCTGCGCACGCTCCATTCGTTGAAGCAGCGACATTGACCTCTCCCCCTGAGGATGGGTCTGGCCCGACCAGATGCGCTAGTTGCCGGGCCAGAAGCCCTTCGGCCGGGGTCCTGGTGAGGATAGCCCTTTCTTCCTATGCCGGGGTGCGCAGACGCACCGACGCGCCGATTCTGAGGGCATCACGGCACCAGTGCGAACGGGAAGCCCGCCCCCGGCGGTGCGGCTAGCCCCAGCACCGAAGACGCCCGGTGGCCGGCTGGGCACTGCCCCTTCCAACCCCGACATTGGAGACCGGCACGACGCCGACGGCCCACCGGCCGCCGACCGCGTGCCACGGACGAAGGAGGGACGACATTCGATGCGGGTCAACCGCGGACTTCTGTACACCGGCGTCTTCCTGGTCGCCATCGGGAGCGTGTTGGTGGCCGCCGATCTGGGCGCCATCGACACGACCAGGCTGACCGACTCCCTGCGCCTCTGGCCGCTGGCGGTGATCGCCATCGGCGGGAGCCTCGTGCTGCGGCGCTCGCGGTTCAGCCTCCAGGGCGGGATGCTCGCCGCCGCGCTGCCGGGGCTGCTGCTCGGCGGCGCCATCGCCATCGCGCCGACCTACGTGCCCGACTGCGACCTGCAAACGCGGGTCGCGACAAGGCAAGCCGTACGCCACCTGATCGAGGACGCCATCAGCCCGTCGTGGCATGGCTGGGATGACGTCCATACCGACTTCGACATCGATACTCTCGATGCACATCCGATGGGAGGATGCTCGTGAACCGCCGTCTCTATCGCTGCCGCAATGACCGTAGGATCGCCGGGGTCGCCGCCGGCCTGGCCGAGTTCTACGGACTGGACCCGACCCTGATGCGGGTGCTCTGGTTCCTGTCGATCTTCGTGACCGGCGGGCTCAGCATCCTGCTCTACATCGGACTCGTGATCATCGTGCCGCTCGAGCCCGTGACCGCCGAGGAGGCCGCGCTGGTTGCCGCCGGCGGGGTGCCCGTCGAGGGGCACCTGCACACGTCCCGTGGGGCCGGCTCCGGTCGGGGCACGATGTTCCTCGGTGCGGTCCTGATCCTGTTCGGGGCACTGGCGCTCGTCGATGCGCTGCTGCCGACGTGGACGGACTCGTGGCGCTACCTGTGGCCGGCATTCCTGGTCGGTGTCGGGGCGTTGCTGATCGGCTGGGCGGTCCGCCGCGGCCAGCCCGACCAGTCCCGCGAGCCCAGCCGGCTCGTCCAGTCCGAGCAGCCGGAGGCGTGATCGAGGCGATCGTCCTCGCCCTTGGCGTCCTGCTGGTGCTGGCCGGCCTGGCATCGGCTTCGATCCCCGGTGGAGCGACGTTCGCTCGGCCGGGGATCGTCAGTTCCCCGCTCCGTGCCTTTCTCTTCTCGCCGATCCACGCGGCGACCTGGTACGCGAACGGGGCGATCATCCTCGGGTTCTTCATCGGGTTGACGGCGTTCACCGTCATCGCGGTGATCGCATCGACCGGGTTGTCGGTGCTGCTCGCCGGCATCGGCGTGCTGCTCGTCGCGGTCGCGATCGAGGGCTCGCGGCTGGTCGCCCGGATCGAGCGGTGGCGGGTGTTCGTCGGTGAGCCGAGCCGCCCGCCGGCACATCCGTACAAGCCCCTGCGCGGCGGCGCACTCGACATCCTGCGCGCGGAGTTCGCCGACGAGAGTCGGTGGCGGGACGTGCTGTACGTCGCGATCAACCTGCCGCTGACCGTCATCGAGTTCGTGGTGATCGGGTTCCTGTGGGCGGCCGCCCTGGTGATGGTCACGATGCCGGCCTGGCTCGACGCGCCGGCCGGCTCCCCGCCCGCCTGGCTCGGTTCGATCGCGGGGCTCGCCTTGCTCCCCGTCGCCGCGTCGCTCTCGCAGCTGGTGATGCGGCTCCACCGGGCCGTGGTGACCGGGTTGCTGTGCACATCCGAGAGCCGCGAGCTGCGGCGCCAGGTCCAGCAGCTCCGCGAGAGCCGCTCGGCGGTGCTGGACGTGGAGGCGAGCGAGCTGCATCGGATCGAGCGGGATCTGCACGACGGTGCCCAGCAGCGCTTGGTCATGCTCTCGATCGACCTCGGTCTCGCCAGCGAGCGGATCGACAGCGATCCGGCCGGCGCGAAACAGCTCATCCTCGAGGGGCAGACGCAGGCTCGTGAGGCGCTGGCCGAGATCCGCCAGCTGGTCCGCGGGATCGCGCCGTCGATCCTGCTCGATCGCGGGCTCGTGCCGGCCCTCGAGTCGATCTCTGGCCGTGGTCCGGTGCCGACGGTGATCAGGAGCGAGCTCGCCCCAGGCGAACGGTTCGCGCCGGCCGTGGAGCGTGCCGCCTACTTCGTGGTCGCGGAGGCCCTGGCCAACGTCGCCAAGCACAGCCGCGCGACCCGTTGCGAGATCCGTTGCCGGCGCGAGGGGCAGCGGCTCGTCGTCGAGGTCTGGGATGACGGGGCCGGTGGTGCGCGTCCGGAGCCGGGCGGCGGGCTGGAGGGCCTGGCCGGGCGGGTGGCGGGCGTGGATGGGGTGTTCTCGGTCGACAGCCCGACCGGCGGACCGACGATCGTCCGCGCGGAGCTTCCGCTCGCCGGTGCCGTGACCGGCCGCGCCGAGTCGCCCTAGGAGCCGAGATAGGTCAGGACGGCCAGGACGCGACGGTGATCGTCCTGCGAGTCGGGCAGATCGAGCTTGCCGAAGATGTTGCTGATGTGCTTCTCGGTGGCGCCTTCGGTGATGGTCAGGAGCCGCGCGATCCCGAGGTTCGTGCGACCCTCGGCCATCGCCGCAAGCACGTCCCGCTCGCGCGGCGTCAGCGCGGACAGCGGATGGTCGGCGCGGTTGCGGACCATCAGCTGGGCGACGACCTCCGGATCGAGCGCCGTCCCGCCCCGGGCGACACGGCGCAGCGCGTCCATGAACTCGGGGATGTCGCCGACGCGATCCTTGAGCAGGTAGCCGACGCCGCCGGCGCCGTCGGCCAGGAGCTCGGTCGCGTACTGCCGCTCGACGTACTGGCTGAGCACGAGGATCGGCGTGCCCGGCACGCGTCGGCGGGCCTCGATCGCCGCCCGCAGGCCCTCGTCGCGCTGGCTCGGCGGCATGCGCACGTCGACGACCGAGACGTCCGGCCGATCCCGCTCGACGGCCTCGACGAACGCCGTCGCCGTCGGCGACCTTGGCGACGACGGTCCCGCCCGACTCCTCGATGAGCCGGGCGATGCCCTCGCGGATGAGCGCCGAATCCTCGGCGATGACGACCCGCAGCGAAGGGGCCTCCGACTGCCCCGCTAGACTCATCGGGACGACATGGAGGAGTGAGCGGGATGGACCTCGGCGCATTCTCGGTGAGTCTCTCGGTCAAGGATCTCGAGGCGTCGAGACGCTTCTACGAGAAGCTCGGGTTCGTGCAATTCCACGGCGACGCGTCGCAAGGCTGGCTGATCCTCAAGAACGGCGATCACGTGATCGGGCTGTTCCAGGGCATGTTCGAGAAGAACACGCTGACATTCAATCCCGGCTGGGATAGTGGTGCCAACGAGGTCGCCTCGTTCACCGATATCCGGGACCTGCAACGGCAGCTGCGCGAGCAGGGCATGCAGTTCGTCGCAGAGGTCGATGAGTCGGGTTCGGGTCCCGGCAGCTTCATCCTCGAGGATCCGGACGGCAACCCGATCTTCGTCGACCAGCACCGCTGACCGGCTTCCCTAGCCCGCCCCGGCGGGCTCGTCCATCGTCACGATGACCTTGCCCAGGGCCTTGCCATCCTCCACGCGGCGGAGCGCCTGGACGACCTCGCTCAGCGGGTAACGGCGGTCGATGACCGGCCGCAGCTTGCCGTCGGCGATCAGCTCCTTGAGCCGGTCGACGTCGGGCGGGTTGAACGGCTTCCACCAGAACATCAGACCCGAGTACCTGTCGCTGCGGAGCGACGACAACGCCCCGACGACCATGGCGTCGAGGATGGGCCACGTCGTGCCGCCGAGCGTCAGGTACACGCCGTTGGGGCGCAGCGCGCGGCGCGACCGGCGGATCGACTGGTGGGAGTCCGTGTCGAGGATCCAGTCGTAGCGCTCGCCGGTCGTCGTGAAGTCGACCTGTCGTGTAGTCGATGACATGGTCGGCGCCGAGCGACCGAACCAGATCGAGCTTGGGCGTGCTGGCGACACCGGTCACCTCGGCGCCCATCGACTTGGCGATCTGCACGGCGAACGGCCCGACGTTGCCCGACGCGCCGTTGATCAGGACCTTGTCGCCGGGCCCGGGCGTGCGGCCTTTGCGCAGTCGAAGGCCCTGGATGGCCAGGATGGCCGAGTGCGGGCAGCGTCGCCGCGTCCTCGAAGCTCATGTCGCCCGGCATCAGTTCGAAGGCCTTCTCGGGCGCACAGACATACTCGGCGAACGCGCCGACGCCGTAGGTGAAGGTGTCCCCGAAGACCCGGTCGCCCGGGCGGAAGCGGGTCGCGTCCGGCCCGACCGCTTCGACCTCGCCGGCGACGTCGATGCCGACGCTCGTATTCCTGGGTGCCCGGAGACCGATGACCGGCCGGATGAAGCCCGGGCGCGGCTTCAGCCCGTCGAGATCGGCCCGGTTGACGGACGCCGCGCGCACGCGGAGCAGGACCTGGTTCCCGGTCGGTTCGGGGCGCGCGACCTCGCGCACCTCGACCACCTCGGGCGGTCCGTACCGTTCCTGGATCGCGGCCTTCATCACGACTTCTCCTCTACCGGCCACCTACGCATCGATGCCCCAGTGGAGGGCGCCGCGTTCATGCGCCGATCACGATCGACTCGAGGACGGGCTCGGCGACGGAGAGCGCGTTGTCCCAATCGGCGGTCGAGCCGCCGACCATCACGGCAAGCACGCCCTCCGACGTATCGAACAACGCGATCCACAGGCGCCGACCGGCGTCGATGCCGAGACGGCCGGCCGGGACATCAAGGATGGGCGCGTGCGCCGGTCCGCGGTTCTCGACCTCCAGCACGGTGCCGGTCTGGCCGCCCAGTCGTGACTCGCTATCGCCGAGCAAGACGAGTCCCGGGTTCTCCTTGATGGCCGCGACCGCAGCATCTGCCGACGTGGCCTTGATGGTCGCTCCGTCAAGGCCGACGACGTTGGCGACGAGCGCGAACTGCACGGCGATGACATCGGGCGTGCCCGGCTGCTGCTGGACGTCGAAGAAGCCGGACGCGATCGACCCGACGAACCAGCCCTCGCCGAGCTCGAACGTGACAGGCGGACGGAAGTCGCTCCGTGTGTAGGTCCCCGGAGGCAGCGTTCCGGAGGTCGGGCGAAGATCGGTCGGCGATGTTGCGGCAACGGTCGGGGATGGTGATGGCGGTGCCGGCGACGCGGGCGACGCGGGCGCCGTCGCATTCGGGGTGGCGCTAGCTGCCGGCGCGCACCCTGCGGCCGCGAGTGCCAGGAGCGGCAGGACCATGCCGGTTCGACGCATGGCGAGATGCTAGTCGGGCGCTGCAACGGGTATCGACACGGCGCGGTTTCGGAGCGCACACTGCTGCCGATCCGGGGGAGACGTTCAGGAGGGAGATCGTCATGCGGGATCGAACAGGTTTCATCGCGCGCGTCCATCCACGCCGCCGGGTCGCTGCCCTTCCACTGGCGCTGGCCATGGCCGGTGTCCTGGGTGGAGGGATCGCGCAGGCCAACCACACGTTCGGGACGCTCGATTGCGGAGCCGCCGGCGTCTTCGAGGTCGATGGTCACCTGCCACAGCACTCGCCCATCGATCGCCCTGTCCCTTGGTCCGGGACCTTCCTGCTCGAGGGCACGACAGACGTCTTCCATGCCTACTCGAACAGCCACTTCGGGATCGTGAAGAACCCCACGTCGCGGGACGGGCTCATCACCTGCATCCTGACCTCGGAAGGCCCGATGTTCGACCCGCCGTGGACGCTGGTGGGCAAGCTCGCGCCCTAGCCGCTCGAGCGCGCCACCTCTCGGCGTACCGCCTTCGGGTCTTTGCCCAAGTCGAAGCCCTTGTAGGCCGCCTGTCGGACCAGGCCGTCGCCGGTCCAGCCGGCGAACTCGGCGCGGATCACGAGCTCGGGCCGGACCCAGTTCGCGTCCTTGGCAACCGAGCGTGGCACCGGCTGATCGAACGGCGGCTCGCCCGCCGTCAGCGGTCGGAGCGCCGCCAGGAGCTCGGCCCGGCTGTCCTTCGTGAAACCGGCACCGACCTTGCCGGCGTAGCGGAGCGCGCCGTCGTCATACACACCGACGAGCAGCGCGCCGAGGTCGATCGCGGAGCCCAGGCCACGCTTCCAGCCGCCCACGATGAGCTCCTGCTCGGGGCGGATCTTGACCTTCTGCCAGGACATGGTCCGGGCGCCGGGCTGGTACGGCGCCCGGCGATCCTTGGCCATGATCCCCTCGAGCCCGCGCAGCTGGGCGGCCTCGTAGAACGCGATCCCGTCCCCAGCGATGTCCTCGCTCAGCCGGACCCGTGGATCCGGGCGCAGTATGTCGGCGAGGAGCGCGCGACGCACGTGGAGTGGTTCGTCGAGCAGCGATCGACCGTCGAGGAATAGCAGGTCGAAGACCTCGTACACGAACGGGTTGACCGCACCGCCGACGCCCCGGCCCTTGATCCGTGCCTGGAGCAGCGCGAAATCGGGTTCGCCGCGCTCGTCGAGTGCGATGACCTCGCCATCGACGATCGCCTGCTTGGCCGAGATCCAATCCTTCGGTTCGAGGAACTGGCCGAAGTAGCGCGCCGCGTCCTGCTGACCGCGTGTCCAGAGCCGGACGTCGTCCTTGTCGACCACCGCCTCGACCCGGAAGCCATCCCACTTGATCTCGAACGACCAGTCGGGGTCGTCGAACGGCGCCGCGACCAGCGTCGCGAGCATCGGCGGGATGAAGTCGGGCATCTTGCTCGGCAAGGCATTCCCCTCCTTGGGTCGGTTGAGAAGCTTATGGATGTTTGGTGTCGTCGTCGGGCCGGCGCAGGAAGTCCGTCATGGCATCGGCGCAGTACTCGAGGTCGTCGAGCCAGGGAGAGTGGCTCGCTTCGGGCATCAGGTCGAGCTCGGCGTTGGGGATCCGGGCCACGAACGCGCGCGCCGTCTCGGCGTCGGCGAACACATCCCGTCCGCCCCAGATGAAGAGCGTCGGGCATACGACGCGGCGGAGGGTCTCGTCTGTCAGCAGGAGCCGGTCGAGCCCGTGGATCGGCGACACGACGGCGCGCGATGGACCGATCTCGTTGCGCATCGTGTCGGTGTGGCGAAGCATGGCCAGGTAGCAATCGAGGTCCGCTTGCGTGATCCGGCCGTCCTCGAGCTTGTCACCATGGCCGAGCCGCCGGAAGAGCATTCGGACCGATCGCTCGTTCGCCGGCATCGCTGCGGCGAGGCGGCTCAGGCCGGGGACGCTCATCGCGCGCAACGCCCACGGGAGGTGCGGGACCGGAGCGCCGACCGGCCAGCTGAACTGCACCATCCGGTCGACGCGGTCCGGCGACGCTGCCGCCGCACGCAGGGCGACGTACCCGCCGAGCGATGTCGCCACGAGGTGGGCCGTTGGCAGCTCCAGCGCATCGAGGATGTCAGCGACCAGCGTGTCGGCGATCTCGGTCAGGCTGCAGGCATCGATACGACGCGCGAGCGGCTTGCTGAGACCCGTACCCGGGCGGTCGAGGACCAGGCAGCGAGATCCGGTCAGCCTCGCCGCGAGGCTCCCCCAACTCGCTCCGCTCGTGTTCGCACCGTGGAGAAACAGGGCAGGATGTCCAGTGCCGAGCTCCTGGATGCGGACGTCGACGTCGTTGCGCGCGAGATGGATCCACCGCTCGACAGGATCGACCCCAAGCGATCGCCATAACCGCTGTTCGGCTGCGCGGTACGCCGCCTCGTTCAAACGCCGAGCGCCACGATGGTGGTCATGCGACGCAGCGTAGCCGACGGCCCGCGACGAACTTCGGGTGCCGTGGAACCGTTTCGTACCACGCCGGCCTCGTATCTTGTGAGTGCGGCCCAACGAGTCGTGCCGAATCGGTGGCGATATGCAGATCGAGCTCGTCGAACGAGCCCGTGCCGGTGATCACGACGCGTTCTCCGTCCTGGTGAGAGCGTCGTCTCCCCGACTGTATGGTGCCGCCAAGCTCATCCTGCGGGACCCTGACCGCGCCCAGGACGCGGTGCAGGAAGCGCTCGTGCTGGCCTGGCGCCATGTTCGCGCTCTCCGGGACCCGCAAGCATGGGATGCCTGGCTGTACCGGCTCACCGTCCGCGCCTGTTACCGGTCGGCACGGACGCATCGGCGCCGGGACCTTGTCGAACTGCACGTGGTGTCCGACCAGGAGCCGAGATCCGCACCCGATTTCCCGACCAACGTGGCCGAGCGTGATCGGCTCGGCCGCGAGCTCGACAGGCTACCTGTCGACCAGCGGACGGTCATGGTCCTGCACTTCTACCTGGACCTGCCGCTGACCGAAGCCGCCGAGATCCTGAGCATTCCCGTCGGGACCGCAAAGTCCCGCCTCCACCGAGGACTCGCGACGCTCCGGGCCTCCATGGTCTCCGAGCGTCCCGACGTCCACCTGGTTCGGGAGCGACCCGCATGACGCAGCAGTTGTCGCTCGAGCGGATGGTCGCCGACTGGATGGCCGACGAAGCCGCCGGCGGACTCCCCGACCAGGTCGTCGACCAGATCTTGACGACGACAAGCCGGACGCGGCCGTTGCCGCGCTGGCGTGCTGTCCTGAAGGAGTCTCCGATGCATGCCCAGACACGCCCCGTCGTCGGGGTGCCGACTCGACAGCTTGTCCTGATCGGGGCCCTGCTGCTGCTCGCTGCAGCGATCGTGATCGGTGCAGCGGCCGCCTTCCTCCTCCGTCCTCCCCCCGCCGCCGATGGCTGGCCCGGCTTCCGTGGCGACGCCGCCCGGAATGGAACTTCGGTCCAAGGCCCGATCGGCAACCCCGTCGTCGCGTGGGAGTTCAAGGCAGGCGCCGGGATCCGCCGCAACCTGTCGGTCGCCGGCGACCTCGTGCTTGCCCCGACCGACGATGGCATCCTCCACGCGATCAGGATCGACTCAGGCTCGGAGGCGTGGAGGTTCACGGCGGCCGAGCCGATGCGAGGCCCATTCGCGACCGACGGTCGTGTCTATGTCGCCGATGGCGCCGGCCTCATCCACGCGCTCGGCCTTTCGGACGGCACGTCGATCTGGACGGCGACCGAAGCGATCGAAAGCCAGAGCGACATCACCGTGGTCGGGAGCCACCTCTACGTCGGTACGGGCGACGGCAGGCTCGTCGCGATCGACACGTCGACCGGCGCCGAGGCGTGGCGGATGGCGGTGTCACCTGGCTCGGTCGCGGTCGCAACGGTAGCGGCGTCAGCGGATGCCGTCGCCGTCACGACCGACGACCATTTCGTGGCGGTGCTCGATCCCGATACCGGCGCGATCCGCTGGCGACAGGAGGTCGGGGTCGACGCGATCGGGACACCGGTCATCGCCGATGGCACGGTATACGTCGGCGGGGCCGGCGATGTCGCGACGGGGTCACTCGTCGCTTACGACCTCGCGAACGGCACCGAGCGGTGGCGGATCCAGGAGTTGATCTCTTCTCCGGTGGTGGTCGATGGGATCGGCTACACGGGTAGCGCCGCCGGAACAGTCGCCGCCCTCGACCTCGCGACTGGGGATGTGCGCTGGCGTGCCTCGTTCAACGGCAACGTGCGAGCGCCGGCGGTCGTGGGTGACGTCGTCTATCTCAGTGTCGACGGCGAGCGCCGGATCGTGGCGCTCGATCGCGCGACCGGCGGTGAGCTATGGGGCTTCGACCTTGACGGTCCCAACGATTGTTGTATCGCCGCCGCTCGTGGTCTGGCATTCGTGGGTACAGCCGCCGGGACGGTCTACGCGATCGGCGGCGACGGCGCCAAACTCGTGCCGAAGGCAGTGCCGACTGCGGCTGTCCTGCCGCCGCCACCGGTTCCGTCGGAAGGATCGGCGCTCCCGCCGCTCGAGACCGGCATCATCTGGGCGGTCGACTCGGGTGCCGCGGACTTCCTGCCGTGGGACCTGACGCAGGCTCCCGACGGCCGGCTCTGGACCGTGGAAGGGTTCAGCGACCGCATCTCGATCTTCACGACCGACGGCGACTACGTCGAGTCGTGGGGAACGTCGGGCACCGCCGACGGTGCGTTCGATCTGACGCGCGGCAACGGCGATCCGTATGGGGCGATCGCGTTCGCACCCGACGGCTCGTTCTATGTCCTCGACGTGGGCAACCATCGCGTGCAGCAGTTCGACACCGATCGACGGTTCGTGCGCGCTTGGGGCACCTTCGGAACGGGTCCTGGCCAGTTCAACGACCCGGTCGGCCTGGCGGTCGACGCCGACGGCCAGGTGCATGTCCTCGACGACGTCCGGGGTGTCATCGAGACGTTTGACGCCGAGGGCAACGTCCTCGGATCGATCCCGGCCTTCCCGGGGCTCCGTCCAGGCACTGCCGCGAACGGCTTGTCGATCGGACCGAACGGACACTTCTTTGTGACGGTCGTCGGTCCGAACGAGGTCATCGAGCTCGACCGCGAAGGCGCGTTGATCGCGACCTACGGGGCGCCCGGTTCGGGCGACGGCGCGTTCAACGAGCAGCCGTTCACGGTGGCGTTCGACGCCCAGGGCCGGGTCTATGTGACCCAGGGACCGACCCGCGGCGACCGCCCAGGCATCCTCGTGTTCGACAGCGACGCGTCCTACCTGGGTGGTTTCGGTCCGCTCGGCGGTGCGGATGACGAGCTCGGTTTCCCGTGGGGCGTCGTCGTGACCGACGATGGCATCTACGTGTCGGATGTCGGTGGCATGGAGCCCGGCCTTTCGAGCCGCATCCGCAAGTTCGAGCCGATCGCCATCCCGTAGGTTCCGATGTTCGGCCGGCCGATCGTGATCCGCGATCGGCCGGCCGACGTCACGCTTGCGGTCGGCCTCGGCTAGCCCGCGCCCGCCGCCTCGAGCGCCGCCCGGATCGCCTGCCGCGCCTCGGTCGCTCCGGCCGCGACACGATCCGCTGCCCCCTCGACGCCCAGCCGTCCGAAGGCGACCGACTCGGCGCGACCATACGCGGCCAGCAGGTTGCGAACGAGTCGCGCTGGTTCCGTCGGCGCGTATCCGAGCATGGCGAAGGTCTTCTCGATCTGGATGCCGTGCTCGCGGATGTGCGACGACCAGCGGGCCAACCTGAAGCCGACCGTCACCGGGAATCCGGACCAGCGGGCACCGAGCTCGAGTCGATCGTCAGGCGTGCCCGCGAGCCGCTCGGCACTGCGATCGAGGATCGCATCGAGCCTGCCGCGCAGGTCGGTGACGGTGCCCGCAGCTTCGGTCGTCGCCTCATCGGGCAGTGCCGCCCAGAACGCGTCTGGCAGGCTCTTGGGGAGAGTCGGGTGGTCCGCGGTGTGGGGGTGCTGCAGCCACCACGCTGACCCCCAGCTGTATGCACGTTGGCTCGAGATGACGTGGCCGAGGACCAGGCGAATCGACCACTCCCCTCCTCCGGGGTCCGCGTCGAGGAGCGATTCGTCCAGGGGCAGCAGAACGCCATGGAGATCCCATCGTGCAGCCGTCGCCGGTCCGATGATCAGCGCCGCCCGGCCCGCATCCGCCTCCGTCGAGGCGACCATGGACCGCGCTTCGAGCTCGGCCTGCTCGAGCGCCTCGGCAGCCCGATAGGCACCGTACCGAACCTCCTCCTCGCTGCCGCCCTTCCAGGTCCAGGGCTTCGTGAGGGCGACCTCGGGGATCGCCAGCAGGTCGACTGCCGCCGCGACGACGTCAGCTCGGGCGCGCTCGAGCGACGGCGAGAGCGGACGGGCACGGGCCTCGTCCGTGTTGTCCAGGAGCGGAGCGTCGACGATCGAGGTTGTCATATGACCGAGTCTACTCACGGGCTTACGGCGTCCGCAGCGGGTCGTCGAGCTCGGCGGCGCGGCCGAGCTCGTCCGCCGGCACCGCTCGGAACCCGGATGCGGCACCATGGGCGGGATGTCAGCGCAGGCCAGGACCAGCCAGACCGCGCCGCCGAGCCTGGGAGATCTGGCGGCCGATGCTGCGATCGCGGCGGCCAAGGCGTCCGTTGTCGCGCTGGCGATCGACGCGTTCCGCAACTCGAACTCGCCGCGCTACAGCGGCAAGGCGATGCGGGTGCGCGCCATCGGGTACGCCGCCGGGATGCTGCTGGTCCCGCTGGCCTGGCGGCTGCGCGGCCGGCCGGAGCCGTACCCGCGCGAGCTCGATCTCGCCGTGACGCTGCCGCTCCTGGTCGATGCCGGCGGGAATGCGATCGGGATCTACCAACGGGCGCACGTCGATGACCTCATCCATTTCGCCGACGGCGCGACGGTCGCCTCGGTGGTCGGCGCGCTGGCGACGCCGCGCGTGCGGACTTCGTGGGAGGCTGCCGGTGTAGCCGCCACGGCCGGGATCGCTGCGGCCGCGTTGTGGGAGATCGGCGAGTGGGTGGGCATGAAGCTCGGCGCGAAGGGCATGGACCTGACCTACGACGACACCATCACCGATCTCGCCGAGACCGCCGCGGGCGCCGTGCTTGGTGGGATCGTGACGCTGCTGCGCCATCCATCCCGCTTGCGGAAGGTGCCGGGCAGGCTGGCAGATCCGGTGGTCGACATGCCCGGCAGCGACCATCGCGCGGCAGCGAGCCTGACCCGGCCGGGCGACGCGCCATGGAGCTGCGGTTCATCGGCCACGCCACCGTCCTGATCGATTTCGGCGATGTCCGCGTCCTCACCGACCCGTTCCTGGGTCATCGGCTGGGGCCGCTCGAGCGGCATGGGCCCGTGCCGGAACCGGCGTCCTTGGCGGATGTCGACGTCGTGGTGATCTCGCACGGTCATCACGACCACTTCGACCGGGCGTCGTTGCGTGCGCTGGGTCGCGGCCCCGTCGTGGTCGTGCCGCGGGGGTTGGGGCGTTCCGTCCACCGCGCGACCGGCGGGGATGTCGTCGAGCTGTCGGTCGGCGAGCAGACCGCGTTCGGAGCACTCACGATCACCGCCGTGCCCGCCCGCCATTGGGTGTCACCCGGCGCGCCACGGGGCCAGCCGATCGGTTACGAGCTGGAAGACGGCGCTCGCGTGTATTTCGCCGGCGACACCGGTCCGTTTCCCGGGATGGCCGATCTCGTGGCGGCTGCAGACGTCGCGCTGCTTCCGGTGTGGACCTGGGGTCCCCACCTCGGGCCCGGACACCTTGGCCCCCGCGCCGCAGCGGAGGTCCTTGCCGAAGCCGGCCCGACGGTGGCGGTGCCGATCCACTGGGGCACGCTCTACCCGACCCGTCTCCACCACATCTGGCGACGACCGCTGGAAGAGCCGGGCGATCGATTCGCCGCGCACGCTGCCAACGTCGCGCCGAAGACCGATGTGCGTGTCCTTCGCCCCGGCGAGTCGACCCTGATCTCGGCCGACGGGATTCGAGCGTCGAGGGCGTAGATTCGGCCCATGAACCGAGCCGAGTGGCTGGCCGATCGTCGAGCTGCGGTCCGAGCCGAGTACGACGCCGAGGCGCCCGACTACGACGCCAACTCTTACCCGACGACCTCCCACGCCGCGTTCGTCGCGCGCCTGCTCGACACGTGTCCGGCAGACGGGATCGTCCTGGATGCACCGTGTGGGACCGGTCCCTACTTCGCCCAGGTCCGTGAAACGGGTCGGCGCGTCGTCGGCATCGACCAGTCGGCCGGCATGCTCGAACAGGCACGGGCGAAGGGCCTCGCCGATCGGCTCGAGAACATGGGCCTCCAGGAGGTGTCGTTCGAGGACGAGTTCGACGGGTCGATGACGATCGATGCCATGGAGAACGTGTCGCCCGAGGACTGGCCCCTCGTCCTCGCCAACCTGCATCGAGCGGTCAAGCCCGGGGGACACATCTACCTCACGGTGGAGGAAGTCCCGGAGGCCGACATCGACGCGGGGTTCGCCGACGGCCAGTCGAAGGGCCTGCCGCTGGTGCGCGGCGAGGTCATCGAAGGCGACACGGCCGGCTATCACTACTACCCGGGCCGCGCCCGCGTCGCCGACTGGCTATCCGCGGAGGGCCTCGAGATCGTGGAGGAAGCCTCGGACTGGGAGGACGGCTGGGGCTACTGGCACGTCCTCCTGCGTGCGCCGCGCTAGGCCACCGCCGGCTCGCGGCTGCGCAGGTATTCGCCGGTCAGCGAGCCCGTTGCTTCGGTCAGCTCGGTCGGTGTCCCGGTGAAGATGATCTGGCCGCCTCGGCTGCCGCCCTCAGGTCCGAGGTCGATGATCCAGTCGGCGTTCCTGATCACGTCGAGGTTGTGCTCGATGACGATGACCGTGTTGCCGCCGTCGACGAGTCGATCGAGCATCGCGAGCAGATGGCTCGTGTCCGACATGTGGAGCCCGGTGGTCGGCTCGTCGAGGACGTAGATGTTGCCCTTCTTGTGCAGCTCGCTGGCCATCTTGATGCGCTGGCACTCGCCGCCCGACAACGTGCTCAACGGCTGGCCGAGGGTGAGGTAGTCGAGGCCGACGTCGCTCATCGCCTGGAGCTTGCGCACGATGTCGCGCTGCGTGAACGACTCGAGGGCGTGGGCGACGGTCAGCCCCAGGACCTCGCTCACGTTCCGATCGTCGAGCCGGTACTCCAGCACCTCGTCCTTGAACCGTCGTCCCTCGCAGACCTCGCACGGCGTCTTGATGCCTTCGAAGAACGACAGGTCGGTGTAGATCACACCGGAGCCCTTGCAGTTCTCGCAGGCGCCCTTGGAGTTGAAGCTGAACAGGCCGGCATCGACCTTGTTGGCCGCCGCGAACGCCTTGCGGATGTCGTCCATGACACCCGTGTACGTCGCGGGGTTGGAGCGCGACGAGACGCCGACCGCCGACTGGTCGATCACGATCGCATCGGGATGCTCGGGCAGGAAGACGCCATCGATCAGCGAGCTCTTGCCCGAACCGGCCACACCGGTGATGACGGTCAGGACGGCGGTCGGGATGTCGACATCGACGCCTTTGAGGTTGTTCTCGCGCGCGTCACGGATCGGCAACCAGCCGCTCGGCGTGCGGACGCGTTCCTTGATCGGCAGCGATCGGTCCAGATAGCGACCGGTGAGGGTATCGACGTGCTTGAGGTCGGCGAACGAGCCCTCGAACACGACCTCGCCGCCGCCGTCACCGGCGCCCGGACCCATGTCGATGAGGTGGTCGGCGACCTGCATCACGTCGGGATCGTGTTCCACCACGATCACCGTGTTGCCCTTGTCACGCAGCCGCTGCATCAGACCGGTCAGTCGATGCACGTCGCGCGGGTGGAGCCCGATGCTCGGCTCATCGAGGATGTACATGGCATCGACCAGGCTGCTGCCCAGGTGCTTGACCATCTTGATGCGCTGCGACTCACCGCCGGACAGCGTGTCGGTCTCGCGGTCGAGGCTGAGGTACTCGAGGCCGATGTCGACCATCGCACCCAGCCGCTCGACGAGCGACGCGACGATCGGCTCGGCGACCGGATCGGTCATGAGGCGGAGGATGGCGATCAGGTCGCCGACCTCCATCGACGCGAGCTCGGCGATGTTGTGCCCGTCGATCTTCGAGCCGAGGGCAGCCTGGCTAAGACGGGCGCCCTTGCACAGCGGACACGGCCGCTCTCGAAGGAAGGGCTCGACCTTCTTCTGCGTGCGCTCCGATGCCGCCTTGATGTCGCGCCGCACGTACGAGCGCTCCAGCTTCTCCATGACCCCGAGATAGGTCGCGTTCATCGCGTGGTCGCCCATCTGCAGGCGGTACTTGCGGTCTTTGCCCCACAGGAGCAGGTCGAGGTCCTCGGGCGAGTAGTCGGCGAGCTTCTTGTCGTTGTCGAAGAAGCCAGAGGACGTGTACGCGGCAGGCTCCCAGGTCGACCAGAACGGGACGTTGATCGCCCCCTCGTTGAGCGACTTCGACGTATCGATGAAGTCGTCGACGGAGAAACCGACCTTCCGGCCGAAGCCGCTGCACTCGGGGCACATCCCCTGCGGATCGTTGAACGAGAACGCATTCGAGTAACCGACGTGCGGCTTGCCGACCCGCGAGAACAGAAGTCGGAGGAGCGTGAAGATGTCGGTGATGGTCCCGACCGTCGAGTGCGCGCCGCCGCCAAGACGCTTCTGGTCGACGATGACCGCCATGCTCAGGTTCTCGATGGCGTCCGCCTCGGGCTGTGGGTAGCGCGGCAGGAAGTTCCGGACGAAGTAGCTGAAGTTCTCGTACAGCTGGCGCTGGGCCTCGGTCGCGATCGTGTCGAACACGACCGACGACTTCCCCGAGCCAGACACGCCCGTGAAGATCGTGATCTGGCGCTTCGGGATCCGAAGCGAGATGTCCTTGAGGTTGTTCTCGCGGGCGCCCCGCAGCTCGATGTATTCGGTCATGGCGTAAGGCTACCGAAGCTGCGCGACCGTGTGCTGCAATCCCCGTGTGACGCGGCAGGTCGTGCGGGAGCCTCCGTCTTGGGCAGTTAGCCGCTACGGTGCATGCGTGAGCGGTACCGAACCGACCGACTTGCGCGCGCTCGTCGACCGCCTCCAAGCGCTGTCGGAGCGCCGGCTGGCCACGCTTCCACGGAGCGAGGCCGCCGCAGCGCGCGCCAGGCAGCTTGCCGACCACCTCGCCGGGCACGTCCGTGTCCGTGCCGACGCACTCGACGCCCCGCTGCTCGTCGTCCTGGTCGGGCCGACCGGTGCCGGCAAGAGCACGGTCTTCAACACGATCGTCGGGTGGCCGGCCAGCGAGACCGGCGTCCTGCGCCCGACGACGCGCGTGGCGGTGGTGCTGGTCCACCCGGGCGACCGTGAGACCGTGCAGGTAGGCGCCTTCGCGAGGGTGCCGCCAGGGCAACTCCGGTTCGTCGAGGACCCGAAGATCGAGCCCGGCCTCGTCCTCGTCGACGCGCCGGATATCGACTCGGTCGAGCATGCCAATCGCGAGCTGGCCGACCGCCTGGTCGAGGCGGCCGACCTGTGCCTGTTCGTGACGACCGCGACCCGCTACGCCGACCGCGTGCCATGGGCCGTCCTCGAGCGGGTCCGCGAGCGCGGCCTGCCCCTCCAGGTGATCGTGAACAGGATGCCGGCGGACACGACAGATCATGCCGACGTGCTCGCCGATGTGCGGCGTCTCCTGTCCGAAGCCGGGCTGGAGAGCGTCCAGACGCCGACCGACAGCGTGCCGGCACGCGAGATCATCGCCGTGCGGGAAGGCGCGCTCGACGAGAGCGGCGAGCGTCTCGAGCGATCGGCCATCGCGCCGGTGCTCGAGGAGATCGATCGACTGCGCGCCGACCGCGACGCAAGACTCGAGCTGGCGCTGCGCGCCCTGACCGGGCTCGCTCACCGGCCTCAGCGACAGCCTCGACCTGATTGCCGACGACGCGGAGCACGAGGCGATCGACACCGAGGCCCTCCGGCGCGCCGCCGAGCGCTCGTACGAGGGGGCGCTGACGTCGCTCCGGATGGAGATCGGGCGCGGGACGTTCCTTCGCGAGGAGGCCCTCCGCCACTGGCAGGACTTCGTCGGTGCCGACCAGATCACGCGCTTCTTCTCCGAGGGGATCGGACGGATCCGCGGGGCGATCGCGGCCGTGTTCCGGCCGGTGACCGCGCCGGTCGCGGAGGTCCGCGCCGCGACCACCGAGGATCTGATCGCCGTCGCCCGGCTGCAGGCGGCAGAAGCGGCCCGCCGAACAGCGACGGCGTGGTCCGACTCGACGTCGGTGGCACGCGCCCTGGCGGAGCGGCCCGAGCTGTGGATCCCCTCCCCCGACTTCGATACGCGGCTGAGCGCCAGGCTCGACGCCTGGATCGAGGGGATCGTGAACGACATCCAGGCACACGGCCGACCCAAGCGGCTGCTGGCGCGTGGGGCAGCGGTCGGGGTGAATGCGATGGGCACGGGCGTGATGCTCGCGACGTTCATCCACACCGGCGGTATCACCGGCACCGAGCTCGGCGTGGCCGCCGCGACCGCGTTCCTCAACCAGAAGCTCCTAGCCGCGCTGTTCGGTGAGGCCGCCATGGCCGAGCTGATCGCCGACGCGAAACGACGTCTTGACGAGGCGTTGAGCACGACCTTCGGTGAGGAGCGGGCACGGTTCGACGCAGTGCTGCCGGCCCCGGGTGTCCTCGCCGATCTTGCGGCAGACCTGCGGACGGCGGCCGCCGACGTGCGTGCCTTGCCGAGTCCCGCAGGATGACCACCGCCACGACGACCACCGCCGTGCCGATCGACGAGGGCGCGGACGCGCTGCGCCGATGCCTCGCGACGTTGCTCCAGGCCGCTGATGCAGCCGACGTCCTGGGCGTGCCGACCGACCGAGCACGAGCGGTCCACGCCGATGCCACCGGTCGGCTCGGGTTCCCGTCCGATGCCTATGTCCTCGCGCTCGTCGGCGGGACGGGCGTCGGAAAGTCGAGCCTGTTGAACGCGCTGGCAGGGGCCGACGTCAGCCCGGCATCGGCGCGGCGGCCGACCACCAGTGACCCGATCGCGTGGGTCCCGGCGACGGAGGTCGCGTCGCTGACTCCGCTGTTGGAGTGGCTGGATGTTCGGGAGATCCGCGACCACGACGCGCCGGGGCTGAAGTCGGTCGCCATCCTGGACCTGCCGGACATGGATTCGATCGAGGCGGCCCACCGCGAGCGGGTCGAGGCGCTACTCCCCCGCGTGGATGCGGTCGCCTGGGTGACCGACCTCGAGAAGTACCACGACGCCGTGCTGCACGATGCGTTCCTGCGGACGTGGGTCCCGCGGCTCGACCGGCAGGCCGTCGTCGTCAACAAAGCGGATCGATTGGCAACCGACGACCGAGGGCGGATCCGGCGCGACCTGGAGGCCGACCTTGGACGGCGCCTCCTGGCGAGTGACCGTCCTGCCGTCCCGGTCCTGATGACCACGGCGGTCCGCGAACCCGAGCTCGACGAGTTCCGAGCGTGGCTCGCGGATGGCGCTGCCGCCAAGGCGGTCGTGCGGGCGCGCGTCGCGGCCACGGTCCTGGACGCGGCGCGCGATCTGGCCCGCGACGCCGGGCTCGATGCCGACGGCGGGGCGCGCCCGTTTATGGATCCGGCGACACGGAACAAGGGCATCGAGGACGCCATCCAGTCGACCCTGCGCTCGGTCGACCTGGAGGGTCTGCAGCGACAGGCCGTCGCCGCGACACGAGCACGGGCGCGCGCTCGCGGTACGGGCCCGATGGGTCGACTGACGTCGATCGTCTACAAGCTCTCCGGTCGCGAGACCCAGGTCGCCGACCCGAACGGCTATCTCGCCCGGTGGCGGGAGCGGGCGCCGGTCACACCGGCCGTCGAGGCGCTGCGCGGCGCCCTGGGCGGCTCGCTCGCCGACGCCACGCCGACCGTCCGACCGAAGCTGGCCGCGGCCCTCGAACCGGGCGAGCTACGAGCCGGTCTGGAGCGGGCCGTGGGTCGGGCGATCGCCGGCCTCGATCGCCTCGAGGCCCCGACCAGCCGCGTGTGGTCCCTGTTCGGACTCCTTCAGACGCTGGCGACCCTCGCCATCGCGGTGTCGGCGGCGTGGGTCGTGATCTGGATCCTGGCACGCCCGCCGGTCGATTCGGTCGACCTTCCGGTCGTCGGCACCGTGCCGATGCCGTTCGTGGCGCTCATCGGCTCGATCTTCGTGGGCTACGTGCTCGCGCGAGGCCTGGGCATCCACGCCGGCTGGGTCGGTCGGCGCTGGGCGCAACGGGTCCGCGATCGTGTGGCGGCATCGGTGCGGCGGGAGGTCACGGAGCGCGGACTCGCGCCGCTCGACACGCTGGAGGATGCGCGCCGCCGCCTATCGACGGCGGTCACGACGATCCTTCGGGAGTGTCGTCGGCCCTAGCCGGCCCAGCGGACGTCAGCAGTTGGCGTCGGCGAACGTCGCGATGTTGGCGAACGCGGTCTGGACGTCGGCGGTCGGGCTGGGTACGGCGGCCGCTGTCGCGGCAGTCGTCAGCCAGGCGCCGATCGTCTGCACGTCGCCGGAGATCGTCGAGAGCTCCGGGTTCGTGGACCACGAGGAGACCACCGAGGCGAGCGACGACGCGGTCGCCGCATCGACGTTCGGCCAGTCGGCCTGGAGCTCGCCCGCGAAATCGGCGCAGAAGCCTTCCAGACCCTCGGTCGAGATGCTGGCGGGCACGGTCGGCAGATCGGATGGGAGCGCGATCGACGGCGAGGCGGTCGAACCCGCGCACGCGGCCAGACCGAAGGCGGCGGCAGCGACAAGGCCAAGGACAGAACGGCGAACGGACATCTGGGCACCTCTACACATGGGTCAATGACCGTATGCGCTGCGCCGTGGCGTCCGGGTCCGGCCGCCGCGCCCATGCGTGACGGCTGTCTTACAGGTCAGTCGGTGGACGCTGGCCCGCGGGCGCGAAGGCGTTCGGTCAACGCGGTCACGAGATCGAAGCGGATGACCGGGAACTCGTCCATGAGGCGCGCGAACCCGGAGCGATCGATGACCAGCGCGTCGATCGGTTCGTCGGCGGTCACCGTCGCGGTTCGCGGTCGTCCGTCGATGAGCGAGATCTCGCCCAGGAAGTCGCCGGCCCCGAGCTTGCGGAGCGTCGTGCCAGCCTGGTCGACCGTCGCCGTGCCGCGCTTGATCACGATGAGCGAATCGCCCGGATCGCTTTCCCGCACGAGGACCGTGCCCTCGGGAAAGGTCTCGTCCCGGACGATGCCGGAGTTGATCTCGATCGAACGATCGCTGCAAGCCTTGAACAACGGGATCGCGCGAAGCGCATCAGTGCTCGCGACCATCGGCCTCCTCATCGTGACGGGTGTGAGGATGCTAGGAACGCATCGTTAACGCGGTATCAACGACCGCCCTGTGTGA
This sequence comes from uncultured Chloroflexia bacterium, assembly GCA_963812745.1. Lineage (GTDB taxonomy): Bacteria > Chloroflexota > Limnocylindria > Limnocylindrales > CSP1-4 > SPCO01. The sequence goes on along the minus strand of CAWEWE010000006.1, from coordinate 502,951 downwards.
GCGTTGGCATACTTGACCACGTGCCCCCCACTGCTGAACCCGTCGAGGAGACGACCTACTACCCCAACGGCCGGCTGAAGTTCACCGGCTGGCATCTCGATGGCAAGATGCACGGCGAGTGGCAGTGGTTCCGGACTGACGGCAGCGTCATGCGGACCGGAGCCTTCGACCGCGGCCGCCAGATCGGCGTCTGGCGGACCTTCGACCGCGCCGGACGCGTCGTCAAAGAGACCGCATTCTCGAACGATGCGACGTGACAGTCGTGGATGGCTTCGTACCGAGGACTGAGCGGCGGTAGGTGATCAGGAGCGCTCGCGCCGATGCTCGTTCGTGGCGATGAGCTCATCGATCACGCGCTCGAGCTGACGGTCGGACAGCTTTCGACCGGCCTCCGCCTCGATCCGCTCGCGGGCGAGGCGGAGCGCCTCCGCCTTGGGGATCCGGAAGCCGGCCGCGTCGCCTCGATCTGGCCGTCGCGATCATGTCGCGGACGGACTCTGGCGACCGATCGAGGATCCAGGCCACCTGTTCGGTCGAAAGGTGATCGTCCATCGCTGACACGGTATGCCACGCGCTCCCGGTTTGCGTTTGGAACATGCCGATGTTCCGATCAGCGATCGAACTTGGCAGGAACGCCCGAAAGCGCCCATTCATTCGCCGTTTGGAACGTCCAGAGGTTCCGATCAGCGAACGAGGACGCCAGATCGGCAGGATTGCCCCGCCCTTCATCGCTTGGAACATGGTGATGTTCCAGCTGAAACCGGCCCGCGCTCAGTCCCCCTCCAAGGCATCGGCATCGATCGAGATCGGGCGCCCATCACCGTCGACCAGGCGCCACCGCACGCCGAGCTCGTTGTCGCGGCCCTCGGCGAGCAAGTCGGCGACCTCCGCCGGAGTCGCCTTGGCGCCCAGCGCGCGGATGGCCCGCTCCACGGCGAACCCAGCGACGGCCGGCACGTCACCGACGAGGTCGCGCCGGACCATGCCGTCCGGGTCGGACACGCCGGCCTTGGCGAGCAGTTCCATGAGCCGCCCGGCCCGCCGGCGGTCGGCGGCCTCGAGGTCGCGCATCCAGCGCGGCTCCTCAGGCTCGTCAGGTTCCTTGGCCTTTGCGGCCGCGGGTCCAGCCGCGGACGCCTTCGACGCTTTCGAGGTCTTCTCCTGTGGCGGAGCCGGCCGCGCCTTGAGCGACGAGGTCGGCGCATCGGTCCCCCGCGCATCGCCGATGGCCGCCTTGGCGGCCGTCAGGCTCTTGAACGGGCCGCGCACCAATGGCAGGCCGAGGTCATCGGTCTGCTCGGCGTCGACGACGGCCCACGTTCCCGACTGCGGCTCGATCGTGAACCGCTCGTCGCGCGTCTGCCAGCGCCCGCCGCCGAGCCGCTTGAGGCCTTCGTCCTTGTCGGTGGGCGCCGCCATCACGCACGCCCACGCACGAGATCGATCAGCCGATCCAGCACTCGCTCGCCGTCGGCGCGCAGGCCGTTGTGCTCGTACTCGTCGGTCTGCCAGGTACGCAGCCCGCGGATGATGGCCGCGGTCTCCTCCGCGAAATCGCGCTCCACGTACAGGTCGTTCACGTAGATCGTCGCCGCGACCGGGACCTCGTTGTGGCGCAGCCGGTCCGCATCGTAGAGCGCCGGCCATGGATGGTCGGCGAGCAGCTCGGCAGCCGCCCGATGTCCACGCAGTCCTGCGTAGTCCTCCCACATCCAGGGGAAGACGTGCTCGGCCGTCAGGTAGCCCGACGCGGCGATCTCGTCGGGGAGGAGCCGGTGCGCCGACCAGCGCGTCGGAACCCCATCCGCGTACGAGGATTCATGGAGCGTCGCGTAGATCGGATTGCGGTCGAACCTGACGCCGGCCTCCGCATCGTGCAGGAAGGCCGGGGAGCCGAACGGCAGCTCGATGACGTGATGCAGGAGCTCGAAGCCCGCGCTATCGCCGAGCCACAGCCCGAGCTGGCGGAAGCGTCGCGCAGTGAGGCGGTCGCCGCCGGGCAGCCGGACGTCCTCGTCGTCCAGCCGGCGGATGATGTCGTCGAGGCGGGCACGGTCGTCCGGGTAGCGCTCGAAGTACTTACGGTTCTGCGTGATCAGTCGCCGATACGTCGCCGCATAGATGTCGTCGACCGGCCGGCCGATGGGCGACAACCCGCCCGTGATGTACGCCTCGCGAAGGCCGTCCGGCGCGATCGACAGGTAGGTCATCGAGGTGAACCCGCCGAAGCTCTGGCCGAGGACGCTCCAGCGATCGATGCCAAGCTCGTGGCGGATCGACTCGCAGTCGCGCACGATCGAATTGGCGCGGAAGTGGGTCAGGTAGTCGGCATGGGCAGCGGGCGTCTCGCCCGGGATGTCGGCACCCACCGGCGTCGACCGCCCCGTCCCGCGCTGATCGAGCAGGAGCACCCGGTAGTCACGGAGTGCGCGCTTCATCCAGCCGGTCGGCGGGCTCGTTGGTCGCGTCGCCTCGAACCCCGGCCCGCCCTGCAGAAACACGAGGTACGGGCGATCGAGGCCGTCCGGCGCGGCCACCTCGCGCGTGAACACCGTGATATGCGCCCCGTCGGGTCGCGCATGATCGAGCGGGACGCTGTGCTCGCGCTCCTCGAAGACCGCGCCGGGCGCTTTGTATCGCGTCACGACCCGACCGCCCACGGCGAGCGCGCCATCGACCCAGCCAGGTCCCCGTCCTTCAGCAGCCGGGCGCTCTGACAGGTCGGGCGAACGGCAACCTCGCGCTGGATCGCGCGGAGGAAGTGCCGGTCGAACGCGCCACGCGGGTACTTGCGGACAACGCCGTCTCGGACGCCGTCGATCACGTCGTAGTCGACCCCGCGGACGTCGACGGCGGTCGCCCGATCGAGCAGGACTGCCTCGATGCCGTCCGCCAGCGTCACGCCCGGCTGCATGTGGAGGATGATCGCGATCGCCGCCCGGTCGGCCGCCTCCGGGGACATCCCGTGCTGTTCCAGGAAGCGGCGTGCCATCTCGGCCCCCTCGACCTCGAAGCACATGGTGTTGCGTGGGATCCGAGTGAGACCGACATCGTGGAACAGGGCGGCGGTCCAGAGGACCTGCGCGTCGAACGTGCGGCCGTCCCACGCTGCGATCTGGGCACCCCAGCAATACGACCGGACGGAGTGCGCCAGCAGATAGCCCGGCAGGCTGGACTGCGCCCAGCGCCAGGTGGCCGCCGCGACCGCGTCCTGCGGCACGGGCAAGCCGGCGATCGAGCTCGGGAGGGGCGTGCTACCCATCGTCGACGATGGTAGCGGGCCGAGACGGCCATACTTGGCTGCCATGGCCAGGTACAAGGTCGATCAGCGGGCCGTCGCGCACGCCGAGCGACTCATCCGGGCGCGCCAGTACGTGCTCGACAGCGACTGGGGCGAGGCACAACCGACCGCTGAGGACGAGAACGCCTACCTCGCCAAGCACACCTGGGAGGAATACGCCGCGTGGCACCTCGGGCGCACCGAGGGCGCCAATGACGAGACCAAGGCGCGCTACGCCTTCGTGTTCGGCGACTTCCGACGGATCCATCGGTCGGGGATCATCGCCTGTCACTACCGAGCCGCGGAGTGGCGCCACAAGGAGATCGAGCTCGCCGCGCACGACCTCCTGCAGCTCATCGATCGCGTGAGCGGTCCGGTCAGACGACGTCGCTAGGGTCGCCCTCGTCGCCCGATCGCCGTTGGCCGCCCTGATCGGGCGGCCGCCACGCGTGGTCGGCGTAGCGCAACTGTCGACGCGTGAGCTCGCTCATCCGCGCCTGCTCCTCGCGCAGCAGCTCGAGGTCGCGGGCCCGCTCCTCGGCGTCGAGCTGGGCCTGATCGGTCGGGTCTGAAGGCGCCGCTTTGGCCTCCGGCGCGTCGGCCGCCCCGCCGCCACCGAGGATCCGGCGCAGGAACCCCATCGCCTATTCCTGGCGGAGGATGCGCTGGTCGAATTCGAACGGCAGCACGAGGACGTACATCCCGGACAGCGAGCCGAAGCGCGAGGACCGGCGTCGCGGGACGAATTGACGCCCGAGTTGGCCGATCGACAGCGCCGAACCGGGTCTCGGGCTCGGCCCCCAGACAGTCGAGCCGCCGTACGGATAGAGCGGATCCTCGACGATGGCCGAGGTCACCTTGGCGCCCCGCAGCAGCGGGTCGCGCGTGGCCCTGAAGCCGCTCATCACCCAGGCGTGCCGCCCGCGCCACACGAGCAGGCCGACCGGGCGCCCGGTCGTGCGCATCGCCTTCGCCGCGGTGAGCATCGCCTGCTGGATGGTCTTGAGGCCGACGACCTTGTACGGACCGCCGCCCATCATCGTCAGCCCGGCCGCCCAACCGCGCACGCTGGCGCCCTGTCGCTGACGACCGGATCGTGACGGCCCGCTCCACGCCCGCGCGAGCTGCTGCAGCTTGAGCTGGGTCGATGCACTGCGGTCCGCCCCGGGACGGGACATGTTGAGCATCATCTGCATGCTCGCCCCGACGCATTGGACGAGATTCGTCTGGGCGACGTAGTCCGAGCGAGCGCCGAGATCGAGTCGGAATGCCTTAGGTGTCGCCGCGGTCGCCGCAGGAGCCATGGAGAGCAGCAACAGCCCTCCCAACGCGAGGCCGAGGAACCGTTGCGCACGCACCGACTGCATCGACTCACGGTACGCCAAATGCGCAATATCGGATGCGCGGGCAAAGGGCCCAGGACCGTCCAGCGGTACAGTCACCTGCGATGAGCACGAGGGAGGCGCAGTCGCCGCTCGGTGCGGCGTTGACGCTCGACGAGATCGACCTCGCGCCGTACGAGGCGCTGGCTCGCATGCGGGACCGCGAACCCGTGTCGTGGGTGTCGGTGCTCGACGGCTGGGTCGTCAGCCGCCGCGATCTGTGTATCGAGGTGATGCGCGACGCCGAACGGTTTACCGTCGATGACCCACGTTTCTCGACGGCGCAGGTGGTCGGTCCGAGCATGCTCTCGCTCGATGGCGAGGAGCACCGCCGCCATCGGGATCCGTTCGCAGCCGCGTTCCGGCGCCCCGAGGTCATGGAGCGGTTCGCGGGACGCGTGGAGGCGGAGGCGCGTGGCCTCGTCGCCGGCCTGGCTCACCACGGGCGCGCGGAAGTCCGCCGCGACCTGGCCGGTCCCCTCGCCGTCCGGGTCGTGGCCGCTGCGCTCGAGCTGCTCGATGTCGAGCCCGCCGTCGTGCTTGGCTGGTACGACGAGATCGTGGCAGCCGTCGATCGGGTGTCGGCCGGGGGCGAGATCGGGCCCAAGGCGCCCGAGGCGTTCGCCGCGCTGGACGGGCATGTCGGCGCGACCATCGACCGTGGCTCGGGCGTCCTGGCCGCGGCGACGGCGACCCTTCGGCCGTCGGAGGTCGTGTCGAATGCGGCGGTGATGATGTTCGGCGGCATCGAGACCAGCGAAGGCATGACCACGTCGCTGTTCTGGCACGTGCTGACGAGCCCTGGCGCGCTCGATGCCGTTCGCGCGGATCGGTCGCGCATCGCAAATGCCGTCGAGGAGTCGCTGCGCCTCGAACCGGCGGCGGCGCGCGTCGATCGCTATGCCACCGTCGATGTCGAGCTGGGCGGCGCCACGATCCGGCGCGGGGATCTGGTCATCGTCTCGCTGACCGGCGCCAACCGCGATCCCGCGACATTCCCCGACCCCGATACGTTCGACATCGAACGACCGAACGCTCGGTCGCATCTGACCTTCGCGCAGGGTCCCCACGCCTGTGTCGGTCTGCACCTGGCTCGCCTGGAGACCCAGGCTGCGCTCGAAGCGGCCCTGGATGGCTGGCCGGGCCTCCGGATCAGCGATGGAGCGACACCGCCGACTGGCGTCGTCTTCCGCAAGCCGAGGTCGCTGCCCGTCAGCTGGCAGCCGGCCTAGAAGTCGCGGCGCCCCTCGAAGCTGGCCTCGACGCCTGGACGCGTGCGCTCGTAGATGGCCAGTCGATGCCCGCCGGGACCGGCGAACGAGCGGACGGGCCCCTGGGGGATCTCGAGCGCGTGGCCGTCATCCCAGCCGCGCGCGCGAAGGTCCTTACTGGCCCGTTCCAGGTCCTCCACGCGATACACGAGGACGGGTCGATCGCCCTCGAGGTGGTCGGCCAGCAGGATCCGCGGCGGCGAGTCGGTCAGCTCGATCATCGCAACGCGAGCGCCCATGCCGTCGATCGCGAAGACGAGCCGGCCACCAAGGACGTCCGTGAAGTAGGCCACGTCCGCCGCCACGTCGCGGCTGGGCATGTAGATGTAGTCGAGCCCGTCGAACACGATGGCAGGGTACGCCTCGATCGTTCGGGTCAGATCGGCGGCGGCTGCCAGCCTCCGGAGCTCGCCTCGACGATGCGTGCCGCAGCCAACGCGACGTCCTCCCGCCACGGGGCGGCAACGAACTGGACCCCGATCGGCAGTCCCTCCGCCGACGATCCGCCACGGACGACGACCGCCGGCCAGCCCGTAAGGTTGTGGATGTCGCTGTAGGTGTCGCCGAACCAGTCCGCGGTGCTCTCGCCATGACGTATCGCCGGCTGGGGCATCGCCGGGCAGACGATGGCGTCAACGTCGCGCATCCAGGCACCGAGCCGTCCCCGGATGGCGTCCGCTCGCTCGATGAGCGCGGTCAGCTCGTCGCCGGGCAGCGGCGGCTCCACGGTGACCCATGCGCGAGCGTCGTACGAGCCCATGCCCGGCGTTCCGGCAGCTTCGATCAGTCGGCGGAGCCAAGCAAATCCGTCGGCACGGATCAGCCCGTCCCACACCTCCCAGGCCTCCCGAAGGTCTGGCGGTCGTCGTTCCTCGACGATCGCGCCTGCATCGGCGAGGGCGCCGGCCGCCGCCTTCACAGCGGCGAGCGTCTCCTGGGTCGGTGTCCGGATGCCGTTGTCACCGAACATCGCGACGCGCAACCCGCGTCGCTCGACGGCATCGTGTCGTCGCAGCGGCACCGGCGCCACGTACGGATCCTCGCCGTCGGGACCGGCGATGATCGACAGGATCAACGCGAGGTCGTCCACGCGGCGCGCCAACGGCCCGAGCTGCGTGAACGACTGGAACAGGCCCTGGTACGACGGCCAGTGCCCGGTACGCGGCACGCGCCCAGAGGTCGGCTTGATGCCGGCGATCCCGCAGACGTGCGCCGGCTGACGGATGCTGTCGCCGGTATCACTCCCGACGTCGAACGGCGAGCCGGCGGCCGCCACGATGGCCGCCGCTCCTCCGCTGCTGCCGCCAGGTGTGCGCTCGAGGTCGTACGGGTTCGATGTCCGGCCGTACACGTCATTGTCGGTCTCGTCGGACCAGGTGAACTCCGGCGTGTTCGTCTTGCCGAGCAGGATCGCGCCTGCGGACTTGAGGCGGGCGACGACCGTCGCGTCACGGTCGGGGACGCGGTCACGCCAACCGACGGTCCCGGCAGTGGTGACGATGCCGGCGGTGTCGAACGAGTCCTTGACCGTGAACGGCACGCCGTGGAGCGGGCCGGCGATCCGACCCGCGGCGAGGTCCCTGTCGGCCGCCCGAGCGAGCTCCTGGGCGTCGTCGGCGAGCCGCACGACGGCATTGATGCGGGGGTTCACGTCCTGGATGCGCTCCAGGCATGCGCTGACGAGCTCGACGCACGAGATCTTGCGCGTTCGGAGCAACTCGGCGAGCTCGGTCACGCTCCGGGATGACAGGCCCTCCACCCGCGAACCGTACCCCGCTCAGGTCGCCGGCATCACCAGACGTCACCCGGGCGCCACTCGCACGAGATCGGTGAGACCGGATCCAGGGCCGGCGAGGTCCGCGTCCGCAGCACCATGATGTAGCTGTCGTCGTCGGGTGTCCGCACCAGGCCCTCGACCGTCCGGACGGCGCTCGGCCCACGCCAGGTCTCCCAGCCGAGCCGCTCGTAGAAACGGTGCACGCCGGTCCCGAGCGCGCCGAGCTCGTACTCGTCCCGGACGTACGCGGTCACGTCGCGCATCACGATCGTGCCCAGGCCGCGTCCCTGCGCCGCCGGCGTCGTCGCGACGGCCTCGACATAGCCGGTCCGCAGCGGCCGGCCGGCGACGTGCAACTCCCGCTCGACAACGGACGCGTGTGCCACGATCGCGCCGTCATCGTCCAACAGGAAGTGCATGCCGCCGAGCGCGTGCTGCCAGTCTTCCTCGGTGAAGCCCTCCTCCCCCGGCGGGAACGCGGCCCACAGCAGCGCGCGAAGCGCGGATACCTCGGCCGTCGTCAGCTCGTCGGTCGGTACGCGACGGACGCGGCGGCTCCCGTTCGTCACGCGTCGGCGATCAGGGCTCGAAGCGCCATCTCGTCGCGCCGTGGGGCTCCTCGCCTGCTACGCCGTACACGGTGCCAAGCCGCAATCGATACAGCTGCCAGGGAGGCGGCCCGGCGCTCGGCGCGCTGAACGGGGCAGTCAAGGCATCGCCGTCGACGGTGGCCGGCCAACCGCCGTCGTTGTAGCGCTTGGCGAGTGCGTCCAGGGTCGGTCGATCGGTGACGCGGACCGCCTCACCCTCGAACACCAGGTCCAGGCCGGTCAGCCGCACGGAGATCGAGGCGGCAGGGTTGCCGGCCAGGTTTCGCGACTTCCGCGTCGCATCGCCGCTCGTGAAATAGACCGCGCCGTCATGCCACGTCGCACCGACCCCCGCGGCGTGCGGTCGACCGTCAGGTCCCGTGGTACCGAGGAACCAGGTCAGGTTCTCCGACGGGTCGATCGCATCCAGCAGGTCGAGCGGCCGGCTCCACGGCAATGCCACATTGCCATAGCGGTCGAGGTTCTTGGTCTCGACCGGTTCTCCATCGGTCATCGTGTCGCCGCCTTTCTCGAGCCCATGTACTGGGCTCGTTCATCGTCGTCGAAGTGCTCCAGGGCGTAGCGCAGCGTCGTACGCGGCATCGTTGCCGAGTGCCGATCGAGGAACGCCCGCAGTGCAGCGGGATCGCGATCGCCGGCTGCCCGAAGCGCCCAGCCGATCGCCTTGTGGATGAGGTCCTGGTCATCTGCGAGGAGGACCTCGGCGATCCGGTACGTGGTCGTGACGTCGCCGTCGCGGATGAACGCCATCGTCGCCAGGATCGCGGTCCGTCGCTCCCACATGTTCGCGGATCGGGCGAGCGTGTCGAGCACGTCGCGTGGCTTGTCGAGCAACCAGCGGCCGACCACGTCCCAGGCGGCGAGGTCGACGAGATCCCAGTTGTCGATCCGGTCATGTCGGCGCAGGTAGAGGTCGTACAGCGCCTGGCGCCGAGCATCAGGGGTTCGCTTGCCGCGGGCTTGCGTGGCCATGATGCGCATCGCCCCGGCACGTGGCTCGTGGAACCGTTCCTCGAGAAGACGCTCGATCTCATCGAGCTCCATGTCGGCGAACTCCTTCGCCAGCTCGAAGACCTGCCCCATCCGCACGCCCATGAACACGTCGCCTTCGCCGTACTCACCGGGTCCCGTCTTGAAGTACCGCGTGTACTTCGCGAGCTCGTCGGGCGACCGGAGGGACTCCAGTCGCGCGACGAACCCTTGCGCCGAGTGCGGTTCGGGCGGCATGTCAGTCCGCAGGTCGTTCCTGCAGCGCCCAGCCGTTCCCGTCCGGATCATCGAAGAACGCGAACGAGTTCCAGCGGCCGCCCTTGCCATCGAGCCATTCGCCGTCCTCGAAGTGGCGGATCGGACTGATGTCGAGGCCGCGACCGCGCAATTCGGCGTGCGCGGCCTCGATGTCATCGACCACGAGCTGCAGCCCCTGGACGGAGCCGGGGGCCGTGTTGATGGCCCCCTTCCCGACCATGATCGAACAGCCAGAGCCGGGTGGGGTCAGCTGGACGATCCGGAACTGCTCGCTCGGCTGGTGGTCGACATCGATGACGAACCCGACCTTCTCGCTGTAGAAGGCCTTGGCGCGGTCGACATCGGCCACGGGGATCGGCACGAGCTCGAGCTTGTAGTCCACGTCACGCCACCGGCTGGCGGAGCTTGGGCAGGAGCTCGTCGAGGCGGTCGAACCCGTCGTTCATGCCCTCCTCCATGCCGCTCGAGATCATCGCGTCGCGTGCCTCGATCGACTGGTAGACGGCATGGTTTCGCACGATCGTCTTGCCGTCGCGCTCCTCGAGAACGAGCTTCTCGAGCGACACATGACCAGGAGCTCCTTCGAATTCGAAGGTCTGGAGCAGGCCGTCCGGGGTCTGCTCGCCGTGGAACACGCCGTGGAAGCCCCAGGCGTTCCCATCGTCGTCGGCATGGATGAAGCGCCACTTACCGCCGTCGTACGGCTCCCAGCTCTCGACCGTCATCTTGTACTTGCGGGGGCCGAGCCACTGCACGAGCAGCTCTGGGTCGGTGTACGCCTTGAATACGAGGTCGCGCGGGGCGTCGAACTCGCGCTCGATGTCGATGAATGGAATGCCCGCCGGGGCGTCGATCTGCGTCTTGGACATCAGGGGTTCCTTTCGCTGTTCTTGACCTGGAGTGCAGCCAGCAGCGCGTCAAGGCGCTCGTGGCTCTCCTCCCAGTACTCGCGATAGCCGACCAGCCACTCGGTCGCCGTCCTGAGGGGATCCGCCTCGAGGTGGCTGAGCCGTGCGGTGGCCTTGCGCGTTCGCGAGATGAGACCGGCCGACTCGAGCACGCGAAGATGCTTCGAGATGGCCGGCTGGGAGACGTCGAACGGTGCGGTCAGCTCCAGGACGCTCGCATCCCCATCCGCGAGGCGCGCGAGGATGGCGCGTCGAGTGGGGTCGGCGAGGGCGCCGAAGACGGCGTCGAGCTGGTCTTGCATCGTTCCATAACCATATGGTTATGGATGCTGTCTGTCAAGCCCCGGGCTCGACGCCCCCGTCGTCAGGTCTGGCGAGCGAGCGAGAGCCGGATCATCGGGATCAGCCGCCCGGTCTGGGCCGGGTAGTCGACGAACCACGGTAGAGCCCGAACGTGGTCGTCCCACAGCCGGTCGCGCTCCGGGCCTTCCACGACCGATGATGCCGTCGCGTCGTGCTTCTCGTTGTCGACCTCGACGGTCACGTCCGGTTCGGCCTGGATGTTGTGGACCCAGCTGGGCGTCGTCGGCGCGCCGCCGGCAGTCCCAGCGACGACGTAGTCGTCGCCGTCGCGGTGGTACGTCAGGATCGCCCGACGTGGCGTCCCGGTCCTGGCCCCCTTGCTGGTCATGATGAGCAGCGGGTGGCCGGCCAGCGGGCCGCTCAGGACCTTGCCGTCATTGGCCCGCATGTCGGCGACCAGCTGGTCCTCGAATGTGTTGAAGTCGGTCATCCGCGTCCTCCGAGTGTCGTTGCTAACGCAACGATGCCACGGATGGTCGCAACGTGCAGGGCGGTGGTCAGGGCCCCTTCGCGGCAGCGTCGGTCTCAGCGATGCGCGCCTTCACGAGCGTCGTGACGAGGGCTTCTGGGAGCGGCTTGTCCGGCTGGAACCGGATGGTGCCCTTGGAGGTGTCGTATCCCGCGAGGAGGTCCTTGTGGGCTTCCATCGCGGCGGGGCTCATGCAGTAGAACGCGACATGCGCTCGGCTCGCGCCGTACGAGACGAGCGGCCGGCCACGGTACTTGAACGCCGGCAGGGCGTAGCTGATCGCCTCGACGGCCTCGGGCGCGGCCGCCGCGATCGTCTCGCGCAACGACTGCAGCGCTGCCCGCTGATCGGGGGGCAGCGCGGCCAGCATCGCGTCGATCTGCTGGGATGGGGACCTGTCGTCCGGCATGGTTCGTCGCCCTCCTTCGAGGTCAGGAACTCCGAGTCGCGGGCGGATCAAGGAGCCAATGATTGCAGGGCAAGCTCCGCTCGTGCTCGTGACCCTCCAATCGGTGTTCGTCGCGAGTCCGGCGGTCGCGGCGCTCCACCCGGTGAATGGGTTCCTCATCGTGCTCGTCGCGATCCTGCTCGCACGCGAGTCGTGGGGGATGCGGACCGCCACCGCCTGACGCTGATGCGTCGGCCCTTCACTGATTGCTGCGAGCGATCGATTTCGGGCTGAATGGCGCCACAGGCGCCCGACCGACGTCGATCGATCCCTCTGAGCGATCGTTCTGCGCGCTACTGGACCCTGGACGGGCGGATATGGGGCGTTCGCGCGCGAATCGATCCCTCTGAGCGATCACGACTCTTGACCGACATCGCGACCGCCTGAGCCCGCTAGGTCCGTCCTTCGCGCAACCGGGTCACCGACTTCTCGATCCGGCGCTTGCGAGTCTCCTCGGACTTCGCGTCCTCGATCGACAGCGTGAATCGGCGCTTGTTGCTGTACGACAGGCCTTCGAAGAACCGCTTGGCCTCGGGGTCCGCGTCGAGGGCGGCGGCAAAATCTGCCGGAAGCTCGACCTCCCGTGGGGCCGTGTCGAGCCCGAGGTCGACCTCGATCTCATCGCCGGGTTTGACGCCGGCGGGCGCGCGATGCTCCTGGGCCACGCCGATGAGGAACGCATCGCCGTAGACGGCGACCGTGTTGCGGTACGAGTAGCCGTTGATGGTGACGACGACCGGTGGGCGTTTACCCTTGCCGAGCGCCTCGACGACCTCGGGCGGGACCCGGAAACCGGCCGCGTTCTTGCCTGCCGAGTCGAGGGTGGTCTTGAATCGCACGAGACGAGTATGGCAGCGATCGAGGCGCCCCCGATGCGTGGGACCAGCCTGGCGTCAGGCGTGAAACGCCTCCAGCGCCTCCCGCTCACGCTCGATCTCGCGCCCGATCTGCGTCGCGGTCTCGACGAAGGGGTCCAGCTCGATGCGTCCGTCCCGCAGGGACCAGGCGCCGGCGACGATGCCGTCCACGAGGTAGGTCCCGACCGAGAACGGGTTCTTCGTCGAGAAGACACGCGGCCGGAAGGCCTCGGGCAGCAGCCCGGTGCGTCGGGCGTGGACCAGCAGGTTGGCATCCCAATGTGGCAGGAACCTGACCGGCGCCGGCGTGCCCGGATCGGGGAGCGGCTGGCCCGGCAGGTCGATGAGCTCCCGGCCGTCCTCGTCTCGGAACCGGCGCAGGTCGATGCCGTCGGCCGCGGTCTTGGCCGCGGTGAGCGGGATGCCGGCCCACGAGGCGACGTCGCGCCAGGCGGCCGGTCCGAAGGCCCGCAGGTATGCGCGAACGACATGCGTCATCCCTTCCGCCTCGCTCGAGTCGGGCGGTCCGATCCAGTCCTCCGCGAGCGCGAGGCGGTCGGCGCGACGCCGTTCCCAGGTGCCGGCCGGCGGGACCCGGACGAGGTCGACCCACAGGCCGTGCGTGCCGACGAAGCCCTTGGCCATGTCGCCAAGCGCCTTGACGTCCTTTGGTCCATCGGTCAGGGCGTGACGTAGTCGCTCGGCTGCGGCTTCCAGGTCGGCCTCCCCTGCCCCGGTGGCGCGCGCCCACGTCCGACGCCACAGTTCGCGCCGCGCCTCACGAACGCCCAGCGCGTACGGCCAGTACTCGCGCCGCGACACGATGTGGATCGTTGTCCGAAGCAATGTGGCTTGGATGACGCTGCGATCCTCGAGTGCACGCGTCAGCGCATCCCGCTGGAAGCCGGCCAGCCGCGTCCACAGGCCGACGTACCCGGACGGTGCGTACTGCGTCTGCAGCCCGCCGACCTGCTCGACGGCCTCGGGGATCGACAGCGTCGCCCGCTCCAACAGCAGCTGTCGCGCCAGCAGGGCGCGGTTGAGCGCCCGTGTCGACAGGGTCGGGACAGTCACACGGCGATGATGGCAGCGCGACCCGGCGGTCGTATGCTGCGGGCATGTCGACCGACGTCCGGGCGAGGGCCGGGCCCACCGGGATCCCATGGTCGGTCGTCGTCGCCATCGTCATCCCGCTGGCCGGCCTGTGGTTGTTGCTCGCGCAGCCGAGTTTCGATCTCCATTGGGAGCATCACCCGAGCCATTTCTGGCTGGTGTTGATCACCGCCGGTGTCAACGTCATCCTCGCCTACCTCACGAACACGGCCGCAGCGCGCTTCCGCGACGCGCGCCTGGTGCTGATCTCGCTCGCGTTCCTGTCGAGTGCCGGGTTCCTGGGGCTGCACGCGCTCGCGACGCCGGGTGTCCTGCTCGAGCAGCCCAACGCCGGCTTCGTCATCGCCACGCCCGTGGGCCTCGTCCTGGCAGCGGTGTTCGCCGCGGCCTCCGTGAGCTCGATCGCCGGGCCGGGGGCGCGGACGGTCCTCAGGTTGCGACCCGTGCTGCTGGGCGGTCTCCTGGGGCTGATGGTCCTCTGGGGGTTCCTGTCGCTGGCGCGGCTGCCGCCACTGGACGGCCCACCGCCGGCGAGCGAGGGTGTCGGCCTGCTCACGGTGCTCGGTGGCGGGGCGGTCGCGTTGTATGCCTTCGCCGCCTGGCGGTCGGTCCGCCTGTACCGACAGCGCGGCGGCACGATCCTGCTGTCGGTCGCGATCGCGCTGATCCTGCTGGCGGAGGCCATGATCGCCGTCGTCCTCAGTCGGAACTGGCGGCTGAGCTGGTGGGAATGGCACGTCCTGATGCTCGCGGCATTCGCCCTGATCGCGCTCGGCGCGCGCGAGGAGTATCGGCGGAGTGGCACGCTCAGCGGAGCCTTCGGCGGGCTGTACCTGGAGCAGACCCTCGCGCGCATCGACCGCTGGTACGCCGGGGCGATCACGGCCGTGGCGGAGGAAGAGGCAAAGGGCGGATCGGTCGATCGTGTCCTGTCGCAGCTCCGGTCCGAGGGCGCGACGACGGACGAGGTGGCGTTGCTGGCCGGAACGGCGAACGAGCTGCGCCGACTGGATGCTGCGTTCCAGCCCTACCTCCCGTCGGTCGTCTCCGAACGCATCCGCCGTCAAGGTAGCGGTGCCGCCCTGCCCGGCGAGGAACGCGAGTTGAGCGTCGTCTTCGCGGACCTGGCCGGCTTCACGACATTCAGCGAGACGAGACCACCGACCGAGGTGCTGTCGATGCTCAACGCGTTCTGGGCGGCGGTCGTGCCGGCGATCGATGCGACCGGCGGCGCGATCGAGCACTTCGCGGGCGACGGCGTCATGGCCATCTTCAACGCCGCCGGCGACCAACCCGACCATGCACGCCGGGCGGCTCGCGCCGCGGTGTCGATTTTGGACGCCGCGCGACCCATCGCGGCGAGTCACCCGGGCTGGCCGATCTTCCGGGTCGGCGTGAACACCGGCCGGGCCGTGGTCGGCGACGTCGGCGCGGCCGAGCGGCGCAGCTTCGCGGTCATCGGCGACACCACCAACACCGCGGCACGGCTCATGGCGGCGGCGGAACCCGGCCAGATCGTCGTGGGTCGGGCGACGTGGGAGGCACTCGGCCCGGACCGACGCGGCGTCGAGCTCGGCCCGGTGCACGTGAAGGGCAAGCGCGAGGCCGTCGACGCATGGCGGCTCGACGCGCCCTGAATCGGCACCGCGGCATGCCGTCACGCGCCGACCCACAGACTGAGTACTTTCCGGGCGCCAACCCACACCCGGTGATGCGTGTCGGCGACGATGGCACGCTGATCTACGCCAACCCGGCCAGCGAGCCCCTCCTGGTATCGCTGAAGCTGACCGTGGGCGAACCCGTCCCGCGAGACTGGTTCGAGCGGATCCAGACCGCGGACGGACCTGTCGAAGTTCGAGTCGGAGCGCGCACGTTCGAACTGCTCCCGGTGCGGCTGACCGATCTCGGGTTCACGAACGTGTATGGCACGGACGTCACGGCCCAGCGGGCGATCACCAAGTTCCCTGACCAGAACCCGAACCCAGTCTTCCGTATATCGATGGACGGCGTCCTGGTCTACGTGAACCCTGCGGCCGAGGGGTTGATCGACGGGATCGGTGGGACGATCGGTGAGCCGCTGCCGCAGCCCTACCGACGCGACCTCGAGGGTGTCGCGAGGCAGGGAGAACGGCGGTCCGTCCACGCCCACAGCCAGGGACGCCACTTCGCGCTCCTTGCCGTGGAGGTCCCCGAGTTCGAGTTCATCAACGTGTACGGCACCGATATCACCGCCCAGCTGGAGCTCAGGGCAGCGAACGACAAGAACATCGAGCTGCTGCTCAACATCCTGCCCGAGCCGATCGCCGACCGACTTCGTAACGGCGAATCGTTGATCGCGGACCGGCACGAGGACGTCTCGCTGCTGTTCGCCGACATCGTCGGGTTCACCGGGATGTCGTCCGCCATGGATGCGGCCGAGCTCGTCACGTTACTCAACGACGTCTTCAGCGTGTTCGACGGTCTGGTCGCGTCGAGCGGGCTCGAGAAGGTGAAGACGATCGGCGACGCCTACATGATCGTGGGCGGCATGCCGATCTGGGAGCCGGACCACCTCGAGCGGCTGGCGTCGCTCGCGCTCGCCATCGCGGATGAAGTGGGCCGACTCGAAGCCGGGCGACGGCTGGGCGTGGAGTTTCGCATCGGCATGCACACGGGTCCCGTCGTGGCAGGCGTCATCGGGACCAGGAAGTTCATCTACGACGTCTGGGGCGACACGGTGAACGTCGCATCGCGCATGGAATCGACCGGCATCCCCGGCCGCATCCAGGTGACTGGCGCAGTCGAGCGTCGACTCCGCGATCGATTCGTCCTGACACCGCGGGGCGAGATCGATATCAAGGGCAAGGGCCCGACGGAGACATTCTTCCTGGACGGCGAGTCGCGGTAGCGCGTCAGAACGTCGTCGAGGTTCGATGCGACGCGCCGTCGTCGATCGACGCGTAGGCCTGCTCGATGATGTCGAGGACGTGGCGCGCATGCTCGGCGGTCAGCACGGGCGTCGCCTCCCCACGCAGGCAGGCGATGAAATGGCGGATACCGGTCTCGACGACGCCGTCGTCGTCGACGGGGATCTCGATGTCGTCATGCCACGCCTCCCGCGCGGCCGGCGAATCGTCGTCGACGTACAGGCTGACCGGCGCCTCCGGGTCATGTGACTGGCCGCCGAAGCTGACCGTGGCGCCGGTGAGGTGCAGCTCGAGCCAGGGCGCCAGCGTGCTGGCGGTCCCGAAGCTCGCCAGCAGCTGGCCCAGGGCACCGCTGGCGAACTCGAGGTTGATGAGCACATGGTCGGGCGTGGTCACCTCGATGTGCTCGCCGGTGAGCGGCCCGCCACGCACGACCCGCGTCGGAGCGCCGATCGCGCCCATGGCCTGCACGCGCGTCACCGGGCCGAGCAGCGTCGTCATCCCATGCAGCCGATAGACACCGTGGTCGATCACCGGTCCCACGCCCGGCCGGTAGAACGGCCGCGGATCGCCGGTGTACTCGCGCCAGGCTGCCGGGCCCGGATCGGCGTGATGCGCCACGACCAGCGTCGCCGGGCCGTAGCGCTCGGAGCGGACCAGCTCCTTCAGCCACTGGATCCGCTTCGTGACCGCCACGCCGGGCGCGCACAGGAACGCCACGCCCCGCTCTGCGGCCGTGGCGATCAGGCGGTCCGCCTCCGCGACCGTGCTCGCGATCGGCTTCTCCGAGTAGAGGTTGACCCCGGCCTCGAGGACGACCTGGTTCACCGTCCCGTGGCGGGGTGCCGGGGCGAGGTCGATGACGGCGTCGAGACCCCCGCCGGCGAGCATCGCCGCGAGGTCCTCGAAGACCGCGGCACGCGGCGACCAGCCGCGGATGGCGGCCGCCGCCCGTTGCGCCGCTTCCAGTCGGGCGTCCATGAGCGCCGTCACGCGGATGCCGGGCGCCAGCTCGGCCAGCGCGGGGAAGTAGTGCCGGCTGGCGACGTCGCCGCAGCCGACGATGCCGATCCTCAGCGGGTGCGATGCCACCTGTCGATGGTACGCACCCGCTGCGGGCCAGGGGCGACGCCCGGCCTACGCCGCGTAGACGTCGCGCGGCGCCGTCGCGTCCGGCGCGCCCACCTCGATCGGGTTGTTCACCGGATCCTGGCTCCATTCGAACCAGCCACCGTCGTAGACCGCGATCCGCGGCCAGTCCTGGAGGAACGCGTAGAACCACGTCTCGCTCGCCCGCCAGCCGGTGCCGCAGTAGAACGCGACCCACTTCTCCGGGAGGATCCCGGCCTCGGCCCAGTTGGCCGTGATCTCGGGATACGCGCGCATCGAGTTGTCGACATTGCGGTAGTGCTGCATGTGGTACGCGTCCGTCCCGCAGTTGCCCCAGACGTCGCCCTGGATCCGCCCCGCCGGGCCGATGTAGTTGTAGCCGCTGACCGCGCCGATGTGCTCGCGCCAGGTCCGGACGCTGACCAGCGCAGCGCCGTCGGGGTCGGCGATGATCTGCTTCGCCTCGTCGATGTCGACGATGACCTCCGGGCGGACGGGGATGACCGCCCCGAAATCGGCGACCGGCGAGGGCTCGCGAAGGATGGTCTCGACCGGGTTGCCGTCGCGCACCCACCAGTCGTACCCACCGTCGAGCAGCCGCACGTCCTCGACGCCCGCGTAGGTGAGGATCATCAGCGCGCGCGTCGCGGCGATCTGACCCGCGCGCCGACCCGGCCACTTCTCGTTCGCCTGGCCCTCGGTGTCGCGGCCGTACACGACCACGGTCGTGTCCTTCGTGATGCCGAGCGCCCGGATCGCCGCATCGAGGACCTCGGGCGAGCGACGGTTCCAGTCGGCCGGATCCTCGAGCGTGTTGGTGTCGAGGTAGAGGGCACCCGGGATGTGCGCCTCCGCGTACTCCTCGGGCACGCCGAAATTGACGTGGAAGAGCAGGAAGTCGCCCTCGGGAGCGGCTTCGGGGCGTTCCCCCGCCAGCACCTGCCGGAGCCAGTCGATGTGGACCAGCTTCTGGTACTGCGGGAGGCCTTCGACGGGCAGGGCCGGGTCGGCTGCCCAGGCGCCGAAGCCCTCGGCGTAGATCCGCGCTCCGGTCGCGCCGAGCGTGACGAGCTTGTCGGCGAGCGCCACGGCGTCATCGAGGCCCGCGCCGTAGACCACGATGTCGCGGTCGGGCGCCACGCCCTTGCCGGCGAGGAGCCGGGCGATCTCGGGCTCGTCGACCGTCCGCAGCCAGTCGATCGGGAAGGCGGAGGCGCCGGGGATGTGGCCGCCGCGCGCCTCGTCGTTCAGGCGCCAGCCGTTGTACGCGGCCAGCGGTCGGACATCGACCAGCGTCAGCGATGGATCGCCGAGACGGTCGCGTAGCTCGCGGGCGTCGATGGTCTGGATGTCGGATCGGTCGGTCATCTGGGTCGTCCCCTCGTGATGTGCATGGTCGGAGCAACAAGAAACCCCTGCCTTGGCAGGGGTCTGGGGCGGGGCCGGCGTGCGGGGTCTTACGTCAACGCACGCCTAGCGACACCACCTGCCCTGCTCGGCAGCGGCATGACACATGCAGCGGTGGTGGTGTCGGTTCGCCATCGCGGCGCATTGTCCACTAGTCGAGTAGGGATTGCAAGCGCCGGTAACCATCGGAACCACCTGGTGGGAATGCGTCAGGCAACCGGGTTTCGGTGGATCCCGCGCCGCAAGCGGGCTGGCGAGAGCGGCAGGCAGGACACCACCAGCACGACCGCCAGGACGACCAGCATCCAGAGGCTGGCCGAGAAGTCCCCGGTCAGGTCGCGGACGGCGCCGAGCACCACCGGTCCGATCGAGGACACGATGTAGCCACCGAGCAGCATCAAGGCGGCGACCGATCCCACCCGGGCCGGATCGTCGGCGACATCGAGGGGCAGCGTGAGGACCAACGGGAAGACGGCGCCGAGGGCAAGACCGAGCACGGCCACCCACGCGAAGGCCAGCTCGGGGGTGACGATGATCCCGACGAGACCGCCCACCGCGACGACCGATGCGACGAGCAGCTGCTGCCGTCGCGGCCCGAGCCGATCGGCGATGAGGGGCACGCCGATGGTGGTCAGCAGGCCGACGCCGTTGAACACGCCGATCAGGGCGCCTGCATCGGTCGTGTTCCAGCCGCGCTCGACGAACGCGTTGGGCAACCACGACACGATCCCGTAGAACAGGACCGATTGCAGCCCGAACACCGCCACGAGCAGCCAACCCGTCGCGTCGCTCCACGGCAGACGCCGGGCGACGCTCGAGCCGGCCGCCGGGCGGCCGCCGACCCCGACGAGGACCAGCCAGGTGAGGACCGACACGATCGAGACGGCCGAGATGATCAGGAGCGCGCGTCGCCAGTCGTCGCCCACCGCGAGCGGCACGGCGAAGCTCGCCGCGAGGGTCGAGCCCGCGACGATGCCACCCGCGTAGGCGCCGGTCCCGAGCGCCGGTCGTCCGGGGAGCCGCTGCGACACGATCATCGACGGGATCGCGCCGGCGCTGCCGATGCCGATGCCGATCCCGAGCGTCGACAGCATCACGAGCGGGACCGACGGTGCGAGTGCCCGGATCAGCCCGAAGCCGACGATCGTGACGAGGCATGCCGCGAACGCAAGGCCGGATCCGAAGCGCGCCGCCAGACGCGGCCCGACCGGCGCAAACAGCCCCATGCACAGCACCGGGATCGTGGTCAGCAGACCGGCGATGCCGGCCGATAGGCCGAGGTCGTCGCGGATGAGCGGCAGCAACGGCCCGATCGCGAGGATCTGCGGCCGCATCGCGAGCGAGGCCACGAACAACCCGGCGATGACGGCGAGCGGGACCCCGGCGCGGCTCACGGGGACTCGGGGTCACGCATCGGCGCAACTCTAGCGGCGCGGACGGGTCGCCATCGGGCAGATCGACGTACCTAGGAAGCGGGTCGAAACTACCTTGGCATGGGCGAGGTAGCCGTGCATACTGCGACCATGGCTCGCCAGCGTTCGACGAACGGTCTCCGGGTCGGCCAGGCCGCCGAGATGCTGCAGGTATCGGTCGATACCCTGCGGCGCTGGGAGGCGGATGGCCGCCTGCGGGTCGATCGTTCCGATGGTGGCCAGCGCGTGATCGCGATCGAGGAGGTCAGCCGCCTCCTGACGGAACGTCGTGCCACCACGGCCGACCGGCCCATCGTCGCCCAATCGGCTCGTAATCGGTTCCGCGGCATCGTGACCCGTGTCGAGAAGGACAAGGTCGCGGCCGTCGTCGAGGTGATGGCCGGCCCGCACCGCCTGGTGAGCCTGATGACGGCCGAGGCGGTCGATGAGCTGGGGCTCGCGATCGGGGACGAGGCGATCTGCGTCGTCAAGGCGACGAACGTGATCGTGGAGGTGCCGGCAGGTGGCCGCGGCGGCGGCGGTTGAGGCGCGCCCGACAGGTCGGATGATCGGTGGCCGTGCCGTCCTCGTGACGGCCGTCGTCTTCGCGATCTTCCTCGGGTTGCCGGTCCTGGTGCTGGTGATCCGGGCGGCTGCCGGAGGCGCCCTGGCCCGCTCGCTGGTATCGCCGGCCGTCCTCGACGCCGTCGGCCTGAGCCTCATGACGACGAGCGCGTCGCTGCTGCTGACCGTCGCCATCGGCCTGCCCCTGGCGTTCGTGCTGGCGCGCCGCACCTTTCCGGGGAAGCGGCTGGCGGAGATCGTGATCGACCTGCCGATCGTCCTCCCGCCATCGGTCGCAGGATTGGCACTGCTGCTGGTGTTCGGACGGCGTGGCCTGCTCGCCGGTCCGCTCGACCTCCTCGGCTGGACGATCCCGTTCACGACCGTGGCCGTGATCCTGGCCCAGACCTTCGTCTCGGCACCGTTCTTCATCCGCTCGGCGCGGGCCGGCATCGCCGGCGTCGAACGTGACCTCGAGGACGCCGCGCGCGTCGACGGTGCCTCGGAACGCCAGGTGTTCCGGGCAATCACGATCCCGCTGGCCGCCTCTGCGCTGGCGGCGGGGCTCGTGATGAGTTGGGCGCGCGCACTTGGCGAGTTCGGCGCCACGATCATGTTCGCGGGCAACGTCGAGGGTCGTACCCAGACATTGCCGCTGGTCGTGTACGCGGAGTTCGGCGCCGGCGACCTGGACGCGTCGATCGCGGCAGCGGCCGTCCTCGTCCTCGCCGCGTTCGGCGTGCTCGCCGCCGTCCGCGTCTTCCACTGGGGTCGGGCGCTGGACGCCCGGGGGTTCGGCTAGGCGCCGACTCAGCGCTCCGGTGGCGGGGCCGCCGTCTCGACGAGGTGCGCCGGGGTGTTGTGGACGGCCGGGATGCTGCCGAGGCGTCCAGCCTGGTAGTCGGCGACCGCCTGCAGCACCTCCTCACGGGTGTTCATCACGAATGGGCCGAGCCAGGCGACCGGCTCGCGGATCGGGCGGCCACCCAGGACCAGCACGTCCATGGTCGGGCTCCGGCTCTCCTGGTGAGCAGCTGCCTCGACGGTCACGGCGTCGCCTGGACCGAAGACGACCAGCTGTCCCATGCCGATCGGCCGACCTTCCGCGCCGACCTTGCCATCGCCGTTCATCACGTACAGCAGCGCGTTGTAGTCGGGTCGCCACGGTAGGCGCAGGCGTGCCCCCGGGCTCAACGTGGCGTGCACGAGCGTCATGGGGCTGTACGTCGAGCCAGGGCCGCGCTGCCCGGCGATGTCGCCGGCGATGACGCGGACGAGCGCCCCGCCATCCGGCGATGAGAGGAGCGACACCTCGCTCGCACGGATGTCCTGGTAGCGCGGTGCGGCCCATTTCTGGTCCGCGGGCAGGTTCACCCACAGCTGGAACCCGTGGAACAGGCCACCGCTCGCGACCAGGTAGTCGGGCGGGCGCTCGATGTGGAGGATCCCCGAGCCGGCGGTCATCCATTGGGTGTCGCCATTGGTGATGACGCCGCCGCCGCCGTTCGAGTCGCTGTGCTCGAAGACGCCATCGATCATGTAGGTGACGGTCTCGAACCCGCGGTGGGGATGCCACGGCGTGCCCTTCGCCTCGCCCGGCGCGTACTCGACCTCGCCCATCTGGTCGAGATGGACGAAGGGATCGAGGTCCTCGAGCGCGACCCCAGCGAACGCACGCCGGACCGGGAACCCCTCCCCTTCCACGCCCTGCGGGGCGTTCGTGACGCCACGGATCGGGCGTTCACGGGCGACGGCGGGATCGGGTTCGGAGATCCGCGGCAGGACGGACAGGTCTTCGACGACGACGGCGGGCATGGTTCGATGGCTCCTTCGGTGCGCAGCCTACGGTACCGGCAGATAGTTGCGCTGTCAACCACACGGCTTCGCAGCGTGAAGCGCCGGTGCATGGGCCAGTGAGCGGCAGATGAGCGCGCGTCCGTACCGTGCCATCGTCCGACGACGATCCCGCCTCGATCGCCGGGGATGGAGGATCGTCGATGGACCGCCTTCGGCTGCTGCTTGCGGGCGCCGCGCTGCTGGTCGCCATGCTCGTGCCTGCTCCGGTGCTCGCGGCCGGTGGACCGGCACCGACCGAACCATGCGTCCCGGGTGCCGTCTGGGAGGACCCTTCCAGCGGCGTGAAATACCTGTGTGTCTACGACGAGGTGGCCGGCGGGCCGCGCTGGGTGCTGCTGTCTGGCGGTCAACGAGGCGCGAGCGCCTTCCCGTATCGCTCGTCCATGCACGGTTGCCTGCAGCTGAGCGTCGGTATCACCGCGCTCAACGGGACTGGCGCCGACGCGATCGGTCGGACGTATCGATGGCCGTGCACGACGATCCGTGACCGCGTGACACAACCGGCCGGCGAGCTCCGGAGCCGGGTCGTCGTCCAGCGTTACGGCGGCGCCCGGTGGACGACCTGCCGCGATACCGGTTATGTCTACAACACGTCGACCGCGTTCGGCTGGGTGGCCGGGATCGACATGGGTGCCGGCGCCGACTGCGGCACTGGGAGCTATCGGGCCATCGGGTATGGCTCGTTCTACCAGGGCGGTCTCTGGCGAGGCGGCCTCCTGTACACGCCGCTGCTCGGGCTGCCGTGAGGGCCGCCTATGCGGTGATCCTGTTCGGCCTCGTGGGCGGCATGGGGCTCGCGACCGCGGTGCTGTCGAATGCCGGCGACCGGCCGATGACGGTCGCGGCCGCACTCGGGGCCGACGCGGCCGGTCCCGACCTGGATCGACGTCGTGCGGAAGCCGTCGCGGTGCTGGTCGCGGACTGCATGCGGCAGCGCGGTCTGACCTGGGTGGCAGTCCCCGAACGGGCGCCGCCGATCCCGGACCCGGAGCTCGATCCGGTGGCATGGGCCGGGCGATGGGGCTTCGGCCTGTCCACGCTGGTCGGCACCGCGCCCGCTGCACCGACCGCCGACCCGAACGGGGCGGCGCTGGCGTCGTCCGATCCGTCGACGCGGGCCGCCTACCGGCGGGCGCTGCACGGGGAGGACGGCGAGCCCGGCTGTCACGAGACCGCCACGGACGTGGTCTTCGGATCGCGCGACCGGCTGCTGGCGCCGCTCCGCGCGGCCCTCGACCGCCTCGAGGCACGCATCGCGACCGACCCGGCCACGTTGCGTGCCGTCGCGGCCTGGCGGGCGTGCGTAGGTCCGGTCGCGGCGGGCCTGGCGGTCGAGCGCCGATCCCTGCCAGGCGCGTTGCTCGACCGCTTCGACGCGCGGATCCGGCGCCTGGCAGGTCCTCGCGCGGTCGCCGGTCTGGCCGCCGTGCAGGCCGACGAGCGACGGGTAGCGACCGTCGTGGCCGCATGTGAGGTCGCGTACGCGGCTGCGCGGGCCGCGGCAGCTGCTCCGCACGAGGCGGCCTTCGTGGCGGAGCATCGTGCGGAGTTGACGACGATCGGGCCGGCGATCCATGCCGCGGAGGCAGCCTTGCCGACCCTGCCGCCGGCGACGCCCTAGCTGGTGGCGGGCTGGTCCACCGACACCCAGGCACGATCGAGTGTGAGCTGGATCACAGTCGAGCGCTCCTCGACGAGTGCCTGACGGAGGGCCGGCTCGACCTCGGCATCGCGCTCGACGCGGACGCCGCGTGCCCCGAGGCCGCGGGCGATCGCCGCGAAGTCGACGCTACCGAGCTCGGTGGCCACGCCTTCGCCGGTGCCCCGCCGCGCCTGCCACATCCGGATGGTCCCGTAGCGCTCGTTGTCGAACACCAGGACGATGACCCTCGCGCCCTCGCGGGTCGCGGTCTCGAGCTCGGCCATGGTCATCGCCATGCCGCCATCGCCGACGAGCGCGACGACCGGCCGGTCCCGATGCACGAGCGCCGCGGCGATCGCGGCCGGCACGCCGTAGCCCATCGCACCGGACGTCGGTCCGACGAACGTGCCGGGCCGGCGGAAGCGGAAGCCGCGCCCGGCCCATCCCGCGAAGTTCCCGGCATCGGTGGTCAGGATCGCGTCGTCGGGCAGGACGCGCCGCAGCGTGGTGATGACGCGGCCGGGATGGACGCCCGGGCCGGTCCACGCGTCGGCGTCGGCATCCACGGTCGCGGCTCGTTCCCACGCCTCGCGATCGGCGGCGTTGTTGGCCTGGCGCGTGCCGACGAGCGCCGCGTCCAGCACCGCCTTGCCGAGCAGGCGATCGTTCGCGGCGCGCAGGAACGCGCGGGCGTCGGCGGTCACCGTCAGGTCGGCGTGTCCTGGTCCGGCCGTGGAGCCGGGTTCGATGTCGACGTGCGCCCAGCGGGTGCCGGCCGCCGGGATGGTGTCGTCCCAGGAGGTCGGTTCGTTCAGGCGGCTGCCGATGACGAGCATCGCGTCGGCGCGCTCCAGGCGCTCGCGGACGGTCGGCGCCGCCCCGTATCCCGCCATGCCGAGGTACAAGGGGTGATCGTTCGAGATCACGTCGGCTCGGCGCCACGCGGCGATGATCGGTACATGGAGCAGCTCGGCGAAGCGCAACAGGTCGGTCGACGTGCGCGCCCGCAGGATGCCGCCGCCCGCCAGGATCACCGGGCGCTCGGCCGACGCGAGCAGCTCGATGACGGTACCGATCTCGCGATCCGTGGGTCGCACCGTCGACGGCCGCTCCACGGGGACCTGCGCGTCATCCGGCACGATCTCATCGAGCAGGTCTTCGGACAGGGACAGCAGGACCGGCCCGGGACGGCCGCTAGTGGCCTGGCGGAGCGCCTCGCGCAGGACATCGGGCGTGCCGGCGGCATCGGTCGGCTCGGCAGCCCATTTGGCGAGCCCGCCGATCGTGGCGACCTGGTCGATCTCCTGGAACGCCTCGTGGCCGCGGTGCGCCCGCTCGACCTGGCCGACGAGCGCGAACATCGGCGTCGAGTCCTGACGGGCGGTATGGATGCCGATCGCCAGGTTCGCCGATCCCACCGCTCGGGTCCCGATGCACGCCGCAGGTCGACCGGTCAGGTTGCCATGCGCCTCGGCCATGAACGCCGCGCCGCCTTCGTGGCGCGTGGCGACGACCCGGATGCCGGCGTCGCCCAGCGCGTCGAGCAGGCCCAGGAACGACTCACCCGGGACCGTGAACGCGTATCGCACGCCGGCGGTGCGCAGGGCGTCCGCGACGAGCCGCCCGACCGTCCGCGGGCCGGCAGGTGCCGGGGCAGGCTCGTCGAGCGCGGTCGGCGGCTCGGCGGGCTCGCCCGTCGGGACGGGCTCGGGCTCGTCCTCGCCGCCCGGCTCGGACACGACCTCGGGCTCGACCTCGGGCTCGGTCGACTCCGCCGGCGCATCCTGCGGCGAACCGTCGACCTGCGCTGGGTGGCTCGAGCTCGTGACCTCGTCCGTCATCCGAATGCGAGGGGATACGCGACCGTCGACAGGATCAGACCGAACACGATCACGATGATCACCGCGACCATGACGACCCTCGCGAACCGTGATCCAGGCAGCACGTCCGTCCTCAGCGGTAGTTCTGGAACTGGAGCGGGACGGGCTCGTCGAGCTCGCGCAGCCGCGTGATCACCCGCTGGAGCTCGTCCTTGCTCTTGCCCGATACGCGGACGGCGTCGCCCTGGATCTGCGACTTCACCTTGGGGAACTCGTCGCGGATCAGCTTGGTGAGGCGCTTGGCGATCTCGTCGGTCAGCCCGCGTCGGAGCTTGATTTCCTGGCGTACCTTGTTGCCACCAGCCGGCTCGACCTTGCCCCAGTCGAAGATCTTGAGCGACAGATTGCGGCGGATCGCCTTCGACTCGATGAGGTCCTTGACTGCCGCGGCCCGGTACTCGTCGTCGGTGACCAGGACGAGCTCCTCCTTGGCCTGGGTCAAGTCGACCGTGACGCCCTTGAAGTCGTAGCGCTGCCCGACCTCGCGCCGTACCTGGTCGAGTGCGTTGCGCAGCTCCTGTTCGTCGAAGTCGCTCACCACATCGAACGAGATATCGTTCGCCATCGATCCTCCTCGCGTTACCCGGCGGCCGTCGATTCGCGCCGGTGCCACCACTCGCGGAACCTGGCGATCCGCCCGTCGTCCGCGATGTCCATGGTCAGGAAGCCGGCGAGCCTGACCCGGGCCAGGTCCGATCGCTGGACGTAGCTCGCGTGCCACACGGCCAGCACCGTCGAGCCGGACACCCAGTGGCGCTCGATCGTGAACTCGACGTCCTGCTGCCGCTCCGATTCCTCGAGCAGGTACGCGCGCACCGCATTGTGGCCCACCAGCGGCGGTTCGAACGGGTCCTCGCGATATTCGACGTCGTCGGTGAACAGGTCGGTCCAGGCGTCCCCGTCGAACGTCTCCCAGGCGCGGCCGTAGCGTTCCAGCAGGTCCTCGCCGACCGCGTGATCCAGGTTCATCGTCGAGACGTCTCCTCCAGTCGTCGCAGCAGGCCGGTCGCGATCCGGTAGCTCTGGCCGCCGCCCATGACAAGGACGGCGTCGCCGGGCCGGACCACTTCGGCCAGCCGATCCGCCGTCGCGTCGACCGATCCCGGTGCCTCCACCGGGATGTTCGTTCGACGCTCGGCGACGGCCGACGCGAGGCCGCTCGCCGAGGCGATCGTCATGTCCGGATCCCGGCCGGGCCAGATGTCGGCGATCGCGACGGCGTCCGCCGAGGCAAGCGCAGCGGCGAAGTCGTCGAGCAGCGCGGCCGTCCGATGGTACGTCAGCGGCTCGTAGACCGCCCAGAGCCGCCGTCCCGGCTCGCGCTGGCGGATCGCCGCGATGCTGGCACCGATCGCGGTCGGGTGATGGCCGTAATCGTCATAGACGACGACACCGTTGGCCTCGCCCTTGCGCTCGAGCCGTCGACCGACGCCCGCGAACGTCTCGAGGCCGCGGACGATCGACGCCGGGTCCACTTCGAGGGCCAGCGCCGCACCCGCGACACCGAGCGCGTTCGCCGCGTTGTGGCGGCCCGCGGTCGACAGGCGGACGACGAGCGGGCCGTCGGCCCCGTCGGGCAGGTGGAGCTCGAGCGTGGTCCCGTCGGGGTCCTCGGCGAGGATCCGACCCACCAGGGAACCGGCGATGGCGCCGTCGTCGCTCAGCCTGACCGGCAGCACCGTCAGGCGATCGCTCGCCAAGCGATCCACGATCGCGGCGACGCCGGCGTCAGCGACGTTCGCGACGAGGGTCCCGCCGGCCGGCATCGTGGCCAGCCAGCGTACGAAGGCATCCTGCACGGCACCGGCGTCGGCGAAGACGTCCGGGTGGTCCCACTCGGCGCTCGTGAGGACGGCGACAGCGGGCCGGTAGGCGTCGAAGTTGCCGGCGTACTCATCGGCCTCCACGACGAACGATGCGCCGTTTCCGATGCGTGCGGTCGCCGGCGCTCCACCGGCCACGGTCGACGGCAACAACGCACCCACGAACCCGGATGGGTCCAGCCCGGCCTGCGCCAGCACGTGGACCAGCCAGCCAGCGGTCGTGCTCTTGCCATGCGTCCCGGCAACGGCCACGAGCGTCCGTCCCGCCGCAGCGTCGGCGATCACCTGCTGCCACGGCTCGATGGCGATGCCGAGCTCGCGAGCAGCCCGAAGCTCGGGGTTGTCCGGGTCGACCGCCGTGAGCGCCTTCGTCACCGCCAGGCGGTCGGGCATCGGCGCGACCGTGACGTGGCTCGGGTCGTGGCTCGGTGCGATCGCGATCCCGACGTTCTCGAGCGCTGCCGCGTAGGGCGATGGTCCGCCGGCATCGCAGGCAGTGACGACCGCGCCGGCCGCGTGGGCGAGGAGCGCCGCCGCGCTGGCACCGGCACCGCCGGCGCCGACCACGTGGATGCGCTCGCCGGCGCGGATGGGTCGGGCGCCGCGGACCGGGTCGAGACCCGCGCCGATCGCGGCCGCGTCGCGGGTCACGCCGTGGGGCCGGACAGCCTGGCCAGCAGCAGGTCCAGCGCCGCCCCCGCGCTCAGTCGTTTGTTGCCGGTCCGGTCGCTGTCCCACACGTACCTGCGCACGTCGTCGCCCTCGGCGTCGGCGATCGCGACATAGGTGAGCCCGACGGGTTTCGCGGGCGTACCACCGTCAGGGCCGGCGATCCCGGTGACGGCCACCGCCAGGTCGACCGCGAGCCGGCGCCGTGCACCGACGGCCATGGCCCTGGCGACCTGCGCTGACACCGCGCCGTGTGCCTCGAGCACGTCGGTCGGGACCTCGACGAGCCCGGTCTTGAGGTCGTTGCTGTAGGTCACGAGGCCGCCCGTGAAGTAGTCGCTCGACCCGGCGATCTCGGTGATGAGGTGGGCCACCAGACCGCCGGTGCAGGACTCCGCTGTCCCGATCCGGACGCCCCGGTCGCGGCATGCCGATCCCAGCCGGCTCGCGAGCTCGAGGAGTTCTTCGTCGGTGGGAACCAATCGGTCAGCGGCGCTGCGTCATCACGGGTTCGTCAGGAGGTGCGAACAGCCAGGTCTCCGGGATCCCCCGCCGACCCAGCGCGCCGAGCGACGTGCCGTTCAACGTGAACTTCGTCACGCCCGAGGAGCCGGTGCGAACCTCGATCGTCTCCTTGCCGGTGAATGTCAGCGTCTTGCCGTTGCCCAGCACCTTCCCGGCAGGCCCGGTCTTCGGGTCGAGCTTGCCGTCGACCCAGACCTTCAGCCAGGCCCGGCCACCCTCGATCGAGACGACGAGATTGACGCCCTTGAACGCGACCGTGACGGCGCGCGTCAGGGACGTCGTCTTGCCGTCGGGGCTGGAGGCGGTCACCGTGATCGACCACTTGCCGGCGGTGAGCTCGAAGGGCGTGTTGAACGTCCCGTCCTCGCCGACCTCGACCGTGACCGGCCTGGGCTCGGTGGGCGGTGCCGGCGCGGCGCCACCCTTCGGCGGGGTTGCCGGTCCCGTGTAGGCGGCGCTCACGACGACCGAGCCGGCGTTCGTCGTCCGGCCCTGGACGGGGATCGCGCCGTTCTCATACGTCGCGCTGTCTGCGGGTTGCTCGACCGTGAGCGTGGGCGCCTCGATGACCCGGAATGGGACCGTGATGACGCGCTCGACGGGCGACTCGGCCACCTTGCCGGTCGCCGGATCGGTGGCGCTGATCGTGAACAGGTTCTCGCCGCGTCGCAGGTCGACCTGGAGCGTCCAGCGGCCGGCCGAATCGGCGTTCGCGCGCGCTTCGACGTCCGCGGTCATGATCGTGACCGAGCCACCCGGGATGGTGCTCCCCTCGAGCAGGTACGAGGTCGCGTTCTCGTCGACCTCGAGGACCGCCACCGCCGGGTCCGTGACCGCGATGGTCGGCGGCTTCGAGAAGCGCAGCAGCTGGAAGCCCAGCCAGACCATGAACACGACGACGAGCGCGACGAGCAACGCGAAGACGATCAGGCTCGGCGAGAACGTGAGCCCGCGACGGGGTGCGGCGATGGGGCGCGGGACGGCGATCACGGCCTGGGGTTCCAATGGCGAGCCCCGCTCGCGGCGCCACTGCAGCAGGACCTCGTCGGGATCGAGGCCGAGGTAGAGCGCGTAATTGCGCAGGAAGCCCTTCGTGTAGACGGCACCCGGCAGCTCGCGGTAGTCGCCGCGTTCCAGCGCCGCGAGGTAGCGGGCACGGATCTTGGTGTCCCGTTCGGCCCGGTAGAGGTCGACGCCCTTCCGTTCACGCGCCGCGAGCAGGCGTTCGGGCAGGCCGGGCGTACTGTCGGTGGCGGGAACCCGGGTATCGCGCTCCGTGCCGACTGACCGTCGGACCTGATCCCTCGTCGTCACTAGGCCGTCCCGTCCTGCTGGCGCTCGCGTCCCCCACGATCGGCGGGCTCCCGCGCCGCCCGGTCGATCGCTGTCGCGTCAGGATACCCCAGGCCTCCGGCTGGGCTCCGTCGGGAGGATTCCCTACTCGCGTCAGTCGCCCGGGTCATCGATGTCGTCCTGCGAACGGAACCAGTTGTCCGGCCCGTAGATGTGGCGCGGCGTGGCCGGGTTGCGCGGATCCTGGGGCCCGATGATCCCGTAGCGCTCGAGCTCGTCCATCACCCGGCTGGCGCGGGCGAACCCGAGCTTCAGCTTGGTCTGGAGCATCGAGGTGCTGGCCCGCTGCGAGCTGGTCACGAGCTCGGCGGCCGGGACGGTCATCTCGTCGACGCCGAGCTTGCGCAGCCAGGCGAACTGGCCGCCGTCGGACCCTCCCCCGTCCTCCGGATCGGCGAACGCCAGGATGCCCTCGTCGTAGAAGGTCCGGTCGCCGGTCTGGTCGAGCCAGTGCTGGGTCACCGCGGACACCTCGCGGTCGCTCACGAAGACGCCCTGCATGCGGACCGGCCGCGGCAGGTCGACCGGCTGGTAGAGCATGTCGCCACGACCGATCAGATCCTCCGCGCCCTGTGCGTCGAGCACCGTCCTCGAGTCGACGTTCGAGGCCATCGCGAATGCGATCCGCGACGGCACGTTGGCCTTGATCAGACCGGTCACCACGTTGACCGATGGACGCTGGGTCGCGAGCACCAGGTGGATGCCGACCGCCCGCGCCTTCTGGGCGATCTTGACGACCGGGTCCTCGACCTTGCGACCCTCGCGCATGATCAGGTCGGCGAGCTCGTCGATGATCAGCACGATGTAGGGCATCCGATCGCCGCCCGGCTCGCCATCGCTGCCGTCGACGTCCGGCCGCGCGTTGAAGCCCGCGATGTTGCGCACGCCGTGCGCGGCCAGCAGCTTGTAGCGGTCCTCCATCTCGCGGACGGCCCAGTTGAGCACGGCCTTCGCCTCACCCGGTTCGACGATGACGTGCTGGAGGAGATGCGGCAGGCCGTTGTACGGCGCCAGCTCGACCCGCTTGAGGTCGACCAGGATCAGGCGGACCTCGTCCGGCCGCGCCCGCATCAGCAGGCTCGTGATGAGCGCGTTGACGCACACGCTCTTGCCCGAGCCGGTCGCGCCGGCGATGAGCAGGTGCGGCATCTTGGCGAGGTCGACGGCGTATGCCTTGCCCGACACGTCGCGCCCGAGGGCGAACGTGAGCGGGCTGGTCGAGCCGAGCATCACGCTCTCGTCGACGAGCGGCTTGAAGCCGACCACCTCGCTGACCGAGTTCGGGATCTCGATGCCGACCACGTCCTTGCCGGGGATCGGCGCCTCGATGCGGATCGAGCGGGCGGCCAGCGCCATCGCCAGGTCGTCGGCGAGGGCCTCGATGCGCGACACCTTGACGTGGTGCTCGGGGCGTACCTCGTACTGCGTCACGACCGGGCCCGAGTTGACCGCCACGACCTTGGCCGGGATCGAGAAGCTCAGCAGCTTCTCCTCGATGCGCCGCTTGTTGGCCTCGTGGTCGACGCCGGCCCCGACCCGACCCGCCGCACGTGGCTCCAGCAGGTCGATGCCCGGCAACACCCAGTCGATGGCGTTGAGGGACTCCTGCGCGGTCGGCGTGTCGGTGGCGATCGCCGTGGCGACCCGCGTGGTGCCATTGCCGTTGGAGAGGCGTGCGGGCGCGCCGGTCGTGGCTGCCGTCGAGCGGGCCGGTCCAGACCGTCTGGCTGACCGGGGCCTGGCCCGTGCGCGGCGCGGGTTCGTCGAGGATGCTGCGGGCCGCGGCCAGACCCTCGTTGGCGGCCATCGGCACGGCGACGGGTTCCTTGGCGGGCGCCGATCGCTGCCGGCCGTTCGTGGCGGGCGTCGCGGGCTTGGCCGGACGGGCATCGCCGACGCGCCGCATGGAATGGGCCGTGGTCGAGCCGACCCAGCGGGCCGCCCCGGTCAGCGGCGCGACCAGCTCGCGCAGCTGGAGGTTGAACGCCAGCATCAGCCCAAGGCCCGCGATCGCGCCGAGGAGCACGAAGGTGCCCGGGCCGGTCAGCAGCGGCTCCAGGGTCCCGGCGAGGAAGCGGCCGATCCGCCCGCCGCCGCGCTCCTCCTCGAACAGCTCCACCTTGAGGACCTCGAAGGCCCCGAGGCCGGCGACATAGGCGATCGCCAGGCCGGCGATCGTCATCCCCCAGCCCGAGCCGGGCTGGCGGCCCGGACCGCCGGCCACGTACCAGCCGCCACCGAGCAGCAGGAACGGCAGCAGCCAGCGCCCGGTCTCGAACCATGGGGCGATCGAATCACGCCACCAGTCGGTCAGGGCGCCCTGGCCCGGCAGGATCAAGCGCGATGAGCGTGATCGCCCCGAGGGCCATCATCGCGGTGCCGACGATCGAGCGGACGACCTCGGGCGTGAACACGCGCGCAAGGTCGCGCGAGATCCGCCGGCGCGGGCTCGTGCCGGAGCGGGAGCGTACCGTGCGACGTGCCTTGGCCACGCTCAGACCTCGACCACGACCGGGAAGACCATCGGCCGGCGCTTGGTCTGCTCGTACAGGAACGTCGACAGGCTGTCCTTGATCTGGCTCTTGAGCAGCCCGATCTCGCTGATGTGGTCGCCCGGGGTGTCGATCGCGGCGATGACCCGCTCCACGGCCTCGTCGAGCCGTGGGTCCTGCTCGTTCATGTGGACGAACCCACGTGTCACGATCTCCGGCCGCCCGACGACCGAGCCGGTCTGCTTGTCGACCGTGACGACGATCATGAAGATCCCGTCGTTGGCCAGCGACCGCCGGTCGCGCAGCACGACCTCGCCGACGTCGCCGACCGACAGCCCGTCGACGAAGACGTAGCCCGCGGTGACCGGGCTGCCGCGACGGGCGGATCCGTCGGCGAAGAGCTCGATGGGCGTGCCGTTCTCGATGATGAAGACGTTCGCCGGGTCGACGCCCGTCTCGGTCGCCAGCCGGCCATGCTGGACCTGCATCCGGAACTCACCGTGGATCGGGATGAAGTACTTCGGCTTGGTCAAGCCGAGCATCAGCTTGAGCTCCTCCTGGCTCGCGTGACCGGAGACGTGGGCGCGCTTGATCGTGTGGTAGTACACGTTGGCGCCGGCCTTGAACAGGTTGTCGATGGTCCGCGAGACGTACTCCTCGTTGCCGGGAATCGGGCTGGCGCTGACGATCACAGTGTCGCCCGGCTGGATCTCGACGAACCGGTGGTCGCGGTTGGCCATGCGTGCCAGGCCTGCCATCGGCTCACCCTGGGCGCCGGTCGTGGCGATCACCAGCTGGGCGTCGGGGTGGTCCTTGATGCGATCCTTCGAGATGATCCGCGACGGCTCGTACGTCAGGTAGCCGAGGTCGGTCGCGATCTTGAAGTTCTGCTCCATCGACCGGCCGATGACCGCCACGCTGCGGTCCATGTCCGCGGCGGCGTCGAGGACCTGCTGGATCCGGGCGATGTTGCTGGCGAAGGTGGCGACGATCACGCGCCCGTCGAGGGGCTCCATGATCTCGCGGAACGCCTCACCGACGGTCCGTTCCGACGGGGTGTAGCCCGGGTTCTCGGCACGCGTGGAATCCGACAGCAGGCAGATGACGCCTTCGGCGCCCATCCGGGCAAGGATGGCGAAGTCGGACAGCTTGCCGTCGACCGGCGTGTGGTCGAACTTGAAGTCGCCGGTATGGACGATGGTGCCGACCGGCGTCCGCAGCGCGATGCCCATGGCGTCCGGGATGGAATGCCCGACCCGGAACGGGATGACGTGGAACGGCCCCACATCGATCTCGTCGCCCGGTTCGAGCGCCAGCACCGGGTTGTTGTGGAGCTTGTGCTCCTTGATCTTGTTGCCGAGCAGACCGCGTGCCAGCGTGCTGGCGTAGACCGGCACGCCCGGGAATTCCGGCAGCACATATGGCAGCGCGCCGACATGGTCCTCGTGGGCGTGGGTGATCAGGAAGGCGCGGACCTTGTGGCGGTTCTCCTTGAGGTAGGTGACGTCGGGGATGACGAGGTCGATGCCGAACATCTCCTCGTCCGGGAACATGAGCCCGCAGTCGATCACGACGATGTCCTCGCCGTATTCGAAGACGTACATGTTCTTGCCGATCTCCCCCACCCCGCCGAGCGGGATGATGCGGAGCGGCATGTCTGGGTTGAGAGGGGGCATGTGGTTCCTGTGTGCGTTGGTCAGAAGATGGTGAGTTGGTCGGCGTCCTGGGCGGCCTCGGCCTCGGCGGCACCGGCGGCCGTGTAGGACGGGGGCCCGGCGTCGATGGGTCCGGCGGCCACGGCGGCCTCCCGTTCCGCACGCTGCTGCGCGCGGCGCCGTTCCCGCGCGGTGGTCAGGACGGCCGGGATGCGCGCGACGTCCTCGTAGCTTTCGCGCTCGATCGACGGCGTGCGAAGGGCGGCTGCGGGGTGATACATCGCGAAGACGGTGGCATCACGGGCGCCGGTGGACGGGTCGGCGGGACGGACCGTCCCGTGCGCCTGCGAGATGCGCGCACCCGGCATGAACCGACCCATCGAGTGGCGTCCGAGCGTCACGATGACGGCCGGGTCGAGGACGTCGAGCTGTCGGCGCAGGTAGGGCGCGCACGCCTCGACCTCGTCGGGTTCCGGATCGCGGTTGCCGGGCGGCCGGCACTTGACGATGTTGGTGATGAAGACGTCCTCTCGGGTCCAGCCGATGTGACCGAGCAGGTTCACCAGCAGGCCGCCGGCCCGGCCCACGAACGGTCGACCCTCACGGTCCTCGTTCTGGCCCGGTCCCTCGCCGACGAACACGACCTCGGTGGATGGATCGCCTTCCCCGGGTACGGCTAGGGTCCTGGTGGCATGGAGGCGGCAGCGGGTGCAGACGCGGACCTCCGCTCCGATCGCCTCGAGCGCCGCGCGGCGCTCGGCATCGGTCACGCCGGGGATCCGGCCGCGTCCCGTGTCGCGGCAGCCTTGACCCACCCGCGCTCGACCAGCAGCTCGGCCAGCTGGACCGCGTTGGTGGCGGCTCCCTTGCGGAGGTTGTCGCTGACGACCCAGAACGCGAGGCCCCGACCGCCGTCGATCGATGGATCCTGGCGGACGCGCCCGACGTAGATCTCATCCGATCCGGCGGCCTCGGTCGCGAGCGGATAGGTCGAGGTCGATGGGTCGTCCCGGACGATGACGCCGGGGACGGCGGCGAACAGCGTCCTCGCGCGGTCCGGGGTGATCGGGTCGACCGTCTCGACGTGGACCGCCTCGGAATGCGCCACGAAGACCGGGACCCGGACGGCCGTGCTCGAGATGCGGAGGTCGGGCAGGTGGAGGATCTTGCGACTCTCGGTGACGACCTTCCACTCTTCCTTGGTATAGCCGTTGTCGAGGAAGACATCGACCTGGGGCAGCGCGTTGAACGCGATCTGGTGCGGGTAGACGGCTGTCTCGAGCGGTCCGTCGTTGACGTACGCCTCGACCTGGCGCTGGAGTTCCGTGATCGCCTTGGCGCCGGTGCCGGACACCGCCTGGTAGGTGTCGACGACGACGCGCTCCAGGCCGACCGAGTCGCGCAGCGCCATCAGCACGGGGACGAGCTGCATCGTCGAGCAGTTCGGGTTGGCGACGATGCCCTCGTGCCACGCGAGGTCATCCGGGTTGACCTGGCTGACGACCAGGGGCACGCCCGGATCCATGCGCCAGGCGCTCGAGTTGTCGATGACGGTCGCGCCACGCTTGACGGCTTCCGGGGCGAGCGCCTTCGACGTGTCGCCGCCCGCCGAGAAGAGCGCGATGTCGACGCCCGCGAATGCGTCGGGCGTGGCTTCGAGGACGGGGTGCCGGGTGCCCTGCACGTCGAGCTCGCGGCCGGCGCTGCGGGCGCTCGCGAGCAGCCGCAACTCCCCGAACGGGAACTCCCGCTCGAGCAGCATCCGGATCATCGTGCCGCCGACGACGCCGGTCGCGCCGACGACCGCGACCGTGAGTGGCTTGCTGGTCACCGAGGGCATGGCTCCGCTGTGGTCTTGATCACGTCGGGCACGGCGGGAGTATAGCAGCGGGTCTCAGGCTGACCGGCGCGGCCGGGTCGCCCGGCGTATCGACGCCGTTTCTGCCTTAACCAGAAGAATCGCCCTTCAGAGGTCGGAAGGCCCGGGTGAACGCCGGCGTCATGCGTGCGCACGCTCGAAACCCGCGGGCTGTGCCCGCGTTGTGCCACCCGAACCGCCGATTCGTCTGTTCCCACCAGAAACTGACGTCGCAAGGCGCCCGGAAGCACCCAGGAACGAACGACCGGCCGGGCCCGAAGGCGCCGACCGGTCGTTGTCTGTGTGCGACGAAGGGGACCGGGATCAGCTCCCGACCGTCTCCTTGGCCAGGTGACGCTGCATCGCGGCCTTGCGCGACAGGTTGACGCGGCCCTGGCGGTCGATCTCGGTCACGACGACCATCACCTCGTCGCCGACGGACACGACGTCCTCGACGGTGGGCACGTGGTAGTCGGCGAGCTCGCCGATGCGGACCAGGCCTTCCTTACCGGGCAGGATCTCGACGAACGCGCCGAAGCCCATGATCCGGGTCACCTTGCCGAGGTACAGGGCGCCGATCTCGACCTCGCGCGTCAGGCTCTCGATCCACTGGATCGCCTTGCGCGAGTTCTCGCCGGACACGGCCGCGATCTCCACGGTGCCGTCGTCCTCGACGTTGATCTCGGTCTGGGTCTCTTCCTGGATCTTGCGGATCATCGACCCGCCCTTGCCGATGATCTCGCGGATCTTCTCGGGGTTGATCTTGATGGTGATGATGCGCGGCGCGAAGTCGCTCATCTCGCCACGGGCCTCGGGGAGGACCGCTGTCATCTTGTCGAGGATCTCGAGCCGGGCCGCGAGGGCTTGCTTGAGGCCGTCGCGGATGATCGCCTCGTTGATGCCCTGGACCTTGATGTCCATCTGCAGGGCGGTCACGCCGTCTCGCGTTCCGGTCACCTTGAAGTCCATGTCCCCGATCGAGTCCTCCTTGCCGAGGATGTCGGTGAGGACGACGAACCGGCCGTCGGGCTCGCTGATCAGGCCCATCGCCGCGCCGGCCACCGGTGCCTTGATCGGCACACCGGCGTCCATCAACGCGAGGGTCGATCCACAGGTCGAGGCCATCGACGTCGACCCGTTCGACGTCACGCACTCACTCACGAGGCGGATGACGTACGGGAAGTCGTCGTGGTCCGGGAGGACCGGCACGAGCGCTCGCTCGGCGAGATGGCCGTGGCCGATATCGCGCCGGCTGGGCCCGCGCATCGGCTTGTTCTCGCCGGTGCTGTAGGGCGGGAAGTTGTAGTGGTGGAGATAGCGCTTCTCGGTCTCCGGGCTGATCGTGTCGATCCGCTGGACGTCCGAGGACGAGCCGAGCGTGGCGACCGTCAGGGCCTGCGTGTCACCGCGCGTGAACAGGCCGGAGCCATGGGCGCGCGGGACGAGCCCGACCTCGACGCTGATGGGCCGGATCTCGGTCAGGCCACGGCCGTCGATGCGGATGCCCTCGTCGAGGACGAGCTGGCGGACGGTCTTCTTCTGGATGAGGCTGAACAGGCTCTTGCTGAGACGGGCGTCGCGGCGCGCGATCTCGAGCAGGCTGGCGGTGTCGCCACCGGATCGCTGGGCGCGGACCGCATCGGCGATCGCCGTGCGCAGGGTCGAGATCCGACCCGGCAGGTCCCTGGCGAACCAGATCAGCAGGTTGGCGGTCGCCTCGGCGTCCGGCAGTGCCCGATGGCTCTGGCTGAGCTCGATGCCGAAGAACCGCGCCAGCTCAGGCAGCTTGTATGACTCCGCGCCGGGATAGCCCTCGCGGGCGATGACCAGCGTGTCGAGATACGTGCCGGGCTGGAACCGGAACCCGTCGCCCTTGGCCTCTTCGATGAAGCCGAGGTCGAAGCCGACGTTGTGCCCGACGATCTTCGCGTCACCCACGAAGGCGAGCAGCTGATCCGCCGCTTCCCGAGGACTCGGCGCGCCCTGCACGTCGTTGTCGGTGATGCCGTGCATCTGGTTGCCGACGATGGGCCGGCCCGGGTTCACGAAGGTCGACCAGCGGTCGACGATCTCGGTCCCCTTGATCTTGACCGCGGCGACCTCGAGGAGGTCGGCCATCTTCGGGTCGGTCCCGGTCGTCTCCGTGTCGACGACGACCAGCTCGCGCTGCTCGTCCGTCGCGGTGGCGAAGTCGAGGACCGAGCCGGTGGTCGGCTCGAGGTACGGGATGCGCTTCGCCTTGCCGACCGCCTTCTGGATCTCCTCCTGGAGGTCCACGATCGGCTGCAGCGCTCGGTGGCCGAACAGGATGGCCTCGGCCATCACGTCCTCGGGCAGGAGCTTCGCGCCGGCCTCGACCATCATGATCGCGTCGCGCGTGCCGGCGACGATCAGGTCGAGCTCCGACTCGGCGAGCTGGCTGAAGGTCGGGTTGACGACGAACTCGCCGCCGATCCGACCGACGCGGACCGCGCCGACCGGGCCGTTGAACGGGATCTCGCTGATCGTCAGGGCCGTCGACGCGGCGATCGTGCCGACGACGTCGGGCAGGTTCTCCTGGTCGGTCGAAAGGACCGTTATGACCAGCTGGACGTCGTCCTTGTAGCCCTCGGGGAAGAGCGGACGGATGGGTCGGTCCGTCTGGCGAGCCGCGAGGATCGCGTTCTCCGACGGACGAGCTTCACGCTTGATGAAGCCACCCGGGATCTTGCCCGCGGCGTACATCCGCTCTTCGAAATCGACGGTGAGCGGGAAGAAGTCGAGCCCGGGGCGAGGCTCGGAGCGGTTTGCGGTGCCGAGCACCATGGTGTCGCCGTAACGGACGGTGACGGAGCCGCCGGCGAGCCGTGCAAGCTTGCCGGTTTCGATGGTCAGCGTTCGACCACCGAGTTGTGTCTCGAATGTCTGAGACAAGGGAAACGATCCTCCTTGGTCGTGGAGGAGAAGTCGACCCGCGGCCGGGTCAGCCTGCTTCGCAGCTGGCGCCGTGTGTGCGAGGACCCCGGGCTGAAGACCCGAGGTCCAGGGTTGCGACGCTAGCGGCGGAGTCCGAGCCGTCCGATGACGGTCCGGTAGCGCGCGCTGTCCTTCTTCATCAGGTATGCGAGAAGGCGGCGGCGCTGGCCGACGAGCTTGAGGAGGCCGCGACGCGAATGGTTGTCCTTGGGGAAGCTCCGGAGATGGTCGGTCAGGTCCTTGATCCGCTCTGTCAAGAGCGCGACCTGGACCTCCGGTGAACCGGTATCGCCATCCTTTGTGGCGTATCCGGTGACGATCTCCTGCTTCAGTTCCCGCGCGAGCGGCACTCGGTCCTCCGACACGATCTTGTGCTTATACCTTCCTGTATGACCGGCGGATGGTAGCAGAGCGGCCCCGAACGCGCCATCGGCCGGCGCGGCGGGGCGGGCTATCCTTGCCGGCATGCCGCGGCTGACCAGGATCTACACGAAGACCGGCGACGAGGGGATGACCGGGCTCGGCGGCGGTCGGCGCGTGCCGAAGGATTCGGCGAGGGTCCGTGCGTACGGCACGGTGGATGAGCTCAACTCGGCCATCGGCGTGGCGTTGGCGTTGGGGCTCAGCGAGCGACTGACGAGCGAGCTCGGCACGATCCAGAACGAACTGTTCGACCTCGGCTCCGACCTGTGCTGGCCCGAGGACGACGAGCGCCGTGCGCGGATCCCGACCGTGCAACCCAAGCACGTCCGTCGACTCGAAGGGCTGATCGACGAGCTGAACGAGGTCGTCGGCCCGCTGACGAACTTCCTGCTGCCGGGTGGCGCGCCGGGCGCCGCGCAACTGCACCTCGCTCGGACGATCTGCCGTCGAGCCGAGCGCGAGGCGATCACGCTGTCGCACGAGGAGCCGATCGGCGAACTGGTCCTCCCCTACCTGAACCGCCTGTCGGACGCGCTCTTCGTCATGGCTCGCTTCGAGAACCACGAGCGCGGCGTCCCCGAGCCGCTCTGGCAGCCCGGCCTGTAGCCGTGCGCCGCGCTCAGGTCGCGGCGACGATCGGGTAGCAGAACTCGGCGTCGACCAGCGGGTCGCCTGGGTCGCTCGCCTGCGGCTCGAATGGGGCACGGAACGTGAACGCGGCGGGCGTCGGGCCTTCGCGTCGAAGGCGCTCCAGCCTCGCGAGCGCCTCGTTGGACCGTCGGGATGTGGCCGGCCGGCACCCACCACAGCACCATGTGCGACGTCGCAAGCTGTTCGAACCAGGCGCGTCGTTGTCGCAGGACCTGGACGTGGGCGGTCGTGTACACGAACGCACGGAGTGTCTCGAGCGACGACCAGACGCTCATGTTGATCAGGAACAGGTCGTCCTCGGTCGGCCGGATCGAGGTCGCATCACCGGCATCGGTCTGGAGCCGCCAGACGAAGCCAGGGTGCCCGTCGGCCAGCGCGTTGATCGGTTCGAGGGCGGCCACGAAGCCGGCCAGCGTCTCGGACTCGAGCGGCGCCAACAGGCGACCGACGTTGAGCTGGGCCAGGTTCCACGATCCGTCGGTCATGCCATGAACTCCAGGCGGAAGGGTCCATCCTCGGTCGGCGGCGCGAGCCGGACCGTACCATCCCGAACGATGACATCGGCGGGTCGTCCATCCAGGCGACACGGGTAG
The DNA here is from genome assembly GCA_963812745.1 of uncultured Chloroflexia bacterium. Classification (GTDB taxonomy): domain Bacteria; phylum Chloroflexota; class Limnocylindria; order Limnocylindrales; family CSP1-4; genus SPCO01. The sequence continues at coordinate 461,449 of CAWEWE010000006.1, read as the reverse complement.
TCGCCGTCGGGCGGCACGGCCATCGGCCAGTCGAACGTGGCTTCCCCGTCCCGCAACGAGCCCCGGAGACCGACCGGCCGACCCAGCAGGCGATGGGCGCCCGCCAGGTCGCCACGCCCGATCGCCTTGCGGATCTCGGAACTGCTGACCGGCGCGCCATCGAGGCTGAACGGCTCGATGACGACGAGCTCGAACCCCTCCTGGCGACCCAGCGCCCCGACCGCGTCGGCCGTTCCCCGACGCTCGAAGCCGAACGCGGCGTCCGGGGTCATCAGCAGGCCGGCGAGGTCCGTTCCCCGTCGGATCGTGGCGATGAAGTCGTCGTACGTCGTCCGGCGCACGGCCTCGTCGAAGTGCTGCACGACCGTGACGTCCACACCGGCGGCGGCCAGTCGCTCCAGCCGTTCGTCCGGGTGGAGCAGCAACGGCGGCGCCGTTCCGGTCAGCACCTCATCCGGGTGATGGTCGAACGTGATGACGCATGGCCGGGCGTCGCGTGCGAGCGCCTCCCTGACGAGATGGTCGAGCAGGTAGACATGGCCCTGATGCAGGCCATCGAATACGCCGACGACGGCGAAGATCGGGCCATGCTCGGGTCGAAGACCCTCGACGCCGGCGACGGTCTGCATCAGCCGCCCGATGCCGCGACCGCCGGTGGCTCGGCGGAGACCAGGACCTTGTCCGGGGCGAGCCGGCCCGGTCCGGCCGGTATGGCGATCGCGACCAGCGACCCGTCCGGCCCGCGCAAGCGGTAGTGCTCGTGGCCGGCCGGAACGTTGGCGGCCGGTCGCACGAACTGTCCGCGCGCCACCGCGGCGACCTCGGCCGGCGTGAGATCGATGCTCGGGAAGCGGTCCAGTCCCGTGTCGACGGGTCGCAGCAGTGCCGCCAGCCTCTCGGGGCCCTCGGCCGCGGCCGCGCGCACGCGCTCGAGCGGCAGCGCATCGGCCTCCGTGAACGGGCCAGCCGCGGTGCGCCGCAGCGCCCCGAGGTACGCCGCGCTCCCGACGTGCTCGCCGAGGTCCCGGGCGAGCGCCCGGATGTACGTCCCCGCCGAGCACACGACGTCGACGATCGCGATCGGCCGGTCTGGCTCGGTGTCGTCCCAGGACACGAGCGACAGGGCGTCGATGGTCACCTCGCGTTCCTTCAGCTCGACGGTGCCGCCCGCACGGGCGACGGCGTAGGCCCGCCGCCCCCCGACCTTGATCGCGGAGAACGCGGGCGGACGCTGCGAGATCGTGCCGGTGAACGCCGGGAGGGCCGACTCGACCACGTCACGGTCAGGGGCAGCCCCGCTCGCCGGCGTCATCTCCCCCTCGAGGTCGTCGGTGGTCGATGACGCCCCGAAACAGATCGTGGCCCGATAGGCCTTCCGATCGGCGAGATGGAACTCGACCACACGGGTCGCGCGACCGAGGAAGATCGGCAGCACGCCCGACGCGAACGGATCGAGCGTCCCGCCGTGCCCGACCCGCTTCGTCGCAGCCAGACGTCGGACGAGGCCGACGAGGTCGTGCGACGTGGGCCCGATCGGCTTGTCGACGACGAGGATGCCGTCCAGTCCGGGTCCGAGCGACGAGCGTGCCATCCTCAGCGGGTGACCGCCGCAGCCGCCCTGCGTGCCTCGACCAGGACCGCCTCGCGCGCCTGATCGAGCGCGAGCGGCACCGTCGCCCCGGCGGCGCGCGCGTGGCCGCCGCCGCCGAACACGCCGGTCAGCACCGTGGCATCGACACCGCCGGGCTTGGTCCGGACGCTGATGCGCGTCGTGTCGTCGGCTTCCTTGAACAGGATGGCGACCTCGGCCTCTTCCGCCTGGGCAAGGAGGTCGATGATCCCCTCGGATTGCGGTGGTTGCGTCCCGGTCGCCGCGAGGTCGGCATCGAGCAAGGTGGACGCCACGACCCGCCCGCCATCGAACGTCTCCAGGCGGTCGAGGACACGGCCGAACAGCCGCAGCTGGGCGGCCGGCTTCGATCGGTACAGGCGCCGCGAGATGTCGGACAGCGGCGCCCCCGCCTCGAGGAGCGCGGCCGACACCGCCAGCGTCCTGGGCGTCGAGTTGGGATGGGCGAACGTGGCGGTGTCCATGACGATGCCGGCCATCAGGGCCGTGGCCATCGCCCCGTCCCCCACGTCCAGCGGGATCCCGAGTCGCAGCGCCAGCAGGGTCACCATCTCGCAGGTTGCCGCGGCGGCCGGCTCGATCCAGTCGCCGTCGGCGACCGCGTCGTTGGAGGCGTGGTGGTCGATGACGACCCGCGGCAGCCGCTCGAAGAGCTCCCGGTGGCGCTCGCCGACGGCCCCGACCCGCTCAAGGGTGGCGCAGTCGGAGACGACGAGCAGGTCGTAGGGCGCGTTGGGATCCGGATCGGTGCGAACGCGCCCGATCCCGTCGAGGAAGTCGTACAGCGGCGGGGCCGGGTCGGTGCAGACGGGATCCACGGTCGCCCCGAGCACCTCGCCGATGCGCACGACGGCCAGCGTCGCGCCGAGCGTGTCCGCATCGGGGTTCTCGTGGCCGACCGCGAGGATCCGTCGGGCGCCGGTGAGCCGATCGACCACCACCGCTGGGACCGCCGCGACGTCGGCCGCCAGGTCGATCGTCATCGGCGCTTGCGCGTGGAGGCCCGCGGCGCCGGGCGCCCACGACGGCGGCGCGGCACCGGCGGGATCACCGCCGACGGCGGCTCCTCGGCATCACCCTCGTGCTGGACGCGTGCCACCGGGGTCGGCAATGTCTCGCCGAGCGGCAGGTCCTCCTCGGGGGCCGCACCCTCGCGCAGCTCGTCGAGCAGGTGCATGACGCGCGTGCCGCGCTCGGCGGTGTCGTCGAGCTCGACATGGAGGTCCGGGATCCGCTTCAGGCGGAGCGTTCGCCCCAGCTCGCGCCGGACGAACGGCATCGCCCGGCTGAGCGCCGAGATCGTCTGCGAGCGCTCCTTGGGCTGGCCGATGACGCTCACCCACACCTTCGCGTGGCGCAGGTCGGGGGTCGTCTCGACCTTCGTGATGGTCGCGAACCCGATGCGCGGATCCGCGACCTCACGGGTCACGATGCTGCCGATCTCCTGGCGGAGCAGCTCGTCGATACGGTCAGTTCGCTGGCTCACCCGGCATCACGCGGTGGCGACGCGCGAGACCGTCTGCGAGGTGAAGCACTCGATGACGTCACCTTCCTCGAGGTCCGTGAAGGACGCGAGGCCGATGCCGCACTCGTAGTTGGTCTGCACTTCGCGAACGTCGTCGCGGAACCGCCGAAGCGACTCGATCCGGTCGGTCGCGATGACCTTGCCACCGCGATAGACCCGGGCGCCGCCGCGCACGATCCGTCCGTCGGTGACGTACGAACCGGCGATGACCGTGTTCTTGCCGACGCGGATGACCTGGCGGACCTCGGCGCGACCCTCGACGACCTCGATCACCTCCGGCTCGAGCAGGCCCTTGAGCGCCGCATCGATGTCATCGGTGAGCTTGTAGATGATGTCGTAGAGGCGGACATCGACCCCTTCGGCCTCGGCAGCTCGCCGGGCCGTGTCGGTGATCGACGTGCTGAAGCCGACCACGATCGCGTTCGACGCCGCGGCCAGCATGATGTCGTTGTCGGTGATGTCGCCGGCTGCCTCGTGCAGGACGTTGATCCGGACCTCGTCCTGATCGAGCTGCTCGAGCGCGTGGGTGATCGCCCCGAGCGAGCCCGACACGTCCGACTTGAGGATGATGCGCAGCTCCTTGGCCTGACCGGCCTGGATCTGGCGATACAGGTCCTCGAGCGTGGCCCGACCGCTGCCGTCGCCGCCCTTGCTGGCGACCACTGCCTTGCGGGCGTCGACCGCGGCCCGAGCGGCCTTGTCATCGACGACGACGCGCAGGATGTCGCCGGCCTCGGGTACCTCGGACAGCCCCAGCACCACGACGGCGCTGGCCGGTCCGGCCTGCTTGACACGCTTGCCGCGGTCGTTCTCGAGCGCACGGACGCGCCCGAACGTCTCACCAACGACGATGATGTCGCCGACCTTGAGCGTGCCGGTCTGGACGAGGGCGGTCGCGACCGCACCCCGGTTCTTGTCCATCTGCGCCTCGACGATCGTGCCGATCGCGGGCCGGTCGGGGTTGGCCTTGAGCTCCTGGAGATCGCTGACGAGCAGCACCATCTCGATCAGCTCGTTGAGGCCTTCGCCGCTCTTGGCCGAGACGGGCACGAGCGGCACGTCGCCGCCGTACTCCTCGATGACGATGCCGGCCTCGGTCAGCTCGGTCTTCACGCGGGTCGGGTCGGCGTCGGGCTTGTCGATCTTGTTGAGCGCGATGATGATCGGCACCTTCGCCGCCTTGGCGTGGCTGATGGCCTCCAGCGTCTGGGGCATCACGCCGTCGTCGGCCGCGACCACGATGATCGCGATGTCGGTGACGCGCGCACCACGAGCACGCATCGCCGTGAACGCCTCGTGACCGGGTGTGTCGAGGAAGACGACGCGCTTGCTGTCGTGGACGACCTCGGACGCACCGATGTGCTGGGTGATCCCGCCGCGCTCGCCGGCGGCCACCTCGGTCGACCGGAGCGCGTCGAGCAGGCTGGTCTTGCCGTGGTCGACGTGGCCCATGACGGTGACGATCGGGGCGCGCGGCTGGAGCTTCTTGGGATCGTCCTCCTCGAACAGGACCTCCTTGGTCGCCTCGGGCGCGGCACTGTCGGTGTCGCCCTCAGGGCCGGTCCCGTTGGTGGATGCCGCGACGGTCTCTGCTACCTCGTAGCCGAGCTCCGACGCGACCAGCGACGCGGTGTCGCGGTCGATGAGCTGGTTGATGGTCGCGAAGATGCCGCTCTTGATCAGCTCCCGGATCACGTCGGCGACGTTGACCGCGAGCAGATCGGCAAGCTCCTTGACGGTGATGGTGCCGGGCAGCTCGATCGCGCCGCGCTCGCGCGGATCGACGACCTGCACCTGCGACGCGAATGCGTTGTCGCGACGCGGCGGCTTGCGGGGCCCGCGCCGGCCGCGGGTGCCGCTCCTACTCCTGGCCAATGGGCCCTCCTTCGGTGGTAAGCGTGTTGGTGGCTCCCGGGTCGACGCTCGCGAGGAACGCCGCCGGCAGCGCGATCTCGAGCGCCCGACTCAGGGCGCCCTTCTTGATGGCGATGGACAGACAATCGGTATCAGGGCAGACGTACGCGCCACGGCCGGCCAGCCGGCCGGTCGGGTCGACGACCACGTCGCCCGCTGTCGTGCGCACGATGCGCCGAAGCTCGCGCTTGGCACGCGAAGTGCGGCACGCCACACACGTCCGCGTGGGGACGTGACGCGGCGGGTCGGCCTTCGCCGCGCGCGTTGCCGGGGCGGCTACGACGTCACCTCGGCGGTGGGCGCCTCCGCGCCAGGGGCCTCGGCTGCTGGAGCCTCGACGGGCGCCTCGGGCGCCACACCGTCGGTCGGATCGGTCGCGGCAGCGGCAACGGCCTTCTTCGTGGTCCGCTTCGGCTTCGCGGGCGCCTCCGGCGTCGCGTCGGCAGTAGCTTCCGCCGCCTTCTTCGTCGTCCGCTTGGGCTTCGCGGGCGCCTCTGCCGCGACGCCATCGGTCGCCTCGGTCGAGGCGGCGGCAGCCGCCTTCTTGGTGGTCCGCTTCGGCTTCGCAGCAGCGCTCTCCTCGGCCGGCGCGTCGCCGGCGACCTCGGCCGCGGCCTCCGCCGCGACGGGTTGCGTGGCCTCCGCCTCCGCTGCCGCCTTGGCCTCGGCGACCGACACATCGCTGCGGATGTCGATCCGCCAGCCGGTCAGCCGCGCCGCGAGGCGGGCGTTCTGGCCTTCCCGACCGATCGCGAGTGACAGCATCCGCTCGGGCACGGTGACCGACGCGATCCGCTTCTCCTCGTCGATGTCCACGGACAGGACCTGCGCGGGGCTCAGTGCGTTGGCGACGAACAGCGCCGGGTCCTCGTTCCACGGGATCACGTCGATCTTCTCGCCGGCGAGCTCGGCGACGACCGCCTGGACCCGGGCACCGCGCTGGCCGACCGTCGCACCGACCGGGTCCAGCCCGTCCTGGCGGGATGAGACCGCGACCTTGGAACGACTGCCAGCTTCACGTGCGATGGCCTTGATCTCGACCGTGCCGTTGTGGATCTCGGGCACCTCGAGCTCGAACAGGCGGCGCAGGAACCCCTTGTGCGTCCGACTCACGAAGATCTGCGGGCCGCGCACGGAGCGCCGGACCTCGAGCACGAACGCCTTCACGTTCTGGCCGATCCGGTAGTGCTCGAGCGCGCTCTGCTCGGTCGTGGCGAGGATCGCCTCGGTGTTCTTGCCGACGTCGAGGATGATGGCGCGCGGCTCGACCCGGTTGACCGTGCCGGTGATGAGCTCGCCCTCACGGCTCGCGAACTGGTCGAAGACCTGGTCGCGCTCGACCTCGCGGATCCGCTGCAGGACGATCTGCTTGGCGGTCTGGGCGCCGATGCGCCCGAAGACGTCGCCGTCGAGCTGCTCGGTCTCGACGACATCGCCGGGCTTGGCGTTCGAGTCGAACTTGCGGGCATCCTCGACCGTGATCTGGGTCAGCTCGTCCTCGATCTCCTCGACCACGAGCCGCGCACGGTAGACGCGGATACGACCCGATTCCGCGTCGATGCGGACGTGGATGTCCTCATCGCCGGCCACGCGCCGGTAGGCGGACTGGATCCCGTCCTCCACCGCCCCGATGAGCTGTTCGCGCGAGACCTGCTTCTCTGCGTTCAGCTGGAGGAGGGCGCCCACGAAGTCTCGACTCACGATCGCCTCCTTCCACGCCGAATGCCAAGCAACGACCGGTCCGAAAAAAAACGTGGGGGTCACCCACGTCACGGAGCGGCCGTTCAGTTGCCGAAAGTATACACCCGGATGGGTGGACGCGCCTGTGGAGCGAGGCCGCCGGCCCATGCTAGCCTTGAGCGTCCCGGCGCCCGCCGCGAACGAGGGGAGACGCGATGTCCGACGCGGCCATGCCACCGGTCCCGCCCATCAACCGCACCGAGATCGATGGCGTGCGCACGATGTGGATCGACGAACCGGGACCGATGATCGCGACGCTCACGTTCCGCGTCGGGCGGAGCGACGAGCCGACGCCGATGAGCGGCGTGACCCACATCGCCGAGCATCTCGCGCTGGCCGGTCTGGGGGTGCAGGACTACGACCACAACGGGTTCGTCGACGGTCAGCAGGCCGTGTTCACCAGCATGGGCCGGCCCGACGAGGTGCGCACGTTCCTCGAGGAGGTCGTGCGTGGGCTGACCCATCCACCCCTGGACCGGCTCCTGCTCGAGCGACGGATCCTGCGCGAGGAGCGGGAGCAGCGTGGTCCGTCGCTCGGTGCCGCGCTGCGCTGGTATCGGTTCGGCTACAGCGGGCAGGGCCGAGCGCTCGGGCCCGGCGACGACGAGCTCGCGCTCGACTGGCTCGGTCCCGGACCGGTCGATGCCTGGATCCGACGCTGGTTCACGCGGCAGAACGCGATCCTGTGGCTCACGGGTCCCGTGCCGGCCGGCCTGCGCCTCGACCTGCCCGATGGCGAATCGGCTACGACCCCCGACATCACGACGGCGCCCGGTGTCACGTTCCCGGCCCATCTCACGTGGGACGGCCCGGCCGCGACACTCGGTTACACCGCGCCACGGTCGTCGGCGATCCACATCGCGAGCAGCATCGCCCATCGTCGCGCACGCCAGCAGCTCCGCTTCGATCAGGGCCTGGTCTACGACGTCGAGCTCGATTACGAGCCGGTCGCACCGTCCGTCGCGCACGTGATGCTCGGCGCGTCGTGTCCCGACGAGCGCATCCGCCAGGTCGTCGACGGCTTCCTGGGCATCGTGCGCGGCCTCGCGACCGACGGGCCGACCAGCCAGGAGCTCGACCAGGAGATGGGCGCCTACCTCCGCCAGTACGAGGACCGCGACGGCCGGATCGCGCTGCTCGCGGTGACCGCGTTCGACACGCTGTGGGGTGGCCCGGCACGGACGGCCGAGGAGCTCCTCGAGGAGCGCCGCCGTGTCGACCCGGCGGCGGCAGCAGCCGCGCTAACGAGCGCGCTGGAGACGCTGCTGGTGATGGCCAACTGCCCGCCGGTCGAGGAGCTCAACCAGTATCCGGCCTGGTCGTCGGAGCGGGTGGAGGGTCGCGAGTACGGCCCCGCGGGGTTCTACCTCCCGGGCCGCCGCCCGAAGGAACGCCTGATCGTCGGGCCGGAGGGCGTCACCGTCGCGGTCAATCCGAACGAGTGGCTGACCGTGCGCTACGCCGACTGCGTGGCGTCGATCCACGAATCACCGACCATCCGGATCCTCCTTGGTCGCGATGGCATGCGTGTCGGCATCGAGGCCGCGGCGTGGAAGGATGGCCCGCACGCGATCGATGCCATCGATCGTGCGATCCCCGCCGAACGCGTCGCCTGCGACGAGCACGGCATCGGCGGCCTGCAGGATCCCGTCCAGGACGAGCCGGCCGCGTAGTCCCGGATCGGCCTAGCGAGCGTCCATGGCGATGGCCGGGGTCGGGAACCGCCGCGCGACGTAGTCCTCGAGGATGTCGATGAACTCCTGGACGAGGCCGTCGCCACGGAGCGTGCGATCGAGGCGGCCGTCGATGAACACCGGCGCGACCGGCTCCTCGAACGTGCCCGGCAGGCTGATCCCGATGTCGGCGTGCTTCGATTTGCCCGGACCGTTGACGACGCAGCCCATGACGGCGACGCGCAGGTCCTCGGCACCCGGGTGGCTCGTCTTCCACTCGGGCATGCGGTCCTTGAGATAGCCCTGGATCTGCTGGGCCATCTCCTGGAAGAACGTCGAGGTGGTCCGACCGCAACCGGGGCAGGCCGACACCTGCGGCAGGAACGAGCGCAGCCCCATCGACTGGAGGACCTGCTGCGCGATCTCGACCTCGCGCTCCCGCGGGGCACCGGGCTCCGGTGTGAGCGACACCCGGATCGTGTCGCCGATGCCCTCGTTGAGCAGGATGGCCAGCCCCGCGGTCGAGGCGATCACGCCCTTGTCGCCCATGCCCGCCTCGGTCAGACCGAGATGGAGGGGGTAGTCGCAGCGCGCGGCGAGGAGGCGGTAGACGTCGACCAGGTCGCGGACGCCGCTGACCTTGGCGCTGATGATGATCCGGTCGTGGCCGAGGCCGGTCTGCTCGGCCAGCTCCGCGGAGCGGAGTGCGGACTGGAGCATCGCCTCGATCATCACGTCGCGCGAGTCGTGCGGCTCGGGAAGCAGCGCGTTGGCGTCCATGAGCTCGGTCAGGATGGCCTGGTCGAGCGACCCCCAGTTGACGCCGATCCGGACCGGTTTCCCGTTGTCGATCGCGACCTTGACGATCGTCGCGAAGTGCTCGTCGTGGCGCTTCGCACCGACGTTGCCCGGGTTGATCCGGTACTTGGCGAGCAACGCGGCCATCTCCGGGTACTCGACCAGGAGCTTGTGCCCGTTGTAGTGGAAGTCGCCGATGATCGGCACGTCGACGCCCAGCCCGCGCACCTTGCGGACCATCTCGGGGACCGCAGCGGCGGCTTCTTCGGTGTTGACGGTGACACGGACGAGCTCGGAGCCCGCGTGGGCGAGCCGGGCGACCTGGATGGCGGTCGCATCCGCATCGACGGTGTCGGTGTTCGTCATCGACTGGACGACGATCGGATGGGCCGAGCCGACGGGGATCCCGCCGACATCGACGGTGACGGACTGGCGCCGTCCCGCATCGGCCGGAGGATCGAGCGAGCTCATGGTGAGGGTGGCGGTCCTCCGCCGAGGCTCCGGATGATGTCGAAGCCCGAGACCCAGATGATGAAGGCGAAAAGGAACACGAACCCGACCAGGTACGTGAGCTGCTCCGCGCGGAGGCTGATCCGGCGACCGAATGCCCGCTTCAGCGTGATCATCAGCATCCGGCCGCCGTCGAGCGGCGGGAACGGCAGGATGTTCACGACGGCCAGGTTGGCGGACAGGATCCCGGCGACATAGAGGGTCATGATCGGCCCGGCATTCCGGAACACCTCGCCGATCTGGACCGCGATGCCGATCGGGCCGGCGACGGGCGGCGGGGCGGTGGGATCGCTGGCGACGGAGCCGACGAGGGTCGCCAGACCACCCACGATCAGGCCCATCCATTGGATCGTCTGTTCGGCGCCCACCCGCACGGCGGTCGGCAGGTCATTGGTCGTGGTCGCCCCGTCGAAGTAGGCCTCGAACGGCCTGTTCTCCCCGCTGATGCCGAGTGCCCCTTGCCCGGCATCGACCGCCGCTTGATCGCGCAGTGTGACCCTGACGTCGCGTCTCGTGCCGTCGCCGGCCACCACCGTCAACTCGACGGTCTGACCGGCGTGTCCACGGATGGCCTCGAGGATGCTCGGCGCCATCAGCGTCTGGTATCGCTGGCCGTCGACAGCGATGACGGCGTCCCCGGACTGGAGCCCCGCGATCGCCGCGGGCGACCCGGGTTGCACCTCGAAGAACCGGATGCCGACCAGCGGCGATGCCAGCCAGACGATGCCGGCGAAGATGACGAACGCCAGCAGCACGTTCATGAGGACGCCCGACACGAGGATCAGGAGCCGCGTCGGCAAGCTCTTGGCGGAGAACGAGCGCGGGTCCCCGCGCTGATCGCCGTCCTCGCCCTCGAGCTTGACGAACCCACCGATCGGCAGCCAATTCAGCGTGTACAGGGTCTCGCCCTTCGAGCGGAGCACCTTGGCCCGGGGCGGGAAGCCGATGCCGAATTCCAGCACCCGCACCCCGGCGAGGCGGGCGACGACGAAGTGCCCGAGTTCGTGGATGACCACCAGGGTCCCGAGGATCCCGAAGAAGAGGACGACGGTGACGACCGTCTGAAGGACGTCGATCACGCTGTTCCTCCCACCGGGCCGCTCGCGAACACTGCGCGTACCTCGGCGTCGAGGGCGATCAAGTCGTCGACGTCCGGCTCCGCGGCCATACCCGTACCGAACCGCTCGACGGCCGCAGTGAGCAGTCGTGGGATCGCGGCGAACTCGAGTGTCCCGTCGAGGAAGCGCGCCACGGCGACGTCGTCGGCGGCGATCAGCGCGGCCGACGCACGGGGCCCGGCCACGCCTGCTTCGCGGGCGATGCGCAATGCCGGGAACCGGTCGAGATCGGGCGCCCGGAAATCGAGCCGTCCGGTGGCGACGAGGTCGGCCGCGGCGGCCGGGGACGGGCGCCGGTCGGGGTAGGTCATGGCGTACTGGATCGGGAGGTGCATATCCGGGGTGCCCAACTGGGCCTTGAGGGAGCCGTCGACGAAGCGAACGGCGGAGTGGACGACGCTCTGCGGATGGATGACCACCTCGATCGCGTCGTAGTCGACATCGTACAGCCAGTGCGCCTCGATGACCTCCAGGCCCTTGTTGACGAGCGTCGCCGAGTCGATCGTGATCTTGGCACCCATCGTCCACGTCGGGTGCCGTAGCGCCTGATCCGGCGTGACCGTGGCGAGCTCCTCGGGCGTGGTGTCGAGGAACGGTCCGCCGGACGCGGTCAGGATCAGCCCGTCGACCGCGGCCATCGACTCGCCGACCAGGCACTGCCAGATGGCCGAGTGCTCCGAGTCGATGGGGCGGAGCCACGCCAGCGGACTCGCGAACGGATCCGCGGGCGACGTGCCCGCCACCCGGTCGGCGAGCCGTCGCGCCTCCGGCATGACCAGGTGACCACCGGCGACCAGGGTCTCCTTGTTGGCCGTCGCGACGACCTTGCCGGCCTGCAGGGCGGCCAGCACCGGCCGCAGGCTGACGATGCCGCCCGTCGCCACCACCACGAGGTCGACGTCATCGCGCGTAGCGAACTCGATGAGCGTGGCATCCGACGGGGAGACGGCGGAGACGGCCGGCCGCAACCGGGCGACCTGCTCATCGAGCGCGGCCTGGTTGGACCCGGTGGCCAGCGCGACCACGCGAAACGCATCGGGGTGCGCGACGAGGACATCGACGGCCTGCTGGCCGATCGAGCCCGTCGACCCGAGCAGGGCGACGCCCGGCGGCCTAGGCGATGACGGCGAGGACATAGAGGGTCATGACCGGGGCCGCGAACAGGAACGAGTCGACCCGGTCGAGGATGCCGCCGTGGCCCGGGATCAGCGTGCCCGAGTCCTTGGCGTTGGCCGCCCGCTTGAGCATCGATTCGGCCAGGTCGCCGGCCTGCGCGGCGAGGGCGACCAGTGGCCCCAGCACGATGGCGTGCACGGGATTCGTGCCCAGGCCGAACAGGACCAGGCTCACGACGACCGTGGTCGCGACGATCCCGCCGACGAGCCCGGCGTACGTCTTGGACGGCGAGATGTGTTGGAGGAACCGCGCACGACCGAAGCGCCGACCGACGAGGAAGGCGCCCGTGTCGTACGACCACACGGCCAGGATCAGCAGCACGATCCAGCCCCGCTCCGCCCCGAGGACCGCGAGCGGCGCGCTATCGGGCGGCGTCGGACCGGCGGAGCCGAGACGGACGACGAACGCCAGGAGGCTCACATAGATCGCCCCGAAGACCGTGGCCATCCACGTGGCCAGCCCGTCGCGTGGGTCGGTGCGGGTGAACGCGGCCGTCGCCACGAGCACCACGCCGATGGCGATCAGCAGCAGGCCGCTGCCCTCGAGCACGTTCGGGACCACCGCGTCGAGGATCACGGTCAGCGCAAGCACGGATCCGATGGCCGACAGCGCAGGGTGCCCTGCCGCGCGGAGCAGCGCGAAGACCTCGCGGGCAGCGAGCACCGTGAGGATGGCGATCGCGGCGGACAGCGCGACCCCACCGAGGGCGACGACGATCAGGAGGAGCGGGACCAGGATGGCGGCGCTGGTCGCCCGCTGGCGCACCCTGCCCTACCGGCCGAAGCGGCGTTGGCGACGCGCGAACTCGAGCAGGGCCTCGTCGAAGGCCGTCGGTCCGAAGTCCGGCCAGAGCGCCTCGCAGAAGTACAGCTCCGCGTAGGCCGACTGCCAGATGAGGAAGTTGGAGAGGCGCTGCTCACCGCCGGTACGGATCACGAGATCGGGATCGGGCAGACCGGCCGTGTACAGCGCGGCGCCGACGGTGGCCTCGTCGATCGACTCGGGTGGGGTCCCGGCGGCGACCAGCCCTCGAACGGCGTCGACCAGCTCGGTCCTGCCCGCGTAGTTGAACGCGATGTTGAGCGTCAGGCGGTCCCCGTCGGCGGTCGCGTCGAGGGCCTCGCCGATCGAGTCGCGTGTCGCGTCGGGCAGCTCGTCGAGCCGGCCGAGCAGGCGCACCCGGACGCCCTGGCGGCGGAGCTCGTCGGTCTCGCTCCGAACGGCCGCCTCGAGCAGGCCGAACAGGCCCGTGACCTCGTCGTCCGACCTGGCCCAGTTCTCGCGGCTGAACGCGTAGAGCGTCATCACCCGCACGCCGCGACGGACGGCGTGCCGGAGGATCTCGCGGATCGCCTCGACTCCCGCCGCGTGGCCCTCGATCTCGGGCTTGTCGTGGAGACGTGCCCAGCGGCGGTTGCCGTCCATGATGATCGCCACGTGGCGAGGCAGGTCCTCGGCCGGCAGGAAGGGATCGTCCCCGACCGCTTCGTGGGCGATCGGCGGCGCGTCGGTCGGTCGAGCCAGCGGTGCGCGGGCCACTTAGACCTCGAGGACCTCCTGCTCCTTGGTCGTACCGCGACGGTCGACCTCGGCGATGTGGCGATCGGTCGTCTTCTGCAGCACGTCGACCTGGCGATGCGCCTCGTCGGTGCCGACGCCCCCGTCACGCTCCTCGCGCTTGAGGTGGTCGTTGGCGTCCCGGCGGATGTTGCGGATCTCCACGCGCGCCTCCTCCATGCGCTTGTGGACGCCCTTGACGAGCTCCTTGCGACGCTCCTCCGTCAACGGCGGGATGTTGAGGCGGACGACGGTCCCATCGACGTTCGGGGTCAGGCCGATGTCGCTCTTCGTGATCGCCTTCTCGATCGCCCCGAGGACGCCCCGGTCCCAGGGCTGGATCACGATCTGATGCGGCTCGGGCACGCTGATGCCGGCCAGCTGGTTGAGCGGTGTCTGCGTCCCGTAGTAGTCGACGAGGATGCGCTCGACGAGGGCGGTCGATGCACGTCCGGTGCGGACGGCCTGGAAGTCGCGCTCCATGGCGTCGACCGCGCGGGCCATCTTGTGATCGGCGTCGGTGAGGATCTCGGTGCTCATGCTGAGGGACCTCCGCTCGAGATGAGCGTCCCGACCGGTTCGCCGGTCGCGACCTTCGTGATGTTGTCGGGCTGGTTGAGGTCGAACACGATGATCGGAAGATCGTTCTCCATGCACAGGCTCACGGCCGCGGCGTCCATGACCTTGAGCTGGTCGCGCAGCAGGTCGGCGTAGTCGAGCCGAGCGTAGCGTCGGGCACCGTCGTTCACCATCGGGTCCTTGTCGTATACGCCATCGACCTTGGTCGCCTTGAGCAGGACCTCGGCGTTGATCTCGACCGCGCGTAGGGCGGCCGCGGTATCGGTGGTGAAGTACGGATTGCCGGTGCCGGCCACGAAGATCGCGACACGGCCCTTCTCGAGGTGGCGGATCGCGCGGCGGCGGATGTACGGCTCGGCGACCTCGTTCATCGCGATGGCCGTCATGACCCGGGTGGGCACGCCGGCCTTCTCGAGGGCGTCCTGGAGGGCGAGGCCGTTCATGACGGTCGCCAGCATGCCGATGTAGTCACCGGTCGCACGGTCCATGCCGCGGGCGGCCGCGGCCATCCCGCGGAAGATGTTGCCGCCACCGACCACGATGCCGACCTGCACGCCCTCCGCATGGACGTGCTTGACCTGCTCCGCGATGAAGGCGCAGAACTTCGGATCCACGCCGTACGGCCGGTCCCCGAGCAATGCCTCACCGGACAGCTTGAGCAGGACCCGGCTGTAGCGGACCCCACGTTCGGTGGCGACCGCGGCGGGCGCGGCGTCGCTCACAGCTCTTCCCCGAGCGCGTAGCGCGTGAACCGGCGGACGCGGATGTTCTCGCCGATCGTCGAGATCTTCTCGGTGATCAGCTCACCGACCGTACGCTCCTCGTCGCGGAACGGCTGGTCGACCAGGCAGACCTGGGCGAACCACTTGTTGAGCTGGCCCTCGACGATCTGCGGGCGGATGGCTTCCGGCTTCTTCTGGGTCGCCTCGTCTGCGAGAAGCTCGGCCTTCTTCGCCTCGAGATCGGCCGGTGGGATCGAAGCCCGGTCGACGTACAACGGCGCCAGGCCGGCTACCTGGACGGCCAGGTCGCGGACGAGCTTCTGGAACTCGTCGGTCCGGGCCACGAAGTCGGTCTCGCAGTTGACCTCGACGAGCACGCCGACGCGGCCGCCGGTGTGGATGTAGCTCGAGACGAGACCCTCGCGGGCCTCGCGGCTGGACTTCTTGGCGGCCGCGGCCAGGCCGCGCTCGCGGAGGATCGCGACGGCCCGATCCATGTCGCCGTCGGCCTCGGTGAGGGCCTTCTTGCAATCCATGAACCCGGCGCCGGTCCGCTCGCGTAGCTCCTTGACCTGCTCGGCCGAGATGTCCGCCATGGGTGGGTGTGCTCCTGTTCGTTCGTGTCGGGCGGGCGCTGCGCGCCCGCGGATGATGGTCGATGGGCCTGCGCCGCAGTCGCGCTGCCGGCTGGCGTCGCGTCGGCGGTGCCGACTCAGACGGGGTTATCGACCTCGGCCTTCTCGGCCGCTTCGCGAGCAAGCTCGGCGGCGATCTCCTCCGGAGTCGCCTCCGCGGCTTCAGCGACGGCCGCCTCCGCACGAGCGACGCGGTCGCCCGGCAGCAAGTCATCGTCGTCAGCGTCCGGCTCGAAGGTCAGCGCCGCGCCACCGGCCAGCGCCGCGACGAGCTCGTCACTGGCACCGGTCGCATCCTCGTCGCCTTCCTCGGTAGGTGCCGGCTCGAACACCTCGGGCTCGGTCGCGGCGCGGTTCGCGCGTTCCTGGGCGCCCTCGATGGCCGCTTCCGCGACCAGCGTGCAGAGCAGCCTGATCGAGCGGATCGCGTCGTCGTTGGCGGGGATGATGAAGTCGAGCTCGTCGGGATCGACGTTCGTGTCACCGGTGCCGACGACCGGGATCTCGAGCTTGTTCGCCTCCGTCACGGCGATGCGCTCGCGGTGCGGGTCGATGATGAAGATCGCGCCGGGCAGTCGCTTCATCTTGCGCATGCCGCCGACCGTGCCCTGGAGCTTGATCATCTCCTCGGTCAGCTTCGCGGCTTCCTTCTTCGTCATGCGCTCGAAGTCGCCGGCGCCCTGGCGCGCCTCGAGCTGCTCGAGGAGGCCGATGCGCTTCTTGATGGTCGTGAAGTTCGTGAGCATGCCGCCGAGCCAGCGCTTGTTGACGTACGGCTGGCCGGCACGCGTGGCCTCGGCCGTGATGGGCTCCTGGGCCTGCTTCTTGGTGCCGACGAACAGCACCTGGTCGCCGCGGGCGACGGTCTCGCGCACGGCCTCGAGCGCGACATCCAGGCGCTGGACGGTCTGGGCGAGATCGATGATGTGGATCCCGTTGCGCTCCGCGAAGATGTACGGGCGCATCTTGGGGTTCCAGCGGCGGGTCTGGTGACCGAAGTGGACTCCGGCCTCGAGCAGTTGCCGCATGGAGACGGACGGCATGATGGGCGACCTCCTGTCGGTTGGTTCCTCCGCGGACCCTCGCTGACCCCGGGAGCCGATCGTCGATCGACCGGCACCGCCCGGTGGGAACGGTCCGCGTGTGTGCTCCGCTCGGCGCACGATCCGTGCGACGTGCGGGCGTTGTGCTGGTGGACCGGATCTGGGCGCCCGGACCGGCGCGGAGTGTAGCACAGGGTCCGTTCAGGACCCGGGCCGGCCGTGCGGTGATCGGTCTGCCTCCGTAGGCGACCATGCGGTGTGTGGCTCAGGGCAACCTTCCGTCGCGCGTTGACGACGGATGGAGCTGATTCGACGCGATCTGGCGCATCGACCATGCAGACCGTGGTTCGCGCGCCGCGTGCTTCATGGTCGTCGGCGTCGCGCTGGCCCCAAGGCTGTCCCCAGGCACGTCCTTCATGGTCGAGGGACGCAGCGGGCTCAGAACGCCGCGCGATGGTGCCGGACGATCGGCTCCCCTCCCCTGATGCCCGGCTCCACGACGACCAGGTCGAACCGGACCGGCAGCCGCGGGAGGCGCACGCCGTCCGGGAGGACGCCACGGTCGAGCAGACCGTAGGTCGCCATGCGCACGTGCGTCCGCTTCCGGTGGTCGACCGTCTCCTCTGGCAGCCCGAAGCCGCGCGAGCCCCGCCAGCGCACCTCGACCACCACGAGCGAGGCTGGAGGACCCGGGTCGACCGCCACGAGATCGAGCTCATGACGGCCGACATGGACGTTCCGGGCCAGGACGGTCCAGCCGGACGCCAGGAGGCGGACCAGGACCAGCGATTCGGCGGTGTCACCTGCCTGCTGGGCAGCGGTCCGTGTCGGCGACCCGGTCGAGCCTTCCATGCGCCGCATCATGGCGAGCCGCGGTCCACCGTCACGTATCGCCGGCTTCGCTGGGCCTTATCTCAGGCCGGCGTGACCTCGAGCGCGAGCAGATCGCCGGCATCGAGCGCGGCGTCGTCGACCATGACCGGCACCAGCTCCTGCTGCAACAGGTCGTGGAGGTCGGGCGACGCGGCGGGATCGCCGAGCAGGTCGAAGTCGAGCTGATCGCCGGCGAGCGTCCGTTGCAGTGCCAGGAACGAGCGGCGGTGGAACGGGGTAAGCCCCATCGCCCGGATCGCGTCGCGGTGGTCGCGGGTCGCGTAGCCCTGGTTGTGCTCCCAGCCATAGCCCGGATACCGCGCGGCGAGCTTGATCATCATCCGGTCGCGGACGACCTTCGCGACGATCGACGCGCAGGCGATCGAGTACACCTTCGCGTCGCCATCGACCACGTTCGAATACGGTCCGACCTGCTGCTCGAAGCCGACGATCCGGTTGCCATCAACGATCACGTGCTCGTGGCCGCCGACTCGCGCGATGGCGCGGCGCATGGCGAGGTGCGTCGCGTGATAGATGTTGAGCTGGTCGATCTCACGGACCGACGCGGCACCGACCCCGACCGCCACGGCGCGCTTGCGGATGATCGGCGCGAGCCGCTCGCGCTGGGCCATGGACAGGGTCTTGGAGTCGCGCACGCCGAGGATGCGATGGCAGCCCGGCTTCATGATCACCGCGGCGGCGACGACCGCCCCACACGTCGGTGCGACCCCGACCTCATCGACCCCGACGACACGGGTCAGACCCTCGTTCCACAGGCGGCGTTCGTGGCGGAGGGTCGGGACGATGACGGCCATCGGCCGTCAGGGTAGCGCGACTGGCGCCCGGAGGTCGCGGGGCTGCGTCGACGCGCCGCGACGGCGCACGCGACGAGCTCGACTAGCTGCGGCGCTCGCGAAGAGTCGCGGCCTTGCCGACGCGCTTGCGCAGGAAGTACAGCTGCGCGCGCCGGACCTCGCCGTGGCGCAGAACCTCGATCTTGTCGATGCGCGGGCTGTGGATCTTGAACGTCCGCTCGACTCCGACGCCGGAGGCGATGCGACGGACCGTGATCGAGCGGGTGATGCCGCCGCCTCGAAGGCGCATCACGATGCCCTCGAAGACCTGGATCCGCTCGCGGTTGCCCTCGACGACCTTGGCGGAGACCTTCACGGTGTCACCCGTGGCGAGCTCCGGCAGGTCGGTGCGGAGCTGGTCCTGGACGATCTCGTCAAGCACGTTCACGCGGCGGTTCCTTGCATTGAGATGGCAGCGCGCAGCACGCTGCGAGTCGGGCGATGGGAGGGGCCGCGTGGTGGGCGACCGACGGCGGAGTATAGCACGCACCCCGCTCGACTCCGGCCTCGGTCGTCGTCGGTGCCCGTTTCCTTACAGGTGACAAGGGACGGAGGGGACGACCCGTGACTCTCCTCTGGCGTCATGCGTCTCCCCAGACGTGACACCACCCGGGTGAAAAGACCCAGCTCTCCCGTCAGCAGCTCGTTGTCACTCCTGGCGCAACGGCACGCCGACCTTGGTGCACGTGGTGCACCAACTTGCAGCCACGCGCCGACCTAGGGTCCGATACGTCCATCACACGACCACGCCCACGCCGACCCTCGATCACACGACCATCCAGAACGTTCGCGGCAGAGGGGCTGGTCGCTACGCGGACACCTCCTTCCCGGCCGCGGTCGATCGACGAAGTCGTTACACCCCATGAACGAAGCGTCGATCGGTCCGGCCGAGTGTCGGGTGATCGCGCCGTTCGCTCGACGATCCTTGCGCCTGCTGCAACGAGCGTCGATGGGAGCGCAGTCGTCGCGCGACCGATCGACGGTTCATGCGTCAGATGCAAGATCGCTGGGTCTTCCGGCGTGCTACCCCGGGATCTACTCCCCGGGAGCGTCGTCTGGCAGCAGGTCGGGTCGACGGCTGCGCGTCCGCTCGAGTGCCCGCTCGTGGCGCCACGCGGCGACCGCGCCGTGGTCTCCCGACGTCAGGATCGGCGGCACGTCCATGCCCCGGAACGACGGTGGTCGCGTGTACTGCGGGTACTCGAGGAGACCGGCGCTGAACGATTCCTCGGCCGTGGAGGCCTCGTCGATGGCGCCGGGCAACAGCCGCATCACGGCGTCGATCACGACGAGCGCCGGCAGCTCGCCGCCGCTGACCACGTAGTCGCCGATCGACAGCTCCATGTCGACGAACGCCCGGATCCGCTCGTCGACGCCCTCGTAGCGCGCGCAGACGAGCACGATGTGGTCGCGCCCGGCGAGGTCGATCGCGCGCGCCTGGCTGAACACCTCGCCGCCCGGGTCGAGGAGCACGACCAGTGACTCCGGCCGGCGCACCGAATCGATGGCGGCCACGACCGGCTCGACCCGCATCACCATCCCGGCCCCCCCGCCGTACGGCGTGTCGTCGACCGATCGATGGCGGCCCAGCCCGAACTCGCGCAGGTCGTGCACCCGGACCGAGGCGATGCCACGTTCCTGGATGCGCCCGGGGATGCTCTCCGACAGCGGCCCGGTGATCATCGCCGGGAACAGCGTCAGGACATCGATCTCGAGGGTCACGGCGACGCCTCGGGCGCGGGGGGCTTGCGCGATCGGCGGCGCGGGGCGCGCGGCCGGTCAGGGTCCGTCCGGCGGGTCTTGGGCGGCTGGAGGTCGAGCGCTTCCGGATCGACGACGATCTCGCCGCGTCGCGGGGCGAACACGCGGATGAACGCCCGCACGGCGGGCAGGTCGAACGACCCGTAGGGCTCGCCGCGGACCACGTACACCTCGTTCTCGGCGACGCGGTAGACGTCCTGGACGGTGCCCAGGTCGCGCCCCTCGAGGTCGCGCACGGTCACGCCGACGACCTCATGCCAGTAGACCTCGCCGCGCGCCAGCTCCCCGAGCGGATGGACCACCGTCTCCAGGTACGCGCCGCGCAGCCCATCGGCCGCCTCACGTGTCGTCACCTCCGCGAACCGCAGGCGCCAGCCCGGGCCGTCCGCGACGGCCTCGGCCGAGCCGATGGTCAACGGTGCGTCGGAACCCTCCCGGTGCAGCACCACGCCCGGGCGGAAGCGTTCCTCCGGGCGGTCCGTCAGGACCTCGACGCGGACGGCGCCGCGCAGGCCGTGGACGCCCCGAACGAGCGCCACGACGAGCCGCTGGGTGGTGGGGGTGTGGCCGTCGGCCACGGGACGATCCCCGCTCAGACGATCTCGAGCTGTACCGGCTCCCCGTCCCGTGCCGCAGTCACCTTGAGCAGCGTGCGCAGCGCCTTGGCCACGCTCCCGTTGCGGCCGATGACCTTGCCCATGTCGTCGTCTGCGACGTGGAGCTCGATGACGGTCGCACCATCCTCCTCGATGACCTCGACCTTGACGGCGTCGGGATCGTCGACCAGCGACTTCGCGACGTATTCGACCAGTTCCTTGGCTGCCATCGTTCGCGCTCCTACTTGCCGGCGGGCAGGATGCCTGCCTGCTTGAACAGCCGGACGACCGTGTCCGACGGCTTGGCGCCCTTTGCCAGCCATTCCTTGGCCTTGTCGGCATCGACGTTGAGCTCGATCGGCTCGGTGCGCGGGTTGTAATGGCCGAGCGTGTCGATCGCGCGGCTGTCCCGCGCGCTGCGTGCGTCGGCGACGACCACGCGATAGCTCGGCTGTTTCGTCGCGCCGACGCGCGTCAGCCTGATACGGACTGCCATCTGTTCCTGTCCCTCCTTGGACGTTGCGGGGCTGGGGCCCCGCCTACTTCACGGTGATGAGCATGTGGGTCCGATCGACCTCGCCACCGACGGCGCCGGTGGAGATGAGCGCATCGAACGGCGTCAGGAACGGCTTGACCAATTCCTCGTACTCCGCGCGCTCCTGCGCAGTCGCGCTCGACATCGCGCCCTCGGCCAGCCCGCGGATCGCGGTCAGGTCGAGGAACGTGACGGCGTTGTGCTCGGCGTCCGCGCGGCCGACGAGGTCCTTGAACCGGGCGTCGTCGGCGAGCGATGCGCCCGCACCCGCGTCGAGCACGTGCTTGATGAAGTCCGATGAGCTGCCGATCGCGATGACCTGGTCGTTCGCGACGTAGGCGATCCGGACGCGGCCGGACGGCAGGCTCGACGGGTCCGTCGGCAAGGAGCCCATGCCACCCGCCAGCCCGGCGAGGTCGCGCAGCTCGCCGAGGTCGAGCACGGTGATGGTCTCACCGTTGTACTGCTCTTCGGTGACGCTGAAGCCGGCCTGGGCACCGCCGAGCGCGATGAAGCTGCGGATGGTGGTGAGGAGCTGTCGACCACCCGCGGCATCGGCCGGGATGCTGACGATGCCGCCTTCGATGGCGTCACCGTCCTTGGCGATGACGACGCCGGTATCGCCCATCCAACCGAGCAGCGCATCAAGACCACCGAGCATCGCGGCGGTCTGGTCGATCTGCGCGAACGCCTCGGCGAGCGCGGGCTCATCGCGGTACAGCTCGACCCACTCGAGCAGGGACGTGCCGTACTCGTTGCCGGCGAGCAGCGCGACCGTCGACGGCGGCGCGAACGCGGCCACGCCGTTCGCGCGGTTCTGGTCCGGGCCTGGGCGTGCCCGCCTTGTGCTGGCTGACGCCATCGAGCTGCAGCGCGTCACCCTCGACCCGGATGCGCATCGCGGCCCAGTCCGGGAGCAGCGCCGAGATCTGGTCGGTCAGCGGCGGTGCCGATGTCAGCGACTCGCTCAGCCGAGCCGAAGCCTCGAACAGCCCCTTGGCGTCGAGGAAGAAGAAGCCCAGATCGTCACCGGTCAGCGCGGCTTGCGCGGCCGCGACCCCGGCGCTCTTGGCGAGCGGGCTCGAACCCTTTGTGTCGACCGCCGCCTTCACCGACGCGACGTCGCCGGCGATCGCGACCTTGCCGCCGGCGATCGTGAACGCTGCCTGCTGGTCGGGCGCCTCCGGGCTGGAGAAGAGGGTGAGCTGGGCGCCATTGTACGTCTCGGACGTGCCGCCCACACCGGCGTGGCTCATCGTCGTGTTGAGCCAGGTC
This sequence comes from uncultured Chloroflexia bacterium, assembly GCA_963812745.1. Taxonomy (GTDB): domain Bacteria; phylum Chloroflexota; class Limnocylindria; order Limnocylindrales; family CSP1-4; genus SPCO01. The sequence goes on along the minus strand of CAWEWE010000006.1, from coordinate 438,935 downwards.
CGAGCGAGCGCCTCGTCCTTCACGGTCAGCAGCAGCACGCCCCGCGCGTCCTTGGCCGCCGACGCCGCGGCGTTCGGGTCGATGGTCGGGAGTGGACCCATGGCGAACGCCATCTGGCCGCCGAACCACGGTTTGACGTCACGGGTGTAGGTCTGCGTGCCCTGGCTGCCTTCGGAGATCAGCCGGTCGAGGACCTCATCGAGCTTCGTCTCGAGCGCCGCCTGGTCGGCGAAGCCCGGGAACTTGGCGAGGAACTGGCCGACCTTCTGGCGCTGGTCGCCGGGCAGGTCGAGGCGGACCTCGCCGTACGCGATGCTGTCGGTCGGGACGTAGCCGAGCACGGCCGAGGTCGGCGACGAGCTCGTCAGGACGAGCGTCGCGAGCGCGGTGATCAGCACCACCACGCCGATCGCCACGGCCGCCGCGATCCAGCGGGTGCGGCTCTGGCGGGATCCATCCTCGGTCGTGACCGGCGGCCTTGCCGGCGACGTCACGACGGGCGTCGCGGTCGTGTCGGTGTCCGCGCCGCTCGGCGTCGGTGGCGTCGCGGATGGATCGGTCGTCGGGCGTTCGAAGTCGGTCATCGCGTGGTCTCCCCCGGCTACCGCCGGCCCCCTACGAGGTTGCCGAGCGCCCCGCGCCGACCACCTCCGGACAGTTGCTTCATGAGCTTCTGCATCTCACCGAATTGCTTCACGAGCCGGTTGACCTCCGGCAGGCTGGTCCCCGCCCCCGCCGCGATGCGGCGCCGGCGCGAGCCAGTGAGGATCGTCGGATCGCGGCGCTCGGCCGGGGTCATCGCCCGGATGATCGCCTCGGTCCGCTTGAGGTCGCCGCGGTCGACGGCGGCCTGGGCCTCCCCGGCCATGGTGCCCATGCCCGGGATCATCGAAACGAGCTGGCCGATGGGGCCCATCTTCTGGACCTGCTGGAGCTGGTCGAGCATGTCCTCGAGGGTGAAGCTCGCCTTGCGGAGCTTCTCCTCCATCTGCTGGGCCTGCTTGACATCGAATGTCTCCTGCGCCCGTTCGACGAGCGTCAGGATGTCGCCCATCCCCAGGATGCGACCGGCGAGGCGGTCGGGGTGGAAGGGCTCGAGGGCATCGGTCTTCTCGCCGGTGCCAAGGAACTTGACCGGGACGCCGGTCACCGCGGAGATGCTGAGCGCGGCGCCACCGCGGGCGTCGCCATCGATCTTCGTCAGCACGAGGCCGGTGACCGGCACGGCGGCGGCGAACGCCTGCGCGACGGCCACGGCCTCCTGACCGGTCATCGCATCGACCACGAGCAGGGTCTCGATCGGCTTGACCGCGTCGTTGACGGCCGCGATCTCCTGCATCAACGCCTCGTCGACGCTGAGCCGTCCGGCGGTGTCGAGGAGGACCACGTCGCGGGTCTGGCGCCTGGCAGCCTCGACGCCCTGGCGGGCGATGTCCGGGACCAGGGTCCCCTGCGGCGCACGGTAGACGGGGATGTCGAGCTGTTTGCCGAGCGTCTCGAGCTGGTCGGCGGCGGCGGGACGGTACGGGTCGGCGGCGACGAGGAGCGGGCGGCGCCCCTGCTTGATGACGTGGCGCGCGAGCTTGGCGGTGGTCGTCGTCTTGCCCGACCCCTGCAGGCCGACCATGGCGACGACGGCGGGGTTGCCCGACAGGTGGAAGACGCGGTCGCCGGTCCCGAGGAGCTCGACCAGCTCGTCGTGGACGATCTTCACGACCGCCTGCCCGGCGGTCAGGCTCTGCAGGATGTCCTGACCGATGGCCTTCTCGCGGACGCGGGCCACGAAGTCCTTGACGACCTTGAAGTTGACGTCGGCCTCGAGCAGCGCGAGGCGGACCTCGCGCATCGCGGCATCGACGTCGGCCTCGCTGATCCGGCCGCGGCCGGTCAGGGTGCCGAGGGTCGCGCGCAGCCGCTCGCTGAGGGTGTCGAACACGGTCGGATCAGGACTCCGGTAGAGGTGGTGGACCGACCGTGGTCGCGGGTCGCGCGGCGTCGGGCCGGGTGATGCGCGAGTTCTGACGCATCGAGCGGGGGGAGTGTAGCGCAGGGTCACGCCGGACGCGCCCGGGACCATCGTCCGGCCGGGTGGTGCCTCCGGTGGCCGAACGGCGCGCCGCTATGCTGCGCCCTCCGTGCGCAATCCGTTCACGTCCCCGCTCTGGCAGAACCAGGCCTTCGTGCGGGTCTGGGCGGCCGCCAGCATCTCGATCTTCGGGTCGCTGATCACCCGGATCGCGCTGCCGCTCGTCGCGATCCTCACCCTTGGCGCCGGCCCGATCGAGGTCGCCGTCCTGCGCGGCATGGACGTCGCGGCCGCACTGGTGGTGGGCCTGGTGGCCGGTGCGTGGGTCGATCGACTGCGCCGACGGCCGATCCTCATCTGGGCGGACCTCGGCCGGGCCGTTCTGCTCGGTTCGATCCCGGTCTCGTTCGTGTTCGGGACGCTCAGCCTGTGGCAGCTCATCGTGGTCGCGGGGCTGGCCGCCGTCCTGACAACGTTCTTCGACGCGGCCGATAACGCCTACCTGCCGTCCATCGTCGAACGAGAGCGCCTGGTCGAGGCGAACAGCGCATTGGCCGCGAGCGGCTCGGTCGCCGAGTTCGCCGGCTTCGGGATCAGCGGCTTTCTCGTGCAGCTGCTGACCGGCCCGATCACGATCCTGATCGACGCTCTCACCTACATCGTCTCTGCTGTGCTGCTGCTGACGGTCCGGCGACCCGAGGCTCCGCCACCACCCCGCTCCGAGCGCGAACCCGTCCTAGACGAGATCCGCCACGGCCTCCAGGTCGTGCGCAGCAACCCCGTTCTGCGGGCATTCGTCGGCGCCCAGATGTTGATGTCGATGCTGTGGGGCATCTTCGGCGCGACATGGTTCCTCTTCGCGCTCGATGAGCTCGGGGTCACTCCCGCGCTCGTCGGCGTCATTGCCGGCGTCGGCGGCGCTTCGTCGTTCATCGGGGCAGTGCTCGCGACGCGATCGACACGACGATGGGGCGTGGGACCTGTGGCCATCGCCGCGATGCTCCTGGCGGCCGCGGGCAACCTGCTGATCCCGCTGGCCCCGGCCGGCATGCCGCTGATCGCCGTCGCGTTCCTGCTTGGGCAGCAGCTGGTCGCCGACTCGGCCATCACCGTCTACGACGTGACCGAGACGTCCGTTCGCCAGTCGCTCGTCGCCGATCGCGAGCTGGGCCGGGTCGCCTCGACGTTCCAGGTCGCCTCCGCCGGCGCCCAGCTCGCGGCGACGATCGGGGCGGGCCTGTTGGCCGAGGTCATCGGTCTGCGACTGACCTCATTCCTCGCGCCGATCGGCGCCGTGCTCGCAGCGGCGATCCTGTTCTGGTCGCCGGTCCGCTACCTCCGCGACCTGCCCGTCATGGACGGTCGACGACCCGCCGAGGTCGTCGTCGACGTCGAGCGCGATCAGCCACCCGGCGCCTGACCGTCCGCGAACAGGGCCGCGACGAACGCGTCGGGGTCGAACGGCAGCAGGTCGTTGATCCCCTCGCCCACCCCGACGAACCGGACCGGGATCTTCAGGGCGTCCTCGATCGCGAAGACGATGCCGCCCTTGGCGGTCGAGTCGAGCTTGGTGAGGACGATGCCCGTCAGCCCGACCGCCTCGTGGAACGCCTTGGCCTGGGCTAGCCCGTTCTGGCCCGTGGTCGCATCGAGCACGAACAGCGTCTCGGGCTCGGCACCGGGCAGGCGCTTGTCGACGATCCGCCGGATCTTGGTCAGCTCGTCCATGAGGTTCGACTTCGTGTGGAGTCGGCCTGCCGTGTCGGCGATGACCATGTCGGCCTTTCGGGCGACCGCGGCGTCGAGGGCGTCGTAGACCACGGCACCGGGGTCGGCGCCCGGTGCGTGCGCGATGACCGGCACCCCGGCGCGATCGGCCCAGATGCTGAGCTGATCGATCGCAGCGGCGCGGAACGTGTCGGCCGCAGCGAGGATGATCGAACGGCCCTCGCCGAGATAGCGCGCCGCCAGCTTGCCGATCGTCGTCGTCTTGCCCGTGCCGTTGACACCCACCACCAGCACGACCGCCGGTCCGCCCGAGGTCGCCGGTCGTGGCGACCAGTCGACATCGCGCTTGACGAGGAGCGCCGCCAGCTCGTCGCGGATCGCGCCTTCCGGGCCGTCGGGATTGCGCCGCCCACGAGCGCGTTCGACGAGGTCGATGGCCAGGGCGGCACCCACGTCCCCGGCGATGAGCGTCTCCTCGACCTCGTCCCAGGCAGGTCCATCGGGGCCGCCCAGATAGCCGCGGAGCTGGGTCATGAATGTGCCGCGGGTCCGTTCCAGGCCCTCGTCGAGCGTGTGGGCGGGGGCGACTGCGAGGAAGGCGGTCGGGTCGAAGGGTGCGTACGCGGGGGCCGGCTCGCTCGCCGGGTCGCCCGTCACCGGGCCCTCCGCCTGACCAGATCCTTCGATTTCGAACGTTTCGGGCGATGTGGTCGGTGGCTCGTCGCGCACGGACGCTGTGTCTTCCGATCCTTCGATTTCGAAGGATTTGCCGGCGGACGAGATCTCCGGCTGCTCGGTCGGCGTGGCGGCCGGCTCGTCAGCCGGTCCGCCCTCCTCGGATCGCCGGCGCCACCAGGGCATCAGCCCGCCGCGCTGAGCTCGTGGCGACGGTCCGACGCCAGCGCCTGCGCCTCGTCGAGCCGGAGGCTGATGACGCGCGAGACCGAGTCGTCGCCCACCGTGACGCCGTACAGCGCGTCGGCCGACTCGATCGTCCCGCGGTTGTGGGTGATGACGATGAACTGGGTCTGGTCGGCCAGGCTGCGCAGCGCGTCCGAGAACCGACCGATGTTGGCCTCGTCGAGCGCCGCGTCGACCTCGTCGAGGACGCAGAACGGCACCGGCCGTACCTCGAGCATCGCGAACAGCAACGCGACCGCGGTCAGCGCGCGCTCGCCGCCCGACAGCATCGCCAGCGCCTGCGGCTTCTTGCCGGGCGGGCGGGCCACGATCTCGACGCCCGTCGAGCCGAGATCGCTCGGGTCGGTCAGCGACAGCTTCGCGAACCCGCCGTCGAATAGCTGCTCGAAGCGCCGTTCGAACGCGGTCTCGAGCGCCGCGAACGTCGTCCGGAACTGGGTCGCGATCATCGTGTCGAGCTCGGCGATGAGCTCGCGCGTCCGCGCGATCGCCGATCGCAGGTCGTCGCCCTGCGTCTCGAGCGAATCCAGCCGCGCCTTCAGCTCGGCGTATTCCTCGACGGCATACGGGTTGGCTGCGCCGAGCTCGTGGTACCGGCGGCGGAGCTGGGCAAGGCGGCCGGGCGATGGCGCCGGTTCCGCCGGGGGGTCGCTCGCCCAGCGGTCGGCGAGCGCGGTCAGCGCCAGGTCCAGCGCGGTCGTGTCGGCGGGTCGGTCGTAATCCGCGGCGTTCTCGGGTGGGGGCTCGGGTGCAGCCGGGACGCCCAGACTCGCCAGACCGAGATCACCGAGACCCGCCAGCTCCACGAGCACGCTCTCGCGCAGCGACTCGAGACCAAGCCGAGCCTCGACCTCGGCGTGGTCGGCGGCACGGGCACGTTCATCGGCGGCGCGCAGGCGCTCGCGGGCAGCGCTCGCGGCGCGCTCGGCGTCCGACAGCCGCGATCGGTCGGCAGCATCGGCTGCGTGCAACGCGAGCAGCGCCTCACGAGCCTCCCGCTCACGGGTGGTGGCGGCCGCGATCTCCGTACGGAGTCCATCCAGCTCGGAGCGGATCGTCGTCTCGCGTTCCGTCAGCGACGCAGACTCGCGATCGGCGCGGGCGATGCGCTCCTCGGCGTTGGCGACCGCTGCGTCCGCGCGCGCCCGAGCGTGCTCGGCATCGCGGCGCGTCGAATCGTGGGTCGCGAGCCGTGCCGCGAGGCGGTCCCGGCGCTCGCGGAGCTCGGCGGCACGGGCCTCCCAGGCTGCCATCGCTGCGCGATCGCCGTCCTGGGGCGCGACGTCCGGCGTCGGCTCGCTCGGTGCCGGCTCGTCAACTGTCGCTTCGCGCAACCTCGCGAGGTCGCCATCGAGTCGGGCGACCTGCGCCTCGTGCCACGCCGCCTCGCGTGCCACCGCCTCATGCTCGCGGAGGGCTGCCCGTTCGACCTCCTCGGCTCGCCGCCGCTCGGCCGCCAGCCGGCTCTCCTCCGCGCGCGCCTCGTTGAACACGGTGCGTACCCGCGCGGCTTCGGTCTCGGCCGTCGCCCCCGTCGCGCGCAGCTCCCCGAGCTCGGACTCGGCGCGCTCGAGGTCGCCGGACAGCCGGGCGTGCTCGGCGCGTCGGTCGAGGACCGAGTCGGACGCGCCAAGCGCCAGCCCCGTGTCGTCGACCGCGGCCGATCCATCCCTGGGCACCGCCAGCCAGCCCGCCGGCATCGTCGCCTGGAGCGCGATGCACGCATCGAGATCCGGCAGCCAGACCGCACGCTCCAACAGCCGCCGGACCCCACCGGTCGCGTCGCGTCGCACCGCCTCGGCCAGCCGGCCCCCGCCCGCGGTCGCAACGGCGTCGAGCCAGCGACGTGTGGCCGCATCCGCGGTCGTCGCGGCGGCCGACAAGCGTTCCTCGACCAGCAGTCGACCGCGCTCGCCGGCGAGCGGAGCGACATGCTCCGATCCGACGAGATAGGCGCGTGCACGATCGGCGAGCGCCGCCTCGACGGCCGGGCGCAGCTCGGGATCGACCGTGAGGTCTTCGTCGATGCGTCGGCCACCACGTTTTCGTGCGGCACGGGCGATCGGCCGCCGCTCGTCCTCATAGAGATGGGCGGTCAGCGCGTCGACACGGCCGCGCAGCGCCGCGACGGTCGCGGTCGTCGTGGCCAGCCGTTCCGCGGCGCCCGACCGGTCGGCCTCGGCTGTCTCGATCGCCCGACGCGCGGCATCGAGGGCAGCCTGGGCGGTGCGCTCGGCGCCGCTTGCGAATTCGAGCGCCCGGCGCGCGGACTCGGTGCGCGCCACGACCTCGTCTCGTCGAGCGATCGCCGTGGCGGCCGCAGCCCGTTCCTCGGCAGCTCGCCGTTCCGCCTCGGCCAGCCGCCGCCGGGCGGTCTCCGCTTCCGCCGTCCGTGCCGCTTCGGCCCGGCGCAGCGCGGCGGTGTCGTCGTCCTGGGCGGCGGCCGCGGACCGCAGCGTCGCGAGCTCGGCGAGCGCGTCGGCCAGCTCGCGGTCGGCCTCGGTGACGGCCGCCTCGAGATCGACGTCCCGGGCAGGCACCGGGACGGCCATCGCTCTCCGCTGACCCGCAGCCTCCGACTCGGCCGCGGCGCGTTCGTCGGTGAGTCGCCGCGTATCACGTCCGATCGCCTCAAGGTCCGCCGCCAGGCGGCCGTCCCGGAGCTGGAGCCCGGTGAGTGCCGATCGCGCTGTGTCATGCAGCTCGCGCCGCTCGAGCTCGACCACGGCACGTGCCGACAGCTCGTCGGCGAGTGCTGCGGCAGCGGACTCCGCCTCCTCGAGCGCAGTCATCGCCCCGGTCGCCTCGGCGGCCGTCTCGGTGCGACGATCGCCGGCCACGACCAGCCGCGCAGCGGCGTCGTGCCAGCGGGCATGGGCCGAGGCCAGCAGCGCCGCGGCCAGCTCATCCGCGACCGAGGTCCGGGTGGTCTGCTGTTCCGCCTGGGCGGCGAGGCGGCGGGCTTGCGGCCGGAGCTCGGCCAGGATGTCGTCGACGCGGGCCAGGTTCGATTCGGATTCCGTGAGCTGCTCCTCGGCCTTCCGCCGGCGACGCTCGTGACGTCGCACGCCCGCGACCTCTTCGAACAGCGGCCGGCGCTCCTCGGGACGAAGCGCGAGCGCCTGGTCGACCATCCCCTGCCCGATGAACAGGAACGCGTTGTCCGCCAGGTGCGCGGCGTCGAGCAGGTCGACCAGATCGCGCAGCCGGATGCGCTGCTTGTTGAGCAGGTACTCGTTCTCGCCGCTTCGATAGAGGCGGCGGCCGAACTCGAGGACCTGGAAGTCGACCGGCAGCAGGCCATCGGCGTTGTCGAGCACGAGCGTCACGTCCGCCATGCCCTGCGCGGTCCGTTTCTCGGACCCTGCCCAGATGACGTCCTCCGCCTTGCGCGAGCGAAGCGCCCGGCCTTGCTCGCCGAGCGCCCAGCGCAGCGCGTCCGCGAGGTTGCTCTTGCCCGAGCCGTTGGGTCCGACGACCGCGCTGATCCCGCCGCCGAACTCGACGTTGGTGCGCTCCGCGAACGACTTGAAGCCCTGGACGCGGAGGGCGAGGAGGCGCGGCGGGGCGATGGGGAGATCCATCAGGCCGGCCGTCGCTCGCGCTCGGCGTGGGCGGTTTGACCGGCGCCGTCGGGCCGCGTCACCCGCTCGGCGCGTTCGGCCGCGCGTTCGGCGCGGATCCGCTCGATGGCCTGGGCTGCAGCCGATGTCTCGGCCGTTCGCCGCGACGGACCCTCGCCGGCACCCAGCTTTTCGCCGTCGATCCAGACCTCGATCCGGAACGACTTCTCGTGGTCCGGCCCGGATGCTTCGACGAGCCGGTAATCGGGCCGTTCGCCGGATCGCCGTTGTGTGTATTCCTGCAACCGCGATTTCGGGCTCTTGAGCGACAGGACCGGCGCCTCGAGGGCCAGCTCCGGCTCCGCCAGCTCCTGCAACCAGCGTCGGACGCGCTCGTAACCGAGGTCCAGGTACAGGGCGCCGGTCAACGCCTCGAACGACGATGCGAGCAGGGACGGCCGGCGTCGACCACTCCGCTGCGACTCCCCCTCCCCGAGCAGCAAGTAGCCGCCGAGGTCGATCCGGCCGGCCAGGCGGGCGAGCCCTGACGTCGACACGATCGCGGCCCGGCGGGCCGACAACGCGCCTTCATCGTCGTGCGGGTGGCGGGCGTACAGGGCCTCGGAGATCGTGAGGTTCACGACGGCATCGCCGAGGAACTCGAGCCGTTCGTTGTGACCGCGCGCCGCGTCCGGATGCTCATGCAGCCAGGACGAGTGGATGAGCGCCTGCTCCAGGAGGTCGAGGTCGCGGACCGGGAGCCCGAGGCGCTTGGCGACGGCCTGTCCGGGACGCAACTCGGACGTAGCCGACGACCGGTTAGGAGGAGTGCTCGTCGATGTAGTCGACGGCGTCCTGGACAGTCCGGATCTTCTCCGCGTCCTCGTCCGAGATCTCGGTCCCGAACTCTTCCTCCAGGCTCATGATCAACTCGACGAGGTCCAGCGAATCGGCGTTGAGGTCGTCGACGAACGAGGCCTCGGGCTTGACCTCATCCTCGTCGGCGCCGAGCTGCTCGACGACGATCTTCTTGAGCCGGTCGTACGTTGTGGCCACTGACTCCCTCCTCGGAGCTGGGGGCGGGGGAGATCGTCCCGAGAACGCCGTTCATGAGGCGTCGCATCGGCTCTCCGCTGTAGATGCGTGCCAGCTCGACCCACTCGGCGATGGCCACCCGGGCCGGCGTGCCGGAGTGTAGCACCTCACCGATGGCCGATCGGAGCAACGCACGGTCCATCTTGGCCAGTCCGGTGACCGGATATCGGGGTGCGACGGCGTTGATCGTGGCGTCGATATCGGCTCGGTGGCGGACGACTTCGGCGACCAGCTGGCGGGCCAGCTCCGCGGCCGATTCGTCGCGCTCCGTCTCGGCCAGATGTCGCTCCAGGATCGCCTCGGCGGTGCGTTGCCCGAAATCGGCTTCGAAGATCGCCGCGAGCGCGAGTCGACGTCCTGTCCGTCGTCCGCGCTGCTTGTCAGCCTCCAACGCCATCGACGATGACGGTCACGGCCCCGAGGTCGAGACCCAACAGGCGCTCGACCGTCGCCGCAACCGCCGTCCGGACCTGGGCGGCGAGGGGGCCGAGCGCGTGACCCGGCCGGGCGACGATGCGGAGGCGGACGAGGACGCGCTCGTCGACCACCCGGACACGCACCGCGGGGCCGGCCAGCCAGCCGCGCCACGTGGGACCGCCGTACCCGACGCGGGCGACCCCGGGGACCTCGAACGCTGCCGTCTTGACGAGCTCGGCGATGACGCCTTTGCCGACCGTGAGGACCGGGCCGCTCATGTCGTCACCTCCTCGGGCGTGGGCGACATGGCCGCCAGCAGCGCGTTGTCCTCGGCGAGCGCCTCGGCGATGAGCTCGGGGACCCGTGCGCTGGCGGTCTTGGCAGCCACCTCGCAGGCGAACCCGATCATCCGTCGCTTGGCCCGCCCGTGCGTGATGATGACCGTCCCCTTGACGCCCAGCAACGGCGATCCGCCCTGGGTCTCGTAGTCGAAGACCCGGCGGATGCGGGCGATGCCCGGGCGCATCAGCAGATAGGCCAGCCGCCCGCGCCATGAGCCGCGGAACTCCGTCCGCCACAGGTCGAAGATGTAGGTCGACAGGCCTTCGAAGAACTTGATGACCACGTTGCCGGCGACCGCATCGGTGACCACGACGTCGGTTAGGTGCTTGGCGAGATCGCCACCCTCCACATTGCCGACGAAGCGCAGGCTGGACGCATCGAGCAGCTCCGTGGCGCGCTGGATCCGGGCATCGCCCTTGCCCTTCTCCTCGCCGATGCTGAGCAACGCGACGCGCGGATCTTCAACGCCCAGAACGCGCTCGGCGAAGATCGCGCCCATCCGCGCGTATTGGACGAGGTTCTCGGGCGTCGAGTCGGGGTTGGCGCCGATGTCGATGAGGACCAGCGGCCCGGCGTCCGTGATCATCTGGACGGCGAGGCCGGGGCGGTCCACGCCGCGCAGCCGACCCAGCTTGAGGATCCCGGCGGCCATGCCGGCACCGGTGTGCCCGGCCGTGACGATGGCGTCCGCCTTGCCGTCGCGGACGAGCTCCGTCGCGACGAGGACCGATGAATCCTTCTTCTCGCGGAGGGCCAGCGCGGGATGCTCGTCCATGCCCACCACCGACCCAGCGTGGACGATGCTCACGTTCTGGGGGAGGTCGCCGGCGATTCGTCGGATGGTGTCGGTGTCGCCGACGAGGATCAGTTCGACGTCGGGATGTGCGCGGGCGTAGTCGATGACGCCCGGGACGACCTCGGACGGGCCGTGGTCGCCGCCCATCGCGTCGAACGCGACGCGGACCACCGGATCAGCGCGCGGTGTCGTCGGTGCCGGTGCTGACCGGCTTCGGGGGGACGGCGAGGCGGCCCTGGTAGTAGCCGCAGTTGGGGCAGACGCGATGCGGCAGCTTCATCTCGTGGCAGTGCGGACACTCCTCGAGCTTGGGTAGGTCGATCGCGAGATGCGAGCGGCGCTCGCCCTGGCGGGCGTGCGAGACGCGTCGCTTGGGTACACCCATGAGGTCGTGGGCTCCTTGTGTCGTCGTGGGGCGCGGTCGCGGGACGGCGCACGAGAGAGATGAGCGCGGTCGCGCCGACGGCGGAGTCTACCGCGAAACCCCGGCCACCGTCACGGCCGCCAGCTGGCTCTGGAACATCACATGCTCCAACTGGCGAACGAGCGCCCCGGTGATGCGACTCCAACCACCGGCTGGAACATCACGTGTTCCATACGGCGGCTGAACCACCCGAATGAGCGGCTTCGAGCACCGGTCGGAACCCCAGACGTTCCAAACGGCGAAGGAAGGCGGTGGTTTGGCACGCGGCCGGTCGCTCAGCCCGAGTTCGGAACATGTGATGTTCCAAGAGCCGACGGTCACGCCTGTACCGGAAGGGACAGCGGGCCGCGAACCGTGATGCTCTCCGTGCCAGAGCGACACCCGAGCCGTACGTCACTCCGGGCGGAAGGCCTTTAGGGCCTCCAGGCGCGGGTCGATGTCGTCGTCCGGGTGGTCGTGCACACCCTCGTCGAGCGGCAGGCCGCAGACGACGCACAGGCCCGGACAATCCGGGCGGTCGAGCGGGGCGATCGGCTCGGCCAGGATGATCGCGTCGCGCACCGACGGCTCGAGATCGAGCTCGTGGTGGTCGGTCAGCCGGAGCGCGTCGGGCTCGGCGTCGGCGTCGACCGCGCGGCCGGTCTGCAGGTCGATCGAGGGCAGGTACTCCTCGGCCAGCTTGATGTCGATCGGCGTCGTCAGCGGCCGCAGGCAGCGGGCGCACTCACCGGCGAGCGACGTGGTGAGCCGAGCGTCGGCAAAGATCCCGCGATTGGTGCGTGTCAGACGGACCTGTCCGGCGATCGGCCCGGCGAGCACCAGGTCCGGAAGCTCGATCTGCGCGTCCGCGATGTCATACGCACGACTGGCACCGACATCGTCGCCGAGCAGGCCGGCGACGTTCCAGGCGAGCGGGCGATCGGTCGGCTGGGCGCTCATGGGCGCCCCGTCACGTGCGGGCGGGCGCTGCGGGCTCCTCCGCCTCGTCGTCCCACTGGTCGTCCTCGAGGAACTCGCCGCCAGCCTCGAGCGGTGCCTCCACCGGCAGCGCCTGCAGCGTCGCGCGGCGCTCATCCAGGAGATTGAGGCCCTTCTGGATGCTCTGGAGGGTCTTCTGGACGTCGCCCTCGAGGCCCTCGAGCACGCCGAGGGCGTACTCGTCGGCGCCGGCTCGGATCCGGTCGGCGTCGCCGTGGGCATCCTCGATGATCCGGCGGCTCTCGTTCTCGGCCGACTGGGTCAGGCCCCGCTCGTCGATCAGGAAGGCGGCCTGTTCCTGCGCCCGCCCGACGATGCGCTCCGCCTCTTCCTGCGCCTTCTCGATGATCCGCTCGCCCTCGGAGTTGATCCGCTTGGCGGCGCGGACCTCCTCGGGGACCGCCACGCGAAGCTCGTCGATGAGCCCGAGAGCGGCGTTCTGGTCGACCACCACGTTCGTCGTGAGCGGCAGCTTCTTGCCGTTGGCGATGAGCGATTCGAGTCGCTCGACGAGGAAGATGATGTCGATGTCGGTGGCCCTCCTGCGCCGTCGATTATGGCACGGGCCAGTCGGTCAACGACGAGCGAAGGCCCGTTCGAGCGCCTCGCGGGCGGCCGTCGGGACCATCCCCGAGACGTCGCCGCCGAACGATGCGATCTCCTTCACCAGACTCGAGCTGACGTAGCTGTTGGCGGCCGACGTCATGAAGAAGACGGTGTCGATGCGCGGCGCCAGCACGCGGTTGTTGTGGGCGAGCTGCATCTCTGTCTCGAAGTCGCTGATGGCGCGCAGGCCGCGGACGATCGCGTGCGCACCGCGAGCGCGGGCGAACTCGACCGTCAGCCCCTCGAAGGAGGCGACATCGACCCGCTCGTCCGGGACATCGTGGGCGGCCAGGGCGGCGCGGATGACCTCGATCCGCTCGTCGACCGTCAGCAGCGGCGCCTTCTTCGGGTTGGCGAGCACCGCGACGATGACCGTGTCGAACACGGTGGCGGCGCGCTCGACGATGTCGAGGTGGCCGTTCGTGATCGGGTCGAACGAGCCTGGGTAGACCGCGACGCTCATGGGTCCTCCGTGGTGTCGCCGGGTCGGGCGGCTGGGTCGAGCCGCCGGTAGAACGTCAGCGCGGTCTCGCCGAACCGCCGCTGGCGCTCGGATGCTAGCAGCCCGACCTGTGGCGGTGGGGTGTCCCGCCAGAAGTGCTTGGCGACGACGATGGCGCCGTCCGCGAGCAGCGGACCGAGTGCCTCGAGTGACGCCGTCAAGGGCCTTCTGGTCGTCGTACGGCGGGTCGACCAGGGCGATGTCGATGGGTGGTTCGCCGGCGCGCTCGGGGTCGCGCAGCCAGCGCACCACGTCGGCGCGGACGACGGTCGCCCGCTCGGTGGCGGCGAGTTCGGTCCGGTCGAGGTTGGCGTGGATGATCTGGACGGCGATCCGGTCGTGCTCCACGAAGACGGCTTCGGCGGCGCCCCGCGACAGGGCCTCGATGCCGGCCGCGCCGCTGCCGGCGAACAGGTCGAGGAAGCGGGCCCCGCGGAGCTCGGGTTCCAGGATCGCGAACAGCGTCTGCTTGACGCGATCGGCGAGGGGTCGCGTGCCAGGCCCGGGCGCCTCGAGCCGGATCGAGCGAGCCGTCCCCGCGATGACCCGACCGGCGTCAGGCATGGGAGATCACGAGCCGCTCGCCGGGTCCGCGGCCACGAGCCGGCGGAGCCAGCCGCGTTCGAGTTCGCGGGCGAGCGGCCGCGAGGTCGGGCCGCCCGGCATCCAGCGACCCGTCCGCGTCGAGCAGCCGTTCCGCGGCGGCGCGCGCCTGCACGGCGAGCTCCCGGTGGTCGACGCGGGTCAGCGACGCGACCCGCAGCCCCGGCAGGCCACTCTGGGCGAACCCAAGGACATCGCCCTCACGACGCAGCTCGAAGTCGCGCTCGGCCAGCTCGAACCCATCGGTCAGCTCGGCGATCGCTTTCAGCCGGGCGACCGCGGTCTCGTCGGTCGATCCCGACACGAGCACGCAGTACGACTCGACCGTGCCGCGACCCACCCGCCCGCGGAGCTGGTGGAGCTGCGCGAGCCCGAATCGGTCCGCGTTCTCGATGATCATCATCGTCGCCTCCGGCACGTCGACGCCGACCTCGATGACGGTCGTGCCGACCAGCACGTCGAGCCCCCCATCGCGGAACCGAGCCATCTCGGCGTCGCGATCCGCCGGTTTCATGCGGCCATGCACGAGCCCGACCCGGATCGGTGCCAGCAGCTCCGACAGGCGCTCCGCTTCTGACTCGGCGGCGACCGCGGTCGACTGGCTCCCATCGTCGACGCCATCACTCCCCTCTTCGATGAGTGGCACGACGACGAAGGTGCGATGCCCGGCGGCGGCCTCCTCGCGCACCTTCGCCCAAGTTGCCTCGAGACGGTCCGGCGGCCGGATCCCGGTCCGGATCGGCACGCGGCCGGCCGGCGGCGTCCGCAGGTCGGACACATCGAGGTCGGCGTACAGGACCTGGCCGAGCGTCCGCGGGATCGGCGTGGCCGTCATCAACAGCACGTGCGGGGTCACGCCTCCCCCGGCCTTCGCCTCGAGCTGGCCGCGCTGCTCGACGCCGAACCGGTGCTGCTCATCGACGATCGCGAGACCGAGCCGCGCGAACGACACCGATTCGCTGAAGAGTGCATGGGTGCCCACGATCACCGATGCCTGGCCGGAGGCGATCAGGTCGTTGGCATGCGAGCGATCGCGCGCGCTGAGCGACCCGGTCAGGAGCAGCACGTCGACGCCGGCGCCTTCCAGCAGCGCGCCCACGGTGTCGCGATGCTGGCGGGCCAGTAGATCGGTCGGGGCGAGGAGCGCCCCTTGGTAGCCGGCTCGGGCCGCGGCCGCAAGCGCGTAGGCGGCAACCGCGGTCTTCCCGGAGCCGACGTCGCCCTGCAGCAGACGCAGCATCGGGGTCGATGCCGCAAGGTCGGTCCGGATCGCGTCGATCGCGACAGCCTGGTCGGTCGTCAGGTCGACCTCGCTCTCGACCTTCCGGCGCAACGCGTCGACGATCGCGGCCCGGATCGAGCCGTCCGTCGCGTCGTCGACTGCGACCGCCGGCGCCCGGTCACGACCGCGTGCGCGCCGGCGACCCACCATCCCGAGCTGCAGGGCGAGCAGCTCATCGAACGCGAGCCGTCGCAACCCCGCGTCGCGGCCCTCGAACGACGACGGGTAGTGGGCCGATTCCAGCGCTTCGGCGACGCCGACCAGGCCCTCTTGCTTGCGGAGCGCACCCGGCAGGTACTCCGGATAGGCGTGCCCGGCCCGGTCGAGGGCCTCGCGCATCGCCACCCGCAGGCGTGCGGCGGTGAGCCCGGCCGTGAGCCGGTAGACCGGCACGATCCGGCCGGCGTGGAGCACCTCGTCGTCACCTTCGACCACCTGGAACTCGGGGTTGTCGATCGTCAGCGCCCGGCCGAAGCGCTTCAGCCGGCCGGATACCACGATCTGCTGGCCGCGCTTCAGCCGGCGCTCGATGAAGCGACGGCCGAACCAGGTCGCCTCGATCTGCCCGGTCTCGTCGCTCAGGCGGGCGATCGTGCGCTGCACGCGACGCCGCCACGACGCCTCGACCCGGACATCGTCGACCTGGACCCGCGCCGAGACGACGGTCCCCTCCTCGGCCCAGACCAGGTCGCCCAGTCTCGACAGCTCGCGCAGGTCGTCATAGCGACGCGGGAGATGGAACAACAGGTCGCGCACGTCGTACCAGCCCAGCCGGATGCCGGCACGGCGCAGCAGTCCCGCCGCCGTCAGTCCGGAGCGGGCCAGCGGGGTCCGCAGCAGCTCGACCGGGTCGGTCGGCGGGGGCGGGACCTTCGGCGGCCTGGGTGCTTTCGGTGCGCTCGCGCGCTGCGCCATAAGGTCCGGCTACTCGGCCGAGATGAGGTACCGGTAGAAGGGCTGACCGCCGTGCCGCACCTCGATCTCGACGCCGGGCACGACCGTCCCGACCTTGCGCGCCATCGATTCGGTCTCGGCCAGATCCGCACCGTCGCCATAGAACATCGTGATGAGCTCGTACCCCGGTGTCAGCGCGGCGACCGCGTTGATGACGCATTTCGTCCGGTCGTTGTCGGCGGCGATCAGGCCGTCATCCGGGTCGAGCGCGATGGTCTGGCCGCGCTTTACCTTTCGGCCACCGATCGTCGCATCGCGCACGGCCTCGGTGACGACGACCGTCTGGATGGCACGGCCCGCCTCGGTCATCGGGCCGACGTTGGCGGCGGCATCCATACCGGGGTCCAGCGCCAGCAGCGCGGCGAAGCCCTCGGCGGCGTTGCGCGTCGGGACCACCTGGACGGGCCGGTCGGTCATCGACGCCACCTGGCGTGCGGCCAGGATCACGTTCGGATTGTTGGGGAGCAGCAGGACCTCCTTGGCCGGGACCGCGCCGACCGCCTCGAGCAGCTCGCCGGTGCTCGGGTTGGCGCTCTGACCGCCCTGCACGACCGACGCCACCCCGAAGTCGCGGAAGATCGCGGCCAGCCCGTCACCGGCCGTGACCGCGACCACCGCCAGGGCTGGCAGGTCGGCGGCTGCGCCCGTCCCGTTGCCGCCGCTCGTGTCAGTCTCGGGCCGGGCGATGCTCTGCTCGGTCGGTTCGGGCATCGGCGACCCGGCGAACTCCGCCGCTCGTGTCTCGCGGACGTCCTGGGCCTGGTTGTCCAGGTTCTCGACAGTGATCCGGCTGAGATCGCCGAGCGACAGGCCGTAGCCGATGACCTGGTCGGGGCGCTCGTTATGGACGTGCACCTTGAGCGCACGCGAGTCGCCTGCCACGAGCACCGACTCGCCGATCGACTCGAGGTGATCGCGGATCGCATCGACGTCGAGCGGTGCGTGACCGGTCGCCCGCAGCAGGAACATCGTCTCGTAGCCGAAGCCCTCGTCGGCGTGGGCGACGAGCGTGCTGGGGCTGGGTCCCGCGGTGGTACGCCGCTTCGCCGCGCCGACGGACGCTTTACCGGTGAGGTACAGCAGCGCGCCCTGGAACAAGCGATAGAGACCCTGGCCGCCGGAGTCGACCACGCCTGCCTCGCGCAGGATCGCCAGCAGGCTCGGGGTCTTTGCCACGGACTTCTCGGCGGCGGACAGCGTCGCAGCGAGGACCGCCTCGATGTCGTCGTCGCGCTCCGCCGCCTTGACCGCCCCGGCAGCCGATTCGCGGATGACCGTGAGGATCGTGCCCTCGACCGGCTTGGCCACCGCGCCGTACGCGGTCTTTGCCCCCTCGCTCAGTGCATGGGCGAGATCCAGGCCGTTGAACCGCTTCTTGCCGGCCACGGCCTCCGCCATCCCGCGGAAGATCTGGCTCGTGATGACGCCCGAGTTGCCGCGCGCGCCCATGAGGGCGCCGAAGCTGATGGCGGCGGCGATCCGGTCGGCCGGTTGACCCGCGACCGCCTCGGCCTCGTCGAGCGCGGCCCTGACCGTAGCCAGCATGTTCGATCCGGTGTCGCCGTCCGGGACCGGATAGACGTTGAGGCTGTTGATCTCGTCGACGTGCGCCTCGAGGTTCGAGACCGCCGCCCGGAACGCATCGAGCAGCCCGTTCCCGTCGCAGGCGCGGCGGGTCATTAGGCGACGTCCGTCCCGCTGTCCGCCAGCTCCCTGGGTCGAACGCCACCGAGCGGCAGCGCGGTCGGGGCCTGGGGGAGGTTGCCGCCCGCCGGCACGTGCAGGCCATCGACGTGGATGACGATCCGGGCGACATCGCGCTGGAGCGCGCGCTGGACCGAGTAGCGGATCGCCGAGTCGACCTGGCGCGCGACCTCGGCGACCGGCACGCCGAGGGCGACCGTGATGTCGAGCTCGATCTCGATGCCGTCGTCGAGTCGGACCGCCAACCCCGGCTGGCCGAGGCCGAGACGCTCGAGCAGACGGCCGATCGGGCCGCCGGCGAAGCCGGTCACGCCGTATGAGCCGAGGGTCGCGGTACGGATGACATCGTGGAGTGCGCGGCCGGTGACGAGCGAGCGGCCGGGCGTCGGGCGGATCGCCACGCTGGCTGGGTCCTCCATGGAGGGCTCCTGCGGCGGGGCAGCCGGAAGCGCGTGCTATCATACCGCCCCGCTCGGGCCATCCCGCCCGATGCGCTTGCCCCGAACCAACGTCCTGAGGAATCACATGGCCCGCTCCTGTGCGATCTGCGGCAAGGTCTCGATGGGCGGTTTCAACCCGCAGTCGTCGGGTTCGAACCGCGTTCGCGCCCATCGCCGCATGCAGCCCAATCTCCAGCCCCTCGTCATCGAGCGGCGCGGCGCACCGGTCAAGGCGCTGGTCTGCACGCGTTGCCGCCGCACGCAGCTGAAGGCCTCGAAGTAGCCTCCCGCCCCGGCTGAGGCGGCACCGGCGTCGAGCGACTAGCGCTCCGCGGTGTCCAGCCAGATCGTGAACGGGCCGTCGTTCACGAGCGCAACTTCCATCTCCGCCCCGAACCGTCCTGTCACGGCGTGCACGTCGTGCTCGCGGAGCGCGGCTGCGAAGCGCTCGTAGAGTCGCTGTGCCTGCTCCGGCGCCGCAGCCTGGGTGAACCCTGGTCGCCGGCCGCGCCGCGTGTCCGCGAACAGCGTGAACTGCGACACCACCAGGGCCTGACCGCGGACCTCGATCAGCGAGCGGTTCGTCCGCCCCTCGTCGTCCCGGAAGATACGGAGCTCGGTGACCCGCCGCGCCAGCGCATCGGCGATCGCCGCATCGTCGTCGTGCGACACCCCGAGGAGGATCGCCAGCCCCGGTCCGATCGATGCCAGCACCTCACCGTTGACCCGTACGGACGCCTCGCTCACCCGCTGGAGGAGTGCCCGCACGCTGTCAGGCCTTCGCCGCGAGCGACGCCCGCCAGTCGTCCGCCTCTGACATGAGCCGTTCGCGGGAGGCGCCATGGTTGGCGATCACGTGTTCCTCGACCGTTGCCGGGACCAGCAGGTCGTAGTCGCGCACGCCGTCCGGATTGATCTGGCCCTCGCCGCGCAACATCATCACCGGGATCCCGGTCGCCTCGATCTCGTCCATCAGGCGGTGGGCCAGATGCTTGGGCAGCGACGCGATGCGCGTCATGCGATCAGCCGGGATCGGCGGCTTCCCATCGTTCGGTCCGTACTGGAAGCCCTCGTCGGCGAGCGCCCGAATGAGCCGCACTTCACGGCCCATGTCCCGGCCGCGCACGAACAGCGCAGAGCCCACGACGAGCACGTCGACGCCGTGGGAGCCGGCCGTCTCGGCTGTCTCGCGGTTGATCCCGCCATCGACGTGCATCTCGCCGCCATACAGCTTGTGGCGCAGGACACGGCGGGCACCGGGCGCCTTGGCTGCCAATACCTCGCCCATGAACGACTGGCCGCCGAAGCCAGGCTCGACCGTCATGATCAGGACGATGTCGAGCAGCTCGGCGTAGGGCTCGAGCGACTCGATCGGGGTGCCCGGCTTGACCGACAGGCCGGCCGCGAGACCGGCGGCGCGGATGGCCTGCAACGTCGGTGCGATCGGCTCGTCGATCTCGACGTGGAATGTGATCGAGTCGCAGCCGGCATCGATGAACTCCTCGATGTAGCGGCTCGGCTCGCTGATCATCAGGTGCGCATCGAAGGGCACGGTCGTGCGCGGACGCAGCGCCTTGATCGTGCGCGGTCCGAAGGTGATGTTCGGGACGAAGTGGCCGTCCATGACATCCAGGTGGACGCGATCGACCCCGGCGGACACGACGCGGCGGACCGCGTGCCCTAGGTTGCCGAGATCGGCATCGAGGATGCTCGCGGCGATCCGGGCGCGGTTATCCCCCATCGCTACTCCCCAACCCCGGCGGGCACCGGCTCGTGGCTTCGCTCGCCACGGAGCGCGGCGGCACTCTCCTCCTCGAGGCGTTCGCGCCGTCGTGCCACTGCCGGGGCCGGCGGCTCCCCCGCCCGCTCCGCTGCCAGCTGCCCGCACGCCGCGCCGACCTCCTGGCCACGGTTTCGGCGGATGGTCGTCGAGATGCCGGCCTCGCGGAGCGTCGCGGCGAAGCGCTCGATCACCGGCATCGGACTGGCGGTCCACGGCGTGTGCGCGACGGGGTTCATCGGGATCAAGTTGACGTGCGCGTGGTCGCCTCGGAGGAGGTCGGCCATCGCGCGCGCGTCGGGCTCGGTGTCGTTCACGCCGCCGATCATCGTGACCTCGTATGTGATGCGCCGACCGGTCGAACTGGCGTGCTCGCGCGCCGCCGCGACGACCTCCGCGACCGGCCAGCGCCGGTTCAACGGGACGAGGACGTCGCGCAGGGCATCCCGCGCGGCGTGCAGCGAGACTGCCAGGGTGAACTGCGGTCCGAGCGCTGTCAGGCGACGGATCCCCGGCACGACCCCGGACGTGGAGACCGTGATGTGGCGTGCCCCGAGCCCGAAGCGGCGCTGGTCGTTCAGGGCTTCGACCGCGCCGAGCACACGGTCGAGGTTGAGCAGCGGTTCGCCCATCCCCATGAACACGATGTTGGTCAGGTGGCGGCCGTCGGCCGCGAGTCGTCGCTGGGCGTGCCGTGCCTGGTCGACGATCTCGGCGACCTCCAGGTCACGCCCGAACCCGAGCTCGCCCGTCGCACAGAATGGGCAACCGACCGCGCAGCCGGCCTGGCTCGAGATGCACAGCGTGTGCCGCTCGCGTGAGCGGCCGCGAGCCGGGTAGTGCATCAGCACCGACTCGATCAGCGCGCCGTCGTGCAGTCGATGGAGCGCCTTCTCGGTTGTGCCGCCGTCGGCCAGCCGGATCTCCGTGTCCGCCACGGCGTCGAAGTGGAAGTCGCGCGCGAGGGCTTCGCGGATGGGCGCGGGCAGCACCCGGATGGCCGCCGCGTCCGTGACGCCGCCGTCCTTCCAGACCGCGTCCGCGATCTGCCTCGCCCGATAGGCTGGCGCACCCTGCGCCTCGACCCACGCCACGAGCGCATCGGGCGGCAGCCCGGAGATGCCAGGTTCGTTCGTCGTGGTGGTCACCGCACGATGCTACTGCCGACGATCGCCGGTCGACCGCGGACGAACGCCTCCCACGACATTCGATTGCCGCCTGCCGGCTGGACCTCGAGCAGGCGCAGCCGCTCGCTGTCGCCTACCGCGATCCCTTCGAGATCGAAGGTTCCAGTGGGCGGGCCGCCTGGCGCCGGTTCCGCCCGCCAAACGATCAAGCGATCCACCACGGTGTCCACGAAGGAGCCCGGCCAAGGCTGGAAGGCGCGCACCTGCCGCGCGAGTTCCGCGGCCGGCCGCGTGACGCCCAGTCGACCATCCTCGCGTCGAAGTGGTCTCGTCAGCGTCGCGCCGTCATCCGACTGTGGGCGCGCGTCGATCTCGCCGCGCAACCACGGCCCGATGTCGCGTCCCAAGAGCGCCGCCGCCGATGTCGCCAGCGTCGCCTCGAGATCCGGCGTCGTCTCATCGCCACGGAGCGCGATCCGCTCCTGCGCGACGATAGGGCCGGTGTCGAGCCCCTCGTCCATGCGCATCAGCGTGACACCGGTCTCCTCGTCGCCGGCAAGGATCGTGGCCGGGATCGGCGTCGCGCCGCGGTGGCGGGGTAGCAGCGACGGGTGCAGGTTCAAGGCACCGTGGCGGACACCGAGCAACGCGGCCGGCACGAGCTGGCCGTAGTCGGCGAGGACGATGAGATCCGGATCCAGCCCCAAGACGGCAGCGGTGGCCTCAGGCGTGCGCAGCCGCTCCGGCGTCTGGATCGTTGCGACGCCGAGCTCGCGAGCCGCGTCGTCGATCGGGGTCGAGGTCGGACGGCCGTGGCGGCCCGCCGGTCGCGGCGGCGCGGTGACGACCGCGACCAGCTCGACGGCGTCGTGTCCTGCGAGGCGTCGCAGGCTGTCACGGCCGAACCCGCCGCTGCCGATGAAGACGGTCCGTGCCCGCCCTCGCGTCACGCCAGGGCGCTCGTCGCCTCGCGGATCTCGGCCTCCTCCTCCGCGTCCTCGCCCTGCCCGACCGCGATCAGCTCGTCCATCGAGTCGAGGTAGTCGATGTACAGCTTCCCGTCGAGGTGATCGAGCTCGTGCTGGAGTGCCCGGCCGAGCAGGCCGCTCCCCGCCACCTTGAACTTCTTGCCCTGGCGATCCTGCGCCACGACCCAGACCTTCTCCCGCCGCGTGACGTACGCCACGTAGCCGGGGATCGACAGGCAGCCCTCGAGATCCCGATCGTCGCCGGTCGCGCGAACGATGCGCGGGTTGACGAGCTCGTAGAGGTGGTTCTCGACCTCGATCACGCAGGCCTGCATCGCTTCGCCGAGCTGCGGCGCGGCCAGGCCAACGCCCGGCGCGTCGCGCATCGTCTGCGCGAGGTCATCGAGCAATTCGTGCAGGTATTTGCCGAAGGCGTCGACCGGCTTGCCCTTCAGGCGCAGCCGGGGATCGCCGAGCTGGACGATGGGTCGAACGGACATCGCCGCGAAGTATATGGGCGACCGGCCGTGCGAGCCGGTTTGGTCAGAGCGGCGGGTTGCGCTCGGCGACGTCCTCTGCCGCGTCCTTCGCCTCGGTCGAGGCGTCCTTGGCGGCGTTCGATGCACCCCTGGTCGCGTCGCCGACCTGCTCGCGGATGTCAGCCGCGAACGTCCGGGACTTCTCGGCCAGCTTGCCACTCGCCTCGGCGGTCACCTCACCGGCCTTCTGGACGACGGGCGCGGCGCGGTCAGCAGCCACGGCGACCAGCTCGGCGGCCTTCGCGGAGATCTCGCGGACGGTCGGGGCGGCCTTCTCGGCGAAGTCCTCGACGACGTCGCGGATCTGCTCGAAGACCTCGTTCGCCTTGGCCGACGCGTTGGTCGCGGCGTCGCCGGCGGCGTCCTTGGCACGATCGGCGGCTGTGTCGCCCGTGTAGTCCGCGCTGCGCGGCCCCTCGGCCGGCTCGTCGTGATTGGGGTTGAGTGGATCGGTCATGGTGTGCGTCTCCTCATCTCTGGGGAGCGCATCCTCGCACGAACGAGGTCCAAAGGCACGGGGTCTGATGGTCCCGGGCGTATCATCGGCGGCACAAGGCGCTACGGGAGGATCGTGATGGCCGTCGAGTGGAGTTTCGCGGACCTCGAGCCCGCCCAGGTCGACCTCGTCCAGGAAGCGGAGCGCACGCTTGGCACCGACGTCGTGATGGCCTACAAGCCGGACCGGTGGGGCACGATCGACCCCGATGCGATCGGTGAGGCGTTGCGCCCGGTCGAGCTCGAGGCGAGCCAGCTCGAATACCTGCAGGGCCTCGAACGGAGGGTCAACGGGGTGCTGGTCGCCTACCGGCTGAAGGTCGACTGAGTCAGAGCAACGACTCGGGGTCGACGTCGACCGACCACGGCGGCCCCGGATCGCCGTCCAGCACGCCGAGCGGATCATCGCCGCGCAGGATCAGGTGGTACCGCCAGCGGTCGTTGCGCCGGGCGATATAGGCGGGCGCCGGCCCGATGACGGTGGTCGCCCGCTCGGCCGCTCGCTCCCGTAGGCGCTCGGCCATCGCCGTTCCCTCGCGCTCCGCGGCGTCGCGCTCCGGCAGCGCGACGGTCAGCTTGACGATCGAGCCGAATGGCGGCGATCCGAACCGCCGCCGCAGGTCCAGCTCGGCCTCGTAGAACGCGGCACCATCGGCGTCCGCCACCGCGCGGATGACCGGGTGCTCGGGCTGGTACGTCTGCAGGATGGCCCGACCCGGGCGATCGCCGCGACCCGCTCGGCCGACGGCCTGGCTGAGCAGCTGGTAGGTCCGCTCCGCGGCGCGCTCGTCGGGCAGGTTGAGCGCGACGTCGGATGACACCACCCCGACCAGCGTCACGTTCGGCACGTCGAGCCCCTTGGCGACGAGACTCGTGCCGACCAGCACGTCCACCTGGCCGTTCGTGAACGCATCGACCACCCGTTCGGCCGCACCGCGGCGGTCCACGACGTCGCGATCGAGGCGCGCGACGCGCAGCGCTGGGTGCGACTCGCGGACCTCGCGCTCGACACGCTCCGTGCCACCGCCCAGGTAGCGGATCCGCGCCGACCGGCAGTTCGGACAGCGCGTCGCGAGCGGGGTCGCCCGACCGCAGTGGTGACAGCGCAGCGTCGTGCCGGCCTGGTGGTAGACGAGCGGCCGCTCGCAGTCGGGGCAGGCCTGGACGTAGCCGCAATCGCGGCACAGCACGACCGATGCCGTCCCGCGCCGGTTCAGGACGAGGATCGCCTGGTCGCCACCCGCCGTGTCGAGCGCGGTGAGTGCGTCGTCGAGGTCATGCGATAGCAGCCCTCGATTACCCTCGGCGAGCTCGGCGCGCATGTCGACGACATCGATGCGCGGCGGCTCCCCGGTGGGCCGCGTCGGCAGCACGATCCGGTCGTACCGGCCGTCGAGGGCGCGGCCGAGCGTCTCGACCGCGGGTGTCGCCGATCCGAGGATGACCGCGGCGTCGGCCAGCGCCGCGAGCCGGATCGCGGCGTCACGAGCCTGCAGCCGAGGCGTCCGGTCGCTCTTGTACGCCGGGTCGTGCTCCTCGTCGACGATGATCAACCCGACGTCGGCCAGCGGGGAGACGACCGCCAGGCGGGTACCCACGACGATGTCGACGTCGCCGGCGCGGATGCGCCGCCACTCGTCGGCCCGCTCGCCGTCGCCGAGACCGGAGTGGATGAGCGCGACGCGGGCGTCGAGGTCAGCCCGCAATCGGTCGACGATGGGGAGGGCCATCGCGATCTCGGGCACGAGCACGAGCGCAGGCCGCCCCGCCTCGAGCGATGCCGCGATGGCCTCCACGTAGATCGCGGTCTTGCCACCGCCGGTCACGCCGTCCAGCAGCAGCGGCCGCGGGTCACGAGCCCGGATCGCCGCTGTCGCCCGTTCCACGGCGGTGTCCTGCTCGGAGGAGAGGTCTGCCGCGGGGGGGCGACCGCCGCGCCGGCCAGGCGCGCGGGCCGCCAGCGGGCGGCGCGGTCGCTCGCGGGTCTCCGCCTCGGCCATACCCCGTCGCACGAGCGACGCCACCGACGATGTGCCGTGCCTGCCCGCGAGCTCAGGCCCGGCGATGCCGTCGGGCGACGACGCCAGCTCCTCGAGTGTCGCGACCTGTTTCGGACCCAGCTGGCGGCCGGCCAGCCGCTCACCTGACGACAGCGCGTGCGCGGCCGCCAGGCCGGCCTCGGTCGGTCGGATCCAGCGCTCGTAGCGCGGCCCGGCCGACGCACCGAGCAACGTCCAGTCGAGCGCGATCAGGCCCGTATCCGCGAGCCCCCGCAGGCGCCGCAGGAGGCCGGCACGGCCATCGGGCGCTGCCAGGTCGCGGGCCGGTCGGGCGCCAGCCGCAAGCTGATCCAACAGGTCCGCATCGACCTCGTCGAGCCGACCGTCGTCGACGGCCGGGACCGGCATCGGCGTCCGCTCGGCCACGAGCTCGAGGCGCTCGAGCAGCCCGGGCGGCAGCATCGACCGGATGACCAGCGCCGGCGGCGCCAGGTAGTGCTCCGCGATCCAGCGTGCGAGCGACAGCGACAAGGCCGGTAGCAGCGGCCCGTCGGCGCGCACCCGGTCGGCGATCGGCTTGACGGTGGTCCCTGCCGCTGCCTCCGCGGGACCCAGGACGATCCCGAGCGCCTGCCGCCGGCCGAACTCGACCAGCACGGCCTCACCGTCTTGGAGGTCCGCCAGATCATCAGGCACGGCATACGTGTACGGCCGCGCACCACCGGCACCGGCCGCATCCACTGCGACCTCGACCAGGCGCCGCGGACTGTTGGCGTCGGCGGGCGTGGACCGGCCCGCGGCCTCGCGCTCGGGCTCCAGCCCGAGGGTCACGCCGGCCTAGACGCGGACCCGCCGGCCCGCGTGTGCTGCCCGTTCCCGGGCGATGATGGCCTCGATCATGTCGGCCGTCCGCTCGACCTGGCCGGTCTCGTTGACGACGACGTGGTCGTAATCGTCCTGGCGCGCCAGCTCGATCGCCGCGTCGCGCTGGCGGATCTCGAGCTCGTCGGCATTCTCGGTCGCCCGCGCCCGCAATCGCGCGAACAGCGTCTCCTGCGACGGCGGGATGACGAAGATCAGGAGGGCCTCCGAGACCTGCTCCTTGACCTTCTGGGCGCCCTGGACGTCGATCTTGAGGATGACGTCCTTCCCGGCGAGGAGGGCCTCGCGGACCTGGTCGCGCGGCGAGCCATACCAGTTGCCGTGGACCTCGTTCGATTCGAGGAACCCGCGTGCTCGCCAGATCCGCAGGAACCCCTCGCGCGTCACGAAGTGGTAGTCGATGCTGTCGACCTCACCGTCGCGCGGCGCCCGCGTCGTCATCGTCACCACGTAGTGGCGTTCACCGACACGGCCCGCTTCGACCTCACGGCGGCGCATCTCGTCGATGATCGTGTCCTTGCCCACACCGGATGGCCCGGAGATGATCACGAGGATCGCGCCGGGCGCGCCCTCGATGGTGAAATCCGGACGACCTGGGTCGTCGGAGATCCGTGTCGGCGTCTCCACAGGGTCCAACTCTTCCACGGCGTTCTCGACGCCGGGGCCGTTGCGGCGGTCCGTCATCGCGCCGTCTCCGCCCGGCGGAGACCGTCGAGCACCGCCTCGAGGTCGTCGGGCAGCGGCGCGGTCGCGCGGATCAGGTGGCCGTCACCCGGCGCGGCGAGCTCGAGCCGCCACGCGTGGAGGAACATCCGCCCGAGCCCTTCCGGCCCGCGCCGCGACGTCCCCGTGCCGTACACCGGATCCCCGGCCACCGGATGGCCGATGCCGTCGAGATGGACGCGGATCTGATGTGTGCGACCCGTCACGAGGTCCAATTCGAGCAGGGTCCAACCGGCGAACCGCTCCCGGACGCGGTAGCCGGTGACCGACGGCCGACCGTCGGGGACGACCGCCATCCTGGTTCGGTGCTTCGGATCGCGCCCGATCGGCGCCTCGATGCGACCGACCGCGGCGGCCACATTCCCGGCCACCAGAGCCTGATAGGTCTTGCGAACCCGACGTGCCTTGAGCTGCGTCATCAGCGAGTGCTGGGCGGCGTCGTGCTTGGCGACCATCAGCAACCCGCTCGTGTCGCGGTCCAGGCGATGCACGATGCCGGGGCGTGCGACGCCGGCGATGCCGCCGTACTCGGCCCCGCCCGCGCGGGCCAGCAGGGCGTTTACGAGCGTGTCGCCATCGTGGTGGCCGGGCGACGGGTGGACGACCAGCCCGGCCGGCTTGTCGACGATCAGCAGGTCGTCATCCTCGTACACGATCCGGAGCGGGATGTCGGGTGCCGGCGCGAGGTCGAGCGCCACCGGCTCCGGCACGTCGAGGCGGACCTCGGTGCCGGCCGACACGATCGCATTCGCACGCAACGGCTCACCGTCGACGGTCAGCCGCCCGTCGGAGATGAGCTTCTGGACGTGGCTGCGTGACAACCCCGTGGCATCGGCCACCAGACGATCCACCCGACCGGCGGTCCCATCCGGGACGCGCACGGTGCGGACGCCCGCCGCGACCGGAGCGTCAGGCATCCGGTGGCTCCGTCGCCGGTCGGGTCCGGTCGGTGACGAACGCGCTCACGAGCAGCAACAGGATGGCGCCGCTGATCGCCGAATTGGCCACGTTGAAGGTGTACCAGCGGAACCCGCCGATGCCGAGATCGACGAAATCCACGACGTAGCCGAACCGGAACCGGTCGGCCATGTTGCCCAATGCGCCACCGAGCAGCAGGCCGAGGGCCACCGACAACAGCGTGTTCCGGCCGGAGGTCCGGTGGAACCAGACGATCGCCCCCACGACCCCGACCGACACGATCGCGAACACGATCGCCTGGTCGCGGAAGAGCCCGAACAGCGCGCCACTGTTCTGCGAATGGACGAGCCGGAGATAGTCGCCGAGCACCTCGACGCGCTGGCCGGGGGCGAGGAACGACACCAACCACGCCTTGGTCAGCTGGTCGAGCACGAAGACGGCCGCGGCCAGCCCCAGGAAGATCGGCCAGCGCGCCCGCTCCCGCGCGGCCGGACGCGTCGCCGACGCGGCCATCGAGGTCAACCGAGCCTCCGCAGCGCGATCGTCGCCGTGCCGGCGTCGAGGGCCACCGTCGCCCGCGTCGCGTCGGATGGGATGTCGTCGTCGCGCAGCGCCGCGAGCGTGTCGTTGGCGACGTCCGGCAGGTGTGCCGCGACCGCCGCTGGGACGCCCTCGACCCACAGGTCGATCCGGTCATCGAGCTCGAGGCCCGCCTCACGCCGCAGGTCCTGCACCGCCCGTGCCAGCTCGCGCGCATCACCCTCGGCGCGGAGCTCGTCGGTCAGTGCGGTATCGAGGACCATCACGAGCCCATCATCCTCCGCCACGGCCGTACCCGGGCGCGGCGTCGCCTGGATCTCGACCTCGTCGGCCGTGAGCGTCTCACCGGCGAGCGTGACCGACCCGTCGTCGCCGAACGTCACGATGCCGTCGCGCGCCGCGGCCATCACGGCCGGGATGGCCGGCCCGAGGCGCTTGCCGACCTTGGGCAACAGCACCTTCACGCGTCGCTCGACGAGGTCCGAGCCGTCGGCGATGGGCTCGACGTGCTTGACGTTGATCTCCTCCGCGATGATCTCGAGGAGCTCCGTCGGGAGCACGCCGTCCCCGCCGGGCACCGCCAGCCAGGCACGCGCCAGCGGCTGGCGCGTCTTGAGCCGGTTCGCGCCACGGAGGGTTCGCGCGAGCTCGACTGCGGAACGCGCGATCGCCATCGACCGCTCGAGCTCGACATCGCGACGAGCCGCCACGTCCGCCGCCGGCCAGCGCGTGAGATGGACGCTGTCCGGTCGTGACGGCAAGACCGACGTGACGAGGTTCTGGTAGAGCGTCTCGGAGACGAACGGCAGGATGGGCGCGAGCGTGCGCGACAGGGTCACCAGCGCGGCGTGGAGGGTCGCGAACGCGGCATCGCGGTCCACCGCGTCCGCGCCGGGCCGCATCCGGTCGCGCGACCGACGCAGGTACCAGGTCGACAGGTCGTCGATGAAGGTGCTCAACGCTCGGCTCGCGGCGACCGCGTCGTAATCGGCCAGCGTCCTGCCGACTTCCTCGGCCAGCCAGGCCGCGCGCGATAGGATCCAGCGGTCGAGCACGGGTGACCCATCGGCCGCCGTGCGCGCTGCGTCGGTCTCGGGCTGCGGAGTCCAGCCGGCCAGCCGCGCGTAGGTCACGAAGAAGGCGTACACGTTCCACAGCACGAGCAGCTCGCGGCGGGCTTCGTCCGCCGCGTGCCAGCCGAACAGGATGTTCTCCTCGGGCCGGGCCTTGGCGAACATCCAGCGCATGACATCGACGCCCATCCGCTCGGCGGCCTCGTCGAAATCGATGGCGTTGCCCCAGCTCTTGTGCATCGGACGGCCGTCCTCGCCGTAGAGGAGGGCGTACCCGAAGATCGTCTCGAACGGTGGCTCGCGGCGCAGGACCGTCGACATCGCGAGCATCGAGTAGAACCAGTTGCGGAACTGGCCCGGGAAGCTCTCGGTGATGAAGTCGGCCGGGAACCACTGGCGCCAGTACTCGGGATCCTCGCGGTAGTGGAGTGTCGAGAACGGCACGATCCCGGCGTCGAGCCAGGGGTTCCCGACATCCTTGATCCGCTCGACCGGGGCACCGCACGTTGGGCAGGCGATCCTGACCTCGTCGACCCACGGCCGGTGTGGCGTATGGCCCTCGAACCGGTCCCAGCCCTCGACCGCTCGCTCGCGCAGCTCCTCGCGCCCGCCGATGACCTCGACCGTGCCGCACGCGGCGCAGTCGTAGATCGGCAGCGCCAGCCCCCAGTAGCGCTTCTTGCTGATCATCCAGTCGTGCATGTTGCGAAGCCAGTCGAGCTCGCGCTCGTACCCGAAGCCCGGGATCCAGCGGATCTGGTCGACGACATCCATGATCTGGTAGCGGAGGCTGGCGTCGACCTGCTCGGGGGTCAGGGTCTCGCGCGGCTGGTCGTAGACCGGCCCCATGCTGATGTACCACTCGTCGACGGCACGCCACAGGAGCGGCGTGTTGCACCGCCAGCAGTGCGGATAGCGGTGCAGGTAGGGCGCGAGGTGGTAGAAGACGTCTCGCTTCTTGAGGTCCTCCACGATCGCCTCGGCGACGTTGGGCGCTTCGAGTCGTGACAGCCAGCCGAACCCATCGTGATAGCGGCCGTCCTCGTCGATCGCGACGATGACCGGCAGCCCGAGCTGCTTGCCCAGCTGGAAGTCCTCGGCACCGGCTCCCGTGGCGATGTGGACGATGCCGGTCCCCTCCTCCTCGCCGACCTCGGTCCACGGCACCACGCGATGCTCGTAGCCACCCGCCTCCTCGAAGGTCCGCTGGACGGCGGGCAGGTCGTCGAAGGGTCCGCGGTAGCGCCAGCCGACGAGCGCCGTCCCGTCCAGCTCCTCGACCACCTCGAAGGCATCGATCACGGCGGTCTTGAGCGCGCCGCGCCCGACCCAGAACGACTCGTCCCCCTGACGGACCCGCACGTAGCGCATCTCCGGTCCGACCGCCGCCGCGATGTTGGCGGCCAGCGTCCACGGCGTCGTCGTCCAGACCAGCAGCGACTCGCCGGGTCGGTCGACCAGCGGGAACTTGACCGTCAGACCCGGGTCCTCGCGATCCTGATACCCCTCGTTCATCTCCATCTGCGAGAGGCCGGTCCCGCAGCGGGGGCACCACGGCATCGAATCGAGGCCCTTGTACAGCCAGCCGCGCTTGTGGACCTCGGCCAGGAACCCCCAGATGAGGTCGTTGTTCTCGTTGCTGAACGTGAAGTAGCTGCCGCCGACCTCGGGCATGCCCAGCCGGCCGACGAGCATCTCCACCGTGTCGGTCACCGGACCGCGCGTGCCCTCGATGGTCGTGACCGTCGATGGGTCCTCGCCGAGCAGGTCGCGGAGTCGGAGCAGCTCGCCGGGATCGTTCCAGTCCATCCACATCCCGAGCCGGATCGACTGCTCGGTCTGACGCGCCGCGTAGGTCAGCACGCGCTGCTTGCAGACCGTCACGAACCGGTCGATGCCGTACGCCTCGATGTCCCGCTTCGAGGTGAAACCGAGGTCACGCTCGACGTTGACCTCGACCCACAGCCCCTGGCAGTCGAACCCGTTCTGGTAGCGCTCGTCCTCGCCCTGCATGGCGTGGAAGCGCTGGTAGAGGTCCTTGTAGGCACGGCCCCAGGCGTGGTGGACGCCCATAGGGTTGTTCGCCGTGATCGGCCCGTCGAGGAAGCTCCAGCGCGGTCCGCCCTCGTTCTGGGCCCGCAGCCGCTCGAAGGTCCGGCGTTCGCGCCACGTCTCGAGGAGCTCGTGTTCCTGGGCAACGAGATCGGGCTTCGAGGTGACGGGTCGGAACATGCATCTCCGGGTGCGCGGGGGCGTGGCAGGCGGCCGGGACCGGCCCGGGGACCCGTCCGGCGAGTCCGAGTATCCTACCCGCGATGCAGCAGCCGCAGGAGGCGCGACCGCGCGCCAGGTCGCCCTTCACGGCCGCGTTCCTGTCCCTCCTCTTCCCGGGTCTGGGACACCTGTACGCGGGCGCGCCGATGCGCGCCCTCGGCTTCGCGGCGCCGCCCCTGCTGCTGCTCGCGCTGATCGGCGGAATCGTCCTTCGTCTGGACACGTTCGAGCTGATCGGGGCGATCGTGCCGTTGATCGGCGCGATCTTCGTCTTCAACCTCGTGGCCCTCGCCTACCGCCTGGTGGCGATCGTCGACGCCTACCGGGTCGCGGAATATCTCAACTCCTATGCCGCGTCGGGCGACGGTCGGCTGGGCAGGGCGCGGATGCCGCGCAACCCGCTGTCGATCGCGGGGTTGGCGGCGGTCGTGCTGGTGATGGCCGGCGCGCACATCGTCGTGGCGCGCTACGACCTGCTCGCCCAGGACGCCCTCGGCAGCTGCATCTTCGTGACGCAGAGCAACGACGATTGCGAACCCCAGGAGTCGGCGTCGCCGGAACCGAGCGGTCCGACCAACGACAGCCCCGAACCGACCGTCAGCAGCACGCCCGAGCCGACGTTCACCGGCACCGCCGTGCCGAGCGTCGAGATCCCGCCGTGGGACGGCCGTGAGCGGCTGAACATCCTGCTGATCGGCTCCGACGAGCAGCGGGGCGGGCACAACACCGACACGCTGATCACGGTGTCGATCGATCCGGTAACGAAGCAGGTCGCGATGTTCAGCCTGCCGCGCGACACGGTCGACGTGCCGGTCCCGCCCGGGCCGGCGCAGCGCGTCTGGGGACGCAGCTACCGCGCCAAGATCAATGCCTGGTTCGTCGAGAACCGGCGCCGCCGCGACCTGTGGCCCGGGAACGACCGCCAGCGCGGATACAACGCGCTCAAAGCGATCATGGGCGAGCTGTACGACCTCAAGATCCGCTACTTCGTCGAGGTCAACTTCGATGGCTTCAAGAAGGTCGTCGATTCCGTCGGTGGGGTGACGATCAACGTCCAGGTGCCGGTGTCCGACGACCAGTTCCCCGGCACGACCGGCCGGGTCCAGCGC
Organism: uncultured Chloroflexia bacterium; assembly: GCA_963812745.1. GTDB lineage: Bacteria > Chloroflexota > Limnocylindria > Limnocylindrales > CSP1-4 > SPCO01. Next base: position 406,126 of record CAWEWE010000006.1, on the reverse strand, counting down.
CTGTACATCCCGAGCGGCCTGCAGCACATGGATGGCGACCAGGCGCTCCGCTACGCACGCTCGCGGCACACCTCGACCGACTTCGACCGCGGCGCTCGCCAGCAGCGCGTCCTGTTGTCGCTGCGCGAGCAGGCCGACCCGCAGACCCTGATCCCGAAGCTCCCCGAGCTGGTCGCCGCGCTCAAGAGTGCGGTACGGACCGACGTCCCGATCGACCAGCTCGACGAGCTGCTCGGGCTCGCGTCGCAGGTCGATACCGCGAACATCCGATCGTTCGTCTTCGCGCCGCCGCTGTACTCGCGCGACACGTGCCAGGACGCTCGCGGTTGCGTCGTGATCCCGAACATCTCGCGCATCAAGCAGGCGGTGAAGAACGCGTTCAGCGGTGACCCGCGTGATGAGGTCCTGCGCCAGACGCTGGCCGCCGAAGGCGCACGGGTGTGGGTCCTGAATGGCACGAACACCGCCAATCGAGGGGCGCGGCTCGCGGCCTATCTCGAGTACCACGGTCTCGACGCCTCGGCGCCCCGCGGCAAACCCAAGGGCAGCGTCCCGGCAAAGACCGTGATCACGGTCTACAACGGCGCCGAGACCGACCTGACGGCGACGATCGCCTACCTCGAGAAGGTGTTCGACGTGAAGAGCAAGACCGCCAGCGACCCGAAGATCACGGCCGACGTGGTCGTGACGATCGGCCGCAACACCCCGCAGCTCGAGCCGCCACCGTCCTCGTGATCCGCCGGCCGGGCGCCTAATCGATCGGGGTCAGCCAGTGCTCGTACTCGGGCAGGCGGCCGCGCACAGCGTCGAAGTAGCGGTCGCGCACGAGCCGGGCGACCGGCCCGACCTCGCCCGACCCGACCGGCCGGTGGTCGACCTCGACGACCGGTGACACCTGGACACCGGTGCCGCACACGAAGATCTCGTCGGCGATATATAGCTCGGATCGATCGATCGAGCGCTCGGTCGTCGGGATCCCCTCGTTCGCCATCAGCTCGATCAGGCCCTTGCGGGTCACCCCTTCGAGCAGGTCGTCACTGACCGGCGGCGTCAGGGCCACGCCGTCGCGGACCACGAAGATGTTCGCGGCCGACGACTCGTTCACGTGGCCGCCGGCGGTGAGCACGACGGCCTCGTCGAAGCCGTTCAGCTCGGCCTCCGACTTCTGAAAGGCCATGTTCACGTAGCCGCCGACGATCTTGCCGCGCGCCGGCAGCGCCTCGTCGGCATTACGCCGCCAGGACGAGGTCATCAACCGCACGCCGCGATCGGTGTCGATGTAGTTCCCGAACGGCAGCGTGATGATGTATAGCTCGTTCTCGAGGTCGTGCAGGCGAACGCCGATCGCCCGGGTCGACTTGTAGAACGACGGGCGGATGTAGACGTCCTCGCGGAACCCGTTGCGCCGCACGGTCTCGATGATCAGCCGGGTCAGCTCGTCGACCGACGGGATGTCCTGCATCAGCAGGATCCGGCATGACTGGCGGATCCGCTCGACGTGCTCGCGCACCTTCAGGCCGTAGAGCTTGCCCTGCTCCTCGTTCCAGTAGGCGCGGATACCCTCGAACGTCGCGGTCCCGTACATGAAGGCGTGGGTCATGATGCTGACCTTGGCGTCCTTCATCGGGACGAACGCGCCCTCGAAGTAGCAGATCAGGTCGTCGAGGCTGCCCGGCGTGGGCGCGTGGTGGGCCGCCTGGGCCGGCGTGTCGGACGTGGTCTCGGTGGTCATTCGGCACGACTCCTGCGCTGACGGCGCGATTTCGCTCGCGCGGGCCTGCACGGTCGGCCGAGTATAGCGCGGCGTCCCGGACGTCCCAGCGATCAGTCGAGGTCCGCGTTCAGCCGCTGACCACCGCGCTGCCGATCGCGATGCCGATGACGACCAGGATCGCCACGGCGACGCCGACCATGCCCCGCTCCCCGGCACGGGCGAAGGCGATGGCCGCCGCAACCACCCGGGCGATCGGCGTCGCGATCACGGCCAGCAGACCCAGCCACAGGAAGCCTGACGGCGTCAGCGTGGCGAGATCGATCGGCAGCGAAGCCAGGTCCAGGCGCGGGCCGCCGCTGAGCGGGGAGATGCCGCTCGCCAGCATCAGCAGCACGCCGACCAGGAGCAGGCCGGTCGCCACATAGGTCAGACCGATGAGCAGGCGTCCGATCGTTCGCTCCGAGCTCATCACGAGGCCGCCCGCAGGAACATCTGGACGGCCGTATAGAGCAGCACGACCACGAACAGCCAACGCAGGACGCGCAGGTCGATCCGATGCGCGAGGCGCGAACCGAGGCTGGCCCCCACGAACACCCCGATCGCCGTCGGTCCGGCGACGTACGGGTCGATCTCGCCGCGAGCGAGGTAGATGGATGCACCCGCGGCGGCGGTGATGCCGACCATCAGGTTGCTGGTCGCCGTCGCGATGCGGAGCGGGACGCGCATGGCCAGGTGCATCAGCGGCACCTTGACGATGCCACCGCCGACGCCCAGGAGCGCCGAGGCCACGCCAGCGCCTGTCGCACCGACGACCCCGAGCGGGACGTTGCGGATCTCGTACGACCGACCCTCCGACCCGTCCTCGGAGGGCTCAGATGTGCGCGCCCGCAGCATGGACGCGGCGACGTACACGAGGAGCCCGGCGAACAGGAGCGACAGCCAGCGCTCGTCGATCAGGAATGCGATCGACCCGCCGACCAGCGCCCCGATCGCGGTGAACAGCTCCAGCCGCATGCCCAGGCGCAGGTCGGCGATGCGACGCTCGAGGTACACGCCCGCGGCGGCGCTGCTGGTCATGATCACGCTGACGAGCGAGACCCCGACCGCCTCACGCAGCTCCAGGCCGAAGCCGAGGGTCAGCAGCGGGACGATCAGGATGCCGCCACCCAGGCCGAGCAGCGAACCGAAGACGCCGGCGGCAGCGCCGCCGGCGAGGATCAAGAGCCAATCGGCCACTGCCGTGGCCTACGTCAGGGGCGGAGGTGCTGCGGGGCGTACGGCAGCAGCGCGACGTGGCGCGCACGCTTGAGTGCGACGGCCAGCTCGCGCTGGTGGCCGGCGCACGTGCCGGTCTTGCGGCGCGGCTCGATCTTGGCCCGCTCCGACAGGTAGCGGCGGAGGCGGTTGACCTCCTTGTAGTCGATGAGGCTGGTCTTGTCGGCGCAGAACGCGCACACCTTGCGGCGGCGTCGGTCGCGGTAGAAGTCGTCGCGCTTACGCGAACGGGCGGGAGGCATGTGTCGGTGTTCTCCTGATCAGAAGGGCAGGTCGTCGATATCGGTGTCGTCGGCTGGGGCGCGCTGCGGGCGGACGCCACCGCCGCCACCACCGCCACCACCGGCCACCGCGCCGGCTTCGGCCGGCTGGGCGTTGAACGAGCCGTCGTCGTCGCGCGGGCGACGCTCGAGGTTCACGATCGAGTCGGCGGTGATCTCCAGCGACGTGCGGGTCTGGCCGTCACGGCCCTCGAACTGGCGGGTCTTGAAGCGACCCTCCACGAAGACCTTGTTGCCCTTGCGCAGCGTCTCCGCCATGCGCTCGGCGCGGTCACCCCAGACGCTCACCCGGAACCAGTCGGTCTCTTCGACCCACTCCCCGGTCTGCTGGTTCTTGGTGCTCTGGTTGACGGCCACGTTGAACTGCGTCACAGCCCGGTTGTTCGGGGTGTAGCGCATCTCGGGGTCCGACCCGAGGTTGCCGATGATCATCACCTTGCACAGGGCCATCGCGTCGCGCTCCTCAGTCGATGGCGGCCGGGGCCGCCTCGCTCTCGTCCTCGCCGATCCGCTCGCCGTCCTCCTCGTCCTCTTCCTCGTCGAGGCCGGACGGAAGATCGGTGTCGTCGGTCTCGTCGACGTCACCGCCGTCCTCGCGCCGCGAGGCCTTGACGGGTCGCTCGTCGCGTGTCACGAGGTGTCGCAGCACCTCCTCGGTGATGAGGAGGCTGTGCTCCAGCTCCGCCAAGGCGTCGCCTGGGGCATGGAAGAGGATGATGTGGTACGAGCCCTCGCGGTACCGGTCGATCGGGTACGCGAGCCGGCGTCGGCCCCACGGCGCGACCTTGGTGATCTGGCCACCGGCGGCCGTGATCTGGCGGGTGATGCGGTCGATGACCGCCTGGCTCCGATCGTCCGGGACGTCCGGGCGGAGCACGAGCATGAGTTCGTATCGGCGCATACGGCGCTGCTACTCCTTCCAATGGGAATGCCCCGTTGACGTCGGACAAGCCGATGCGGCACGGAGCCGAAAGGGATGAGGCGGTAGTCTAGCACGCTCGGTCGGGCCGCCCAGCCGGGGCCAAACGGCCGCCGATGTATCCTCTGCCCGTCTCACGCGCGGACAGGTCCGATCACCCGGAGGCACAGTGCCCGCAAGCACCCTACTCGTCCTCGAAATCAGCCACGACCGGCGACGCGTCGCTGGCGCCGCTCCTGACCGGAGCCGGCTACACCGTCACCCGGACCAGCGATCCGGACGAGGCCTTTGCCAAGGTCCCCGAGCATCAGCTGGCGATCATCGACGTGGGTGCCCCGAACCCGAAAGGCGGCCGGTCGGGCTTCGACATCTGTCGCGAGATCCGCGCCACGCCGGCGATGACGGCGGTGCCGATCATGTGCGTCGCCGCGACCGACGACGTCGAGGAGCGGATCGGCTTCCTCGAGGCGGGCGCCGACGACGTCATCGCCAGGCCGTTCGACCAGCGTGAGGTCGAGGCGCGCGTCGAGGCACTGCTACTGCGCTTCCAGCGATCGAAGGACCTCGCGCCGGTCGTGTCGCCCGATGGGCTCACCCTCGCCCGTCCGCGGCGGACGGTCGCCGTGTACAGCCCGAAGGGCGGCGTCGGGACGACCACCATCGCCACCAACATCGCCGTGGTGGCGGCGCAGCGCAAGGCCGACCGCGTCATCCTCGTCGACCTGTCGCTCCAGTTCGGCGGCGTGGCGACGCACCTCAACCTCGAGCCGAAGCAGACGATCGCCGACGTGATCCGCGACGAAGCGGCGCTCCGCGAGCCGGATCTGCTGCGCTCGTACGCGACCCGCCACGACAGCGGCCTGCATGTCCTCGCCGCTCCGCCCACGCCGGAGAAATCGGAGCTGATCACACCCGACCATATCTCCCACATCCTGGGCACCCTGCTCGAGGCGTACGACTCGGTCGTGGTCGATGCCGGCTCGGTGCTCGACGAGCGCTCGCTGCGCGTGTTCGAGATGGCCGAGACGATCGTGCTCCCGGTCCATCCTGAGATCTCGGCGCTGAAGGCGGTCCACGGCCTGCTCGACTACCTGAACGAGGCCGCCTCGATCGGCGCCAAGTCGACGTTCGTCCTCAACAACATGTTCGCGCGCGATCTCCTCAGGCCGCGCGATATCGAGGCGGCGCTCGGCTCGCGGATCTCGACCGATCTGCCCTACGACCCGTTCCTGTACCTCAAGGCGGTCAACGAGGGCGTGCCGATCGTCCTCGGCGCGCCCCGCTCACCGGCCGCCGAGCAGCTCGTGCGGCTGAGCATCTCGGCATTCGGGTCGGACGGCTACACGGTCCCGGCCGCGCCGGCGGAGCGCAAGGGGCGCCGATTCGGGTTCGGCCGCCGCAGCTGAGCAGCTAGCCCGCCGCCTTCCCCAGGAGGCGCAGCACGAGCCCGAACCCGTCATCGGACCCCGGCCAGTGCGCGCGCAGGGCATCGACCCCGACCCGTCGACCCACCCAGCGTAGGACGATCGCGGCCACCACGATGTCGTCGAGCGGCCCGATGACCGGCACGAACTCCGGGATGAGATCGATGGGGCTGGCGAGCCACACCGCCAGACCACCGAGCGCCAGCTTGCAGGACCTGGGCGTGCCTGGATCGCGGGCCAGGGCGGCCGTCATCCGCAGGAGGTCCGGCAGCAACCGGACGACATCGAGCGCGCTGGCTCGGGACGGCGCGGCTCGCCAGACCGCGATCACGACCAACGCCCACAGCCCGAGGATGACGACGATCGCGATCAGGGCGGCCGGCACGACGTCCACGGTCCAACGGTAGACGCTCCGACCGGGTGCTTGCGGCTGATGTCCGAGGCGTCGTAGATTGTCGCCTCGGGGGGTTCGACCGACACAGGTCCGTCACCGCTGCTGCCGGAGGTGGCCCATTTGCCTGTCGACGACGAGCCACGCTCGCCCATCACCACGCTCCCCTTCCCCTCCGATGACCTCGTGATGGCCCAGCGCATCAAGGAGGTCCTGCGCGAGACGACCGACGAGTCGCTGGACGAGGCCATCGCGCGCGTGCGCGAGCGGCTTCGACCCGTCTACCCGCAGGTCGATGTCCGACTCCGCGCGGAAGTCGCCGGTTTCGGTAAGGCCCCGGTCGTGTACGTGTTTCGGGACGGGACGGCGCGCCAGACGTTCAGCGACGCCTGGATCGACGCCCCGGCGACAGCGCGACTGGTCAGCGATCCCAGCGGGACCTACGTCGATGCGAACGACGAGGCGGCCGTGCTGTTCGGCGTCGCCCGCGACGCGATCATCGGCCGTCGCGCCGGCTCGTTCACGAGGCCCGACACCCGGATCGAAGACACCGATGCGCTTTGGCAAGCCCTCGCCGCGAAGGGTCGGCTGCACAGCCTGGCGCTCGTCCAACGGCCCGACGGCAGCGAGATCGCCATCGAATTCGTGACGATCCAGGACGGTGATGGCCCGGGCCGCAACGTCACGGTCCTCCGCGAGGTCGCTCGACCGGCGGCCACCGACACCGCCGCCGCGCGCTGACACGACCACCGTGTCGCGCGCGTGTGCGCGCCCGCACCGGACCATCTGACCTCGGCCGCGATCCCGATGGTCGCGTTGCGCGACCCGCGCGGCTCAGCGGATGCTGACGGCTATGAAGGGCCCCAGCCTTTCGGTCGCGGCAGCCTTTGCCACCGAGCGCGACGCGGGGTACGCGGTGCGCTTGATGACGACCGCGTCCGACGCCGAGATCCGCTACACGCTGCGCCGCGTCCTGGGCGAAGACGGCGAGGTCCAGATGTTCGTCCTCGAGGCGACCTTCCGCAGTCCCGCCCTCGTCGAACGGGTCGAGACGGCGATGGAGGGCGCCCACGGCATCATCGTCCCGAGTGACGTCCTCGCCCTTGCCCGCACCGGCTGACGACCGCTTGGGCTGCTAGCCCGCCGCCGAGCGAGGCGAGATCGTGGCGCGACCGAGCGCAGCGGACCCCGCCAGGCTACGGAACCCTCCAAGCGCGACCACGAGGATCGCTACCACCGGAAAGACGACGCCGCGGACGTCCCACGCCACGAATGGGTCGATCCCGTTCGTCAACGGCGTCAACCCGTTGAGAAGCATGTGGAAGATCCCGGTCATCAGCACGCTTCCACCGGTGCCGACATAGATCCACGTCAAGATCACCGCATAGGCGAGGATCTGCGCGACCATCGACCAGAGCGAGCTTCCGGCGTTCATCTGGCCCGCCAGGTACAGCGGGACGTGGATCAACGACCATGGGACGCCGAGGACGATCGCCGCGCGGAGCGGCGACATGGCCGTCAGGGTGCGTGGCAACGCGTATCCGCGCCAGCCGATCTCTTCGGCGAAGGCCGGCAGCACGACGACCAGGGGAACGATCAGCACGGCCGGGAAGACCGCGTCGAACAAGCCGACCGAAGACTGGCCGAGCGCGATGGCCACGACATCCACGGCAAGGAAGGCGACAAGCGGGATCAGGAACACGAGGTACCACTTCGGGTTCGACGGGAGCACCCGCAACCCGCGGAACAGCCGTCCGACCGCGCCGTCTCCCTCGCGCCAGGCGAGCCCGATCGCGATGAGGGCCGGTGGGAGCGCCAGGGCGAACGCCAGCAGCGTCGGTGGAGCACCCGTGGCGATGACGAGTGCCGTCGCGATCGCCACGAATGCCAGCACGAGGACCACGTACCACGTGGCGCCTTGGATCGCCCTCGATCGAGGCGCGTCGACTCGCGGCGTGGCCGTGATGGTGGTCATGACTCGACCCCGCTATCCCCGGGCCGGCTCGCCGGCAGGCGCGCATCGATGACTCGGACGATCAGCCTACGCCTTGGGGCGATTACGACCCGTCATGCCCTGGGTCGCTGACCGAAACCACACTCATTCGAGGCACTCGCCGCGGGGTGGACCCTTCCTGGGCGATCTGGGTCCCTCCGCGCGTGCCTTCACGTCCGGGACTCGACGTCCGGGCCTAGAATTGGGCGTGACCTCGTCGCCAAGCTCCGGGCCGTCAGCGATGCCGGTGGAAGGGCGGGACACCAGCCCCCGTCGTGCGTTCGTGCTGCACGACACCGCCCTGCTGATCGACCTGATCGAGCTGACGCTGAACCACGGGCTATTCGTCGTCAGGGCCGCGCACGAGCTGGCCGACGCGGAGGCGCTCGTGGACGATTGGCGTCCCCACATCGGCGTCGTCGACATGGACCACGACGATAGCGCGGCCCTCATGGGTCGCCTCGGCAACGCGAATGCCCTTGGCGGCGACGTGCTGCTGCCCGTGCTCGGCCTGACCCGGCGCGGCGATCTCCAGACGAAGCTCAAGGCATTCGACCTGGGCGTCGACGACATCCTGACCGTCCCGTTCTCCCCCGAGGAGCTGCTCGCGCGGTGCATGGTGCTCGCCCGGCGCGCGTCGGGAACGGATCGACCCGATCGTCCCCACGATCACGCTCGGCGAGATCGAGATCGACATCGTCCACCGCCTGGTTCGGGCTGGCACGTCGGTCATCCACCTCAGCGGGATCGAGCAGAGCCTGCTCTATCTGCTCGCCAGTCGCAGCGGACGGGTCCTCACCCGGGATGAGATCCTCGATGCCATCTGGGGCACCGACTTCGTCGCAGAGAGCAACATCGTGGATCGGCACATCCGGAGCCTGCGCATCAAGCTCCAGAACGACTACCGGCACCCACGCTTCATCGCAACCGTCCCCGGTGTCGGCTACCGCTTCATCCCGACGTTCTCCAACGCCGGATGGGGCGAAGGAGCCAAACCGGCCGAGCGGTAGGCCGCGTCGAGCCAGGAAAGGCGCGATCGCGGTAGACGTACCACGTCGGCAGCAGCTCTCCGCTCAGCTCGCGTGGTCGCACTCAGGACCGTGGGACTAGCTGGCACGGAGCGCGTCCTCGAGCCCATGCGTCGATGGTGATCGATACGTCGTCGAGCGCCCGCTGCGACCGCGCGCGCGAAACACGCGGCGTCCGGGACGGAACACACATGTTCGTATCCGTGCATCTGACCGCCTCTGCGTCCGGCGAGGGGACCATCCCCCACGCTCAGGGACGCTAGGGACGGCGACCTCTCAGCGACACTGTATCGCTGCGTCGTGCCATTGCAGCGGCGCGACGCCACGATGAATCGAGTTGCCTGGCGCGGGCCAAGCATCGCTGCTCAACGGGCCGGCAGTCGACTGCGTCGGCCGAGCTACGGATCAGCGAAAGGCGATGCTTCAGCTACCGCCAAGTACTCCATCCGAAGCAGCTCTGAAACGGAACGGGCCTCTGCCCACTCACGGGATCCCATGAGGCAGTCCGCTTGTGTTCGCTTGGCTGCTTCCCACGCGAGCCGCAGTTCTTCCCGTGTCGCCATCCGGATTGATTCCTCGTAGCGCTCGCTCGTGACACGAGCGGCCTCCGCCACCTGATCCCCGGGGCGCGATGTCGAACGCCGTTCTGCAGCGAGCCAGCTGGCCGCCAGGTCTTCGTTGTCTGGCGGCTCGGACTCGACATGGCTTTCCACGAGGCGCTAGGTAGCACCCCGTTTCCTTTGGAAAGCCCTTTCCCTCGGCATCGTGAAACCGGTCGCGCGCAACCGTCTCGGCCGACTCGGCATCGACGACTGCGTGGTTCGCCCGCGCCTTGTCGCCTTCCGCCGAGGTCGCCAGCAGCCTCGGCAGCTTCCGCTGCCTGGGTCGCCGCACGCCTTGGTCCCGGTCTGCGGCGATCTTCGCCCGTTCGGCGGCATCCAACGCGGCTTCGGACGGCCGTCTCGGCTTGCAAGGGCTGCCTCGCCGCAGCGGTCAGACTGGCGGCAGTCAGCGACAACGGCAGCGACAGCCGCTGCCGATCTTCGCCGCCGCCGTACTCCCGTTCGACCAGGCGGCACGTCCAGTCGCCGAGCAGCTCGGCTGCGGAGTGATGACCAGCGTCCTTGCCGAGCTTCGCACACGCGAATGGTGATCCTGGACCAGTTGTCGCCGAGCCTTATTGAGTGGTACCGGAGCCGAGATTCGAACTCGAACGCCCTTGCGGGCCGCGGAGTTTAAGTCCGCTGCGTCTACCAGTTCCGCCACTCCGGCCGGAGTGTCATCGTAGTCGGTCGCTTCAGGCGAGGAGCAGGAGCACGCCGAGCCCGATCAGCCAGATCGACCAGGCGATGTAGGCGATCGGCACGATCGTGCCGGCCAGCGCCCAGCCGTGACGCTCGTTCGGACCCACGAACTCCAATGTGCCGATGAGCAGCGCGACACCGATGACGAGTCCCGCGACCGCCATCCAACCGGGCAGGATCGGCCCTTGCAGGATCGAGACCGCCACGAGGATCGTCCAGCAGCCGGTCGCCAGATAACCGAGATGCTCCCCGACCCCGACCCCGAGATACCGATGGAGCACCGCGAAGACGACCTCGATCGATCCGCGCGTCGCGACGGCATCCGGGCCATCGGCGGCCACGTACCGTCGCGCGAGCTCCGGGACGGCGAACACCCAGCGGCCAAGACCGAGCGCCTGCACGAGCGCCGCCACCACACCGACCACCATCGTCAACGCCGTGAGCGCCGGCCCGACTTCGAGCGCCGCGGCCAACAGCACCGCCAGCGGCAGCATCGCCAGCGCGCTGATCAACAGCAGGTGCCACCGGAGCAGCAGGGCCGCCCCGCCACTGTCGAACCGCCGCAGGATCTCCTCGGGCTCCTTGCGCAGGATCGCCGGGTAGTCGAAGGCACGCCCGAGCTCGAAGAAGGCGGCGTTGAAGACGATGGGGACGAGGATCAGCAGGACGCCGGCAGCCTGGCGTGCTTCCATCGCCGCATCGTAGTCGGTGCCAAGGTGGCTCGGTCGCGAGGGCCACTGCGACGTAGCTTCACAGACCCGGGGTACCCTCCCGGGATGGAGAAGCTGCCCCAGACCAGGTCCATCGATCGCCGCGTCGACGTCGCCGTCGACGACCGCGCGTTCACGCTGAGCCGATGGCTCGACGCTCCCCGCGACCGCGTCTGGCGTGCGTGGACCGACCAACGCGAGCTCGCCAAGTGGTGGGGACCGCACGGCTACACCAACCCGGTCGTCGAGGCCGACGTCCGGCCCGAAGGCGAGCTGCGCATCGTGATGCGCTCGCCCGACAACGTGGATCTCCCGATATCCGGCCAGTTCCTCGATGTGGACCCGCCCTCCCGCCTGGTGTTCACCGACGAGGTCGCCGACGGGCCCGCGATGTGGCATGAGGCGCTCGATGGTTATCGGCCCTCGCTCCCGCCTGGGTCGCCCCTGCGGGTCACCGTCACCGTCACGTTCGAGGAACGCGACGGCGGGACGCAGCTCACGATCGAGAGCGAGTTCGCATCCGACGAGGATCGCGACGCGGTCATGCGCATGGGCGCGGCCAGTGGCTGGTCCGAGAGCCTGGAGAAGCTCGAAGCCCTCGTCACGGCGGCCTGACACCCGGACGGGCCTCCAACGGCCACGGGGTCGCCGGGTACATGACTTGACCGGCATATAACCCATCACGGCATACTATTCCTGTGATTGCCACATTCGAGCTCCTCGCCGAAGCGAATCGCCGCCGCATCCTCGACCTGTTGCGGGACGGCGAGCGGCCGGTCGGCGAGCTCGTCGATCGGTTGTCGATGAGCCAGCCCTCCGTCTCGAAGCACCTCCGCGTGCTCCGCGATTCGGGCCTCGTCGACGTCCGCGTCGATGCGCAGCGGCGCGTCTACCGGCTGCGGCCGGAACGGCTACGCGAGATCGACGCCTGGATCGAGCCGTACCGGCAGCTCTGGGATCAGCGACTCGACCGCCTCGAACGACACCTTCAGCACATGAAAGACCAGGAACGAACGGAGATCGACTGACGTGACCCTCGAATCGACCACCCCGACAATCTCCATCGACCAGCTGCGCGACGCCGTCCGCGGCCGCGTCATCACCGCGGACGATGCCGACTACGAGGCCGCTCGCGCGATCATGTACCAGGGCCCCGACGCCAGACCGGCCGCGATCGTTCGCGTCGCCGACGCCGGCGATGTGTCGACGGTCGTGTCGATCGCCCGCGAGACCGGCACGGACCTGGCCGTGCGCAGCGGCGGCCACAGCGCGGCCGGCCACAGCTCGACCGACGGCGGCATCGTCATCGACCTACGCGATCTCGACAGCCTCGACATCGATGTCGCCGGGCGGACGGCGTGGGCCGGCAGCGGGCTGACGGCCGGCGAGTACACGGCCAAGGCAGCCGAGCACGGCCTGGCGACCGGGTTCGGCGACACCGGCTCGGTCGGCCTCGGCGGACTCACCACCGGCGGAGGCGTCGGCTACCTCGTGCGCAAACACGGCCTGACCATCGACAACCTCCTCGCCGCCGAGATCGTCACGGCCGATGGCCAGGTGCGGATCGTCGACGCCGACAACGAGCCCGACCTGTTCTGGGCCATCCGTGGCGGCGGCGGCAACTTCGGGGTCGCGACACGATTCCGCTACCGGCTCAGCGAGCTCCAGGGGGTGGTCGGCGGGATGCTGGTCCTGCCCGCGACGGCCGACACCGTCGCCGGGTTCATCGCGGCTGCCGAGGCGGCGCCAGACGAAGTGTCGACCATCGCCAATGTGATGTCGTGCCCGCCGATGCCGTTCGTTCCTGAGCAATACCACGGCACGATCGTGATCCTCGGGATGCTGGCCTACGCCGGTGACGAGGCGGCCGGACAGCGGCGCTCGCCCCATTCCGTGCCCTGGCCGAGCCCCTGGCAGACATGCTCGCACCCATCCCCTACCCGCAGATGTTCCCGCCCGACGATCCCGACTACCACCCGACCGCCATCTCGAGGACGATGTTCATCGACCACGTCGACCGCACCGGTCGCGAAGACGATCGTCGACTTCCTCGAAGCGTCCGACGCGTCGATGCGGGTCGCGCAGTTGCGCGTCCTGGGCGGAGCCGCCGCGCGAGTGCCCGTGGACGCCACGGCCTACGCCCATCGGGCGAGCCGGATCATGGTCAATGTCGCCGCGTTCTACGAGGGCGAGGAGGACAAGCCGCGGCGCGAGGCGTGGGTCGCCGAATTCAGCTCCGCCCTCCAGCAGGGCGACGCCGGCGCCTACGTCAACTTCGTGGGCGACGAGGGCGAGACGCGCGTCCGCGCGGCCTATCCCGGCTCGACCTGGGATCGGCTGACGACCACCAAGCGTCGCTACGACCCGGACAACGTCTTCCGGCGCAACCAGAACATCCCGCCTGCCGCAGCCGGTGCCGCCACCACCTGATCACCCCTTCATGGCGCCGATGCCCCGCGACTGCTTCGGGGCTAGGCGCCTCCAGACCCAGACATGCGACGGCCCGCTGGTCTCCCAGCGGGCCGTCTGCTTGTGCGGTTTCGAGGGACGTTCCGGGTCAGTCGGCCAGGAACGGCGCGAGGAAGGCTCGCGCGTGCTCGGTGTCGACGCGCTGGTAGCTGCCGAGCGCGTTGCAGGTGAGCGAGTTGACGTACGACGCGTCGCCGAGGACGAAGCCACCCATGAACACGGGGCCGCCCGAGTCGCCGAAGCACGAGCCACCGCCCGCCTTCGCGTCGCGGTCGTTGATCTGGAACGTGATCACCTCGTTGCCGACGTTCTTCAGGTACGAGGTCGTCGAAGCTCCGGAAAGGAACCACGATCAGTCGCCTTCTTGGCGCCGATGTCGACCCCGTAGCCGACCAGGGTGAACGTCTCGTTCTTCAGCTGGCCCGGGTTGCCATCGAGGAAACCGACCGGCGGCAGCGGCGCCGGGACGATGCCCGGCCACTTGCTGACGCGCCGGCGCGTCGAGGACGACCACGCCCTGGTCATGCTGCTTCGAGAACTGCAGCTTGCCGTCCCACGCCGGATCGGGGTGGGCGGTGCCGGTGATGTAGTTGGCAGCCCGGGCGGCCCGCTCCTCCGCGGTGATGCCGGGCGCGAGCGGATCGAGCGCGAGGTCGGTATTGAAGGACACGTAGACGTTGGTCGCCGGTCCCTCGGTGCAATGGCCGGCCGTCAGGACGACGGTCGGGGCGATCAGGGTGCCCGAGCAGCGGAACCGGCCGTCAGGGGTCGTGAACCGGACGAGGCCGACGTTGGTGTGGACCTCGTCGCGCTGGCCGCCGGTGATCGCCAGCGCCGGGCACGGCGGCCAGAACATCGCGGCGAGGGTCGCGCCGACGAGGGCAAGCCGAATAGGACGGCAAGGCATGCGTGTATCTCCTCCAAGTTGCCGACCGGCATGGGCGGTCGCGGTCCTCGTGGCGCGACCGAGCGACGGGTCATGCGGGCGGGCTCCAGGCCCACTGATGGACGTCCCGGTACCGTGGCACTGACGGTCCGAAAGGCCGGAGGACGCTGCCTCGATGTTCCGTCGGTGCCGTACGCACCGGGCGCTCGGGTTGTTGCGCGAGGTGCACGAACCCCGGCCCGGAAGCGCTGTTTCGTACGAAGGTTGTGGAGGCGACGACCGGATTCGAACCGGTGAATAGGGGTTTTGCAGACCCCCGTGTTGAGCCACTTCACCACGTCGCCCCGAGGCGGGGTGCGCCGCGTCATCCTGCGGTGCTGGCTGCCCCTCGAGGATTCGAACCTCGGTTCACGGATCCAAAGTCCGCTGTCCTACCACTAGACGAAGGGGCAGCGGGGCCTTCGGGGAGGATACTGGAGCGGAAGACGGGACTCGAACCCGCGACCCTCACCTTGGCAAGGTGATGCTCTACCAACTGAGCCACTTCCGCTCGATGCTCGCCCACCCTCGAGAGGTGGTGCCGAGGGCCAGGATCGAACTGGCGACACCGCGATTTTCAGTCGCGTGCTCTACCGACTGAGCTACCTCGGCCCGATGGCCGACCTCGCGAGATCGTCCGTCGGCGCGTCGCAGGATACCACGGGCCTTCTCCGGGATGCCACGGCGGGCGCCCTACTCCAGCCCGGCGAGCTGCCCCTCTTCGGCGGCGCCCAGTGGCGGATCGCCAGTCAGCTGTCGCAACCGGTTGATCCGGTCGACGATCGCGGGATGGGTCGACATCAGACCCGACGACCGCTGCTCGAACTTCTTGATCGGGTTCGTGAAATACAGGTGCTGCGTGCCGCGGTTGGCGACTTCAAGGACCTCGGGGTCGGCGGAGATCTTGGCGAGCGCCCGCTCGAGCCCGTACGGGTTCCGCGTCAGCTCCACGCCCGAGGCGTCGGCGAGGTACTCACGCTGGCGCGACACCGCCAACTGGATGAATCGGCTGATGAGAGGAGCCAGGATCGCCAGCACGATCGCCAGGATGAACACGACCGCCTGCGCGCCCCCTCCACCCCCCTCTCGATCGCGCGACCGCCCGCCGCCCCAGAACGTGAAGCGGAGGAAGAAGTCGGCGAGGATCGCGATCACGCCGACCATGACGGCAACGACCAGCGCAAATCGGATGTCGAAGTTGCGCACGTGCGAGAGCTCGTGGCCGATGACTCCCTGGAGCTCCTCCCGGTCGAGCTTCTCGAGCAGCCCTGTCGTGACTGCGACCGACGCGTGCTTCGGATCCCGGCCCGTGGCGAACGCGTTCGGCGCCGTGTCGTCGATGATGTAGACCTTCGGCATCGGCACATTCGCGGCGATCGACATCTCGCGCACGACGTTCATGAGTTGCGGCGCCTGGGTCTCGTCGACTTGGCGAGCGCCGCTGACAGCAAGGACGAGCGAGTCACCCGCGAAGTAGGTGAACGCGCCGCTCAGCGCGCCGATGACCACCGCGACGATGGTCGTGCCGATGCCGGCCTCTGGCGAGCCGAACACCGCGAAGCCGATCGCGAAGCCAAGCAACGCGAGGAGAGCGACGACGAACGTCGCCAGGAGGAATGAGTTCCGCCGGTTGGCGGCGATCTGGTCGTAGAAGGATGTTCCGGCCACGGTTCCTCCCGCGGTCGGTCGGTCAGCTCAGGCTGAGGTCCACGTTCGGGACGTTCGCGGCCTCGGGCTCGGCATCGAAGAACTCCCGCTTCGTGAAGCCCAACGGGCCGGCCAGCAGGACGTTCGGGAACGTGGCGATGGCGGTGTTGAAGTCGAGCACGGTCGCGTTGTAATGCTGGCGCGAGAAGGAGATCTGGTTCTCGGTCGTGGTCAGCTGCTCCTGGAGCTCCAGCACGTTCTGGTTGGCCTTGAGCTCGGGGTAGTTCTCCACCACGGCGAACAGCGAGCGCAGCGTGTTCGTGAGCATGTTCTCGGCAGCGGCCTGCTGGGCAGGACCCTGGCTGCCGGCGGAGACCGCCGCGGCTCGAGCGTTGGTCACGTCCGTGAGGACCTTCTGCTCGAAGCCCATGTAGCCCTTGACGGCGTTGACGAGGTTGGGGATCAGGTCGTGCCGCCGCTTGAGCTGGACCTCGATCTGGGCGAAGGCCTCATCGATCCGCAGTCGCTTCTGGACCAGGGAGTTGTAGATCCCGATCGCAAAGACGACCAGCAGGACGATGACGCCGATGATGATGATGGGCGCGAGATCCATGCCCCTCCTCCGGTCGGGCGCGCCATCGCGGCGGCCATCTGCGTCGAGTCTACCAGTGCCGTCCGCGACCGACGTCTTGCAAGCCTGCGTCGCCCCCATCGGCTCGAGCGCGATAGCGACGTGTTAGGAGCCCCGGGTCATCATGGTCGGACGACAGGATCGTTCGCTCGGATGGAGGAGGCCGGCTGATAGCGAGTTCGACACTGCCCCGCGCGATCATCCTGCAGCCGAACGATGGTTGCCTGACCCTGGCTCGCGCCCTCCACCGGCACGGCGTCGAGGTGCACGTCCTGACGAGCCCCGAGTACAGCTACGTGGTCGCCAGCCGCGGCGTGCACGGGACGACGCTGCCGGATCCGCTCGACGATCCGGCCGCCTGGTTCGATGCCCTGAACGAGCTCGGCACCGACGGCGGCGGCGTCGTCCTGTCCGGCTCCGACTCCGCGACCGAGTGGCTGACCGAGCAGCGCGATCGACTTCCGGCGTCGCTGCAGAGCTTCGAGTCGAGCGATGGCGTCCACACCGAGCTCATGGACAAGCAGCGGCTCTACCAGACGGCGGCCTCCATCGGTGTCCGGGTGCCACGGTTCAGCCACGTCCGCGACCGGGGCGACCTCATGGCGCTGCTGCCCGACGTCCGCTACCCCCGCGTGTTGAAGGCGCGGCTCGGGCACACGGCCAAGATCCGGGCCGGGTTCGGCACGGTGCTGGTCGGCACGCGGCGGGATCTGCTGGAGCGGGCCGCGCTGCTCTTCGACCACGACATCGACTTCATGCTGACCGACATCGTGCCCGGCCGCGAACACCGGCTCGAGGCGGCGGTGACCGTCCGCCGCGAGGATGGCTCGTACACCCTCGAATACGGACGCCGGAAGATCCGTCAGTGGCCGCTCGATTACGGCGTGGGCTCGCTCAATCAATCGGCGCCCGTGCCTGGGACGATGGACCTCAGCCGTAGGCTGCTTGCGCACGCCGGCTACCGGGGCGTGGCCTCGTTCGAGACCAAGCGACATGCTCGCGACGGGAAGCTGTACCTGATCGAGGTCAACGTGCGCATCCCGGCCAACTTCGGCCTCGCGGACGCGTGCGGGGTGGACGGCTCTTGGCGGCTGTACGCGACGCTCGCCGGGCTCGAGCTCGGGCCGCAGCCGGAGCAGATCGACGGCCGCAAGTGCATGATCCCATTCCGCGAGGCGCGGGCGTCCTGGCAACGCATCCGGCGCCACGACGTATCGGTCCCGAGCGTGCTGCGCAGCTGGCGCGGGACTCGTGACTTCGGGGTGCTCTCGCTCCGGGACCCGATGCCGACCGTCGCCCTACTCGGACACCGCATCGAGCGCCGCCTGCATCGTGGCGCCGGAGCCTGACATGGCCGGATCGCGCGCCCCGACGGGAGCCGGGGCGCGCTGACCAGCCGGCAGCGCTAGCAGGTTCCGCTAGGCGGGGCTGCCGCCGAGCGCCGGACAGATCACCTCAGCGAAATCCGGGTTGATGTTGGGGGTGAACTTGATCAGCCCGGTCTCGTCGAAGCGGAGCTGCCCGGCCTGGACGACGACCATCTTTCCGTCCGGATCGCGGAGATGCCAGAAGATCCCTACGTCCTTCTCCGAGTCCGCTCGGAACGACAGGATGATCACGTCGTTCTCAGTCAGCGTGTACCCGGTGTCGACGTTCGTGTGCGCCACCGTGAGCTGCTCGTGGACCAGTACGCTGCCATCGCTGAAGAACGTGACTTGGTCCGTCCCCGAGAAGACCTGAGCGTAGTCGAAATCGCAGAGCTCCCCTTCGGGGATGGCGTTCGTGCCTTCGAACGTGTCAGTGAACCGCTCCGGCGGCGCCGCCATGGCGACTGGCGCCAGGTATCCGGTGGCGAGCGCACCCAGCGCGAGCGCCAGCACTAGTCTGCGGACCATGGTCGGCCTCCTGCGTTCGACCCGCATCGCCCCCGGCTGGGAGGACACTACGCCTGGGGTGTCACGACGGCGTTTCTGGGCGTCGTCGCGGGCCGGGCCGTAGAAGCGACCCTGTCGGGACTGTGACGACGGCCGCTTACCAGTCATCAACGGCCGACGCGCCGCTGAGGTCGCCGCGGACGAGCCCACGAACGATGAGCACCACGCAGCAGGCAAAGAAGGCCCCACCCACCGTGACGGTCACGACATCATCACGCCCCTGTGCGGTCGCCAGGGCGCCCATGACGGCGGCCGCCGAGAGGGCTGCACGGGCCAACCAGTAGCGGAGCAGCCCCCGCTGCGGCGTCCGATCCAGCAACCGAGGGCGAGCCACGTGACGATCGTAGCGGGAGTGGCCCGGTCGGCCCGATCGTGGTGGGCGGTACTGGACTCGAACCAGTGACTTCCTCGGTGTAAGCGAGGCGCTCTGACCGACTGAGCTAACCGCCCGGGCGGAGCCTACACCCGCCCCACGCGAAACGACCGCCGGAGCCGGCGGTCGTCGGGAACTGCGGTGTGGTGCCCAGGCCGGGACTTGAACCCGGATGAGTTGCCTCATACGCCCCTCAAACGTACGCGTATACCAATTCCGCCACCTGGGCAAGGTGTTCATCGTCAGATGAGGGATCCGAGGGAGTGGTACCGAGGGAGGGACTTGAACCCACACGACCTTGCGGCCACTGGTACCTGAAACCAGCGCGTCTGCCTATTCCGCCACCTCGGCACGGACCCCGTCAGACCGTTACCGGTCGACGGCGAGGCGCCATGTTAGCACATCCCAAAATCGATCCGACCCGTCCGTGACCTGCCGCGGCGTGGGTCCCTGGAGCGTGTCGCGGAGCACCACGACCTCGTCCGCAAAGGCTACCGGCAGCAGGTAGCGACCGCTCGCGAGCTGCTTCTGGAGGGCGCTGTAGGCCGCCTTGCGGACCTTGTCCGAACCGGGCGCCCGCGCCTTCTCGAGCAGCGTGTCGAGCGCGGCCGACTGGACGCCGATCACGTTCGAGCCGCCGGTCAGCGTCTGGCTCGACGCGAGCAACGGGTACAGGTCCGGATCGAGGCCGATGCGCAGGTCGGCGACGGCGACCTGGAACGAGCCCGTCGACAGCTTGTCTCCGACGAATTCGGCCGGCGGCAGCGCGACGTGCTTGGCGTCGATGCCGATGCGCTTCCAGTCGCCGACGACCGCTGCGGCGGTCGCGAACAGGCCCGGGTTCGAGGCCTCGGTCGGGCTGAGCACCTCGAGGCTGAGCGGCGTCTTCGCGCGCGGCAGCGACCAGCCCTTGGCACCCTTCGTCCAGTCCGCCGCCTTGAGCGCGGCCTCGGCAGCGCCGCGGCTGTAGGGCACGACCGGGTCGGCCGTCGCATCGAACATCGGCGAGACGGCGGGGATCGGCCCGGTGGCCGTCGCGGCCAAGGCGGAGAACGCCTCTCGTCCGATCTTCGCCCGGTCGATGCCAGCGAGCAGACCGGTCCGCACCGCGGCCGAGGAGAACGCGGAGTGACCGGGTCGCAGGTTCAGCAGGACCGCGGTGAGCGTCGAGCCCGGGTAGCGGACGAGCCGCGCCCCGTCCGTCCCGCCGAGCTCGACCGCGGCAGCCGCCGGCAGACCCGATGCGCCGTCGAGGTCGCCAGCGCGGAAATCCGCCACGAGCTGGTCGACATCGTCGTAGAAGCGGAACTCGATGCCGGCGAGGTACGGCACGGGGCGCGACGGTCGGATGGTCGGACCTGGAGTGGTCAGGGAGTCGGGCGACGAGCCCGGTGTCGCGACCGGGCTCTCGACGCCGGACACGAGATCGGCTGGGACGAGAGACGCTGAGGTGGCCGTGAGGTCGGTCAGCGCGAACGGTCCCGAGCCCACGGGCCGTTCCCCGAATGGGTCGCCACCGAGCGAGGCGACCGGGACGTCGCCAAGCAGGTGGGCCGGCGCGATCGGTTGGGTCAAGGCCTGGAGGAAGCCACCGAGCGGGGTCGTCAGCGTGAATCGCACCTGGCGCGCGCCGGTCGCCACCACGTTGACCTCGGACCAGGAGGTGCCCGACGGCCCGGTATAGGCCGGGTCCTGGAGGGTCTCGATCGTGAACACGACGTCATCGGGCGTGACCGGCGTGCCATCGTGCCAGGTGGCGTCCTCGCGCAGGTCGACCGTCCACGTCTTGCCCGCTCCGTCGACCGACCACCGCTCGGCGAGATCGGGGACCAGCGTCCCGCCAGGCCCGTTGCGCACGAGGCCCGAGAAGACCAGCGCCACGAGGTCCCTGTCGGCCTGCGTGGTCGCCGTCAGCGGCGAGACCGACTGCGGCGCCCCGACGACACCCTCGACGTACGGCCGCACCTCGAATCCGGGCGCTGCCGTATCGGGCGATGGGCTGGCCGAGGCGGGGGCCGAGGCGAGCTGGATGGCCGGGGCGCCGATGAGGAGGGCGAGGACCGCGAGCAGGGCGACAAGGGTCCCGACGATGACGGTGTCGGTCCGGGTCATGTGGCTCCGTGTGGTGCCAGCGGGTCGACCCCGCGGCGCGCCGTCAGGCGACGGACGGCGACAGGATGTATGACGCCATCGAGAAGATCACGAACAGGACCAGTAGCACGATCGTGAACTGCCACAGCCGCCGCTCGACCCCGCGTCGACTGCGGTAGACGGCCGAGTCGCCACCGAACGTGCCGGACAGACCCGTTCCCCGCGCCTGCAGCAGGATGGCCGCGATGAGCGCGATGCTGACGATGATCTGGCCGATGCCCAGGATCGGGTTCACGGGTGGCTGGTCCTCCGCTTCGTACGGCGGCCGATGCTACCACAGGGTGCCCGCCGGACCCCTCAGTCGCGTAGCAGCGACCGCCCGGTGATGGCCGGCCAGAGCGGCAGGTCGGCCAGCTCGAGGAGCGTCGGTGCGACATCTGCCAAGACGCCGTTTGCGAGCCGACGGCCGGCCACGGAACCGCCGATCAGCACGAACGGCACCGGGTTCAGCGAATGGGCGGTGACCGGGGCGCCGTTCCGATCGCGCAGGTCGTCGGCATTGCCGTGGTCGGCGGTGATCGCGAGGATCGCGCCGGGCCCGATCGGGTCGGCGGCTTCGACCGCTTCCATGGCGGCGACCACCCGGGCGAGACAGGCGTCGATCGTCGCCAGCGCATCGAGCGTAGCGTCCCACACCCCGGTGTGGCCGACCATGTCCGGGTTGGCGTAGTTGGCCACGATGAAGTCGTACGCGCCTGATGCGATCGCCGCGACGAGCGCGTCGGTGACGCCGGGCGCCGACATGGCGGGCTGGAGGTCGTACGTGGCGACCTTCGGGCTCGGAATCAGCTCACGGTCCTCGCCCGGCCACGGCGTCTCGATGCCGCCGTTGAAGAAGTACGTGACGTGGGCGTACTTCTCGGTCTCCGCCACGTGGAACTGACGCCAGCCGGCCTCGCTGAACGCCTGTGCCAGCGAGCGCGCGGTCTCGGGCGGGAATGCGACGAGGACCGGCAGGCCCTCCTCGTACTCGGTCATCGTGACCAGGAGGAGATCGGCGGGTGCCGGGCGGCCGGACGGCGACGTTCGGTCGAACCCGTCGAAGGCAGGGCCGTCCGCGAGGGCGTGGGTCAGCTGACGGGCACGATCGGCGCGGAAGTTGAGGTGGATGATCGGGTCGTGGTCGGCCAGCGGCGTGTCATGGCCGTCGATGACGGTGGGCGTGACGAACTCGTCGGTCTCGCCACGCGCGTAGGCGTTCTCGATCGCGGCCACCGCCGAGGGAGCGTGGTAGGCGGCTTCACCGTGGACGATCGCGTCGTAGCCCTGCTCGGTCCGCTCCCAGCGCTTGTCGCGGTCCATCGCGAAGTAGCGGCCGCCGACGGTCGCGATCGTCGCGCCGGGATGGACGGCGGCCAGCCGCGTTTCGAGATCCTGCATGAAGGCCAGCGCTGACGACGGCGGGGTGTCGCGTCCGTCGAGCAAGGCGTGGATCTCGAGTGTCGGAACATCCTCGCGCCTGGCCAACGCTGCCAGGGCCACCAGCTGGCGGTCGTTCGCGTGCACGCCCCCCGGCCCGATGAGGGTGATGGCGTGGAGGACACCGCCCCGCTCACGGGCCCGCGCGCAGGCGGCGAGGAAGGCGGGTCGCGTATCGAACGAGCCGTCGGCGATCGCGGCGTCGATCCGGGGCAGGTCCTGGAGCACGGGGCGGCCGGCACCCAGATTGAGATGCCCGACCTCCGAGTTGCCCATCTGGCCGGGCGGCAGACCGACCGCCTCCTCGGACGCCCAGAGCGTGCTGTGCGGCCAGCGCTCGAGCAGGCCGCGCCAGGTCGGCATCGGGGCCGCCGCGATCGCATCGCCCGCGGGATCGTGCCCGATGCCGAACCCGTCGAGCACGACCAGGACGATGGGTCGTGGTCGGGCGGCCGTCACCCCGCCAATCCGCGTGCCCGCGCCGTGATCCCGGCACGAGCCACGATGCCGGCCATCTCGTCGGGTTTGAGCGATGCGCCGCCGACGAGGGCGCCGTCGATGGTCGGCTCAGCCAGGAATTCGCCGATGTTGGCCGACGTGACGCTCCCGCCGTAGAGCACCGGCAGGCCGCTCGCAGCGGCGGCCCAGCCGATCGAGTCGAGCGTGGCACGGATCGCGTCGACCATCGCGGCAGCATCGAGGCCGGTCGCGTTGCGGCCCGTGCCGATCGCCCAGACCGGCTCGTAGGCGATGACCAGCCCGCCATCCGACGCCTGTGCCGCGTCGATACCGTCGAGCGACCCGCGGATCTGCGCATCGACGACGTCCGTTTCCCGGCCCGCCTCCCGATCGGCCAGCTGCTCGCCCACGCACAGGATCGGGCGCAAGCCGGCCTCGAGGGCGCGTGCCGCCTTGCGGGCGACGAGCGCATCGGTCTCGCCGGCGTCACGCCGGCGCTCGGAGTGGCCGACGATCACCCACGTCGCGAGGCCGGCCAGCATGGGCGCCGCGATCTCGCCGGTATAGGCGCCGGCCAGCTCGTGATGGACGTTCTGGGCCCCGACCGCCACCTCGTGGCCGTCCTCTGCCAGCGCGTCGCGGACCGGCGCGAGGCAGACATATGGCGGGCAGATGACCCGGGTGACCCCAGGTTCGCTGGTGCGTGAGGCGATCGTCCGTGCGAGGGCTCCCGCATCCCCTGGCGTCGTGTGCATCTTCCAGTTGGCGGCGATCACGACCTCACGCATGCGTGCGGACCATGCGCCGGGTCTTCCGTCGCGACCCCGAGCGAGACCTGCTTGTGGCCGCTGTCGGCGGTCCGGAGTCCTCGGCGGCGAGTCGTTCCATCCGCTCAAGCGCGCGTTGGACGGCGGAGCGGTGGAGCTCCAGCCGCTCCGCAAGCTCGGTCAGGGTCGCCTCTGGGGTCTCCCGACGTGCGTCAGCCACCAGGCGGACCACGTACGGCTGCTCCGACAGGCGACCGTCGGCCTCGAGCCGCGCGATCGCGTCGAGCTGGCGGCCGGCCGCCGCCACGGCCCGCTGCAGGTTGGCGGATTCGGCGTTCAGGACGCGGTTGAGCTCGCCACGCAGCGCGCGCGACACCTGCCGCGCCTCGAGCTCGAGCAGCGCGCCCGCGGCGCCGATCCGTCGCAGGAACGTGCCGACCGCCTCCGCGCTCTTCCAGGTGACCACGCCGCGTCCCCTGCGCACCCGCCAGGCCGCGGGCAGCCCGACCTCGCCGAGCCGTCCCGCCAGGACCGCAGCTTCATCGGCTGGCACGACGAACTCGAGGTGGGTCCGGCCGCCGGCCAGGCTCAGCGACCCACGGGCGAGGAACCGGCCTCGCAGCCAGGCCGTTCGGCAATGCTCGGCGGCCGTCGCCCAGTCGAATTCGGTCGCCGGGCCGTGGTCGTGCCCCACGGCCCGCCGCAGCCGGTGGACCAGGCGCGTGACGGCTGCCTCGCGAGCTCCGGCATCGCTGCCCAACCCGGCTGCCTCGGCGGACCGATCGCACGGCCGGGCCGGGTCGATGGCGGCCAGCTCGTTGCGGAGCGCGGTGACGAGGTCGCGCTCGGAGGTGGTCACGTCAGGCGGTCCGGGTCACGGTCCGGCGTCGCGTCGCGCTGTCGCCCTCGTACGCTCGCATCACCGCGGACGCGAGCCTGGCCGGGTCATGGTGGTGGGCGTTGTCGGGGTCCACGACGTCGTCGAGGACCAGCCGCGGCGGGCTCGACATGCCGTCGGGCGGCCAATGGAGCCGGACCGTCTCAGCCTGCCATCCGCTCGGGATCCGCGCATCGAACCGGTTGTTCGCCAGCACGAGGTCCATGATGCCCGGGGCGGTATGCGTCGTGAGCGCCGTCACGTGGCCGGCCAGGTCAAGGCCGCTGGTCTCACCCTCCTGGGTGGCGACGTTGCACACGTACAGCCGCGTCGCCGTGGCCGCCAGCACCGCGTCGCGGATCGCTGGGAGCAGCAGGCTCGGGAGGAGGCTCGTGTAGAGGCTGCCGGGACCGACCACGATGAGATCCGCCTCGGCGATCGCGGCGAGCGCGTCGTCCGATGCGCGGACGTCCGTCGGTGTCAGCCAGACCCGCTCGATGCCGCTCGTGCGCATGATCCGCGACTGGCCATCCACGGTGTCACCCCGCGCGGTGCGGGCGTGGAGGACCAGCGGTGTCGCGGTCACCGGCACCACCTGGCCACGGACGGCGAGGATCCGGTTGATGCGCCGGACGCCCTCCTCGAAGTCGCCGTCCTCCAGCGCCGTCATCGCGGCCAGCAAGAGGTTGCCAACGGCATGACCGGCCAGGCCCGGGCCTTCGATCATCGGCGCGGCCGGTGAGCCGTCCGCAGCCGGGAAGCGGTACTGGAGCAGCTCGCTCATCAGTGGCTCGGCGTCGGCCAGGGCGGCGATGCAGTTGCGGATGTCGCCGACCGGGGGGATGCCAAGCTCCTCGCGGAGGACGCCGGAGGAGCCACCGTCGTCGGCGACGGTGACCACCGCGGTCAGGTTGCTGGTGTGCTCCTTGAGGCCGCGCAGCAACGCCGACAGGCCGGTCCCGCCGCCGATCGCCACGATCCGCGGGCCCTTGGCGAGGAACCGCTTCTGGTAGATGACCTCGACCAGCGGCTGGTCGGCATCGGGCGCCCGCAGCGAGTCGGTCATCACCCGGATCACGCGATACGCACCAAGGGCCACGAGCGTCACGCCGACCACCCCGACGATCAGCCCGCGCAGCGGGAACGGCAGGAACTGCAGGGTCACGAGGTCGATCACGGCCACGAACGGGCCCGACGGGTCGAAGTCGCGGGTGACCTGCCGGAGCATGTGCACGAACGCCATCGCCAGCAGCACCAGCCCCAGGAACACGACGAGCAGCCAGCGCTTGACCCCGATGCCCGGCGTCAGCCAGCGACGGAGGTTCATCCGTGGGCGTCCTGGATCACGTCCGGTCGAGCTCCCGATGGAAGACGGCGACCGGGCCCGTGTCCCGCTCGCGCAGCCACTCGGCGAGCAGCTCGGCGATGACGATGCTGCGGTGGTAGCCGCCGGTGCAGCCGATCGCGATCGTCAGCCTCGTCTTGCCCTCGTCGATGTAGGCGGGGATGGCGAAATCGAGGAACTCCTTGACCAGGTCGAGGAAGCGCCCGGTCATCGGCTGCGCGAGGACGTAGTCGCGGACCTCTTCGGTCAACCCGGAGTGCGGCCGGAGCTCCGGCACGTAGTAGGGATTCGGGATGAACCGGACGTCGTAGACGAGGTCGGCCTCGAGCGGCACGCCGTACTTGTAGCCGAAGCTGATCAGCTGGACGGCGAGCTGGTCCTGGCGGGTGGTGGTCGCGAGCTGGGCGAACAATCGCTCACGGAGCTGGCGGAGCGACAGGTCGGAGGTGTCGACGATCACGTCTGCCTCGGCCCGGATCGGATCGAGGATCCGGCGCTCCTCGGCGATCGAGCTGGCGATGCCGCGTTGGTCATTGAGCGGGTGGCGGTGGCGCGTCTCGCTGAACCGCCGGATCAGCACGTCGTCACGCGCTTCGAGGAACACGATCCGAGGCACGATCCCGCGGCCCTCCAGGGCGCCACGCATGGCGCCGAGCGCGAGTGCCGGATCGCCGGCTCGCACGTCGAGCACGATCGCGACACGCGCGAACCGTTCCTCGTCGTCCGACACGAGCTCGGCGAGGTCGGGCAGGAGCTCACCGGGCAGGTTGTCGACGACCATGTAGCCGAGGTCCTCGAACAGCTTGGCGGCGGCCGTCTTGCCGCCACCCGAAAGCCCCGACAGGATGACGACCGCCTGCTCCGCGGACGCGTCCGTCACGGGCTCGTCGGCCGTCTGCGTCATCGCCCCGTCCGCTTGATGAACTGGACCGTCAGCTCGTACAGGACGTACATCGTGCCACCAAGCACGAACGGGCTAACGAGGTCGCCGCCAGGCGTCGCGACGGCCGCGAAGATCGCGATGCCGAGCAGGACGTAGCGTCGCACCGAGCGCAGCCGCTCGGAGGTGACGATCCCGACGCGCGACAGACCGACCAACAGGATCGGGAACTCCAGGACCAGCCCGAACGCCAGGAACATCGTCGTGACGAAGTCGAAGTACGGCCCGGCCGCGATGTTCGCCACCAGCCGGTCGTCCGTGAAGCTGAGCAGGAACGCCACCGC
Organism: uncultured Chloroflexia bacterium; assembly: GCA_963812745.1. Lineage (GTDB taxonomy): Bacteria > Chloroflexota > Limnocylindria > Limnocylindrales > CSP1-4 > SPCO01. The sequence continues at coordinate 378,866 of CAWEWE010000006.1, read as the reverse complement.
ATACGGCAGCACCAGCCGGGCGATCCCGACGCCGAGCGCGAAGAACACGAGCGCGAGCGGGATCCACGGCCGGACCGATCGCCGTTCGGCAGGGGTCAGTCCGGGCGCGACGAACGCCCACACTTGGTAGAGCAGCACGGGCATCGCCAGGATGATCCCGATGACGACCGAGATCCGAAGCTGGATCGCGAACGCGTCGCCCGGGCCGAGCACCTGGGCGATCCCCCCCGGCAGGGGCTCGAGCAGGAAGTTGCGGACCGTTCCCGCGAAGTAGAACCCCACGGCCGACCCGACGACGATCGCGAGGATGCAGCGGAACAGCCGGTCTCGCAGCTCGCCGAGGTGGTCGACGAGCGACATGACCGACTGGTCGGTCACGGTCGCCGGTGGTGGAGGTGGCGCCGGAAGGCCGGACGCCGGGGCGTCGCGGAGGGCGTCAGCGTCGGCCATACGGGGCGTGCGACGCGGAACCTAGTTGGTGCGCGACGCAGGCTCGCTCGGCGCGCTCGGGGACTCGGCCGTCGTCGACGAGGTGCTCGACGAGTCGGCGGGCAGCGGCGAGGTATCGACCTTCACCGAGTCGCTCAGATCCGACGACGCCTTGCGGAACTCGCGGATGCTCTTGCCGAGCGCCGATCCGACATCCGGCAGCTTGCCCGGCCCGAGGATCAGCAGCGCGATCACGAGGATGATGATGAGTTCGACGGGTCCAGGCATCGGCATGGTGGAAGGTTCCTCTCGTGCGGGAAAACCGCGGCGGCTAGCCTAGCACAGGGAGTCTGGCGGCCCAGTCGGCGGCCGCGGCTGCCACTCGGTCGCCCGGGTCGCCAGGACCCGGCTGTGCCGCGGCCGATGCTATCGCCCGCGAGACGTTCACCAGCAGTCCACCGCCCGTGCCGGCCGACCCCGGATCGGCCGCCGCCGGCCCGTGGCGGAGCACCGGCTCGATCGCGCCACCCTGAGCGCCGACACCCGGCACGAGGAACGGCAGGCCGGGAGCGATCGCGCGGATCGTCGCCAGCTCCTCGGGCGCCGTCGCCCCGACGACCAGCCCGACCGTCCCGCCAGGTCCCCATTCGGCCACGAGCCGGGCTACCCGCTCGTGCACGCGTTCGGGTCGGGCACCGGCGGCCTCGTCCGCCACGAGCCCGAGGTCCTGGATCTCGCCGGCGCCCGGGTTGGAGGTCCGGCACAGGACGTAGGCGAACCGATCGGGCCGCTCGAGCAACGGTGCGATCGCCTCGGCGCCCAGGTACGGATTGACGGTCACCGCGTCCGCCCCGAGCACGTCGAACAGGGCGACCGCCTGGCGCGCCGCGGTCGATCCGATGTCGCCGCGCTTGGCGTCGGCGATGACGGGGACATCGGGCGGGATCGTCGCCCGCAGTCGCTCCAGGGCCGCCAGCCCGGCCGAGCCGAAGGCCTCGAAGAAGGCGAGGTTGGGCTTCACGGCCGCGGCGACGGGCGCAGCTGCGTCGAGGAGCAGCGCCGCGAACCGCTCGACGCCGGCCAGGTCATGCGAGAAGCCATCCGGGAGGGCGTCGGGGTCCGGATCCAGGCCGAGGCAGAGGACGGTCCCGGTCGCCCGCGTGCGGGCGCCGAGTCGCTCGAGGTACGAGCGCGTCACCGGCCGCAGATCACGGGGAGGGGCTGGCGCTCGGTGCCGCGGATGCGGGCGACGCCGGCGGCTCGGCGGCGGGCAGCAGCGCGGGCGGGATGTACCAGTCCGGCCTCGATGCCGCATCGAGCCCCGACACCTCGGTCAGGTCCAGCGTCTCGGTCACGGTCCACGCCGGCGCAGTACCCTCGAGCCTGGCCAGCCGCAGGTCGACGGTCCGTCCCACGACATGCAGGAACGCGATGGCATCCCCCGCTGGCGACCAGGTCGGTGCCCACGACGCGGCGTCGTCCGTCACGCGCAGGAGCTCGTTGCCGTTGCTGCCGTTGAGGATCACGACGTCGGTCCCGAGCGTGGTCGTCCGGGTCGCGGCGATGAACCGCCCGTCCGGCGAGTAGGACGCCTGCATGTAGCCGGCACCCGTCATCGCCCGGGTCCGCTTCGTCTTGGGGTCGTAGCGCATGATGATCGGCGCGCCGCGGGCACCGTCACGGCCGTTCTGCGTGTAGAGCAGCAGCTTCCCGTCCGCGCGCCATTCCGGGTCCTGGTGACCCAGCACCCCGATCTCGCGCACGCCCGCGCGCGTGAGCCGCTTGCGTCCGATGTCGTAGAACTGCAGCACGACGTTCGAGTCGTCCGGCTGGGGGGCATCAGTCACCAGCGCGACGGTCTTGCCATCCGGCGTCACGACCGGTTGGCGCATCCAGGCCGACCAGCGGAGCGACCCTCGCCTGACCCGGCCACTCAACAGGCGCTGCGGTTCGCCGCTGCCGCTCGAATTGATGCGCATCAGCTCCTGGACGGAGAGGTCGTACCACGAGTCCCGGCCACGGACCGGCCACTTCCCGATCTCCTCGGTGGATCGGATGTAGTAGATCCACTTGCCGTCCGCCGACCACGAGGGCATCGATGCCCCGCCGGTCTTCGTGAGCTGGGTGACGCTCTCGTCGGTCTGGATCCAGATGTTGCCGCCCTTGGCGTAGACGATCGAGCCGAGGAACGTCGCCTCCTCGGGGACGACCACGACCCCGGACGGGGCGGGCGTCAGCGCCGGCCCGCCGGGGTCGCCGTTGCCGTTGCCCCCGTTGCCGCCAGGGTTAGCGAACGGCAGCTGGTAGTTGAACAGGTTGACGGTGACGAGCGCGATCACGATCAGGCCGACGACCGACGCGATCGGCGCGACCGACGACCCGATCGGGCCGATGCCGTAGGGGTCGCGCGCGCGGGCCGACCGCGGCTTGACGGTCCGGGTCATGCCACCGACCCTACGAGAGCAGCCGCCGGTGCACCCAGCACCGCCGCGGCCTCGGGATGCGAGCCGCTCGGCGCGGCGTCGCGGATCTCGAGCTGGAGCGACTCGAACCCGCCGAACACCCGGCTCGCCAGCCGTGCCACGACGTCGATCCGGTCCCCCTCCTGGACGAGCGCGGCGATGTCGGCGCGGCCGAACGCGATGCCGTCGAGGACGTCGCGGTCGCGCCGGAGCGTGAGCGACGTGTGATCGTCGCCCGCCACCCGCACCCGCGTGACCGTCAGACCGAGCACCGCGACCAGCGGCTCGGGGTTTCCGGGGCCGTACGGCGTCAGGCCGGCGAGCTCGCGCAGGAGCCGGTAGTCGACATCGAGCGCCGGCAGGGCGAGATCGATGCGCAGCACCGAGCGCGGGTCGGCGGGGACGGCGACCGCGGCGATCGCCTCGAACCGTTGGACGAATGCCGGCCAGCGGTCGGCCGGCAGCTCGAAGCCGGCGGCGCCCGCATGGCCGCCGTGGCGCGTGAAGAGGTCAGCGCAGGCACTGAGCGCGGCCGCCAGGTCGACCGACCCGTCGCTCCGGCAGGACGCGCGGATCATGTCGCCGAGGTCCGCACCCACGACCGCCGGGCGGGCGCGATCCTCGGCGAGACGCGCAGCCACCAGCCCGACGATCCCGACCGGCCACGGCCCGTGGACGATCGACGCCGGACGATCCGGGTTCGCGGCGACGAGCTCGCGCGCCTCGGCGACGACGGTCACCGTCAGGTCGCGCCGGGTCTGGTTGGCGCTCTCGAGCGCGTCGGCGTGGGCGGCTGCTTCCTCGGGCGTCTCGGCGAGCAGCAACTTGGCTGCCTCGAGCGCCTCCCCCACCCGACCGGCGGCGTTGAGTCGCGGGGCCAGCGCGAACGCGATCGTGTCGAGGTCCACGGCCTCGGGCGCGATGCGAGCCCGGGCCAGGAGCGCCGCGATCCCGGGCCGTGGGTTCGTCCTGAGCCGCTCGAGCCCGAGCCGGGCGATCGCCCGGTTCTCCCCGACGATCGGTGCCAGATCGGCGACCGTGCCGAGCGTGGCCAGGTCGGTCAGGTCGAGCGGGACGGCGCCGAGGAGCAGGTGGGCGACCTTGAATGCGACGCCGCTCCCGGCCAGGCGGGCATCCGGATAGCGCGAATCGACACGGTGCGGGTTCACGACGGCCAGCGCCGGCGGGAGCGCAGGCGGGACGCGGTGATGATCGGTGACGATGACGTCGATGCCGCGCTCGCCGGCCGCGGCGATCTCGACGGCGGAGCTCGTGCCGCAGTCGACGGTGATGATCAGGCGGATACCCCCCGCCGCCGCGACGTCGACCGCCGCCGTCGACAGGCCGTGCCCTTCCTCGAGCCGGCTCGGGACGTACGGCTCGGCCTCGACGCCGAAGCGCCGGAGGGCGAGGACGAGGATGGCAAGGCCGTCGAGCCCGTCGGCGTCGAAGTCGCCGAAGACCATCACCCGCTCGCCGCGATCGCGTGCTTGCGTGACGCGGTCCACGACGCGGTCGGCATCGGGCAGGAGCCACGGATCGTGGAGCCCGGCCAGCGGCTCGGCGAACCACGCCGTCAGGCCGGCGACGTCGATCACCCCGCGGCGCGCGAGCAGGCCCGTCATCCGTTCGGCAAGACCCTGCTCGAGCGCGGCGGTCAGGAGCTCCGGAGTGACGGAGCCGGGCTCCGGGAAGCTCCAGCGGAAGCGCGGTTCGAGCACCTCGTCAGGATGCCATGCGGCGCTTACCCACGCCTCAACCGCACGCCGGCAGGATCGCGGTGTGCGTCAGGACGTCGCCCGTCGCGTCCGTGCCGCGCGCGTCGTCGGCAGCCGGCCGTGTCGTCGATCCTCCCAGGCCTGCCAGTCGACCAGCAGCGGGCTCGCCACGAAGATCGACGAGTAGGTGCCGATCATGATGCCGATCAGCAGCGCCAGGACGAAGTCGCTGATCGCCGATCCGCCGAAGAGGAACAGCGCGAGCAACGTCAGGACGACCGTCAGGCTGGTCATGATCGACCGCGCGAACGTCTGCAGGATCGAGTGGTTGACGATCTCGTCGAACGGCTCGCCGAGGTGGCGCGCCTTGTTCTCGCGGATCCGGTCGAACACGACGATCGTGTCGTGGACCGAGAAGCCGATCACGGTCAGCATCGCGGTCACGAACAGCGCATCGATCTCGACGTGGAAGAACGTGCCGAGGATCGCGAAGGCGCCGACGACGACGACGACATCGTGGAGCAGCGACACCAGCGCCGTCACGCCGAACTTCACGTCGCGGAACCGATAGGTGATCCACGACACGATCCCGAGCGAGCCGACCACGATCAGGATCAGGGCCTGTCGCAGCAGGTCGGAGCTGACCACGGCGCCGATCGTCGTAAGGCTGCGCTGCTCCTCGATCTGGCCGAGCCGGGACTCGAGTGCGACGACCATCTCGCCGAGCTTGCCGTCGGTCGGTAGCTCGGTGTTCCCCGACGGGGCCGCGGGCGACGCCGAGGGCCCGGGGCTGGCGCTCGTCACCGGGCTTGCCGACGCACTTGGGCTGGCGCTCGGCGACGCAGCGGACGAGGCACTCGGGCCGGCGCTTGGCGCCGGCGACCCGCTCGGCGCGGGGGAGCCCGACGCGCCGGGCGACCCCGACGGGGAGGGTGCGGCGGTCGCTGGCGGCTCGACGACGAGCCCGATGGGCTCGGTCTTGATCTCGATGAACCCGGATTCCGTACGGATCGCGGTGGCGTCGAGATCGTTCTCGGCGAACACCTCTTCGACCTGGGCCGGCGTCACGTTCGGGTCGGCGAACTTGATCTCCCAGCGCGTGCCGCCGGTGTAGTCGATGGTCAGCTGCAAGCCGGCGTCCGTGAACGGCGAGAGCAGGATGAAGATCAGGCCGGGGATCGTGAGGAGGGCCGAGACGAGGTAGAACCAGCGGCGCTTCCCGATGACGTCAAACATCGGCGGGCAGGACGCGGCGGCTCGGGCGGCCCGGGCTGACGGCCACGAACTCGTCATCGCGGAGGCCGAACAGTCGCGCCCGGCGCGCCCAGTCCTGGCGGACGAGCACGCGCATGATCGAGCGGGTCACGACGATGGCGCTGAACATCGAGGTCAGCACGCCGATGATCAGCACCAGGGCGAAACCGCGGATCACCGACGAGCCGAAGGCATACAGGATCGTGGCGGTGATCAGGCTCGATACGTTCGAGTCGAGGATGGAGTTCCAGGCGCGGTTGAAGCCGGCCTCGACCGCCGCCGGCAGCGACTTGCCGACGCGCAGCTCCTCCTTCATCCGTTCGAAGATCAGGATGTTGGCGTCGACCGCCATGCCGACCGAGAGCACGAAGCCCGCGACGCCGGCGAGGGTGAGCGTGACTGGGATGAGCCGGAAGATGGCCAGCACCACGACGGTGTAGTAGACGAGCGCGAACGCGGCGACCAGGCCGGGCAGCCGGTAGTAGATGAGCATGAACAGGATCACGAGCGCGATGCCGATGGCGCCGGCCAGCAGGCTCTGGTTGAGGAACTGCTCGCCGAGCGTCGCCGAGATCTGCTCGCTCGACAGCTCCTGGATCGGGAACGGCAGCGAACCGAACTTGAGGATCGTCACGAGCGAGTTGGCTTCCTGGGGCGGGAAGCCGGCCGCGCTGCCGGAGCTGATCTCGACCTGGCCGTTGGGGATCGAGTTGCGGATGACGGGTGCGGAGATCACCGTGCCGTCGAGGACGATGGCGAAATACTCGCCGATGTGCTCGGCCGTATAGGTCGCGAACAGCTGGGCGCCCGAATCGGCGCCCTCGCTCTTCAGCACGAAGTTGACGGTCAACCCGCCGGTCGTCTGGTCCTGGCCGACCGCCGCCGATTGGAGCTGGTCGCCACCGAACAACGGCGGGAACTCCTCGAGGTTGACCGGCTGGCCTTCGTTCATCTGGGTGCTGCCCAGCGGCACGAAGTCGAGCTGGCCGGTCTGGCCGACCAGACGGCGAACGTTGTCGACGTCGGTGATACCCGGCAGCTCGATCACGACCCGGTCGCTGCCCTGGACCACGACGACCGGTTCCGACACGCCGGTCGTGTTCACCCGCCGCTCGATGATGTCCTTGATGACGCCCATCGCCTCGGGGCTGGGGTTCACGCCTTCCTTGGGCAGGGCCTGGTACTCCACCCGGAGACCGCCCTCGAGGTCAAGCCCGAGCTTCGTCTCGATCGTGCGCCATGTGCCGTCAGGCGCAGCGAGATCGGGCAGTTTGAGGTTCGGGAAGAAGTCGACCAGGAGGGCGAACACGCCGATCAGGACGATGAGGACGGGGCCCGCTCTTCGCATACCGGCGGGATGCTACACGAAAGGCCTTCTCCACGCGGTCGCGGCGAGTCGCCGCGGTCAGGCTTCCAGCGTGGCCTTGATGCGTTCTGCCAGCGCGCGGCTGATGCCCGGCACCGCCGCGATCTGCTCGACCGGGGCATCGCGCACCCGCTTGATCGAGCCGAACACCTTGAGCAACTCGCGCTTGCGCTTGGGGCCGACGCCCGGCAGGTCGTCGAACGCCGATCGGACCGTTCGCCGGTCACGCAGGGTGCGGTGGTAGGTGATCGCGAATCGATGCGCCTCGTCGCGCAGGCGCTGGACGAGGTACAGGGCGGACGAGGTCGGCGGGAGCACCACGGGATCCGGCCGACCGGGCAGGAACAGCTCCTCGCGCTCCTTGGCCAGGCCGGCCAGCGGCAGGTCGTGCAGCCCGAGCTCGTCTAGGACTTGTTTGGCCGCGTTCACCTGCGGCTTGCCGCCGTCGACGATGACGAGGTCGGGCATCGCCCAGCGGCGCTCCTCCTCGCTCCCCTCATCGCCCGACTTGGTGGCACGGAACCGGCGCCGCAGGACCTCCTGGTGGCTGGCGACGTCGTTGGGCCCCTCGACGGTGCGGATGCGGAACCGCCGGTACTCACCCGAACGCGGCTTGCCGTCCTCGAAGACGACCATGCTCCCGACCGACTCCGACCCCTGGAAGTTGCTGATGTCGTAGCACTCGATACGGAACGGGATGCCCGGCACGTTCAGGGCGGCGGCCAGCTCCTCCAGGGCGGCCTGGGTCTTGCCGTGGTCGGCCAACCAGCGCGCCTGCTCCCGCGCGAGCGTCTCGGCCGCATTTCGTGCAGCCAGCCCCATCAGGTCGCGCTTCTCACCGCGCTGCGGTGTCCGCAGGTGGACCGGGCCGCCACGCTTCTCGACGAGGAACGTCTCTAAGTCGGCCGTGTCGGTCACCCCGGCCGGGACGTAGATCTCGCGCGGGATCGAGGTCGCGCGCGCGTAGTACTGCTCCAGGAAGCTCGCGAGGACCTCGGCATCCGACGCCTCGCGCACCGCATCGAGCAGGTAGACGTCACGCCCGATCATCTTCCCGTCCCGGATGATGAACAGCGACACGGCGGCCTGGTTGTCCTGGCGCGCCAACCCGACGAGGTCGAGCTCGGTACGGGCGAAGGCCGCCATCTTCTGGCTCTCCATCGTTCGCTCGATCGCCCGGATCTTGTCGCGGTGGGTCGCCGCGCGCTCGTATTCCAGGCGGTCGGATGCGGCGCTCATCTCTCGCCGCAGCGCTTTGACCAGCGTCTCCTGGCGACCTTCGAGGAAGAGCTCGACCTGCTCGATGTCGGCGCGATAGTCGGCCTTGGAGATCGCTTCGATGCACGGGCCCTGGCAGCGCTTGATGTGGTACAGGAGGCAGGGTCGCTGGAGCGCGCGTTCGCCGTCCTTGATGTCGATCGTGCACGTCCGGAACGGGAACAACCGTCGGACGAGGTTCATCGACTCGTCGACACTCGTTGCCGAGGCGTACGGCCCGAAATAGCGGCTCCCGTCGTTGACGAGCTTGCGCGTTCGCTCGACGCGCGGGAAGTCGTCGGCCAACGTCACCTTGATGTACGGATAGCTCTTGTCGTCCTTCAGACGCACGTTGAAGCGCGGCTTGAACCGCTTGATGAGGTTGGCCTCGAGCAGCAGCGCCTCGCTGACACTGTCGACCTCGGTCACCTCGACATCGGCGATCCGGTCGACGACCCTGCGGATGCGATGGCCCTCGCCGTACGCGGGCGCCTGCTTCTGCCAGTAGCTGCGCACGCGGTGGCGCAGGCTCTGGGCCTTGCCGACATAGAGCACGTCACCCGTGGCGTCCTTCATCAGGTACACACCGGGTCGATCGGGCAGACGCTTGAGGGTCGCCTCGAGTTCGGGGGTCACGCCCCCGATGCTAGGACAAGATCGATCAGCGTGACGTCTTGGTGGCTGCGGGCTTCGTGGCCGGCTTCGTCGAGGCCTTCGCTGTCTCGTCGCCGCGGAGGATGAGCCTGAACGAGCCAGCCGAGAGGTCGTCGATCGTCGCCCGGACGTCGTAGCAATCGCCACTCAACATCGACGTGTCGAGCGAGTGGTTCCAGCGCCCGCCGCTCCAGTCGAGGTCGAGGCCCATCGCCGTCCCGCCACCGCACGGGGTGAGCGCCAATCCGGCGTCGCCGCTCGTCCGCTCGTCGCCGTCGACGAACAGCCGGACCTTGACGGGCAGCGTGCGGCCCCGGTGCGCTTCGAACGTCGTGCCGCCGCCGGCCACCGGCTCGAGCCACGTCGCCGAAGCCGCGTGCGTCGGGGGTGGCGGCTCCGTGGGGGGTGGCGCCTCGAACACGACGATCACGTCGAACGATGCCGTCTTGGGGTTGCCACTGTCGTCGGTGGCCGTGCAGGTCACGTGCGTGGTGCCGACGTCGAAGTGGTCGCCACTCGCATGCGAGCAACGCACGTCCGGCGATGGGTCGACCACGTCGGTGGCGGACGGATCGGCGAACGTCACGGCGCGACCGGTCGGGTCGCTCGTCGAGACGCTGATGTCGCCCGGGACGTCGAGGGCGGGCGCCGTGGTGTCCTCTACGGTCACGTTGAAGGACTTGGTTTCCGATGCGCCAGCCGAGTCGGTGACCGAGCACGTCACCTCCGTCGTGCCGAGCGGCACGACGGCGCCAGCGGCCGGCGTGCAGGTCGGCGTCGGGTCCGGGTCATCCTCGGGATCGGTCGCCGAGACGCCTGACCAGTCGGCGATCCAACCACCGGTCGTGTTCCCCTCCTTCGTGAGGGAGGCGGGGACGGTCAGTGTCGGCGGCGCATCGGGTGGTGCGACGAAGTCGACGGTGACGTCGAATGAGGCCCCGCTGACGTTGCCGCTCCCGTCCGTCGCCGTGCAAAGCACAGTCGTGGTGCCAACGGCGAAGATGCTGCCACTCGCGGGCGAGCAGCTGACGGTCGGCGAGGGGTCGACCACGTCGGTGGCGGACGGATCGGCGAACGTCACCGCGCGACCCGTCGGGTCGCTCGTCGTCACCGCGAGGTCATCCGGAACGCCGGTCATGGTCGGGGCGGTCGTGTCTTCGACGGTCATGTCGAAGACCTTGGTGACCGAGGCGCCGAGGGAATCCGTCACCGAGCACGTCACTTCGGTCGAGCCGAGTGGCAGGAACGCGCCGGCGGCCGGCGTGCAGGTCGGCGTCGGGTCCGGGTCGTCATCGGGATCGGTCGCCGAGACACTGGACCAGTCCACGATCCAACCACCGGTCGTGTTCCCCTCCGCCGATGTCGGGACGGTCAGTGTCGGCGGAGTATTGGGAACCCGGAGCGTGAGGTCGATCGACGTCATCGTCCGGCTGAAGGCGTTCGCGTCGTTGCTCCCAGCTGGCTCCAGCGAACGATCCCAGGCGACCGTGAAGGTGTGGAGGCCAGCCTTCGTCGGGGCGCGGAGGACCACGTGGCTGAACGCCCCACCCGGCTGCGCAGGAACGGGGGAAGGGCAACCCTGCGCGTCCGGGGCCCATGCGGTCGTCAGCGGCGCGAGCGTGGCGGTGCTCACACTGACGATCGCACCGTCGAGGGGCGCGATCCCGGCGCCGGACCAGCTCACCACGGGCGACTGGTCGGCGTCGACATGCTGCGACCCGGCACACACGAGGACGAAGCCGACGTCCGCGGACGTGATCCCGCCTGGGCTCACGTCACCCAGGAACCTGGAGCCGTTGAGCGGCAGCACCCCATCCGCATCCCCGAGCAGCGTGTCCGCCGACGCCGTGCCGGCGAACGCAAGGAGCGCGCCGAGCGACAGGGCGGCTGCCCGGCGGAGTGGTCGGTGAAGCATCGGGACGGTTCTCCCACGATCGCCATGCCCGATCGACGCGCCGTCGGGAGTGGCGTGCCTGCATCGTCGCGCGCCGATATGTGGCCGCCATGGCCCTATCGTGCGGTTCGGTGCGTGGTCGCGCCCCCCTTCGGTACCGGTTCGGTGCTCGCGGTCACCGAAACGAGGCCCGTGGCCCGTTGATCCCCGCGTAAGCGACCGTGCGGATACTCGCCAGATGGCGAACCCCGCGGTCATCGAGCGCCTCTCCCGGTTGACGCCCGACCAGCGCACGGCGGCGACTGCGCCACCCGGGCCGGTGCTGTGCGTGGCACCGGCCGGCAGCGGCAAGACCACGACGCTCGTCGCCCGGATCGCGTGGCTCGTCGACGAGGGCGCCGAGCCCGCGTCCATCACCGCGATCACCTTCAACAAGCGCGCCGCCGAGGAGCTGGCCGAACGGGCCGACGCCGCCCTGGCCCCGCTGGACCTCGCAGCGGGTTCGGTCCGCGTCCGCACCTTCCACGCGCTGGGTCGCGAGGTCCTGCGCGACGCCGGTCGCCCGATCGACCCGCTGATCGACCGTGCCGCGCTGCTGGCCGAGCTGTGGCCGCGAACCACGCTGGCGGAGCGCGGCCGACTGGACACCGCGTTCTCGCGGCTGAAGCTCGACCTGGGGGTCACGGCCGCGGACGTGGCCGCCGACCCGGGAGCGGGACCGGTGGCGCAGGCGTTCGTCGCGTATGAGGCGGCACTGACCGAGCGCGGCGGCCTCGATTTCGACGACCTCGTCCGCGACGCCGTGTCCGCCCTCGCCGCCGATGACGCGCTGCTCGCGCGCTGGCGACATCGATGCGCCGATCTGCTCGTCGACGAGGTCCAGGACGTGGATCGGTCGCAGCTTCGGCTTGCGCTGCTCCTGGCCGCACCAGCGAACCGCATCTTCCTCGTCGGCGACGACGACCAGTCGATCTACGGATGGCGGCTGGCCGACGTGCGCCGCGTGCTGGCCATCGGCGCATCGTTGCCCCGCCTTCGCCGCGTGGACCTCGAGGTCAACCATCGCTGCCCTGCGCCGGTCGTCGACCGTGCGGTGCGGCTCATCGGGCACAACCAGGAGCGGTTCGAGAAGGTCATCCGACCCAGGGCAGACGCGCCGGGCTCGCTGGTGCTCGCCCCGGATGCGACCGATGAGCCGGAACGCACGATGCGGCTGCTCCGCTCCTGGCCCGACGACGACGGATCGCGGGCGATCCTGGCACGGACCAATCGCGAGCTGCGGCCGGCGGTCATCGCCGCCCTCGCGGCCGGTGCGCCGTTCCGGGCGCCCTCCGTCAAGCTGCTCGTCGACGATCCGCTGGTCGACGACCTGCTCGAGCGCATCGAGGGCGAGACGCCGGGCGACCTGGCGCTGCTCATCCGGATCGGACGCTTCCGCTCCGGCCTGCCTCGGTCCGCGCGGGCGGAGCGCGAGCTGGCCACGGCGATGCTCGCCTGGGCGCCACCGTTCGCCGACCTGGCTGCCTTCCGGGCCGCGATCGCCGCCATGCGATCACGGCTGGCGGAGCTCCGACGGGACGACGCGCGACTGTCGCTGGCCACCGCGCACTCGACGAAGGGCGCCGAGTTCGACCACGTCGCCGTGGTCGGGCTCGAGGAGGGCCGCTTTCCGAGCGGCCGGGCGATCGCCGACGCCGAGGACCCGGGACGGGCCCTCGAGGAGGAACGGCGACTGGGCTATGTGGCGTGGACGCGGGCACGTCGCACGCTCACGTTGAGCTACGACCCGGCCGTCCCCTCCCCGTTCCTGCTCGAGGCGTTCGACGCGGCGGAGCTCGGGCTCAGCCCCTGACGGCGGCCCGGTTCAGCTCGCGGATCAGGCGATCGATCGCCTCGAGGAAGGGCTCCGTGAGGTCGGCCGGGAGGGCATCGCGCACCGAGTCCTTGGGGCCGTACGCGGCACGGGCCCGCAGCGCGGTCGAGCGGAGCGCCGGCAGCTCGTCGTCGCGCAGGCGGTCGGGCAACGGGTCGAGGAACGCCGACCAGCGCTCCACCCCGCGTTCGCGGGCCGCCGCCAGCAGCCGGTCGCCGTGGCGCGCCGCGACCAGGGCCATGTCGTCGATCGCGGGGACCTCGTGGCGGGCTGGCCCGCGTGGCCGGGTGCGGGTCGGGTCAGGCATCCGCCGGTGCGGTGGCGGGCTCCGAGCCGGCATCCGGTGGCGCGAGCAGCAGGAGCGGCAGGCGCTTTCGCTCCGAACCGTTGACCAGGATCCGGAAGGAGTAGTCGCCCGGCGCGGGGAAGGTCAGGTTCCACAGGTCGATCGAGAACGTGAGCGTCGCGTCGCGGCCGTCGCGCTGGCTCCGTGCGACGAGGCTGCCGGTCGCCCCGGCGACCTCCGCCCCGTCCGGGTCGAGCAGGACGAACCGGATGTCGTGCTCGCGCTCGGTCTCGGGCGCCGTGACCTGCAGCCCGATCACCAACGCCAGATGGGGGTGGCGCAACGGGAACCGCCGCCCACCGATCCGGGCGATCCCGCCGCCGAGGACGTGGAACTTCTGCCCGGGGATGGTCTCCGCCGCATCGGCGAGGAACGCGAAGTCGATGTCCGGCACGTGGCTATCCTAGCCGCTGCCACGGCGCCCGCAGCACCTCGGCCGGCTCAGCGCGCTTTCGCCGCGGCGGTCGCGCGCTTGCGCGCAGGGGTCGCCGGCACGGGTGTCGGCGACGGCCCGTGCCCGTTCGACCGATCCGGGCCCGCCCGTCCACGACCGGCCTCATCGGCGAACGTCACGTCCGACAGCGGCACGAGCGGCTCGCCACGGAGGACGCGATCCAGGTACTCCCCCGTGGCCGAGCCACGGGTCGCGGCGATCTTCTCGGGCGTGCCCTCGGCGATGATCCGTCCGCCGCGGTCGCCGCCCTCCGGCCCCAGGTCGACGATCCAGTCGGCGGTCTTGATCACGTCGAGGTTGTGCTCGATCACGAGGACCGTGTTGCCACCATCGACCAGGCGGTGGAGGACCTCGAGCAGCTTCTCGACGTCGGCGAAGTGGAGCCCCGTGGTCGGCTCGTCGAGCACGTAGAGCGTGCGGCCGGTCGCGCGCCGCGACAGCTCCGTCGACAGCTTGACACGCTGCGCCTCGCCGCCCGACAGCGTCGTGGCCGGCTGGCCGAGATGGACGTAGCCGAGACCCACGTCGTACAGGGTCTGGAGTTTGGCCTTGACGTTGGGGACGGCCGCGAAGAAGTCGAGCGCCTCGGCGATCGTCATCTCGAGCACGTCGGCGATCGACTTGCCTTTGTAGTGGATCTCGAGCGCCTCACGGTTGTAGCGCTTGCCCTTGCACACCTCGCACGGGACGTACACGTCCGGCAGGAACTGCATCTCGATCTTCAGGATGCCGTCGCCCTTGCAGTTCTCGCAGCGCCCACCCTTGACGTTGAACGAGAACCGTCCGGGCGAGTAGCCACGCAGGCGCGACTCCGGGACACCCGCGAACAGCTCGCGGATCGGGCCGAACAGGCCCGTGTAAGTCGCCGGGTTCGAGCGTGGCGTGCGGCCGATCGGGCTCTGGTCGATCTCGATGATCTTGTCGACATGCTCCGCGCCGACGAGTCGGTCGTGCTTGCCGACCGGCTCGCGTGAGCCGTTCAGCTCGCGCGCGAGGGCGCGGTACAGGACCTCGGTGACCAGCGTGCTCTTGCCGCTGCCGCTGACGCCGGTGACCGACATGAACGTCCCGAGCGGCACCTTCAGGTCGACCGAGCGCAGGTTGTGCTCGCGTGCGCCGGTCACCCGCAACGACTTGCCGCTGCCCTTGCGCCGCTTGGCGGGGATCGGGACCTGCCGCTCCCCGCGTAGGTACGCGCCGGTGATCGACCGCGGCTCTGCGAGCAGCGCGTCGAGGGTCCCGTTCGAGATGATCTCGCCCCCGTGCTCGCCGGCACCCGGTCCGATGTCGACGACCCAGTCGGCGGTGCGGATCGTCTCCTCGTCGTGCTCCACGACGAGCACGGTGTTGCCCAGGTCGCGCAGCCGCGTGAGCGTGGCGATGAGCTTGGCGTTATCGCGCTGGTGGAGCCCGATCGACGGCTCGTCGAGGATGTACAGGACGCCCATCAGCGTCGTGCCGATCTGGGTCGCGAGGCGGATCCGCTGCGCCTCGCCGCCCGACAGGGTGACGCTGGTCCGATCGAGCGTCAGGTAATCGAGCCCGACGTCGACCAGGAACCCGAGGCGCGCCACGATCTCCTTGACGACCTGGTAGGCGATGGCGCGCTCGCGGTCGTTGAGCGTCGCGCCGAGCCCACTCGCCCAGCGCAGCGCATCGGTGATCGACAGCGTGGCGATGTCCCAGATGTTCCGGTCACCGATCGTCACCGCGAGGATCTCGGGTCGCAGCCGCTTCCCGCCACAGGTCGGGCAGGGCTTGCTGACCATGAACTTCTCGATCTCGCCCTTGATGTAGTCCGACTCGGTCTCGCGGTAGCGCCGCTCGAGGTTGGTGATGATCCCTTCGACATTGGCCTTGTAGGTGCTCTCGCCGCGCTCGTGCTTGTAGCGGACGAGCACGCGCTCCTGGTCCCGCTTGGCGTACAGCAGGTAGTCGAGCGCCTCCTTGGGCAGCTTGCGGACCGGCGCCCGGAAGTCCCAACCGTGTGCGTCGCACACCGCCTCGAGGATCTTCATCCGCCACGACGCGTCGGTCGACAGCAGGCCACCGACCCCGAGCGCCCCGTTCGACAGGCTCTTCTCAGGGTTCGGGATCAGCAGCGAGGGGTCGATCTCGAGCTTGGTCCCCAGCCCGGCGCAGGTCGGGCACGCGCCGTGCGGCGAGTTGAACGAGAACGAACGTGGCTCGAGCTCGTCGATCGTGAACCCGTCATACGGACAGCTGTACTTCTCGCTGTAGCGCTGCTCCTCGAACGACGGCGGCTCGTCGTCACGCGGCGCTGGCGCGATCAGGACGACGCCTTCGCCGAGCCGCAGCGCGGTCTCGATCGAGTCGGCCAGCCGGGACGCGTCCGGGTCCGGGATGACGAGGCCGGTCTCGGGGTCGATCGGCCGACCGTCCGGCGCTCGCGCCGCACCCTCGGGCGACTCGGCATGGCGGACGATGTAGCGGTCGACGATGACCTCGATCGAGTGGCGCTTGTACTTGTCGAGCGTGGGCGCGTCGGCGACGTCGTACTGCTCGCCGTCGACGCGGACGCGGACGAAGCCCTGCCGTCGGGCGGCATCGATGATCCGCTCGCCCTCGGTCTTGCGGTCCTTGATGAGCGGCCCGAGGACGAGCAGCCGAGTGCCCTCGGGCAGGGCCAGCACCTGGTCCACGATCTGCTGGACGCTCTGGCGCTCGATCGCGTGGCCGTTGGGGCAGTGCGGGATCCCGATCCGGGCGAACAGGAGCCGGAGATGGTCGTAGATCTCGGTCACGGTCCCGACGGTCGATCGCGGGTTGCGGCTGGCGCCCTTCTGGTCGATGGAGATCGCGGGCGACAGACCGTCGATCTGGTCGACGTCGGGCTTCTCCATCTGGCCCAGGAACTGGCGGGCATACGCGCTGAGGCTCTCGACGTAGCGCCGCTGGCCTTCCGCGTAGATCGTGTCGAAGGCGAGGCTCGACTTGCCGGACCCGCTCAATCCGGTGATGACGACGAGTCGATCGCGGGGGAAGGCGACCGTCACGTCCTTGAGGTTGTGTTCGCGCGCTCCGCGCACGACGAGCTGATCCTGGGGCACGCTGGAAGTCTACCGGATGCTGCGCATTTGGAACAGGTGTTCGTGCGCGCTAGGGCAACAGCACCGCCGCGTTGGTGATCCCGCCGATGAGGCCCGCCGCGATGCCGAGTGCCAGCGGCATGCCACCGACCGCCGCCCAGCGACCCTGTCCGCCGCGCACGGCCGCGGCGACCCCGAGGGCCACGATCAGCGTGATGAGCAGCATCTTGGCGATGACCACGGCGGGCGTCCCGAAGCTCAGGAACATGCTCTGGACGATGGGGTTGGCCTCGGCCCCCACGCCCTTCGAGCCGACCATCGCGTTGAACGTCGCGAAGTCGAACATCTGCGCCGCCAAGAGGGTCACGAACCGCAGCAACACTCCACCAAACTAGACCGGACCCATGCGCTCTGCATCACGAATCGGTGTGATTCGGGACACATCTGCCAACGAACTGGTGCATCCGAACACCAGCCGGTCCGATGGACGATCAGCGGCGCCGGCGGCCCGACCTGGCGGGGCGCTGCCCCGTCCGCTTCACGACGTTCGGGGTGACCGTGCGGTCCCAGGTCGGCCGGTCGAGCCAGCGCGCCTGCCAGCCACCCTCGTCGTCGTGTTCGTCGCGGATCCCAGGCAGCCAATCCGAGGCCGTCCCCTGCTCCTCGCCGTCGCCGGGCACGCCGTCCAAGGAATCGGCCGGCTCCTCCTCCGCCGGGAGCACGGTCACGCTCGTCACCTCGAGCAGCGTCCCCGCCGCGGCGGCTTCGTCGACCGCCCGACGCCCGCGGGCACGGTCGGCCGCGCCGGTCAGCCCGGTCGTCGCCTTGCCTTCGCGCGCGGCTCGCTCGGCCGCCCGCGCCACGGTCACCGAGGCGTCCTGCTCCAGAACGCGCAGCCGGACCTGCTGGATCTCGTCACGGAGGGCGGCGGCCCGCTCGAACTCCAGCTCCTTGGCGGCCGACCGCATCTCGGCCTCCATCCGGGTGACCAGCGCCTCGACCTTGACCCGATCGGTCTCGTCGAACGGCCGGCCACCCTCCCGCTCCGAGGTGTAGACGACGGTCGACTCCGCCACGGCTCGCAGCCGCTGGTTGAGGTCGTGGATGCCCTTGACGATGGTCGTCGGCTCGATGCTGTGCTCGACGTTGTACGCCGTCTGGACAGCCCGCCGGCGGTCGGTCTCCTCGATCGCGACCTGCATCGACTCGGTGACGTTGTCGGCATACATGATCACCTCGCCGCCGATGTTGCGCGCCGCTCGACCGATCATCTGGATGAGCGACCACGCCGAGCGGAGGAAGCCCTCCTTGTCGGCGTCGAGGATGGCGACCAGGGTGACCTCGGGCAGGTCGATCCCCTCGCGCAGCAGGTTGATGCCGACCAGCACGTCGAACACCCCGAGGCGGAGATCGCGCAGGATCGCGACCCGCTCGAGCGTGTCGACCTCGCTGTGGAGGTACTGGACCTTGACGCCGAGCTCCTTCAGGTAGTCGGCGAGGTCCTCGGCCATCTTCTTGGTCAGGGTCGTGACGAGCGCTCGCTCACCGCGCTCGACCCGGAGGCGGACCTCCTCGAGCAGGTCGTCGATCTGCCCCTCGGTCGGCTTGACGGTCACCGGCGGGTCGACGATGCCGGTCGGCCGGATGAGCTGCTGGACGACCTGCCCCTGGCTGCGCTCGAGCTCGTACGGGCCGGGCGTGGCGCTCATGTAGATCGCCTGGTTGACCGACACCTCGAACTCCTCGAAGGTCAGCGGCCGGTTGTCGAGCGCCGACGGCAGCCGGAACCCGAAGTCGACCAGGATCTCCTTGCGGGTCCGGTCGTTCTTGTACATGCCGACGACCTGCGGGATCGTCATGTGCGATTCGTCGACCACGAGGAGCCAGTCGGGCGGGAAGTAGTCGAGCAGCGTCCACGGCCGCGAACCGGCCTCGCGCCGCGCCAGGTGCCGGGAGTAGTTCTCGACGCCGGAGCAGTACCCGAGCTCCCTGAGCATCTCGAGGTCGAACGTCGTCCGCTGGCGCAGCCGGGCGGCCTCGAGCACCCGGGCCTCCGCCTCGAGCTCGCCGACGCGGACCTCCATCTCGGCCTCGATGTCGACGATCGCCTCCTTCAGTTTGTCGGCCGGCGTCACGAAGTGGGTCGCGGGGTAGATGTTGGTCTCGCGGCGCTCGGTGAGCAGCTCG
Organism: uncultured Chloroflexia bacterium; assembly: GCA_963812745.1. Lineage (GTDB taxonomy): Bacteria > Chloroflexota > Limnocylindria > Limnocylindrales > CSP1-4 > SPCO01. The sequence goes on along the minus strand of CAWEWE010000006.1, from coordinate 359,922 downwards.
CCGGTCAATGGGTCGATCTCGGTGATCCGCTCCACCTCGTCGCCGAAGAACTCCACCCGTACGACGAACTCTTCCGATGCCGGTTGGATCTCGAGGGTGTCACCACGCACCCGGAACCGGGCGCGGCCGAGCGCCTGATCGTTGCGCTGGTACTGGAGGTCGACGAGGTGGCGGAGGACGGCGTCGCGCCGGTACTTGCCACCGGCCCGCAGCTTGAGCACGGTCGCCCCGTAGTCGACCGGGGCACCCAGGCCGTAGATGCACGACACGCTGGCGACGATGATCACGTCCCGCCGCTCGAACAGCGCGTGCGTCGCGGCATGCCGCAGCCGGTCGATCTCGTCGTTGCGTGACGAGTCCTTCTCGATGTACGTGTCGCTCCGAGGCAGATACGCCTCGGGCTGGTAGTAGTCGAAGTAACTGACGAAGTACTCGACCGCGTTGTTCGGGAAGAACTCCCGGAACTCCGCGTAGAGCTGCGCGGCGAGCGTCTTGTTGTGGGCGAGCACCAGCGTCGGCTTGTTGTGCTCGGCGATGGTCCAGGCAAGCGTGGCGGTCTTGCCCGTGCCGGTCGCCCCGAGCAGGACCTGGTGTCGCAGGCCCTGGGCGAGGCCGTCGGTCAGGCGTTCGATGGCCGCGGGCTGGTCGCCCGTCGGCTGGAACGGGGCGACGAATTCGAAATCGGGCACCGATCCAGTCTACACCGGACCGCCGCAGTACCGAACGGACGTTCGCACCGGACGATGCCCCTCTCGGCCGCCGTCGTGGGGACGAATGACTCATACCGACGCCGGGCGTCCGCACCCGACACTCGCAGTCATAGCACGCTGGAGAAGAACTGTCGCCGATGCGATCCCGCCGTCGCCCCCACGAACGAGGACAGAGCCTGGTCGAGTTCTCGCTCGTCCTCTTGCCCCTGTTCGTGATCCTGCTGGCGATCATCCAGTTCGGCTTCATCTTCAACGCGTACGTGACGATCACCAACGCCGCGCGGGAAGGGGCGCGCAACGGGACCGTGTACGTGTACGACGCGCTGTCCTCGAAGGCGCAGAACGACCTCCAGCGGAACGAGTTCATCAAGACGTCGGTCCTCGCGTCGATGAACCTGTTGTCGAAGACGTCGCCCCACTTCGCGACCTCCTCGACCTGGACGCAGAGCGGCAACACGTTCACCAACGGCGACCTCGTGGTGAGCTACGTGCTCCCGAGCGGGACGACCGATACGGATGCGCGGGTCGGCTATCAGATCACGGTCCGGGCGACATACCACCAGGACCTGGTGATCCCGCTCATCCCGCAATTCCTGCCGAAGGACATGAACGGTCGACTCGGACTCATGTCCGAAGTGACCATGGTCGCCAACTGATGGTCGGCCGACGTCGCCGGCGAGCGCGTCGCGCTGATGGCCAGATCCTGGTCCTGTTCGCCATGTCGTTGGTCGCCATCATGGCGGCGGCCGGGCTGGCCTTCGACGTCGGGCGGTTCTACAGCGAGAAGCGCTACCTCCAGAACGCCGCCGACGCGGGCGCGCTGGCCGTCGCGAATGCGCTGGTCCGTGGCGAGTCGACCACCGATGCCGAGGCCGAGGGGCGGGACGTGCTGACCCGCAACCTCATGGCCAGCCCGACAGGGACGGTCGCGCTGGTGGCGCTGACCCCGACCTACGAGACCGGCCACGCCGGGGACCCGACGTATCTCTCGAGCGGGATCCTGATCAGCGGTGGCGATGTCCGCGTCGCCATCAAGAGCGACGTGACGTACACGTTCGGTCGGGCGGTTGGCCTGACGTCGGCGGTCGTCGGCGGCAAGGCGCTCGTCAAGACGAAGGGCGACCTCCTGCCGGTCGCCGTCCGCCACTACATCAATGCGCCGGGTCCGTTCGCCGGCGCCGTCGCTCCATGTGATGGGAACAGCAACCACTTCCAGGACCTGGTCGCGACGGCGAACACGTCATGTCTCGGCAGTACCGCGGACGCATCGCTGCGATCCACACCCAACCCCGGCATGCCCTTCAACTCGACGACCCCGGACGACGATCCCGTCAACCACGGCCCGATCATCGCGCTGGTCGGGCAGGGCGCGTCGCCGTCCAACGCCGCCAGCTTCCGCGGGTTCGTGGCGCTCGACATCCGCAACTTCCAATATGACTCGCCACCCTCGAACCTGTTCTACAACGGCGTCACCTCCGGCATGAACGCGAACACGATCAAGGACATCGAGGCTGGCTGGGTGGCGACCGGTTACCCGGGCCCCGACTTCCCGGTCGTCACGGTCCCGCCGGACCCGAACGATCAGGTCGGGATCATCGACGGCAACACGTCCGGGATCATCGTGGACAGCATCAACGCACGCTATGACCCGGGCGCCGAGATCCTGGCGGCCGTCTACTCCGGCACGGTGTCGAACATCCCGGACTTCAGCTACGCGGTGCCCAGCACGGCGACGATCAACACCAACCAGACCCGCAACAACGTCATCACGATGAGCGTGACCAAGAACGCCTCGTTCACCGGGCAGGTGTTCACGAGTGCCATCTCGAACTGGGGTGAGCCCGCCCACCCGTGGGGCACGACGTTGACGCCGCTGACGTTCAGCCCGAGCCCGATGACCCCGGACGGCAACGTCGCTTGGAGCACGTTCGAGACCACCGGTGCGCCGCAGGGCGTCTACACGGTCTGGATCAAGGGCCACTCCCCGAGCCCGGCCCTGATCGACCATTTCTACCCTGTCGGCATCTCCATCGGCAGCGTCAACCGCGACTTCTCGACGAGCGGCGGGGCGGCCGTGCTGATCCCATCGACGGGCGGGTCCGGGACGACCGGGGTGACGGTCAGCACCCCGAACACCAACGGCACGTACTTCGGTGGCACGGTCACCCTGAGCGTCGAGGGCGGCCCCGATGCCGTCGTGCCGGGCACCCTGCCGACCGGCATCGGGACGGTGTCGGTCAGCCCATCGACGATCACCCTCAACAAAGGCACCTCGGAGACCGCGACCGTGTCCATCGACGGCGGCACGCTCGGGCCGGGCGTGTATTCGCTGTCCCTGCGCGTGACCGGTACGAATTCGACCGGGCAGCAGGTCACCCGGATGGTGCCGATCACGGTCGCGATCGCGACAGCCAGCACCACCGACGAATACGTCGACATCCTCGGCTTCACGACGTTCCGCATCACGTCCCTCGACAGCAATACCGTCTACGGCTACGCGATCTCGGGCGTGTACGCCGACATGAACGATCCCGCGTTGCGCCGCGGTCAGGTGGCGCGACTCGTGCCCTGGGACTAGCCGGGCGGGCACGGCACAAACCTATCGGAGGCATCCCACGTGGAGATGGAATACAAGGACCCCAGTCGTCGGGGTCGCTGGATCGTCGTCATCGGAATCGTCCTTGCGGTCGCCGCGGGCGGCGCTGCGTTCTTCCTCATCAGCCAGGCGCAGCAGGCGGCCGGTCAGGCCGGGCTGCAGCGGGTCGCGGTCGTCGTCGCGGTGCAGACGATCCCCGCGCGCAAGATCATCGAACAGACCGACGTGACCATCCGCGAGATCCCGCTCGACGACACCAACGCACAGGGCATCGCCTCGACGACGGACAAGGTCGTCGGGCGCGTGCCGGCGGTCGCCATCCTGCAGGGCCAGATGGTCCTCACGAACCTGCTCGCGTCGAGCACCGAGGGCGGGCAGTTCTCCGTCCTCGGCCCGGCCGATACCTTCGCGCCGGATTCGCCCGAGTGGCGGGCGATCTCGATGACGGTGCCCGACGACCGGGCGGTCGGCGGGCTGCTGACGCCCAACCAGACGGTCGATGTGTTCGTGACCACCAGCGTCAACGTGTTGACCAGCTCCGAGAGCGGGCTTGGCGAGGACGGCTACTACACCGACAAGTCGACCAAGCTCTCGTACCAGAACATGCTCGTGCTCGCCAAGACCGGCACCTTCTACGTCCTCAAGGCACCGATCGACGTCGCCGAGGAGATCTCGCACCTGCAGGCAAGTGGCGCGGCCACCTTCAGCCTCGCCCTCCGCCCAGATGTCGACACGCGGATGGTCGATGCGTCGGAACTCGGGACGACGACGAACCAGGTCATCATCCGCTACGGCCTGCCGATCCCGGTGGCGTTCCCGCCGGTCTCCGGACCGATCCCGACACCACGGCCGACGCCGGTCCCGACGGCGTCACCATCGGCATCGCCTGGGGCGTCGGCCTCGCCCTCGGCGAGCCCCTCGTAGGCCGGCGCCGGCCACCCATCGATTTCCATCTCGCGCCGCTGACCCGGCGCGCCTCCGAGCCGCCCGGACCGCCGACGAGGTGGTCCGGGCGGCCATCCCATTCCCGCGGCCGCGCGGTTCACATCCCGCTGAGGGCCGAATCCAACGCGTCGTCGACCACGGCCCGGGTCGGGGCGGGGTCGGCGCTCGTGTCGACCACCCGGGTCGCCCGGCCGCGAAGTCGCTCGACGAGGTCGCCCTGGGCGCCGATGCGTGCCGCCGCATCGTCCGCCGGGTCGCCGCGACCGACCAGGCGCTCCAGCTGCACGGCTGGGTCGCAGGCCACAAGCCATACCTCGTCGCACAGCTCCGCCAGCCCGCCCTCCACGAGCTTGATCGCCTCGATGACGACGGCGCGCGCTCCGGCCGTCTCGGCCTCCTCGATCTCGGCAAGGATCCGCGGACGGACGGCCGGATGGACGATCGCCTCGAGGTCACGCAGCGCAGTGGCGTCCGCGAACACGATCCGGCCCAGTGCCGCGCGGTCGAGCTCGCCATTGGGTCGACGGAGCACGCCACCGAACCGCGCGTAGACCGCCTCGACCTCCGGTGTCCCCGGCGCCAGCACCAGGCGCGCCTCATGGTCGGCGTCGATGACACGAACGCCGGCCCGCTCGCCGAGCCAACGGGCGACGGTCGACTTGCCGCAGCCGATCGGGCCCGTGATGCCGATGCGCAGCATCAGGGCGCCCGCTCCTCGAGCTCGAGCCACGCATCCTCGGCCACCGCCAGCGCCTGCGTGACGTCGGCGAGCTCGCTGGTGACGCGCCGCAGCTCGACGAAGTTGGCGGCGACCGTCGGATCCCCCATCGCCAGCTCGAGGTGGTTCTTGCGCAAACCGAGACGCGTCAGCTCGGCATCGAGGGCGGTCTTCTGGCGTTGATACGCATCCTTCGACAACCGCCCCGACCGGGCACGACGCGGCACGGGCGCCTTCATCGGCGCGGCCTGCGGCGTCGAGGTGGGGGTCGGCCTGGCCGGCCGCCGCGCGCGCTGGTCGACCGCGTGCTTCGTGGTCCAGCCGTCGGCGACCGCCGCCCGCCAAGCTCGATAGCCGCCGTCGAAGCCGACCGCCAGGCCGTCATCGACCACCCACAGCCGGTCGCACACCGTCTCCAGCAGTCGTCGGTCGTGGGACACCACCAGCAACGTCGCCGGCGACTCGCGCATGAACGTCTCGATCGCCTCGCGCGCCGGGATGTCGAGGTGGTTCGTTGGCTCGTCGAGCAGCAGCAGATTCGATGCCTGGATGCCGAGCAGCGCCAGCTCGAGGCGTGAACGCTCGCCGCCCGAGAGCGTGCGGATCTCCTTGAAGACGTCGTCGCCCCGGAACAGGAACCGCGCCAGATACGAGCGCGCCTCGCCGGGCGTGACCGGGATCGTGCCGATCAATGCGTCGATGACGGTGGCACCGGCGATGCCGGCGGCGCGGAGCTGGGCCAGGTACCCGATCTGGACCGCGTTCCCGAACGACAGCGCGCCGTCGAGCGGCGGCAGCTCCCCGGCGATCGTGCGCAGCAGCGTGGTCTTGCCGGCGCCGTTCGGTCCGACGATGCCGATGCGATCGCCGCGCTGTGCGGCCAGGAACGGCGCACGCGCCACGAGGCGCGGCTGGCTCGCCGCCCTGCCGTCGGCGTCGAGCGCGCCTCGGCCCGGGAGATAGCCGACGACGAGATCCTCGATCCGCACGACGATCTCGCCGGACCGGGACGGGCCGCTGCCGACCAGCGCGGTCTGCGGGAGCGTGAGCTTGCGCATCGACCGTGGCGTCTCGCGGCGCTCGTCCAGCAGCCGCTCGAGGCGGGCCTCGTGCTCGTGCATCTTGTTGAACTTGCGGTGGCTGCGGTAGCGCTGGACGAGCTCCCGTTCACGCTCGATCTGGTCGGCCTGGGTGCCCGCCTCCTTGGTCGCCCGGGCGTCGCGTTCTTCGCGCTGGCGTCGATAGGCGCTGTAGTCCCCGCGAAAGGCCGTCAGCCGCCGATCGCGCAGCTCCCAGACCCGCGTGACCGTGGCGTCGAGGAACGCCCGGTCGTGCGACGCCACCAGGAGCGAGCCGGTCCGCCGGCGGAGGTGCTCTTCCAGCCACTCGAGCGCGTCGAGGTCGAGATGGTTCGTCGGCTCGTCCAGCATCAGCAGGTCGGGATCGGCGATCACCAGCCGCGCCAACGCTGCGCGCGTCTGCTCGCCACCCGACAACGCGGTCGGCGGTTTCGACCATTCGTCGGCGGCGAACCCGAGGCCGCTGAGCGCGGCATCGACCCGCTGGTCGAGCGTGTACCCGCCGAGCACGTCGAAGCGGTGCTGCAGGTCGGCGTACGCCGCCTCGGTCACCTTGCCCGCGCGCTCGAGCTCCCGGAGCTCGGCAGCCATCGCCTCGAGATGGGCGGCACCCGCGCGCACGGCGGTGCGCAGGTCCGGCGCGGCCATGAAGACCTCGTCGAGGTGCGCCTCCTGGGCGAGCAGCCCGATCGACAGGTTCCGCTTTCGCGTGACGGTACCCCGGTCAGGCTCGTCGGTCCCGGCGGCGAGTCGCAGGAGCGTCGTCTTGCCGGCACCGTTCGGCCCGACGAGCCCGATCCGGTCACCGAGCGCGATCGCGGCGTCGACCTGGTCGAGGATCGTGAACGTGCCGATCTCGCGGGTCACCCCGGCGAGGCGCAGGATCGACATCAGCCGCCTGCCGCAGCCCGTGCCGCCGCGCGTCGGGTGGCGGCCGCGCGACGGGTGCGCTCGCTGCGGGCGGCCGCGGGCGGCTCCGCCTCGCCAGGCGCACCCGTGCCGAGCTCCGTCCAGCGCCGGCCGCGCGGGACGGCGCCGCCGGTCATCGTGCGCAGGATGGCCGCCGCGCCCTTCCGGTCGGCCGCCGGCAACCGCTGGCACCACGAGCAGAAGTGCGTCGAGCGTGCGCCGATGACGATGCGCTTGACCGGCCGCCCGCAGCGTGGGCACGGCTCGCCGGTCCGTTGATAGACGTCGAGCCGTTCCTGCATCGAGCCGTCACCGTCCGGCGCGGTGTAGTCGTCGATCGACGACCCGCGCCGCTCGACGGCTTCGCCCAGCACGGCCCGGATGGATCCGTAGAGATGCCGCTCGTCGGGCGGCCGCAGCGTCGCCGCCGAGCGCAACGGGTGCAGCCGGGCGCGCCACAACGCCTCGTCCGCGTAGATGTTACCCACTCCGGCCACGAACGACTGATCGGTCAACAGCGACTTCAGCCGACCCTTGCGTCGACGGATGCGCCGCCGGAAGTCGCGCAGCGTGAACTCGTCGCCAAGGGGCTCCGGGCCCACTGCCGCGAACACTGCCGCGCCGCCGACCTCCTCGACGAGGTCGCCGCTGACCGGATCGCGCCCGTAGACGGCGACCTTGCCGAACTTGCGGATGTCGCGGAAGCGCAGCTCGCGCCCGTCGGCCAGCTCGAAGACCAGTCGGACGTAGGGGTCCTCGGGGACGTCCGCCGGCACGACGAACAGCTGCCCGGTCATCTTGAGATGGATGGTCATCGCCGCGTCGCCCGACAGCTCGACGACGAGCTGCTTGCCGCGCCGTCCGACGGCCGTGACCGACCGGCCGGCCACGCCATCCGCGAAGGCCACCGGGTCCTGGGAGCGCAGCGTACGGATCCAGTTCGTGCGGGCCCCGACGATGGTCGCGCCCACCAGGCGCGGTCGCAGGTCGCGCGCGACCGTCTCGACCTCGGGAAGCTCCGGCATCGCGTCGACCTACCCGGCGATCGGGGCGACCGGCGCCTCGAGCGGCATCTCGTCGGCCTCGGCGGCGATCGCGTCGGCCCGCGTGAGCGGCGTCATCGACTCCCAATCGTCACCGACCTTGACATCGACGACGAGTGGCACCGACAACGACAGCGCGCCCTCCATCTTGTCGCGCACGAGCGCGGCCAGCGGCTCGACCTCGTCGCGCGGCGTCTCGAACAGCAGCTCGTCGTGGACCGACAGCAGCAGGCGCGCCCGCAACCCGGCCTCGCGCACGGCCGCCTCCACCCGGATCATCGCGATCTTCTGGATGTCGGCGGCCGTCCCCTGGATGGGCATGTTGATGGCCATCCGCTCCCCCGCCCCACGGAGGGCCGGGTTCGAGGCGCGCAGTTCGGGGATCTGGCGCTTCCGGCCCAGAAGCGTCTCGACGAAGCCCTGCTCCCGGGCTTGGTCCTTGATGGCCATCATGTAGTAGCTGATCCCGGAATAGGCCGTGAAATAGCTGTTGATGAAGCTCTGGGCCTCCTGGCGCGAGATGTTCGCCCGCGTCGCGAGCCCGAAGTCGCTCATGCCGTAGGCCAGCCCGAAGTTGACCATCTTGGCCATCGACCGTTCGGCGTGGGTGATGTCCTCCGGCGCCTTGCCGAGCACCCGGGCAGCCGTCTCGCGGTGGATGTCGGCGCCGCGGGCGAAGGCGTCCTTGAGGTGCTCGTCGGCCGAGACGTGGGCCAGGATCCGCAGCTCGATCTGCGAATAGTCGGCGGCGAGCAGGACGAGGTCGGGCTCACCCGCGACGAACGCGCGGCGGATCTTGCGCCCGAGCTCGGTCCGGATCGGGATGTTCTGCAGGTTCGGGTCGGACGACGACAGCCGGCCGGTCGCGGCCACCGCCTGGTGGAACGTGGTGTGCAGGCGGCCGTCGTCGGCCAGCAGCGTCGGCAGCGCCTCGACGTACGTCGAGCGCAGCTTGGTGTAGACGCGCCACTCGAGCAGCTTGTCGACCATCGGGTGGGCGGGCCGCAGCTCCTCGAGCACCGACGCATCGGTCGAGAAGCCCGTCTTCGTCCGTCGGCCCTTCGGCAGGCTCAGCTCATAGAACAGGACCTGCTCGAGCTGCTTGGGGCTGCCGAGATTGAACTCGTGGCCGACGTCCGTGTAGATGCCCTGCTCGAGGCGGGCGATCTCGGATCCGAACTCGCGGTCGAGCACCGCCAGCGCCTCGCGATCGAGCGCGACCCCGGTCGCTTCCATCCGGGCCAGCACCGGGATCAGCGGCAGTTCGACCTCGCGGAACAGCCGTTCGAGACCCTCGATGTCCTCGAGGCGGCGCTGGAGCGGGTCGCGCACGGCCAGCGCCGAGAGTGCGATGAGACCGGCCTGAGCGGTCGCGGGCAGCTCGGCCGGCGGCGGCAGGATCTGGTCGAGGTGCTCGGCCACGACGTCGGCGATGGTCTGGCTGCGGAGCGCGGCGTTGAGGATGTACGCCGCGACCTGCGTGTCGAATGCGACCGGCAGCGGATCGGAGGAGGGGTCGTCCGCCAGACCGGCGACCAGGATCGGCTTGATCTCGTGGCCGACGAGCGGCACCTGCAGGCGTTGCAGGATCCGGCGGAGGGCATCGGCGGCGGCGGCGCCCTCGGCGGCGACCGCACGACCGTCCGGGCCGACCACGGCGAGGGCCAGCGGGATACCGCGACGTGGCCGAGGGTCATCCTGGAGCAGCGCAGCGCCGATGACCGGCTGTGCTGACAACCACGGCTCCAGGTCGGCGACACGCTCCGTGCCGACCACCTCGATGCGTCCCGGGTCGACGATCGCCGCGGCCAGCGCGGCCGGCAGGTCATCGGTCGGTTCGAACGGCTGCTCGCCCGTCGCCGGGCCGCTGCCGGTGCCGTTGGTCGGCGGCGCGACGACCGCGTCGAAGTCGAGCCGGAGCTGGAGCTCGCTGCTGCCCGTCCGGCCCGCGGCACGACCGGCGCCCCAGCCCTCGGGTCGACCGGCGACCCTCGCCGCCGGCACGTACCCGCTCTGGGCGACCGAGCGCAGCGTCTCGGTGCGCTCTTCGGCGGTCTCGCCGGCCATCGGTGGGAGTCGCTCGATCAGCGTCCGGAACTCGTACTCGCGGAAGAGGCGGACGACCGTGTCCCGGTCGTAGTCGCCGAGCCGTGCCGCCTCGAGGTCGATCGTGATGGGCAGGTCGCGCACGATGGTCGACAGCTCTCGGCCCATGAAGACCTGGTCGCGGTGGTCGCGCAGCTTGTCGCGCAGCTTCTCGGGCTTGACGTCGTCGAGCCGGCTGAACAACGACTCGAGGTCGCCGAACTCGCGGATGAGCTTGGCCGCGGTCTTCTCGCCGACGCCGGGCACGCCCGGGATGTTGTCGGTCGGGTCGCCCTTGAGCGCCTTGTAGTCGATCATCTGGTCCGGCCGCAGCCCGAACCGCTCGTCGATGCGGGCGACGTCGTACATGACCGTGTTCTCGACGCCCGAGCGGGTCGTCATCAGCCGCACGCGTGGGGTGACGAGCTGGAGCATGTCGAGATCGACGGTGACGATCGTCGTCTCGAGGTCCCCGCGGGGATCGAGCTGCGTGGTGATCGTGCCGATGACGTCGTCCGCTTCGAAGCCCGGCATCTCGTACACCGGGATACGCAGCGCCTTCACGACCTCGCGGACCTTCGGGAACTGATCGCGGAGGTCGTCCGGCATCTTCACGCGGGTCGCCTTGTAGTCGGCGTACTGCTCGTGCCGGAACGTCGGCCCGGGCAGGTCGAACGACACTGCCAGGTAGTCCGGCTGGAGGTCGGCGATGCCGCGCAGGACGATGCTGGCGAACCCGAATACCCCGTTCACCAGCTCGCCCTTGGAGGTGGTGAGCGGGGGGAGCGCGAAGTATCCGCGGTAGACCAGCCCGTAGCCGTCGAGCAGCATCAGGCGTTCGGTGGGCACGTCTCCAGTGTAGTCGCGCTTCCCTGGCGACCGGCGGGTTCGACCCGCCGCGGCAGACTCGCGTGGCGGTGCCTCAGAGCAGCCGGCGAGCGCTCCAGCGGAGGGCGAAGAGGCCCAGGCCGACGAGCAGCAGCGTCCCGGCCACGACGAACATCACCGACAGTCCGGAGGCGTCGTCACGGAGGGCGAGGCGAGCCGCATCGCCCGCGACATCGCCCGACCCGACCTCGTCCGGGTTGGCGCCGGCGAACACGCCGCCGTCTGCCGTGTCGCTCGCCGCGGGATCGATAGTCATCGTCATCCGGTCGGTGGCGTATGCCTCGCTCGCCGGCTCGCTGGCAGCTGGCGCCCCACCAGCCGCGGGAGCTCCACTGGCCGCGGGCGCAGCCTGTTGGACAGGGCCGCCGACCGTCGACAGGACGGCCTGTGTGCTGCCCCCCAGGGAGAAGGTCGAGAACCCGGCGAGCAGCAACCCGGCCAGGCCGAGCGACGTGAACCCGAGGGCAAGCGGCCGCGTGACGTTGTCACCACCGGATCCGACCAACCCGAGGATGCGCCGCCAACCGCCTCGGCGTAGCCGCGTGGCGTCGGCCGGTGTCAGGGTGAAGTCACGGGGTCGCGCTGGTGTCGACGTCGTGGGAAGCGCGGTCTGGAGGGCGATGAGGTCCGCGAGGAGCGTCGTGCAGGCGTCGCACGAGGCCAACTGGTCGTGTGCCGCGGCTGTCTGGGTGTCGGTCAGGTCGGGCGTGCGCGCAGCCAGCGCCGCGATCATCGTCAGATCGTGCGCGGCGTGCGCGGATGCGCTGGGCAGGTGTGGCTCGGTCATGCTACCCGTCTAGACGGCTTCGTCCTGCGCACGGTTCCCGTGCGCCGATCAGTGGTCGCCATCATCGCACCCTGCTGAGCCGCGGAGCGATGCGTCGTACCGCGAACACGACGCAGCCGGCGGCGAGCAGCCCGATCGAGAAGCCGGTCAGTGGCGTTGTGGCCGCCGGAACCTGCGCGCGCAGGTCCTTGGCGACCGGAGGCGCCGGCTCGCCGGTGACATAGATCTCGGGCGGGGCTTCGCTGGCGGCCGTTGAGGCGCCGCCCATCGCGCCGAAGGCCCCGAACGGGACCGTCGTCAGCAGCAATCCGGCCAGGCCGAGCGCGGTGCAGCTGACGGCGATCGGCCGTGTGATCGCGTCGCGCTGCGTGCCGATCGCCGCGAGGAGACGGCGCCATCGTGCGGGCTGAAGACGGGCGGCGTCGGCAGCGGTCAACAGGAAGTCGCGTGTGCGCGCCGGCGTCCGGACCTCGCGGATAGCGGTACGGATCGCGAGCAGGTCGATGAACAGTGCGCCGCATGCGGGGCAGGTGGCGATCATCGACGGGGCGAGACCGCCGACGCCGCCGACGCCGTCAGCGATGCCGAAACGGTCATGCTTCGCGTGCGAGCTCCCGTCAGCCACGGAACAGCTCCATGCGGTCGACGAGCAGGTCACGCAGGGACAGTCGCCCGCGGTGGATGCGCGACTTCACGGTCCCCAGGGAGACGCCGGTCATCTCGGCGATCTCGCTGTAGTCGTAACCCTCGACGTCGTAGAGGACGATCGCGGTGCGCTGGTCGTCCGTGATGCGGGCGAGGGCGGCCGCGATGGCGCGGCTCCGCTCGGCGTGGACGGCGATCCGTTCCGGGTCGACCTCGTCGCCCGCCCTCGGCTGCCAGCTCTCGTCCTCGAGCTCGGGATAGGGCTGGACCGGGCGCCGTTTCCGCGCCCGCTGGGTGTCCATCGCGGCGTTGACGCAGATCCGGTTCAGCCACGACTTGACGCTGCCGCCGCGGAACGAAGCCAGGTTCCGAAACGCCGAGAAGAAGGCCTCCTGCACGGCGTCGGCTGCCTGGTCGCGGTCGGGCACCATGCGCACGACCAGCGCGAACAGCGAATCCTGGTAGAGGGTGACGAGGTCGTTGAACGCGTCGAGGTCCCCTGACCGGGCACGCTCGATGAGGATGAGATCGCGGCGCTGGACGGGGTCGTCGGGGACCGTCGTCGAGCGAAGGTCCTCCACGGTCGGGGGGTCCCTCCGGACGGCGATGCTGGCTGACGTGAGGCGGGGGGAGTCTAGCATCGGACGCCAGACGCGGGCCCGCGTCGGGTGGTTCCGGCGAACCGGCCGCGGAGCTGCCGTAGGACGGCAGCTGGCGACGGAGCGGGCCGAGATCTGTCCGACGATCCCGTGCCACGGCACGGCACCCCCAGATCTTCCGTGGGACGGGATTCCGCGACCGATACTTCCCTCTCGACGTCGTCAGCTCCCGTGGGACGGGAGCGACAACGATCAGGAACGAACCGCGAACCGCTAGGATGTCGCTCCGTGCCGAAGTGGCGGAATGGCATACGCGGCGGTCTCAAACACCGCTCCACGCAAGTGGTTGAGGGTTCGAATCCCTCCTTCGGCACCAATCTCCCGAACGTGCCGAGGCTCGGCGGCCCTATCCTCGACCGATGACAGCGTCACACGGCCGGCGCCAGTCGCGGTTCATCGGCTATCCGACCGACTCGCTCCTTGCCGTCCTCCCCGATGCCGAGCGAGCCGCCGCCGCGGCCGCGGCCCTCAAGGGCGCCGGCATCCCGGATCGCGACATCACGATCCTTCGCGGCGACGAGGGCGCCTCACGCTTCGACCCGACGGGCGCCGTGCACGGCCTCCTCACCCGATTGCGGCGGCTGGTCTCCTTCACGGTGATGGACCAGCTGCCGGACATGGCCTGGTACGACGCCGCGATCCGGGCGGGGCACGCGGTCGTGATGGTCCGGTTGCGCGGCGATGAGCGGAAGGCCGACGCCGTCCGCATCCTCCGCGAGCCCGGCGCCCATTTCATCAACTACTACGGGCGGTTCGCGACGGAAGAGATCGTCCGCTGGCAGGGTCCCGACCCGGACGTCCACGACCTGCTCAAGCGCTGACGGCGCGCCCCGACTGCCAGACGGCGACGGGTCGCGACAGCGTCGCCAGATCTACCAACGGGTCGCCATCGACCAGCACGAGATCGGCCGCCTTGCCCGCCTCGATGGACCCGGTCTCCCGATCGATGCCAAGCAGCTGCGCCGCCGCCGACGTGGCGGCGCGGATGGCTGCCATCGACGACGCGCCGTGGTCCCGCAGCAGGACGACCTCGCGCCAGACCATGTCGGCCGTCACGCCGACCTCGCCGGTGTCGGTGCCGGTCGCGATCGGCACGCCGAGCCGGATAGCTGTCTGGGTCGAGATGCGGTGCCGTTCCTCGATCAGGTCCTGACGCTCACGCTGGAGCGGCGTCAGACCCGGTAGCGTCCGGTTCACGTCGGTGACGACGAGTGTCGGGACCAGCCACACGCCGGCGGTGGCCAGCGCTTCGATGGCCGACTCGTCGGCCAGCCACGCGTGTTCGACGGACGTCACACCAGCAGCCACGGAACGGCGAACCGATTCGCTGTCCTGAGCGTGGCACATGACGCGCCGGTCGAGACCCGCGGCCGCCGCGACGATCGCACGCAACTCGTCCACGCTCAACTCCGGCGCGCCGTGGACCATGACACCCGGTGCGTGACCGGTCGTGGTGAGCATCGCCGCCTCCGATGCGACGACCTTCATGACGTCCGCGCCGCGATCCACGACCTCCCGGGTCGCGGCAGCCAGCGCGTCCGGCCCATCGGCCTCCAGCCCGAACGCCGAGCCGTGTCCGCCGACGGATCCGACGGCCGTCCCTGCGGCCACGATCCGTGGCCCCGGGATCTCACCGCGCGCGATCGCATCGCGCAACCGAAGCTCCAGTCCACGGATCGAGCCCGCCCCGCGGGCGCTCGTCACGCCGGCCCGCAGCGCAAGCGATGCGTGCCGTGCGGCGTCCTCGAGGATCCGCGCATCCGAACGATGCGCGATGGCCTGGAGCGACCCCTCCGTCGGGTCGAAGCTGTAGTGGGCGTGTGCGTCGATCAAGCCGGGGAGCAGCGTCCGCCCGGCGCCGTCGACCACGGCGGTCCCCGGCGCGACGACGCGCTCGGGTTCGTGCGGACCGACTGACGCGATGCGCTCACCCTCGACGACCACGTCCATCCGCGGACGTGCCGCCTCCGCGATGCCGTCGATGACCGCGACTCCCCGAACCAGCAAGGCCATCCGCAGAGCCTAGTGGGCCGCGGTCGCTGCGCGCTGCACGTCCTCGTCCTAGACTCCGCCCATGTTCCGTCGGATCTTCGGCCCCGGCCGCGAGCACGAGCAGGCAGCCGACCTCGAGACCGCCTCGTTCGATGCCGCCGCGGCGGCCGGCGACACCCAGACCGTGCGCCGGATCGTCGCGCGACTCGAGCGCATGCCGGCCGATCAGGCGCGGCTCATCGCGTCCGCCGCCTACACGCTCGCCCGCGCCGCGCACGCGGATCTCGAGATCAGCGAGGACGAGACTGCCGTCATCGAGCGTGAGCTCCAGGCGCATGGCGCCATCGACGAGGCCACGGCCGTCCTCGTCACCGAGATGGCCAAGCTGCAGGCGCGCACGGTCGGCGGGACGGAGGACTACGTCGTGACCCGCGAGTTCACCGCCCTCGCCAACGAGCAGCAACGGATCGACGTGCTACGGGCGTGCTTCGCGGTGAGTGCCGCGAGCGGATCCATCTCCGCCGAGGAGTCGGCCGAGCTCAACCAGATCGGGAAGGAGCTCGGACTCGATCCCGACGTCGTCAACGTCGTCCGGCGCGAGTACCACGAACGTCTGTCGTCCGTCCAGGCCGTCCGCCGGATCGCCGAGGGTCGATGACGGGTCGCTCCAGGGCCACGGTCCTTCGCGGCGGCGCGCTGGTCGGGGTGCTTGCTCTGATGCTTGCCGCATGCGGCGGAGGAAATGCCTCCCCGGACGCGGGCGCCCCGGTCGTGGCCACGTTCGAGGTCCTCGACGAACGCTACAAGGTGCTCCTGACCGACCCGGCCGACATCCTCCACGCCCGGCGGCTCCTGGCCGGCGAGGACATCCCGAGCATCCCCAACGGCCGCGTCATCCGCGAGACCGGCGTCAACGAGGGCTACAGCTGGTCGATCGACCCCAACGACATCGACTTCGCTGACGTGACGGTGGAGGTCTGCGACGGTCTGCCTTCCGACGTCGAGACCGGGGTCGTGACGGGCGATCGGTACTGCCCCTGGTCGGCCGTCATTCTCGCCGTGGATCCGGCCGACTGACCCGACCGACCCTCAGGCGCTCGCCAGGCGGAGCTCCACGAGCCCGTCCCCCAGCTGGCGGCGCACCTCGGCCAGCAGCTCCGCGTCATAGGCGACGCCCCAGCGCAGCTCCATGGGGAGTGCCTGCCCGCCGCCGGGTGCCGGCACGTGGAGCACGACCTTCGTGCCGCCCGGCCGGTCCTTCAGCAGCAGCTTGACGGTCTCCATCGCCCGGACCAGTCGGTCGGGCCCCGCCGTGCCCTCGAACCGCACGTGGAGCACGGTCTCCGGCCCCGCCGCCACCGGTGCGTCGGCCGTGGCATCGCCGACGATGCGGGCGCGCGCCTCATCCGGCACGGCGGGTTCGTCGTGCGCATCCTCGTCCGCGGTGACGATCGCACCGCGGGCTTCGATGTAGGTCCCGACCGGTTCCGGTGGCTGGATCCGCGGCATGGCCTCCGGGGTCGCACCGGTCCCGTTGCCGTGCTCGCCGTCTCGCCTCGGTGAGACGAACGCGGATGGCGCGCCACCCGTGGCGGGAACGGCGGTGGGAACACCCGCGGCGACACCCGGCCCGACGCCCACCGGCGTCCGCCGGAACGACCCGTTGCGTCCGCCCCGATCGCCGGCCGCGACATCCCGCGCGAACTCCTCCGGCCCACGGGCCGCCGCATCGTCCCAATCGGCGACCAGGTCGGCGAGCAGCGAGACCTCCTCGCCCTTGTGGTCGACTCGCCCCGCGATGAGCAGGATCGAGCCGTCGCGGAGCAGCGACCGGGTCGTCTCGTACAGCCGCGGAAAGACGACGACCTCGATCGACCCCTGGAGGTCCTCCAGCGTCACGATCGCCATGGCTTCCTGCCGTTTTGTGATGACCGTGCGCTGGCCGGTGACGATGCCGCCCACGACGACCCGCTGGCCGTCGAGCGTCTCATCCTTGAGGTCGCCCGAATAGGCGTTGACGAAGCGGCCGACCTGCTCGGCCACCTCCCCCATCGGGTGCTCCGACAGGTACAGCCCGAGCAGCTCCTTCTCCCAGCGCAGCCGCTCGCGCACCGGCACCTCGCTCGCCGCCGGCAGCGGGCGCTCGAAGACCTGCGCGTCGGCGGCCCCGAGGTCGAACAGCGACGTCTGGCCGGTGATCCGGTCGCGCTGGGTCGCCTGGGCGGCACCGATCGCGTCGTCCAGGCCGAGCAGCAGCTGGCCGGCGTGGCCGAATGCGCGCAGCGCGCCGACCTTGATCAGCGCCTCGAGCACCTTCCGGTTGGCGAGCCGGAGGTCGATCCGGGTGCAGAAGTCGGTGAGCGACCGGAACTCGCCGCCCTCGGCACGCGCCGCGATGATCGATTCGATCGCGCCCTGGCCGACGTTCTTCACCGCCAGCAACCCGAATCGGATCGCATCGCCCTCGACGGTGAACTCGAGGTGGCTGGCGTGGACGTCCGGGGGGCGGACCTCGATGCTCATGCGGCGGCACTCGGCGACCGCGGCGGCGACCTTCTCCTCGTTCGCCCGGAACGCGGTCAGCACGGCGGTCATGTAATCGACCGTGTGATTGGCCTTGAGGTACGCCGTCTGGTAGGCGATCAGGCCGTAGCAGGTGGCGTGCGCCTTGTTGAAGCCGTAGCGCTCGAACGGCTCGAACGCGGTGAACACCGCGTCGATCACGCCGGGTGCCACCCCACGTTCCGCGGCCTGGCTGACGAACTTCTCCTTCTGGGCCCGCAGCACGCTCGACTTCTTCTTGCGGATCGCGTAGCCGAGCGTGTCGGCCTCGGGACCCGTGAAGCCGCCGAGGGCCATGGCGGCCGACATGATGTCCTCTTGGTACACGAAGATCCCGTACGTCTTCTCGAGGTACGGCTCGAGCAGCGGATGGAGGTAGGTCACCGCCTCCTGGCCGTGCTTGCGCCGGATGTAGGCCGGGATGTTGTCCATCGGCCCGGGGCGATAGAGCGCGACCATCGCGGCGAGGTCGTACACCGACGTCGGGCGCAACTCACGGATGTAGCGGCGCATGCCCGCCGACTCGAGCTGGAAGATGCCGGTCGTCTCGCCCGACGCGAGCAGCTCGAACGTCCGGCCGTCGTCGAGGGGGATCGCGTCGAGGTCGATCGTGACGCCCCGGTTCTCCTGGACGAGGTCGACCGCCTGGCGCAGGATCGTCAGGTTCGACAGCCCCAGGAAGTCGAACTTGAGCAGCCCGAGCGCCTCGATCGCGTGCATCTCGTACTGCGTCATCAGCGAGTCCGAGTTGGTCGCCTTCTGGAGCGGCATGAGCTCGGTCAGGGGCTCGCGGCTGATGACGACGCCGGCCGCATGGGTCGACGCATTCCGGGCGACGCCCTCGAGGTGCCGCGCGAAATCGATGATCCGCTTGACCGCCGGGTCGGCGTCGACCTGCTCGCGCAGCGCCGGGCTGGTCTGGAGCGCCTCGTCGAGCCGGATGCCGAGCTGATTGGGGACGGCCTTGGCGATCCGGTCGACCTCGCCGTAGCTGTGGCCCAGCACCCGACCGACGTCGCGGATCGCCGCCCGCGCGAGCATCGTGCCGAACGTGATGATCTGCGCGACGTGGTCCTGGCCGTACTTGCGACCGACATAGGCGATGACCTCGTCGCGCCGGCCGTCCTCGAAATCGACGTCGATGTCGGGCATCGTCACCCGGTCCGGGTTGAGGAACCGCTCGAACGGGAGCTGGTAGAGGATCGGGTCGACGGGCGTGATGCCCAGCGTGTAGGTGACGATGCTGCCCGGCGCCGAACCGCGGCAGGTCGTCTGGATGCCCTGCTCCCGCGCGAACCGGATGAAGTCGGCGACGATCAGGAAGTAGCCGGCATAGCCCATCGACGTGATCACGCCGAGCTCGTAGTCGAGCCGCTCCTGGAGCTCCGGCGTGACCGTCCCGTAGCGACGCTCGAGGCCGGCCTGACACTCCTTGCGCAGCCACGACTCCGCCGTCTCGCCGTCAGGCACCGGGAAGTGCGGGATGCGCAGCTGGCCGAGCGGCAGGCTGAGGTCGGTCATCTCGGCGATCCGCCGGCTGTTGAGGATCGCCTCCCGCTGCTCCGGGAACAGCGCGCCCATCTGGGCGGCCGACTTGACGTAGAACTCGTGGGTCTCGAACTTCAGCCGGGCGGGCGTATCGAGGTTGTTGCCGGTCCCCACGCACAGCAGCACGTCGTGCGCGTCGGACTGCTCCTCGCGGACGTAATGGAGGTCGTTAGTCGCGACCAGTGGGAGCCCGACCTCCGGCGCGAGCCGGAGCAGCTGCTGGTTGAGCCGGGCCTGCTCGGGAAGGCCGTGGTCCTGCAGCTCGAGGAAGAAGTTGTCCGGGCCGAGGATGTCGCGGTACTCGCCGGCGACGCCTTTCGCAAGCTCCCAGTCGTCGACCTCGAGGGCCTTCGCGACTTCGCCGCCGAGACACGCGGACAGCCCGATCAGGCCCTCGCTGTATCGAGCGAGGTGCTCACGATCGATCCGCGGGCGGTAGTAGTAGCCATCGACGTGGGCATCGGTGACCAGACGGCACAGGTTCTGGTAGCCGGCGTAGTCCTTCGCCAGAAGGATCAGATGGAAGGGCTGGCTGTCGGCCTTGCCCTCCTTCGAGGTCATCGACCGCGGCGCCACGTACGTCTCGACGCCGATGATCGGCTTGATGCCCTTGGTCTTCGCGGCCTGGTAGAAGGCGACCGCGCCGTACAGCGCTCCGTGGTCGGTGAGCGCCATCGCGTCCATGCCCTGGGCCGCCGCCGCATCCACCAGCTCCGTGATCCGGCCAAGGCCGTCGAGCAGGCTGAACTCGGAGTGGACGTGGAGGTGGGTGAAGTCGTTCGGCGCGAGGGTCACGGAGGCCAAGTCTACCGGGCGCCGACCGGCCCGGTCGGCCCTAGACCTGGATCGGGCAGGCGAACGAGAACCGGTAGTCGACGCGAGTCGCCGTTGTCCAGCTTGCCCGCACGACGGTCGCGTAGGACGAACCCGGGACGGCGGCCGCGAGGATCGCGCGGCCGCTGCTGGCGATCGGTGCCGGCATGCCGCCACTCGCCACGAGGACGTCGTCGAATGTCAGGTTGACGGCCGTGCCGTTGGTCGCACCGAAACGGAGACGGTCCGCCGACGACGTCCACGTCCCATTGGTGATCCGCGCGAACGGCGCCGCGAAGGGCTGGCCGTCAGGTGCGACGAACGCCTCCAGGATGGCGTTGCCGCCGCCCGTGCTGCGGGTCTGGTGGAGCCCGACGACGTATGTCGAACCGGCCTGCAGCGGCGCCGACTCCGCGCCGACCGCGGTCGAGGCATCGCGCAGGCGTAGACGGCCGGCTGAGCTGAGCGTCATGTTTCCGACCGTGGTGCCGGCATTCGTCAGGATGAAGATGCGCGGCGCGGCTGTCGGCAACGCGTCGATCCGCAACCGGAACGAGACCCACGTGTCGGCGGTCGCCGGGAAGCTCTCCTGCAGGTAGCCCGTCGTGTTGGCGAAGCGTGCCGACGCGGTCCCGTGGATGGGCAGCGAGGTCTCGAGCGTGACGACGCCGGTCTGGCTGTCGACGCCCGTGGTCGGATCGAGCAATCCGCCTTCGAAGGTGATGCCGCGCAGGTTGCCCGGCGGTGGAGGTGTCGGGGTCGGCGTCGCGGTCGGCGTCGGAGTCGGCGTCGGGTCGGCGCCGGGGTCGGTGTGGGGGTCGGTGTGGGGGTCGGGCCTGGGGTCGCGGTTGGTGTCGGGCCCGGGGTTGGTGTCGGCGTCGGGCCCGGCGTCGGTGTGGGGGTCGCGACCGGTGTCGCCGTCGGTGTCGGCGTCGGGGCGGGAGTCGGCGTGGGGGTCGGCGTGGGACCGCCACCGCCTGCCACGGTCACGAGGAGCTGTGGCGAGGTGGCCGACTCGCCACTCGCGTAGTACACGCTGTTGGCGTTGCCTGCCACCAGGACGAGGCCAAGCGGTCCGTCGCCGCTCACGGTGCCTGGCGGCAGCGCCACGTCGATCGTCTGCCCGGCGGTCACGGCGCCGATCGTCGAAAGCGCAGGCCCGCTCGGTGGCGGGGCGTTGTTCCAGTTGATCCCGGTCTCGGTCCACGCCGGGCTGGTCGCATACACGGTCCCGCCGTGCGGGCCCGCGTCGGTGACACGCAGCCGCAGGGTCAGACCCGTGACGGGACGACCGGCCAGGCCGGCCACATCGAATCGGAAGTAGGTCGTCCCGGTCGTGGTGTTCGCGGCATCCCCTCGCCGCAGCAAGAGGTCCAGAGCAGTGCCGTAGTTCTTGGTCGGGTTGGTGTTCTTCACGTAGGCATCAGCGACCGGCACGAACGGGAGCGTCGCGGGCGTACCGCCGGTCTGCGCCAGGCTGAAGTCGAGCGTCGCGTAACTCCCGCCATTGATGACCGCGGTGCCGCTGGACGTCACGTGGCCTGGAGCCGACGCGGTGACCGTGTAGGTGCCGGGCGGCAGGTCGACGCGATATCGGCCCTGATCGTCCGTCGTGGTCGTCTGACCCGTGTGGATCGAGATCGTCGCACCGGCGAGGGTCGCCGACGTCACCGCGTCGCGAACCTCACCGGCCACGAACGTGATCGACGGAGCGAGTTGGACGTCCAGCGTCGTGGTCTGGTCGGCGACGACCGTCACGGTTCTGGTCGCGGTCGCGTAGCCCGTCGCCGCGAACGTGACCTCGTGCGCGCCGGCGGGCAGCCCGGCGATCGAGTACTGGCCGGCCGAGTCGGTCAGCGTGATGCCGCCCGGATAGCCCACCGTCACACCCGCCACGGGGACATCGGTGTCGGCGTTCGTGACGACGCCGCTCACGTTGCCAGGGCGCGCGAGCGCCACGTCGAGCGTCGTGGTCGAACCGCCCGTCACGGCGACATGACGGACCTCGGTGGCGTAGCCCGCGGCCTGGACCGTCACCTGCGCTTCGCCGGCCGGGATGCCGGTCAGCGAGTAGTGACCGGCCGCGTCGGTCGTCGTCGAGCCGCTGCTGGTCGACACCCCCGCACCCGCGATCGGCGCTGCGGTCGCGGCGTCGGTCACGGTGCCGGCTACCGAACCCGGCAGCAGTGTACCGCTGGTGCCGATGCGGATCCACGAGGCCACCGACGGGACGCCCGCCGAGCTCTTGGCGATGAGCATGTAATCGCCCGGCGGGGCCACCCCGCCGGATGCCGGTGCGATCGTTGTGAGCGTCGACCCGGAACGCGAGAACGCCAGTGGGACATAGCGCTGGTTCATGTCGAAGGCATGCGTGGCGGCCGTCGGCCGCATCAGGCTCACCGACGTGATGTCGGCAGCATCCGGGCTGGTGATCGCAAACGTGGAGCCGTAGGCCGCCGTTCCAGGCGCGGCGGTGATCGTCGGCCGGGGACCCTTGAAGAGGTACGGCGGTGAGTAGATCTGCGACCGCAGGCGGCCCGCTGCCTCGCCCCCACCGACCACGACGCGCCCGTCGGGGAGCAGCACCGCGGCGGAGTGGTACATCCGCGCCTCGCCCATCGAGGCCACGGTGGTCCAGGTCTCGGTGGCCGGATCCCAGATCTCGCCCTGGAGGACGGCGGCCGCGGCGTCATCGGCCCGACCGGTTCCACCGATGGCCATCACCGTCCCATCGGCCAGGATCGTCAGGTTCATGCGGCGCCGCGCGAACGACATCGGCGCGATCTCCCGCCAGGCCGGGCTGGCGGCCGTCATGTCGACCACCATCGTCCGCGCGTGGGCCGGGTCGCCGCCGCCCGCGCGCAGGATCTTGCCAGGTCGGTACATGACCGCCGATTCCGAGTAGCCGCTCGTCGAGTAGATCGCGTTGGGCCCGGGCGTCCAGCTGCCCGTCCCGCTCACGTCGAGCGTGGCCGTGCTGACCTTGGAGCCCGACTCGTACGGCTTGCCGTTCGGCAACACGAACATGAACGAGTAGAGCGGCTGGTCGCGAACCGCACCGGTGAGCCGGGTCCACGTGTTCGCCACCGGATCGTAGATCTCGGGCACCTGCGATCGGGTCCCATCCGGGGCATCGCCGGAGGTCGCGAGGACCCGTCCGTCCGCCAGCGTCGTGCTCGAGGCGTACCAGCGGTAGTCGAACATGTTCGCGCCCTGCGTCCACGTCTGGGTGATCGGATCGAACAGCGCCGTGATGTTCGTGCCGTCGTGCGGCGGACCGTTGACGCCGCCGACGACGATCACCCGCCCGTCGGCGAGCGTCGACTGGCCCGCGCAGTGGAGGTCGCCGAAGGTCGCCGGCGCCAGCGTGAACGTGCCGGTCGCCGGATCCCAGACACGCGCGTTGCTGCCGGTCGACCAGACCAGCACCTTGTTGGTCGACAGCGTGACCATGTGCTTGGCCTGGATGCCCCAGTCGAGGAGTGGACCCCACTCGCCGTTATCGATCGGGGCGGCCAGCTCGGTCGTGGACACGGGCTCGGTCGTGAGCGGTGCCGTCAGCGGGGCCGGTGTGGCGAGGTCGGTCGACGCGGCCGACCTCCCGCTTGCAGCACTGACGGTGGGCGCGGGCGCCCAGACGAGACCTGCGACCAGCAGGCCGATTGCCGCGGCGCGCGCGCCGACACGGCGAATGGCCAAGTGGCAGAACCCCCCTTAAGTCCACCGGAGTGCACCCCTTTGCCCTCCGGCCGCCGCATCGTAGCGACGCCGCGAGGCGCTTGTCACCTGTGCGTCGGCGCAACGGTGCGTACGTGCACCGGAAAACGCAGCACGCCGCGCCGATAGGCACCGCTCGACGTTCCGCGGCCGCGGGCCTCAGACTGGGATCATCGACCGTCTCGACAGGAGGGAACCCCGTGGAAGCCATCAGTGGCCTGCTGCTCCTTGGCGCCATGGCGCTGCTGATCGGCGGGGCCGTGGCCGCCGTCGTGAACCGCTTCCGTCCGGCGGTGAGCCGCGACAAGCTGGTCCGACCCGACCTGCCATCCGGACTCCTCTTCGGTCTGGGCGCGGTCGCGCTGGTGGCGGCGCTGGCGCTGTCGGCGTTCATCCAGATCCCGGCCGGCTTCGTGGGGGTCGTCCGTCAGTTCGGCGCCGTGACCGGCAATACGCTCGATCCCGGCCTCCACTTCGTGACGCCGTTCGTGAACTCCGTGGACCAGATCGACACCCGGGTCAAGGCCATCCGCGTCGAGGGCTACACCGCCGCGAGCAAGGAGCAGCAGGACCTGTTCCTCGACGCGACGCTCAACTACCACGTCGACCCCCGCTCGGCGCCGCGGATCGTCCAGGACCTCGGGCTGAACTTCGAGGAGACCATCATCCGGCCGCGCTTCCTCGACATCCCGAAGTCGGTGACCGACGACTACCCGACCGCGATCGTGCTCAACAGCCGCGATGAGATCAGGACGAAGGCGACCGACCTCCTGCGCGCCCAGCTCGAGCCGCGCGGGATCATCGTCGACGGGATCAACTTCGAGAACTTCAGCTATTCCGATGCGTACAACGCGGCCATCGAGGAGAAGCAGGCCGCCCAGCAGCAGGTCGAGACCGAGCGCCAGCGGCTGGCCCAGCAGGAGATCATCGCGCAGCAGAAGGTGGCCGCCGCACGCGGCGACGCCGAGTCGCAGATCGAGCGGGCGCGCGGCGAGGCCGAATCGAACCGCCTCGTCGGCGCCTCGCTGACCGCGGCGATCCTCCAGAACCGCTACATCGAGAAGCTGTCCGACCAGATCTCGGTGATGCTCGTGCCGTCCGACGGCGGCGGCCTCATCCTCGACCTGTCGAAGCTGACGCCGACCGCGACCGCATCGCCGGCGCCGTGACCGAAGCCGTCGACGTGGAGGCGCTCGTAGTCGACGCGCTGGATCGCCTGCCGGCGCCCTATCGCGAGCGGCTCGGATCGGTCGCCATCGTGATCGAGGAGGAGGCCGCCCCGGAGCAACTCGCAGCGGTGGGCGCCGCGGGTCTCTTCGGTCTGTACCAGGGCGTGCCGCGAACGGTGTACGGCGCAGAGGGCGCCCAGCTACCGAGCAAGATCACGATCTTCCGAGGGCCGCTGCTGCGCGCGTTCCGCTCGCCGGAGGCGCTCGCTGCCGCCGTGACGAGGACCGTCTATCACGAGATCGCGCACCACTTCGGCATCAGCGAGGCACGGTTGGAGGAGTTGGCGAGCAGCGCCGGCTGAGCCCGGAACGCGTCGGCGGTCGGTCAGCCCTCGCCGCGCAGCAGCGCTCCGACGACGGGTGTGATCCGCTCGACCCACAGCGCGTACTGGGCGCCGCTCGGGTGGAGCCCGTCGTCGGCCACGAGCGTCCGGTCGTCCGCCGCCCGCAGCGACAGGTCGAAGATGTCGACGAAGCCGATGCCGCGCTCGCCGGCGAGCCGAGCCATGGCCGCGTTGGCGGCGACGATCCCGTCGTGCTGGTCGGCAGGGTCGCCGTAGTCGCCGCCCGCGGGCGTGACCGTGTAGTCGGGGATCGAGATCGTCACGATCCGGTCGGTCGGGAGGCGCGCCTGGAGCACGTCGAGGATCTCGACGACGTTCGACGCGTAGGTCACGGTCGGGATGCCCTGGACGACGTCGTTGACGCCGATCAGCAGCGTGGCGAACGCCGGCGCGAGACCGACCACTGCCGGCAACTCGTCGCGGATCAGGTCGGCCGTCGTGTAGCCGTTGACACCCAGGTTCGCGACGAGCTCGAGCCCGAGCTCCGGGGTGGCGCGGACGAGCTGGTCCGGGAACCGGTCCGCGGCGGGCACCCCCGTGCCGATGGTGTACGAATCCCCGAGCGCGACGTAGCGCATGCGCGCCCTACGGCAGGCTGCCGAACGCCTCGATGAGCACGCGCTCGAACCGCGGGCGGTCGATCCGGATGCCGACCTCCGCGTTCGGCGTACGGCCATCCCGGCGCAGGCGGTACGGCAGGCCGTCGGCGACAGTCCGGCCGCGCGCGGGTCCGGCGCCGGTCTCGACCGCGACGTGGTACGGCGCCACGTCGACAAGGTCGGCGATGGCCAGGTGCGCGACCGCGACGGCGTCGTGGATGGCGGTCGTGGTCCGCCCCGACCACTCCATGTTGCGGTCGAGGGCGTAGTCGGTCAGCTCGGCGGCGATGCGCGCCGAGGCCGTACCGGTCGCCCGGAGCGCCTCGGCCGCGTCCCGGTCGAGCAGCGCCTGGTGGGTCACGTCGAGGCCCATCATCGTGATCGGCAGACCCGACCGGAACACGATGTCGGCCGCCTCGGGATCGGCATAGATGTTGAACTCGGCAGAGACCGTGCTATTCCCCTCCCCGATCGAGCCGCCCATGATCGAGAGGTGAGCGATCCGGGCGGCGAGGTCGGGATAGAGCCGCAGGAGCACCGCGATGTTGGTGAGCGGGCCGATCGGTGCGATCGCCACGGGCTCGGGGTGCTCGCGCAGCAGCCGGGCGATGAGCTCGACCGCGCCTTCTGGCCGCGCGGTCGCCGTCGCCGGCGGCAGCTGCGTGGTGCCGATGCCGCCCTCGCCGTGGACCTCGGTCGCGCGGACGACCGCTCCGACGAGGGGTCCCGCGGCACCTTCGGCCACCGGGATGTCATCGCGTCCGTAGGCGTGCAGGAGCCGAAGCGCGTTCTCCGTGCAGTGGCGGACGTCGGCGTTGCCACCGACCGTGGTGACCGCCAGGACCTCGAGCTCGGGCCGCGCGAGCGCGAGTCCGATCGCGAGCGCGTCGTCTAGCCCGGGATCGCTGTCGATGATGAGGGGCAGCGGCCGTTCCCGCGTCCCCACCGGCGCGCCGCGTGGAGCGGCCGCCGCACCGAAGAAGGTCGGGACGGCGTGGACCGGTCCCGACCCGTCCGGATAGCCCGCGCTCAACCCATCAGCCCTGGTCGTACGGTTGACCGGCGGCAGCTGGTCCGCGCACGCGCCCGACCACGCCGGCGACGACGATGATCGTGACGATGTACGGGACGCTGTTGAGCAGCTGCGGCGGCACGTCGACGCCGAGGATCGAGAGCAGCGCCTGGGTCGCGTCCGAGAATCCGAAGACCAGCGCCGCCCCGAATGCCCATACCGGGTGCCACGCGCCGAAGATCACCGCTGCGAGCGCGATGTACCCGCGACCCGCGCTCATGTTCATCTGGAAGCTGCCGGCCGTCGACAGGCTGAGGTACGAGCCGGCCAGCCCGCCCAGCATGCCGGCGATCAGCATCGCCTGGTAGCGGATGCGCAGGACGTCGATGCCGACCGTGCCCGCCGCCGATGGCTTCTCACCCGAGGCCCGCAGGCGCAGGCCCCAGCGGGTCCTGAACAGCATGTAGGTCAGGAAGATCATCACCGCGATCGTGAAATAGAGGTACGGGGTACCCGAGAACAGCAGCGGGCCGAGGACCGGGATCTCGGCGAGCACGGGCACTCGGATCTTCTCGACCGATGGCGGCGTGTTGAGCTGGGTGTTCGCCGACAGGACACGCAGGAACAGGAAGTTCGTGACCCCGAGGGCGCCGATGTTGACCACGACGCCGGCGATGATCTGGTCGACCTTATAGCGGATCCCCAGCCAGCCGAGGAGCAGGCCGACGAGCGCGCCGGCGACCACCGATGCCAGCACGCCGAGGATCACGTTCTGGGTGACACTCGCGACGACCGCCGCCGCGCACGCGCCGATCAGGAACTTGCCCTCGATCGCGATGTTGAACATGCCGCTGCGCTCGGACAGGATGCCCGCGAACGCACCGAGCGTGATCGGCACCGCCAGCTCGAGCGTCCCGGAAAAGACGCCGGTCATCTGGGCCGCCCGACCCTCGAGAAGTGCGGCGAGGATGGCGGCGATAGAGACCGGGATGATGACGAGCAGGGCGCGCCGCCACGGAAAGGCGGCGCCTCTGACGAGCTGGGCGATACCGGCGGCGCCCGTCACGACGCCGGCGAGGAGCCACAGGACACCGACGGTCGTCGTGATCGCGAACGGGGTGCCGCCCTGTCGGTCGACCCAGAAGGAGAATGTCGCCGGCGTGTCGAAGGCGGTCCGCGCGGCGTTGAGCGCGACCAGGCCGAGGGCTGCCAGCAGCACGCCGCGGATGCGCGCCGCGCGCAGGGCCTGCCGGGCCGCGGTCCCGATGTCGCTGTCGGAGGTCACGACGGCGGCCGTCATGCTCGTGCTCCCTCGGCAGCGCGTCGCGTCGGCAACCGCCAGATCGAGCGCACGAGGTCGGGCGCGGCGACGAACATGATCACCAGTGCCTGGATGAAGACCAGCAGCGCCAGCGGGATACCGGTCTGCACCTGCATCAGCCCGCCACCGTTCGTGAGCGCGCCGAACAGCAGGGCGGCGAGGACCACGCCGAGCGGCCGGTTGCCGGCGAGCAGGGCGAGCGCGATCGCATTGAAGCCGAAGCCAGGGCTGATGTCGTTCGACATCTGGTCGACGGTGCCCAGCACTTCCATCGACCCGCCGAGGGCGGCCAGCCCGCCGGAGATCGACATGGCGAGGATGATCGAGCCGCTGGCACTCATCCCCGCGTATCGGGCGGCCGTGAGGTTGAACCCCGCAGCGCGCAACTCGAACCCCTTGGTGGTCTTGAACAAGAACCACGACACGATCGCGGCGACGATCAACGCCAGGACGAAACCGTAGTGCAGACGCAAGTTGAGCCCGAACGGGTCGAAGATGCCCGGGACGCGGGCGATATCCGTCAGGACCTTCGAGATCGGCTGGGAGCTGCCTTCCTGGCGAAGGAAGTCGGAGCGCAGGCCGAAGAGAACCAGCTGGGCAGCGACGAGGTTGAGCATGATGGTCGTGATGACCTCATGCGCTCCCGTCCGGGCCTTGAGGATGCCCGGGATGAACCCCCAGACGGCCCCGGACAGGACCCCGGCGATGACCGCGCCGAGCAGGGGGATCGGCGCCGGCAGGTCGCGCAGGATGAGGAGGGCGACCGTCGAGCCTAGCGCGCCGAGGATGAACTGCCCCTCGACACCGATGTTGAAGACACTCGTGCGGAACGCCACTGCGACCGCGAGGCCGGTGAAGATGAGGGGCGTCGCCGAGACGAGCGTCTCGGTGATCGGCCGGATGGCGGCCGCGATCTGGCGTGGCTGGCCGGTCTCGATGGCCGCCGCGATCCGCGCCGGGTCGCCGAGCGCGCCGAGGATCAACGACTTGTACGCCTCGAGGATCGTGCTGATCGCCCCGCCGATCGCCCCAGCCGGGTCCGTCCCGAGGCGCTGGAGGTTCTCGAAGTCCGTGATGAGGATGAAGATCGACCCGACGATGAACGCCGAAAGCACCGCAAGGATCGGGACGACGGCGGGGGCCAGGATCCGTCGCAGTCGACTCACTGCGCGCCTCCCATCAGCATGCCGACGGCTTCGAAGGTCGCGGCGTCTCCCTCGAGGATCCCCACGATGTTGCCGGCGAACATGACCGCCACGCGGTCGCCGACGGCCAGCACCTCCTCGAGCTCGGTGCTGATGATGAGGATGGCGGCGCCCGCATCGCGTTGCTCGACGATCCGCTTGTGGATGTATTCGATCGAGCCGACGTCGAGGCCGCGCGTGGGCTGGGCGGCGATGACGAGCTTCACCGGTCGGGAGAACTCGCGGGCGACGACCACCTTCTGCTGGTTACCGCCCGACAGGGAGCCCGCCAGCGTATGGATCGACGGCGTCCGGATGTCGAAGTCGCGGACGCCGATCCCCGCGCCTTCCCTGATGGCCTCGAGGTTCAGCCGCACGCCGTTGCTGTACGGCGGTCGGTGGTACGAATCGAGGATGTAGTTCTCGGACACGGTCATCCAGTTGATCAGACCGTCCCGCCCGCGGTCCTCGGGGATGTGCGCGACGCCAAGGTCCGAGACCTGGCGCGGCGAGGAAGCCGTGATGTCGACGCCGCTCACCGACATCGACCCCGAGTCCACTGTGCGCAGGCCCACGATGGCCTCGACCAGCTCGGTCTGGCCATTGCCCTGGACACCGGCGACCGCCACGATCTCCCCGGCGCGCACGTCGAGGGTCACGCCCTTGACCGCGATGTGGTCGCGGTCGTCGCGGACCACCACGTCCTTGAGGCTCAGGACGACGTCGCCCGGCGCGGCCGGCCCCTTGACGACCCGCAGCTCGACGTCGCGGCCGACCATGAGGTTCGCGAGCTGCTCGCGGGTGGTCGACTTCGGCTCGACCGTGCCGGCCACGCGACCGCGGCGAAGGACGGTGACGCGGTCGGCGACCTCGAGGACCTCGTTGAGCTTGTGGGTGATGAAGATCACCGTCGTGCCGCTCTGTGCCAGCTCCCTGATGATGTCGAACAGTTCTTCGGTCTCGGCCGGCGTCAGCACCGCCGACGGCTCATCGAGCACGAGGATGTCGCTCTGGCGGTAGAGGGCCTTGAGGATCTCGACGCGCTGGCGGACGCCGACCGGCAGGTCCTCGATGTCCGCGTCGGGCGGGACGTCGAGGCCGTACTGCTCGGACAGCTCCACCACGCGCTTGCGCGCGGCCGTGCGGTCGAGCGTGCCGAGCGGCCCGGTCACGCTCTCCGCACCGAGCGCCACGGCAGACACGACGTCGAAGACCGGCACCAGCTGGAAGTGCTGGTGGACCATGCCGATCCCGGCGTCGATCGCCTCGGCCGGGTCGTGGAACACGCGCGGGGTCCCGTCGATGAGGATCTCGCCCGAATCCGGGCGATACAGCCCCGACAGGATGTTCATCAGGGTGGTCTTCCCGGCACCGTTCTCGCCGAGAAGCCCGAGCACCTCGCCCTTGTCGGCCGAGATCGAGATCCGGTCGTTGGCGAGGACCCCGGGGAATTGCTTGGTGATGTCCTTGAGTTCGAGACGCATTGGGCAAGCGAGCCTCGAATACCGCGCCGCCCGCCCTCGTGGATCGAGAGCGGGCGGCCGTCGGATGGACTGACGGTCAGGCCGTCGACTACTTCAGGTAGTCGGCCACCTTCACGGAACCGTCGGCGATCGCCGCCGACAGCGCCTCGATCTCGGACTTCAGCTCAGCAGAGACGTCGTCCTCGAACTCGTGGTACGGGGAGATCCGAACGCCCTGGTTGGCGAGCGTGCCGACGAAGTTCTCGCCGCCCATGTCGCCACCGGAGTTCTTCTTGAAGGTCTCGAGTACGGCCACGTCGATCACCTTCTCAGCGGAGGTGATGATCGCGCCCGCGTACTCGGCCAGCGAGATGGCCTGGTCGGTATCGACACCGATGCCCCACTTGCCGGCGGCAAG
This sequence comes from uncultured Chloroflexia bacterium, assembly GCA_963812745.1. Lineage (GTDB taxonomy): Bacteria > Chloroflexota > Limnocylindria > Limnocylindrales > CSP1-4 > SPCO01. Next base: position 328,656 of record CAWEWE010000006.1, on the reverse strand, counting down.
CATGGCCTTGAGCGTGCCGTTGCCGGTCGCACCGGAAACCGGGTGGACGATATCGACGCCCTGGTCGAGGAAGGTCTGCGCGAGCTGCTCGCCCTTGGCGGGGTCACCCCACGGGTTGTCGCCACCGACGAACGTGCCGGTCTGCGTCGCCGCGTTCCAGCCGAGGACCTCGACGTTCGTGCCCTTCTTCTCGTTGTGGTACTTGACCCCGGCGTACAGCCCATCCATGAAGCGGGTCACGCCCGGGAACTGCTGACCACCGTAGGTACCGACCTTGCCGGACTTGCTGAAGCCACCGGCCAGGTAGCCGGCGAGCATCGCGGCCTCATCGATCTGGAAGTCCAGACCGCTGAAGTTGGCTGGCGTCGGACCGTTCGCGGTCTCGTCCCAGACGGCGTCCACCTGGGCGAACGCGATGTCGGGATTGGCCTTGGTGGCATCGATCGTGGCCTGGGCCTGGTTGAAGCCGACCGTGACGATCGACTGGCAGCCCTGGTCGATGAGCCGCTGGATGTTGGCGGCATAGTCCGTGGCGCCCTGGGCCTCGGAGAAGTACGTCGTGTAGCCAAGGGTCGCTGCGTCCTCAAGACCCTTCTTGGCCAGGTCGTTGAAGCCCTTGTCGCCGAGACCGCCGGTGTCGAACGCCACGCACGCGGTCCAATCGACCGCGGCCGCACTCGGGGCGGTCGATGCGGAGCCACTCGGGGCTGCGCTCGCGGACGCCGAAGGCGCCGCACTCGGGGCGGTCGTCGCAGCACCACCCCCGGTACACGCAGTTAGGATGAAGGCAGCGGTCGCGCCGAGCGACAGCAGCCGCATAGAGCTGCGCAAGGTGAACTCCTCCTCATATGGTCGCGACACGATGTCGGCCCGCGACCTTCGGTGCAGGAGGATACGCTATCGACGGAGCGGCGTCGATGATGTAGGAACGACCAAATCGCGGGAGGGCGGATGACCCCGGACGAGCGCGCGCGAACGATCGCGTACCTCGATCTGCAGGAGGGTCTCGGACCCGTTCCGACGCTCGGCGATGACGCGGTCCGGGAGCTCCTCGGTACGACCCGCCGGATCGCGGTGATCGGCGCCTCGGACGACCCGCGTCGCCCGTCGTACGACGTCTTCCAGCACCTCCTTGCGAGTGGCTTCGACGTGGTGCCGGTGAACCCACACATCCGCGACGTGGCCGGCGTCCCGGCCTTTCCGGCGCTCGACCAGGCGGTCGCGGCTGGTGGCGCGTTCGACATCGTCGATGTGTTCCGGAGACCGGAGTCCTGTGCAGCCCATGCACGCGAAGCGGTGGCCACGGGAGCGCGCTGCCTGTGGCTGCAGCTCGGCATCGTCGACTGGGAGGCGGCGCAGATCGCGCACGACGGCGGCCTGGCCGTCGTGATGGATCGCTGCCTCTCGGTCGAATGGCGGCGCCTCGGCCGCCGCAGCACGGAGGGACCATGACCCAGATCCATCTCCACGCCGAGCCGGGCGAGTACGCGCCGGTCGTCCTGCTGCCAGGTGACCCGAACCGAGCGACGCGGATGGCCGCACGGTTCGACGGTGGCCTCGACGCCGCCCGACAGGTCAACGCCCACCGTGGTCTGCTCGGCTACACCGGGATGGTGGAGGGTGTGCCGGTCTCGGTGCAGACCACGATGATGGGCACGCCCACCACGGCGATCGTGCTCGAGGAGCTGCTCAACCTCGGCGCGACCACGTTCATCCGCGTCGGTACGTGCGGCGGTTTCGGGGCGCTCGACATCGGCGATGTGGTGGTCGCCCTCGCGGCGGCGTCGTCGAGCGGCATCGGCACCGTGCTCGGCGCCGGCGAGCCGACCGCGCCGACCGCCGACTACGAGGTCGTGCGCGCCCTCGTCGCGGCGAGCGAGGCGCAGGGCCTGACCACGCACGTCGGACCCGTCGTCACGACCGACCTGTTCTACGACCCCCACCCCGACGGCGTCGTGCGCTGGGGTCGGCGCGGCTACCTGGCAGCCGAGATGGAGACCGCGGCGGTCTATCTCCTGGCGATGCGCGATCGAGCGAAGGGCCGGCCGATCCGGGCCGGCACGATCCTCACGGTGTCCGACGTCATCCGCGACCCGGCACAGGCGGAGGGCACCCGCAAGCTCGGCGCCGAGGACTGGTACCGGCCACCCGAGGAGGAGGTCACGCGGCGCGTCGACCTCACGATCGGCGCCGCGTTGTCGGCGGCCGCCGCGTTGGGTCGCTAGGAGCCGCCCTCCACGAACGACAGCCCGAGCTCGAAGTCCTCGAGCAGGTCCTCGATGTCCTCGCAACCGATCGACAGGCGCACGATCCCGCCGTCCTTCGGGCGGGGGTAGACCAGCGTGTGGATGTCGCCGAGGCTCACGCCGATGTCGCACAGGCGCAGGTGGTCGGTGAACGCCGCCATCCCGTCGAGACCGCCGACCGGCTTGAACGTGACCATCGCCCCGCCCGACTCGCCGAGGAGCCGCCGCGCGACGGCGTGGTCGGGGTGCGACGCGAGACCCGGATAGCGCACCCACTCGACCTTCGGATGGCCCTCGAGGAACGCCGCGACCCGAGCCGCGTTGGCCGACGCGGTCCGCGATCGCAGCGGCAGCGTCCGCACGCCGCGCTGGACGAGGAAGCTCGAGAACGGGCTGGCCGCCTGGCCGAGCGTGTCGGTCTGCTTGCGGATCGGGTCGATGAGGGCCTTCGAGCCGGCCACGACGCCCGACACCGCGTCGCCGTGGCCGGACAGGTACTTCGTGGCCGCGTGCAGGACGAGATCGGCGCCGTGCTCCAGGGGCCGGAGCAGGACCGGCCCGAGGAACGTGTTGTCGGCGATGAACAGCAGCCCGTGGCGGTGGGCGACCGTGGCCAGCGCATCAAGATCGGGCACGCGGAGACGCGGGTTCGTCGAGGTCTCGACGAACAGCGCTCGCGTCGCCGGCGTGATCGCGCCTTCGACCGCCCCGGTGTCCGTCGGGTCGACGCGCGTGACAACGATGTCCCGCCGCGGGAAGTCCTCGTCGAGCAGGACGTTGGTGATGGCGAACAGCTCGTCCCCGGCGACCAGGTGATCGCCGGCGGTCAGGTGCGCGAAGAGGGTGGCCGCGACGGCCGCCATGCCGGACGACGAGACGACCGCATCCTCGGCGCCCTCGAGCGATGCGAGCTTCTCCTCCAGCGCCCGGTTGGTCGGATTGCCGGTGCGCGAGTAGAAGTAGGCGCCGGGTTCCCACGCCAGCGACCGGTCGACCGCGTCTTCCTTCTCGGCGGCTGTATCGAACGTGAACGTGGCGGTCGCATAGATCGGCGTGCGATGCGCATGGGTGGTCGGGTCCGGCCGCTCGCCGGCATGGATCGCCCGGGTGGCGAGGCCGCGTCCGACCGTCCGTTCGCGCATGGAGCCAGTCTATGGGCGGCTAAGCTGCCGCGATGGACCGGACCGACTGGTGGCGCCACCTCGATCCCGGCCTGCGCGCACCGCTCCAGGACATATGGATCCCGGTGGGGTCGCCCGGGTTCGCCGGGCCGGAGAAGGCGCGCTGGCGGGCGGTCCTCGACGACCGCTTCGAGCCTGATGGCTGGCGACTGGCGCACATCGTCCGCGGGGCCGCGGTCCCGTTCGGTGAGGCGATCCGGGAATACGAGGCCAGCTACCGCCGCTACCTGCGCGACCGGCCTGCCCTGGTCCGGTTCATCACGACCACCTGCGGCAACGTCTACGACTACGCGGTCGAGAACGTCCACGACCTCGACTACGACCAGCCCGGAACCGAGATGAACCACTATCAGGACATCTCGGTGCGACGCGTGGTGTCCGAGCTGGTCGACGATCCGGGCTGGCCCGATGTCGTCGACACGCCCGAGGAGACCGTGTCGTTGGTCGACCTCGGGTCCGGCCAGCGCCACGACGTCCCGCGCGCCCGTGGCTTCCGCGGCGACCACCTCCTGCAGATCCGCGATCCGCTGTCGCCCGGCTACGCGCTCAACCCGGCGGTCGTGCCGGTGCACGACCCGGCCCTCATCACGAGCCTCCCGTTACGCACCGAGTGGTATCACGCCGAAGGCTGCGGGCACCTGTCGGTCGAGGCGTTCTGGCAGATGAGCAAGGTCGTCGAGGTCCGCCTCGACCGCTTCCTCGAGCTCAGCGACGCTCGCACCGAGCCGCTCGCGGGCCTGTGACCGAGGCGAAGTCGGACACGCTGCTCGTCGGCGCGCTCAGCCTCGACCGCTACCAGCCCGATGGCCCGGTACTCCCCGGCGGCGGCGCGCTCAATGTGGCCTGGCACTGGCGACGGCTCGGTCTGCCGTTCCGGCTCATCACCCGGATCGGTGACACCGAGGCCGACCTGTTCCTCGACATGCTGGAGCGCCACGGCATCGACGCCGACCCTGCCACGACCGTCAGGCACGGGCCATCGGCGTCGATCGACGTCGAGTTCCTGCCTGATCGACAGCCATGGATGGATCACTACGTCGAGGGCGTGTGCGCCGACCTGCGGTTCACGCCCGACGAGGAACGGCTGCTGGCCGGCGCTCGCCGCCTGCACGCCATCCTCGTCGAGGGCGTGATCGCCGAGCTCGACCGGCTCGGTCGCGCCGGACGACTCGATCATGTCGAGGTCGTGGCCGACTTCCTCGGCTTCCGGCACTACACGCTGGAACGGTTCGCCGCCACGATGCGCTCGGTCGACCTGGCGATCGTCGGCTGGCCGGGAGATCCGACGGACGCCACGGTGGACGGGCTTCGTCGGGTCGTGCAGGAGCACGGCAAGCGGCTGGTCGTCACGTTCGGGTCGCGCGGGGTGCTGATCGTGGACGGCGTAGCGGGGACGGAGCGGTCGGTCGCCGTCACCCCGGTGCACGTGCTCGGGACGACCGTCGGCTGCGGCGATGCCTTCATCGCCTACCTCCTGGAAGCGTGGTGGCGGACCGGCGACCTCGAGGCGGCCGTCGAGCGCGGCAAGGTCGGCGGGGCGATGCCGACGGCGTGGGTCCGGCCTCTCCCCGACGAGGCGTACGGTCCGCTGTCGGCGAGTTAGCGGATCAGGAACCCGAGGAAGATCAGGACGAACCCGGCGATCACGACGAGACCGGCGATCTGCGTCTGGCGCCGCGCGGCAGCCATCATGATCGACGCCCCGGTCGGTCCGTCGCTTTCGGTCCGCAGCCCACCGCGCCAGGCCTCGTAGCGGTCGATGTTGGCCTGTTGCTCGCGGAGACCCCGGTAGCGAGCCCACGGGCCGCGCCCTCGTACGTAGCCGATCGCGACGAGCGCGACCCCGGCCAGCCACAGCACGATGTTCGTGGCGCTCATCCGTCGAGCCGTTCCCGCACCAGTGCCTGGACGACGCCCGCATCGGCCTGGCCGCGCGTCGCCTTCATGACCTGGCCGACGAGGAACCCGACCGCCTGGGTCTTGCCGGCCTTGTAGTCGGCAACGGCGTTGGGGTTCGCCGCCAGCACCTCGTCGACCGCGGTACCGACCACGCCGGCGTCGGAGATCTGCTGGTAGCCGCGCTCGGCGACGATGGCCGCGACCGGTGTGGCCGTCATGGCGTGGGCCGCCAGGGTGTCCTTGGCGTTCGCCCGCGAGATCGCGCCGTCCTCCACCAGCCGGACCAGTGCCGCGAGCTCCGTCGGGGCGACGTCGACGGACTCGCCGGCCGCAGCGGCATTCCGGAGCCTGAGGTACTCGCCGGTGACCCAGTTCGCGACGGACTTCGCCGGCAGCGTCGCGTCCGCCGCGAGCGTCGCCTCGAACAACGTCGCCGCATCGCGGTCGGCCACGAGCACGCCGGCGTCGTAGGCGCTCAATCCGAACGCGGCGATATACCGCGCACGCCGGGCTGACGGGAGCTCGGGAAGCGCCGCACGCAGCTCGTCGAGCCAGGCTGGATCGACTGTCAGCGGCGGCAGGTCGGGCTCCGGGAAATAGCGGTAATCGTCCGACGTCTCCTTGGATCGCATGTGGTACGTCGCGCCGCGCTCGTCGGACCAGCCACGCGTCTCCTGGACCAGCGACTCGCCCGCGTCGAGGGCGGCGGCCTGTCGCTCGATCTCGAAGGCGATCGCCCGTTCGACCGACCGGAACGAGTTCATGTTCTTGACCTCGACCCGGGTCCCGTACTCCGGCGCGCCCCGAAGGCGTAGCGACACGTTCGCTTCGACCCGGAGCTGGCCGCGTTCCATGTCGGCATCCGAAGCACCGATCGTGCGCAGCAGCAACTGCAGCTCCTCCGCATAGCGGCGACCCTGCTCGGCGGTGCGGATGTCGGGATCGGTGACGATCTCCATGAGCGGCGCGCCCGACCGGTTGAAGTCGATGAGGCTGACCTTGGTGCCGTCGGCACCGGTCGCATGGATCAGCTTGGCCGTGTCTTCCTCGAGGTGGGCGCGGGTGATCCCGATGGTCACCGGGCCCTCGGAAGTGTCGATGGCCAACCGTCCGGCCGACGCCAGCGGCAGGTCGTACTGGCTGATCTGGTAGCCCTTGGGCAGGTCGGGATAGAAGTAGTTCTTGCGATCCCAGCGGGTCGCGACCGGCGTCGTCGCCTCGATCGCGATGCCGGTCGCGAGGACGTGTTCGACGGCCCGCCGGTTGATGACGGGCAGTGCCCCGGGCAGACCAAGGCAGACCGGGCAGGTGTGGGTATTCGGCGGGGCGCCGTCATAGGCGGTCGAGCACGAGCAGAACATCTTCGACTCGGTCCGCAGCTGGCAGTGGACCTCGATGCCGATGACCGCCTCGTAGCGGTCGAGGACGGACGGTGCGGCGTCGTGGTCGGTCGTCTCGATGGCCATCGGCAAGAGTCTCGCATACCGCTCGCTGACGACTCCGAAGGTGCGTCACACCGCCGATCCAGAACACTGTAAGCGCTCTCTTGACAGACCGTGCTATCGTCCGCTTCGGAACGTGAGAGCGCTCTCACAGACATGCGCAACGAGGCCCAACCAGACCGATGGCCCAGCTCGAGCCCTCCCCGGCGAAACCCGTCGCGACGCTGGACGAGGTCGCTCGGGTGGCGGGCGTCTCGCGGGCGACGGTCTCGCGGGTCGTGAACGGCTCGCCCAAGGTCAGCGCCGACGTCCGACGGACCGTCGAGAAGGCGATCGACCGCCTCGGCTACGTCCCCAACCGCGCGGCCCGCAGCCTCGTGACCCGCAAGAGCGACTCGATCGCGGTCGTCATCACCGAGCCTGCCAGCCGGCTGTTCAATGACCCGTTCTTCCCGCGGCTCGTCCGTGGCATCAGTGCCGCGCTGTCGGTGCGGGACCTCCAGCTCGTGCTGCTCATGCCCAACGACGCGGACGACGAGCAGCGAACGGTCCGCTATCTGACGGCAGGCCACGTGGACGGGGTGATCCTGGTCAGCCTCCACGGCAACGATCCCCTGCCCGACCAGCTGGCCGCCCGGCGCATCCCCTCGGTCGTGCTCGGCCGGCCGCCCCGCGGCGTGGACATCGACTACGTCGACGCGGACAACCGCGATGGCGGGCGGCGGGCGACGTCGCACCTCGTGGAGCGCGGCTGCCGGCGGATCGCCACGATCACCGGTCCACGCGACATGGTCGCCGGCGTCGACCGCCTTGCCGGCTATCGCGACGCCCTGGCCGATGCCGGGATCGCGGTCGACGACGGGCTGATCGCGACGGGCGACTTCACGCAGGCGGGCGGTGAGGCCGCGATGGAGCGCCTGCTGCGCGAGCGGCCCGACCTCGATGCCGTCTTCTGTGCCTCGGACCTCATGGCCGTCGCCGCGCTGTCGGTCCTCCAGGCCGCCGGGCGGCGCGTCCCCGAGGACGTGGCCGTCGTCGGCTACGACGACTCCCCGATCGCCACCACCACGCGACCCGCCCTCACCAGCGTCCGCCAGCCGATCGAGGAGATGGGCCGCGAGATGGTCCACCTCCTGGCCGGCGGGATCGAGCAGAACGGCCGGGTCGCACGTCACATCGTCCTCGCCACCGAGCTGATCGCGCGCGCCTCGAGTGCGGGGAGGGCCATGCCCTGACGATCGACGTCCGCCACACCCCGAAGTCGACACGAATGGTTGGAGCGAAGCGAGAACGGAGGAGGAATCGAGCGATGGATATCCGATCTGCCGGGTCCGGCCGGCGTCTCGTCCTGGCGAGCATCATCAGCCTCATCGCGGCGGCCTGTGGTAGTGCCACGCCGAGCACGGCTCCGAGCGCCGCCGCCCCGAGCGCCAACGTCGCCATCACGCCAGCGCCCGTCCCGACCGCCGAGGGCGGCCTCACTGCGGACGGCAAGGTCCTGATCCGCTGGTTCGTCGGGCTTGGGACCGGCGCACAGCCAGACCAGATCGCCGACGAGCAGGCCGTCGTCGCGGCCTTCAACGAGAGCCAGGACAAGATCACCCTGAGCCTCGAGATCTACCAGAACACGACCGCCTACGACATCCTCAGCACGCAGATCGCCGCCGGCAACCCGCCGGACATCATCGGGCCGGTCGGCTTCCGGGGGTTCTACTCGTACGGCGACCAGCTGCTCGACCTGCAGCCGTTCATCGACAAGACCAGCTACGACGTGTCGGGCATCGATCCGAGCATCCTCGCCGCCTACAAGGAAGGCTTCGGCGGTCAGGTCGGCATCCCGTTCGCGATCTATCCCTCGTTCATCTACTACAACAAGGACCTGTTCAAGGAGGCCGGCGTGCCCGAGCCGCCGCACAAGGTCGGCGAGCAGTACGACGGCAAGGACTGGACCTGGGACACCCTGACCGAGCTGGCCAAGAAGCTGACGGTCGACAAGGCCGGCAACGACGGCACCAGCGCGTCGTTCGACAAGGACGACACGTCCCAGTGGGGCTACTACATGCAGTGGACCGACCCGCGCGGGTGGGGCACCCAATTCGGCCCCGGCGCGCTCGTCGGCACCGACGGCAAGACCGCCCAGGTCCCCGAGAACTGGCAGGCCGCCTGGCAGTGGTACTACGACGGCATGTGGAAGGATGGCTTCATCCCGACCGGCGCCGAGAACCGTTCCGAGCTGCTGAACAGCGACAACGCGTTCCAGTCCGGCAACGTGGCGATGGACTTCGTCCACCTCTGGTACACGTGCTGCGCGTGGCCGGCCGAGGGTGACCCGCAGGCCAAGTCGTTCGACATCGCCGTCCCACCGAGCCACGACGGGACGACGACGGCGAAGCTCCACGCCGACACCTTCGGGATCATGCAGTCGACCGCGCATCCCGACGAGGCATTCGAGGTCATGACCTACCTGCTCGGCAACGACACGCTGATCGCGCGCTACGGCGCGCTGCCGGCGGTTGCCAGCAAGCAGGAGGCGTTCTTCGCCGCCCTCGAAGAGCGGTTCGCCCCCAATGACATCGACTGGCAGGTCGCGCGCGACATGCTGGCCCATCCGGACGTGCCCAGCCACGAGGCGGACATGCCCAACTTCCTCAAGTCGGACGCCGCGGTGAAGGCCTTCCAGGAGACCCTCATCACGACCGATGGCCTCGATATCTCGGCCGAGGCGGAGAAGCTTCGGACCGAGCTGCAGGGACTGTTCGACCAGGCCGACTAGGCCCATCATCGACGGAAGCGCGTCGCGACTCCTCCGGCGCGCTTCCGTCACTCTCGTTCGCCATCGCGAGCCGTGAGGCCCCAACCGATGATCGGCCAGCCCGACGCCCCTGCCCTGCCCGGGGAGACGATCCAGCGCTCACGCTGGCGCTGGACGGCGTCGCGACGAGAAGCCGCCTGGGGCTGGGCATTCATCTCGCCCTGGATCGTCGGCTTCGTGCTGTTCACGGCCATCCCCATGGCGATGGCCCTGTACTTCAGCCTGACCGACTTCGACCTGCGCCGACCGAACGAGGTCCGGTTCATCGGCCTGGCCAACTACGAGCAGATCCTGCGCGATCCCAACGTCGCCCAGTCGCTGAGCATCACGCTCCGGTTCGCCGTCTTGACGATCCCGCCGACGATCGCCCTGTCCGTCGGGCTGGCCATGCTGCTGAACTCGCCGCGCCTCGCCGGTCGCCGGGCGTTCCGGACCTTGTTCTACATGCCGACCCAAATCCCGCTCGTCGCGAGCACGCTCATCTGGATCGGCGTCCTCAACGAAGAGACCGGCTGGGTCAACGGTCTGCTCGCCATCGTCGGGCTCCAGGGACCGGACTGGCTGAACGACCCGGTGTGGGTGCTGCCCTCGCTCGGGATCGTCGGGCTGTGGGGCATCGGCGCCATGATGCTGATCGCCCTCGCGGGGCTCCAGGGCATCCCGAGCGAGCTCTATGACGCGGCCAAGGTCGACGGCGCGGGCACCTGGACGACCCTGCGGCGGATTACGCTGCCGCTGCTCACCCCGGTCCTGTTCTACAGCCTGCTCATCAGCTGTGTCGGGGTGTCGCAGTACTTCATCCAGGCGTACGTCCTCACGAACGGCCAGCCCGACGCCTCGACGCTGTTCTACAACGTCAACCTCTATCGAGAGGCGTTCTCGTTCAACCAGCTCGGCTACGCGTCGGCGCTCGCCTGGGTGCTGTTCCTCATCGTCCTCGGCCTGGCGATGCTGCTGTTCTGGTCGTCGAGCCGCTGGGTCTATTACGCGGGTGAGCGGCGATGACCGCGGTCACGCACACGGCCCCCCGCGTCGTCGCCGGCGCCCCACTCCGACGGTCGCTGCGCAAGCTCACCGGACGCGCCGCCATCTTCCTGGTGGCCGCATCGCTGCTGTCCGCGTTCCTGATGCCACTGGCCTACATGGCCATGACGTCGCTCAAGGACCAGGCCCAGGTCGCCGACCCGGCGGCGCCGCTCTACCCGGCCTCGCCGCGGACGTTCACATACGAGGGCGTGGCACTGCCGATCTACGCCGTCCCGATCGATGGCGTCGTGCGCGAGTTGGCGATCGTCGAGAAGGGCCGCGAGTCATCGCTGATGGTCGATCCGGCCGATCCGGCCGCCGGGACGTTCACCTGGGAGGGCCGCTGGCGCACGCTCCAACCGGCGTACACCTTCGATCCGAAGGTCGAGAACTTCTCGATCGCGTGGGAGCAGATCGAGTTCCCCAAGCTGCTGCGCAACACGGCCATCATCTCGGTCATCAGCACGGTCGGCGCGGTCGGCTCGGCCGTGCTCGTCGCCTACGGCTTCTCGCGGTTCCGTTTCCGCGGACGTGGGCCGCTGTTCCTGGTGCTGCTCTCGACGATCATGCTCAGCGCCCAGGTCACGCTGGTGCCGACCTACATCCTGTTCACCCGCATCGGCTGGACCGGATCGTGGCTGCCGCTGATCGTCCCGCACTTCTTCGCCAACGCGTACAACGTCTTCTTGCTGCGCCAGTACTTCATGACGATCCCGACCGACCTCGACGAGGCGGCGATGATCGACGGCGCCAGCCCGTTCCGCGTCCTCTGGTCTGTCGTCGCGCCACAGGCGATCCCTGCCATCGTCGCGGTGACCCTGTTCCACTTCTTCTTCGCCTGGAACGAGTTCCTGATGTCGCTGGTCTACGTCGGCGGCAACCCGGACCTGTGGCCGCTGTCGCTCGGCATGCAGAAGTTCGCCGCCCTGTACGTCACCCGTCCACCGCTCGTCCAGGCCAGCGCGATCCTCGCGATCATCGTGCCGGTCTTCGTGTTCTTCCTCTCCCAGCGCGCGTTCATGCGCGGCGTCGTGATGACCGGCGTGGAGAAGTGACCGTCGACTGGCCGGTCATCCCCGAGGTCGCGTGGCAACGCGGGATCGGCGTGCCCTGCGAGTCGGTCGGTCGACCACGGGTGACGAGCCCGATGATCGACGACGGCGAGTGGGCCGGCATCCCGATCGGCGGCATGGGCACGGGGAGCATCGGGCGCACGTTCCGTGGCGATGTCGCGCGCTGGCACCTGGAGGTCGGGCGGCATCGATTCGAGCCCGTGCCGGCGGACGGATTCGCGCTGTTCGTCGGTCGATCGGACGGTTCCAGCGAGGCGACCGTCCTGTCCGCGCTGCGGCCGCCGGACGGCGTCCTGCCCGACTGGGGCTGGCACCTGCCGGTGGGCGGCGGCACGTATCACGCGCTGTTCCCGCGCGCCTGGCAGGTGTTCGAGCCGGACGCGGTCGGCGTGCGCCTCGTCGGCGAGCAGCTCTCACCGGTGATCGCCGGCGACCTCGAGACCAGCGCGCTGCCCGTCGGGGTCTTCGAGTGGTGGGTCGAGAACCCCGGTCCCGAGCCCGTCACGGTGGGGATCCTGGCCACGTGGGCGGATCCACCGGGCGGGCCGACCCACGGCGTGGCGCCGGGTCGAGCCCACCTGCCCGTCGCGGACGGTCCCGGCATCGCCGGCATCCGCTTCGAGGACCCAGGCGACGGGGCACCGACGGCGTTGCGCGGCACGCTGGCGCTCGGTGCGCTGGCGGACGACGGCTGGGACCTGTCGGTCCGCGCCACGTTCGACCCGATCGCCGACACCGATCTCTGGACCGACTTCGCCGCCGACGGCCGCCTCGACCAGGCCCCGCCGGCCCGCGCCGTTTCCCCCACGGCCGGGCCGGCGGGCGCCGCCCTCGCAGCGACCGCGATCCTGGCACCCGGCCAACGACGCTCGGTCCGCTTCGCGCTCGCCTGGGACCTGCCGATGGTCGAGTTCGGGGCCGGCCGTCGCTGGTGGAAGCGATACACGCGCGCCTGGGGCCGGACCGGAACGCGGGCGTGGGACCTGGCCGTCCACGCGCTTGCGGAGACGCCGACCTGGCGCGCGGCGATCGAGACCTGGCAACAGCCGATCCTGGAGGATGCCGAACGGCCGGCCTGGTACCGGGCGGCGCTGTTCAATGAGCTGTACTTCCTGGTCGATGGCGGGACGTTCTGGGAGGCCGGTGAGGTCGGCGGCCCGGACCCCGCGCCGGACGACGTCGGGCGGTTCGCGCTGCTCGAATGCATCGACTATCCGTTCTACGACACGGTCGACGTGGACTTCTATGCGTCGTTCGCGTTACTCGAGCTGTTCCCGGAGCTCGAGCAACGCGGCATCCGTGACCTGCTCGCAGCCATCCCGGTGGACGACCCGACGGTCGTGACGATCCAGGCGTCGGGTCGCGACGCGCCGCGCAAGGTCGGCGGGGCCGTTCCCCACGACGTGGGCGGGCCGGGTGACGATCCGTTCCATCGCCCGAATTGGTACCGCTTCCAGGACGTCAACGGCTGGAAGGATCTCGGCCCGAAATTCGTCCTGCAGGCGTGGCGCGATGCCGTCGCCGCGGACGGTCGGGGCGACGCGTTGATCCGCGACGTGTTCCCGACGGTCGACGCCGTCCTGCGCCGGCTCACCGCCGCCGACCACGATGCCGACGGCCTGCCCGAGCACGACGGCGAGCCCGACCAGACCTACGACACCTGGCCGATGCACGGCCCGTCGGCCTACGGTGGCTCCCTCTGGCTCGCGGCGACCGCAGCCGCCGAAGCGATGGCGGGCAGGATCGGGGACCACGAGGCGGCCGGTCGGTGGGCCGGCTGGTTCGAGCGCGCGCAGGTCGCCTACGACCGTCGGCTCTGGCGGGGTGGCTACTACGCCTACGACGACGGTGGCGGCGCCAGCTCAGCCAGCATCATGGCCGACCAGCTGGCCGGCCAGTGGTACGCCGATGCGACCGGGCTCGGCGAGCTGTTGCCAGCCGACCGGGTCGACGAGGCGCTGCGCACCATCCACGACTTCAATGTGCGCCGGTTCGGCGGCGGTCGGATGGGGGCGGTGAACGGCATGCGTCCGGACGGATCGGTCGATGGCTCGAGCGAGCAATCGGCCGAGGTGTGGGTCGGCACGACCTACGCGCTGGCCGCGTTCATGATCGGCCGGGGCCTGGTCGAGGAGGGCTGGGAGACGGCCCGTGGTGCCGCCGAGGTCACCTACGAGCGTGGCCTGTGGTTCCGGACGCCCGAGGCGTACGACGAGCGCGGGAACTTCCGAGCGTCGCTCTACCTGCGACCACTGGCGATCTGGGCGATCGAGGAGGCGCTGCGGCGCCGAAGTGCAGCCGCAGCCAGCGTCGTGGACTGACAGTCCACGTGCGAAGGCCGACGTGCGATCCAACGCGCCGCCCAGCGTGATTCGTGGACCGGAAGTCCACAGAACCAGCCGAGGCGTCGCCTAGGTACCTCTTCGAGCCCATGACGTGGACTCCCAGTCCACGCCGGTCTCGATCAAGCCCCGCTTTAGCGGCCGAAGATGACCCCGGCCCCAGCGAGGAACAGTCCGTAGAGCGCGACCGCGAGCCAAACCAGGCGCGCGACGTCGGGCCGCTCGAGGATCGGGATCGGGGCGGTGCCGGCATCGTCGCCGGCGATGACGCCGCGCCCGACGCGGATCGCGACCGCGCGACCCGAGCCGACGATCGTGAGGATGACTCCGGACATGAACAGGACGGCGACGGCCGGCTCCATAGAACCCCCTCTGGTGCGTGATGCGGCGGCATGTGACGGTGCCGCAGATGAGAACAACGAAATCCTACCCGAGGCCGGCGGGGTCGCGCAGGATGACGATGGGACTACCCACCGGCCAACGGTCGACTACCGGTCGACCACCGCCATCGATGCCATGCGCTCCGCGGGCGACGGCGTCGCCGGGTCGTCGAGGGCGGCTAGGTCGCTCGGTTCGAGGCCCCGCCAGTCGGCCGTTGCCGTGATCGCCTCGTAGCCGCGTGCCAGCTCGAACAGGCCGGGTTCCGACCACGGCGCCCCGATGAACTGCAACCCGACCGGCAGGCCCTCCGACAGCCCGGCCGGGATCGAGATGCCGGGCAGCCCGGCCATGTTGACCGGCAGCGTGCACGCGTCAGACAGGTACATCGCGACCGGATCTTCCAGCCGCGCCCCGAACCGGAACGCGACGGTCGGCGAGGTCGGCGCGACGAGGGCGTCGAAGCCCTGGGCCCAGAGCGCGTCGAAGTCGCCCTTGATCAGCGTTCGGACCTTCTGCGCCTTCAGGTAGAACGCGTCGTAATACCCGGCCGACAGCGCGTAGGTCCCGAGCATGATCCGGCGCTTGACCTCGGGGCCGAAGCCGCGACCACGGGTCGCGAGGTAGTCGCCCAGGACATCGCGCCCCTCCCCCAGCCGCGGCCCGTAGCGGATCCCGTCGTAGCGGGCGAGGTTGGCCGAGGCCTCGGCGGGCGCGACGATGTAGTACGTCGCGAGGCCGTACTCGGTGTGCGGGAGCGATACGTCCTCGATCGTCGCGCCGGCCGCCTCGAGCGCATCGACCGCCTCGCGCACGCGTGCCTCGACGCCAGGCTCCATGCCGGCCACGAAGTACTCGCGCGGCAGGCCGAGCCGCTTGCCCCGCAGCGATGCAGCGGCCAGCTCGTCGTTCGACGGCAGCGACAACAGGCCGTCAGACACGGGTTCGGGCGCCGACGTCGAATCGCGCTCGTCGCGACCGGCGACCGCGTGGAGCAGCGCGGCGGCATCGCGCGCGTCGCGCGCGAACGGCCCGATCTGGTCGAGCGAGCTCGCGAACGCGATGATCCCGTAGCGGCTCACGCGGCCGTACGTCGGCTTCAGCCCGACGATGCCGGTCAGCGCCGCCGGCTGGCGGATGGAGCCACCGGTGTCGGTGCCGATGGACAGCGGCGCGTGGTACGCCGCGACGGCTGACGCCGAGCCACCGCTCGACCCGCCCGGCACCCGATCGAGCGCCCACGGGTTGGCGGTCGGGCCGAACGCCGAATGCTCGGTCGACGAGCCCATCGCGAACTCGTCCATGTTGGTCTTGCCGAGGATCACCGCCCCGACGTCGCGCAGCCGCTCGGTGATGTGCGCATCGTACGGGGCGTGATACCCCTCGAGGATCAGCGACCCCGCCGTGCACTGCCCGCCGGCGACCGACACGAGGTCCTTGAGCGCGACCGGGATGCCGAGCAGCGGATGCAATGCATCGACCGCGGCATCCCCTTCGCCGCGCGCGGCCGCCAGCCGGGCATCGGCGGCGTCGGCCTCGGCGAGTGCGCGCTCGCGGTCGATCGACAGCCAGGCGTGGAGCCCGCGGTCCTGGCGGTCGGCGAGGTCGAGATGCGCCACCGCCAGGTCGTGCGACGACACCTCGCCGGATCGCAGCCGCGCGGCCATCTCGTGGGCGTGCAGGCGCGTGAGCTCGGTGGTCATGTCGCGGTCGCGGACGCGCTCACTCGCCGCCGAGGATCGCCGGGACGACGATGAAGGCGCCATCGTGCTTGGCGGCGTTGGCCAGCACGGCCTCGACCGGCATCGACGGCTCCGCGACGTCATCGCGCAGGATGTTCTCGAGCTCGATCGTCTGGGCGGTCGGGGCGATGTGGTCGGTCGGGACCGTCGCCAGGATCGTGTACTGCTCGAGGATGTGGTTGAGCTGCCCCTCGAGCCGGCCGAGCTCCTCGTCCGTCAGGCCGAGCCTCGCGAGGTAGGCGACGTGCTCGACGTCGGCGCGCGTCAGGGTGGCCATGGCCCGATGATAGCCGGGCCATGCCGACCCCGCGCCTGCGCCCCATGCGCCCGGATGACGTCGAACCCGCGGTCGCGGCGGTCCTCGCCGACCATTGGGGAGACCGCCGCGGCTGGTTTGAATTCGCCATCCGCTCGCCTGCCTGCCACACGGTCGTCGCCGAGGACGACGATGGCGCGATCGTGGGGACCGGGGTAGCGACGATCAACGGACCGGTCGGCTGGATCGGGACGATCTGGGTGGCGCCGGCGCATCGGGGCCGCGGGCTCGGGAGCGCGCTGACGCAGTGGACCATCGACGCGGCCGACGCCGCCGCTTGCCGGACGCTCGTCCTCGTGGCCACGGAACGGGGTCGGCCGCTCTACGAGCAGCTCGGTTTCGAGGTCCAGACCTGGTACCGGACCATGGAGGCCCCGGGCCTGCCGGCCGACAGCGCGCCTGCCGACCCGCGGATCCGTCCCTTCCGGCCGGACGATCTCGACGCCGTGACCGCCCTCGATCGGCTCGCCACCGGTGAGGACCGACGCGAGGTCATCGCGGCACTCGCGACCGCCGACGGCGCCCGGATCCTCGATGGCGACGACGGTCCGGCAGGCTTCGTGATCCGGGCTCCGTGGGGTGGCGGCGCGACGGTCGCGCCAAGCGTCGGCGACGCGCTGACGATCCTGCACGCGCGGCGCCTCGCGTCAGGGCCCGACAAGCGCGTGCGTTGTGGGATCCTCCTCGAGAACGCCGTCGGAGCCGAGGCCCTCGAGGCGAACGGCTGGACCGAGGCGTGGCGGGCGCCGCGCCTGATCCGCGGTGCCCCGCTCCACTGGCGACCCGAGCACATCTGGGGCCAGTTCAACCACGCGATGGGCTGACGAGCGACGCCGACGCGCCGCCCCACGACCCTCGTCCGCGAGCTACGGCTGACCCAAGGGTCCCGGTCGGGAGGGCCGATGGTGGGATGGTCCACTGGCCCACCGCTCGGCAACGCTATGCGTCGATGATCACGACGACCTGTCTGCAGTGCGGCACCCCAGCCGTCCGCGAGGATGCGACCTTCTGCCGGCGTTGCGGGCTCCCCTATGGCGACGCGCCCCGGGAGAACGCCGAGCTGCCCAGCTGTCCCGTCTGCTACCGCAGCGTCGACGACGACGGACGGACCGACAGCCTCGATCTGCCGGGCCTGCGCGTCGACCTCCGCCGGCACATGGCCGAGCACGACCGCCACCCCGTCGGTGACGACGAATGGCTCGAGACGCTGCGCGAGGGCGACCGGATCCGCTGGGGCCGCTGGACCGCGCCGTTCGAGACCGTGCGGCGCTATCTCGTGACCGGACAGATCGAGGCGGGGCGCAATCGCAAGCTCGCCCACGACATGATCGTCACGGCGATGACCCAGATCCGCCGCTGGGGGGCCGACGGCGTCATCCTCGGCGACCAGCCCGAGTGGCAGGCCGCCCGCACCGCGGTCAGCGAGCTGATGGAGCGCTACGCACGCGGCGCCGGCCCCAGGTTGCGCCCGCGCTAGCGCGTCTCGCCGGCGAGCAGCCGCCGGAACCCGGCCTCGTCGAGGACGGGGACGCCCAGCTCCTGGGCCTTGGCGAGCTTCGAACCGGCCGATTCGCCGGCAACAAGGTAATCGGTCTTCTTCGAGACGGACCCGGCCGGCTTGCCACCCGCGGCGCGGATCGCCTCCTCGGCCTCCGTCCGGCCGAACCCCTCGAGCGTGCCGGTCACGACGACCGTCTTGCCGGCCAGCGGTCCGACGTCGGTCGAGGCGCCGGGCGGCGGAACGCTCGGCCGTTCCGGGACGACCCCCGCCCCCACGAGCTCGCGCAGGCTCTCGGCGGTCGCCGGATCCGCGAAGTACCGCCCGATCGCCGCAGCGACCAGCGGGCCGATGCCCTCGACCTCCGTCAGCGCGTCCGGCTCCTCGGACGCGACCCGGCGCAGCTCGGCCTCGACCGCCGTGAACCACGGATCGGGTCCAGCCTCGGGCCGCGGATCCGGCTCCGGGTAGTCCTCGGGTCGTACCCGCGTCGCCAGCCAGCGCGCGAGATCGATGGCCGTCGACTCGCCGACCTGCGGGATCCCCAGCGAGTTGAGGACGCGCGCCAATGGCCGTCCGACCCGTGCCCGCTGGATCCGGCCGTGGAGGTTCTCGGCGCTCTTGCGCGCGAACCGTTCGAGCGATTCGAGGTCCTCGACCGTGAGCCGGAAGAAATCCGCACGCGAGTGGACCAGGCCACGTTCCAGCAGCTGGCCCAGGACGGCCCACCCGGCACCCTCGATGTCCATCCCGCCACGGCCCACGAAATGGCCGTACTCCTGGCTCAACCGTGCGGGGCAGCGCGGGTTCGGGCAGTAGACGCGGACCGCGCCCTCGTCCTGGACGACCGGCGTGCCGCACACCGGGCACGCGGCCGGCATCACGAACTCACGCTCGTCGCCGGTGCGCTTCTCGGCGATCGGCCGGACGACCTCGGGGATCACATCGCCGGCCTTCTGGAGCACCACGTGGTCGCCGATCCGGATGTCCTTGCGCCGGATCTCGTCGAGGTTGTGGAGCGTGGCGCGGGCCACGGTCGAGCCCGCCACCTTGACCGGCGTCAGGTGCGCGACCGGCGTCAGCGTGCCGGTCCGCCCGACGTACGGCACGATGTCCTCGAGCGTCGTCTCGACCTGCTCGGGCGGGAACTTGTAGGCGATCGCCCAACGGGGCGCGCGGCTGACCATCCCGAGCCGCTCCTGCTGGTCGAACCGATCGACCTTGACCACGACGCCGTCGGTCTCGTAGGGCAGCTCGTGCCGCGCTTCGCGCCAGCGCTCGGTGAAGGCGATGACGCCCTCGACGTCGAGCCCGGCCTCGTGCTCGGGGTTGCCCGGCAGGCCGAGCTCGCTGATACGCGCGAGCGCCCCGGACTGGGTCGTCAGCGAGCCGTCGCCCTCCTCGAGCAGCTGGTACGCCCAGAACGACAGCAGCCGGTTCGCGGTCACCTGCGGGTCCTTCTGGCGCAGCGACCCCGCGCCGGAGTTGCGCGGGTTGGCGTACAGCGGCAACCCAGCCTCCTCGCGTTCGGCGTTGATGCGCACGAACTCGCCCTTCGGCATGAAGACCTCGCCACGCACGTCGGCTGTCACGGGTCGTGCCAGGCGGTCCGGGATCACCGCGATCGTCCGCAGGTTCGCGGTCACGTCCTCGCCGGTGGTGCCATCCCCGCGGGTGGCGCCCTGGACGAACCGGCCGCGCTCGTAGCGGAGCGTGACCGCCAGGCCGTCGATCTTGAGCTCGGCGACGTAGCGCAGGTCGTCGGCGGGCTCTGGTGCCGGTGGCAGCCCCAGGCCACGCCGGACCCGGACGTCGAAGGCGCGTAGCTCGTCGTGGCTGAACGCATTCGACAGGCTGAGCATCGGCCGACGATGGCGGACCTCGTCGAAGACACCACCGGCCGGCGCGCCACCCACCCGCTGGGTGGGCGATTCGTCGGTGATGAGCTGGGGATACGCCGTCTCGAGTGCGACGAGCTCGCGGAAGAGCTGGTCGTATTCCGCGTCGGTCATCTCCGGCGCGTCCTCGGCGTGGTAGAGGAGGTTGGCGCGGTCGACCGCCGCAGCCAGCTCGCGGTGCCGCGCGGCCGCTGCGTCGATGTCCAGCGCGGAGGCGGTCTCGACGAGCGCCGGATCGACCGGTGGCAGCTGGACCGTCATGTGCCTGAGGGTACCGAGGTCAGGCGGGCGACGTGCGCGCGGGTGATGGCGGGCGCCGTCGGCGTGCCGAGGAGGGCCATCGCGATCTCGAGCTCCTCGCGGAGGATGGCCAGCGCCCTGGCGACCCCGGCTTCGCCACCGGTCGCGAGCGCCCACAGGATCGGCCGGCCGATGAGTACCGCACGGGCGCCCAGGCCCAGCGCGATCGCGATGTCCAGCCCGCGACGGACGCCACCGTCGACCCACACCTCCGCGCGGCCGGCGACGGCGTCGACGATCTCCTCGAGCACGTCGACCGGCGGCGCGGTCCGGTCGAGCTGCCGCGCGCCGTGGTTACTGACCGCGATCGCGTCGACGCCGTGGTCGACCGCGAGGACCGCGTCCTCGGCGGTCAGGATCCCCTTGAGCACGAACGGCAGCCCGGACCACGAGCGGATGGTGGCCAGGTCGTCCCATGTCAGCCCGACCTCGAGCTGGCGATCGAGCACGTCGAAGCCGTCGAGGTGGGCGCCCCCCGCGTGCGTGGCGGGTCCTGCCGCAAAGTTGCCGAGGGCCGGCAGCTCGAACTGCGATCGGCGATCGCGCTCCCGGTAGCCGAGTCGTGGCAGGTCCACGGTCAGGACGATCGCGCGATAGCCCGCGACCGCCGCCCGCTCGACGAGCTCGCGCGTCCGGCCCGGATCGATCTGCACGTAGAGCTGGAACCAGCGGTTCCCGTCCGGGGCCGCTGCGGCCACCTCCTCGATCGACCGGCTCGACGTCGTCGACAGCATGAATGGGATGCCGGCCGCGCCGGCCGCCCGGGCCGTGGCCACCTCGCCGTCGGGATGCGCAAGCCCGTGGACGGCCATCGGTGCGATGGCCGCCGGGAGTGACGAGGGGATGCCGAGCATCGTCGTCGATGGGTCGACGGTCGCCACGTCGACCAGCACGCGCGGGTGGAGCACGTAGCGGCGCCAGGCGTCGTCGTTGGCCTGCAACGACAGCTCGTCCCACGCCCCGCCGGCGACGTAGTCGAACGCGGCAGGCTCCATCGCCAGCCGCGCGGGCGCCTCGAAGTCCGCGAGGGTGACGATCCGCTGGAGGTCGGCGTCGCGCAGCGTGCTCCCGGCTTCCACCTCGCCATCGTAGGGCGAACCGCTACGCTTCGGCGATGCCGCGATCCGATGCCGATGTGCGACTCCTCGCCGCGTCGGCAGCGGGCGACGCCGTCGCCATCCGCGCGGCGCTCGCCGACGGCGCCGACCCCGACGCGCGCGATGCCGAGCAAACGCCGGCGCTGATGCTCGCCACGAGGGCTCGGGCGGTGGATGCCGTGCGTGCACTGGTCGACGCCGAGGCCGAAGTCGACGCGCAGGATGCCGACCGCTTCAACCCATTCCTCTACGCCGGCGCCGAGGGCCTGCTCGAGATCCTCGGCCTGGTCAACGAGGCCGGCGCCGATCCGTCGATCACGAACCGTTATGGCGGCGTGGCGCTCATCCCGGCGTCGGAGCGCGGCCACGTGGAGGTCGTGCGCTACCTGCTGTCGCAGACCGATGTCGACGTCGATCACGTCAACGGCCTCGGCTGGACGGCCCTGCTCGAGGCGATCCTGCTGTCCGACGGCGGTCCGCGCCATCAGGAGATCGTCGCGCTGTTGATCGACAACGGCGCGGACGTCGACCTGGCCGACGGCGACGGCGTCCGGCCCCTGGCCCACGCTCAGGCGCGCGGTCAGAGCGAGATCGTGGCCCTCCTGCTAGCGGCCGGAGCGACGGCCTAGCCGACGATCTCGAGGTTGGCCAGGCTGGCCAGCATCGTCTTGCGCCCGATACCCGGGTCCTTGAACGCGACCGTGATCTCCTCGTCGCTGCGGGTGAGCTTCGAGGTCACCACGATGCCGTCGCCCCAACGGCCGTGGCGCACGCGGTCGCCGTCGCGGAACTGGCGCTCGCCCGGGATGATCGGGCGCGGTGGCCTGGCGGGCGCCGGCGACTGCCCGGTGCCGAACGAGCCGGACGGTGCGCCAGATTCGAAGGCGTCGCGGCGGGCGGCCAGGTCGCGGCTCGGCCTGAAGCTCTCGCCGTCGGGTGGGGCGCCGGGCCGACCGCTGCCCTGGCGATAGGCCGGTCCGGGGCCGCGGGTCGGCGTGTTGAAGCGCGTCGTTCGTCGCTGGCCGAACACGAGGTCGAGATCGAGGTCGCGCTCGGGCTCATCGATGCCGCCGAGGCGCGGGCCGATCATCAGCTCGGCCGGGATCTCGAGCAGGAACCGGCTCGGGACCGACGCCTGGCCCATCCCCCAGGTCGCGCGCCGCCAGGCGTGCGAGAGGTAGAGGCGCCGTTTGGCGCGGGTGATGCCGACGTACGCCAGCCGGCGCTCCTCCTCGAGCTGCTGCTCGTCGTCGAGCGCGCGGCTGTGCGGGAACAGCCCCTCCTCGAGGCCCGCGATGAACACGACCGGGAACTCGAGGCCCTTGGCCGCGTGCAGCGTGATGAGCGTCACGGCGTCGGCATCGCCCTCGTACGAGTCCTGGTCGGCGACGAGCGCCGTCTCCTCCAGCAGTCGATCGAGCGCGTCCTCGGGTTCGAGGTCGTCGTAGCGAGTGGTGACCGAGCGCAGCTCGAGGAGGTTCGCCCAGCGGTCCTCGCCGTCCTCGGACCCGTCGGCGAGCATCGCCCGGTAGCCGGATGCCTCGAGCACCTCGTCGAGCAGCTCGGGGAGCGGCAGCACCCCGATCCGGGTCCGCAATCGGCGGACCAATGCCGCGAACTCGGCGAGCGCATTCCGCGTCCGCGGCGCGAGCAGCGGCAGATCCCCGCGCGCCCCACCCTCGATAGCGCCCCAGTAGGTGGCTGGCTCGCCGGTCTCCGCGTCGGTCGCCGCGGCCGCCGCGCGGAGCGCCTCGACAGTCTTGTCGCCGATCGAGCGGGCCGGCACGTTGATGACGCGCTCGAAGCTGACGCTGTCCGTGTCGGATCGCAGGATGCGCAGGTAGGCGAGCGCGTCCTTGACCTCGCGCCGGGCGTAGAACCTCGTCCCGCCGATGAGCTGGTAACGCAGGCCGTAGCGGAGGAACGATTCCTCGATCGCCCGGGACTGGGCGTTCATCCGATACATCACCGCGATGTCGCGAGCGCGGAACTTGGTGTCCTCATCGCTCTCGTCGGCGCGGCGGGTCAGGGCCGTGCCACGGCCGCCGATCAGCCCCTCGACCTGGCGGGCGATCCACTCCGCTTCCTCGTCCTCGTTGTAGGCCTCGAAGCGCTGGATCTTGAGGCCGCCCGAGATCTCGGTCCAGAGCTTCTTGTCCTTGCGGGCGGTGTTGCGCGAGACGACGGCGTGGGCGGCATCGAGGATGAGCTGGGTCGACCGATAGTTGCGCTCGAGCTTGACGACGGTCGCGTTGGGCCAATCGCGCTCGAAGTCGAGGATGTTGCGCAGGTCGGCGCCGCGCCACGAGTAGATCGACTGGTCGTCATCGCCGACGACCGCGAGGTTGCCGCGCTTGCTCGCGAGCGCCTTGATCCACAGGTACTGCGCGCGGTTCGTGTCCTGGTACTCGTCGACATGGAGGTAGTGCCAGCGATCCTGGTACCGGGCGAGGACGTCGGGTGCTTCCTGGAACAGGCGGACGGCCTCGAGCAGGAGGTCGTCGAAGTCGAGCGCGCGCGCCGACTGGAGTCGAGCCTGGTAGCGGGTCGCGAGCCGGGCGATCGTCCGCTCGCGGTGATTCGTGGCGTTCTCGGCGAGGAACGTGGGGTCGAGCATCTCGTTCTTGGCGCGGCTGATGGCGGCCAGGACGATGCTCGGCCGGAACTCCCCGGTGAGCGGCATGTCCTCCTCGCGGAGGATCTGCTTCATGAGTGCCTGCTGGTCGTCGGTGTCGTAGATCACGAACCGGCGACTGATGCCGATGGCCTCGCCGTCGCGGCGCAGCACGCGGGCGCACAGCGCGTGGAAGGTGCCGGCCTGGACGTCACGCCCGCCCTCGCCGACCAGGCTGATGATCCGCTCGCGGAGCTCGGCGGCGGCCTTGTTGGTGAAGGTCACGGCGAGGATCCGGAACGGCGGCACGCCCTTCACCCCGACCAGGTAGGCGATCCGGTGCGCGAGCACGCGGGTCTTGCCGGAGCCCGCGCCGGCGAGGATCAGGAGCGGCCCCTCCGTCGTCGTGACCGCACGAGCCTGCTCGGGGTTGAGTGCCTTGAGGATCTGGGCTTCGCGCTCGGCGCGGCGCTTGGCGAGGACCTCGGGATCGGGTGGTGGCGCAGGCGGCGCGGTGGGGTCGCGCTCGGGCGTGGCGGCCGCCGCGTCGCGCAGCCAGTCGGGCTCGTCCGGGACGGCCTCCGAGACCTCGGCCGTGATCGTGCCAGGGGTCGATCGGTCGTCGTCGGGGATGGGATCGCCGGTCCGGCGACGGGTCCGTGGGCTCACCCCGGCATTCTAGGTCGGGGTGCCGGTCGCAGCCTTATCCGGTCCCCTCGACCTGGTCCGCCGGCGGCGGCGCGATCTGGACGGGTTCGTTCCAGCGGGTGAACGTCGCCTGCACCCCCAGGTTCCCGAGATCGGCCATGCCGGCGACCGCGGTGATCCCGGACAGCCGCGTCGTGCGCTGCTCGACGTGCAGCGTCAGGTCGATCGACGAGGCCGACAGATCGGGAAGCGGGATGGGGATCGGCAGGGCGCTCGGCAATGGACCGCCCGTCCCGCCGCCGAGCCCTGCGAGATCCGCCGCATCGAGCGTGAGGGTCAGCGTGTAACACGTCCCACCGGCGCAGGGCACATCGGCACCCTTGACCGGGTCGAGGTCCGTCCGTGCAAGCAGCTCGGTCAGGCCCTTGAGCGGGTTCGTCGGGGCCCCATCCAGTGCGCTGACGCGGTACTTCGTCCCAGTGAGCGTGGTCTTGAGGAACAGCCCCTCGTCGACGACGATCGCCTCGCCGGCGATGCCCAGGAGCCCCGGTGAGGAGAAGGTCGCCTTGAGCCGGCTGTTCGCCAGATCGAGATCGGCCGATGCGCTCGTGTCGCGCAGGTCGATCGGTGCCCCGGCACCGGTCCCGAGCGGGTCGAGCGCGATCGTGCCATCCACCGCGATATCGACGTGGACGCTCGTCGCAGCGGCGGCCGTCGTGGCGGCCGCCGCCAGGATCGCATCGGGGTCGTCGAGGAGCGTGACCGGCTGGCCCTGGCAGCCCGCGAGGGCCAGCACCATCAGTGGCGGCAGCAGTGTCCTGGTGAGCCCGCGCATGGCGGCCAGCGTCGGCCAGCGCGACGGGACTGTCAAACGGTCGGTGGCGGGGGCGATTGCGGCGGCGGTGCCGTGGGCGGGGGCGGCGTCGGGGTCTGCATCCAGGCCGGTGGCGGCGCCGGCGGCGCGACCGACTCGACCTGTACCTCGATCCCGCCGATCCAACCGGCGGCGAGGTTGTAGACCACACAGGCGATCGCCGTGAACACCCAACCGATCAGCCCGTAGAACAGCGCCAGGAAGATGGCCCCAAGGAGCGCCCCGACTACGCCGATCGCACCCGCTCCTTGGACCTGTCCGCCGTTCACCGAGACGCCTGCGATGGCGATGAGGAGCAGGAAGGGGATGGCGATGATCGCGACGACGATCACGTACATCACCGCCACCACCGTTGACGTTTTGAGAACGTTGAACCGTCGGATCCGATACATGGTTCCCTCCGTTAGGGCCCGGCTGCGGGTGCGGGTCGAGTATGGCGAGTCAACGTTCCGACCGGCCCGATGACGCCGGCTAGAGCTTCCGCCCCGGGCCGGCCTGCCAAATAGTCGCCCCACGACTATTGGGCGGCGAAAGTCGGCCGGATGAGGGCTCGATCGCGGCGCGTTCCGGCTGGCCCGTGCACGGATTGCGCTCGCGATCGTCCAGCTCCGCCGACCGGAGCCTGGATCCCGTGCCTAATACTCCCCACGCGAATATCTGGCATAGATCCCGGCTCGGCCGGAAGCCGCCAAGCACGAAGAAGGCCCCGGCGTCGCCGCCGGGGCCTTCGTGTTCTCGAGTCGAGACGGACTAGAAGTCCATCCCTCCGCCGTGGTCGTGACCACCGGCCGCCCCGGCCTTCTCCTTCTCCGGGATGTCCGAGACCAGCGTTTCCGTGGTCAGGACCATCGCGGCGATGGAGGCGGCGTTTTGGAGCGCCGACCGGGTCACCTTGGCGGCATCGACGATGCCCTTCTTGAAGAGGTCACCGTAGTCGCCTGCGAGTGCGTCGTAGCCGTAGCCGGGCTTCAGGCTCTTGACATGCTCGATAACGACCTCACCGGGTGCACCGGCGTTGTCGGCGATCTGGCGTGCCGGGGCCTCGAGAGCCTTGCGCACGATGTCGACGCCGACCTGGGCGTCACCACCGAGCTGGATCTTGTCCAGGACCGGGATGGCCTGCAGGAGCGTGGTCCCACCGCCGGCGACGAGGCCCTCCTCGACGGCCGCGCGGGTCGTCGAGAGCGCATCCTCGATGCGGTGCTTCTTCTCCTTGAGCTCGACCTCGGTGGCCGCGCCGACCTTGATCACCGCGACGCCACCGGACAGCTTCGCGAGGCGCTCCTGGAGCTTCTCGCGGTCGTAGTCCGAGGTCGTCTCCTCGATCTGGGCCTTGATCTGCGTCATCCGTCCGCGGATCTGGTCGGCCGCACCGCCGCCATCGATGATGGTCGTGTCGTCCTTGGTCGCGACGACGCGGCGTGCGGTCCCGAAGTCCTCGGCAGTGACTGAGTCGAGCTTGCGCCCGACCTCTTCGCTGATCACCGTGCCACCGGTCAGGACGCCGATGTCGCGGAGCATCTCCTTGCGGCGATCGCCGAAGCCCGGGGCCTTGACGGCGAGGACCTGGATCGTGCCGCGGAGCTTGTTCACGACGAGCGTGGCGAGCGCCTCACCGTCGATGTCCTCGGCGATGATCAGGACGGGCTTGCCCTGCTGGACGGCCTTCTCCAGCGCCGGGAGCATGTCCGGGACGCTCGAGATCTTCTTGTCCGTGATCAGGATGAGCGGGTTCTCGAGGACCGACTCCATCCGATCGGGGTTGGTCACGAAGTACGCCGAGAGATAGCCTCGGTCGAACTGCATGCCCTCGGTGTACTCCTTCTCGAGCCCGAGGCTCTGGCCTTCCTCGACGGTGATGACGCCGTCCTTGCCGACCTTGTCCATCACCTCGGCGATGATCTCGCCGACCTCGGGATCGGCCGCGCTGATGGCGGCGACCGCCGCGATCTGCTCGCGGTTGTCGACCGGGCGCGACTGCTTCTTGATCTCCGCGACCACCGCCTCGACGGCGGCCTCGATGCCGCGCTTGACGACCATCGGGTTGGCCCCGGCGGTGACGACCCGGAGGCCCTCGCTGACGAGCGCCTGGCCGAGCACGACCGCGGTGGTCGTACCGTCGCCGGCGACGTCGTCGGTCTTGGTCGCGACCTCCTTGAGGAGCTGGGCGCCCATGTTCTCGAACGCGTCGTCGAGCTCGATGTCACGTGCGATGGTCACGCCGTCGTTGGTGATCGTCGGCGAACCGAACTTCTTGTCGAGGACGACGTTGCGGCCCTTGGGGCCGATCGTCACCTTGACGGCGTCGGCGAGGCGGTCGATGCCCCGCTTGAGGGATCGACGAGCGGTCTCGTCGAAGAGGATCTGCTTAGCCAATTCGTGTGCCTCCCAGGGAGTCGTGGTTCTCGCTGTCCAGCAGCCGATCCCGCTCGATGGAGCGCATCGGCCGGAGGTTCGTCAGTCCGCGACGATCGCGAGGATGTCCTTCTGACTGACGATGAGGTACTCGTCGCCGTCGATCTTGAATTCGGTCCCGGCGTACTTGGCGTACAGGACCTTATCGCCTTCCTTGACGTCCATCGGCTCGCGCTTCCCGTCGTCGTTCACCTTGCCTGGGCCGGCCGCGATGATCGTGCCCTCCTGGGGCTTCTCCTTCGCGGTATCCGGGAGGACGATGCCGCTCTTGGTCATCTCCTCGCGCGGGGTCGGCTCGATGACCACGCGGTCGCCCAGTGGGCGAAGCTTGGTCTTGGTCGCAGTGGCTGTGGCCAACGTGCAATACCTCCTGTGACGGTCAGTGCCGACCGTCGGGCATGGATCCATGGGCGGCGACCACTCGGGGTGGGACGCGGTCAGCCGACCCGATCGTCATTGACGCATCGATCGCAGTACCGGCCCCGCGGGGGCGGTCCGTCGATGCATGTTAGCACTCTATGTGTGCGAGTGCTAATGCTCAGCCTACCGAACGGGCGAGGACCCTGTCAACTCGTCGCTGCGCGGTCGCGGAACGCCCGATCGTAGGCGCCCACGAGCGCGTCGCCGAGGGCATCCTGCGTGATGCCACGGCGCTCCGCGACCCATCGCGCGGTGATCGCCACGTAGGCCGGTTCGTTGCGTGATCTCGGCGCGCCAGGCGGCGCCAGGAACGGCGAGTCGGTCTCGACCAGGAGGCGATGGAGCGGCGTGATCGCCGCGACCTCGGCCGACGCCTCCTCCCCGTTGCGGAAGACCAGCCCGGAGAAGCTGATCGACGCGCCGAGGTCGAGCATGGCCCGCGCGTAATCGACGGGGCCGGAGAAGCTGTGGACCACGATCGCCGGCCTGTCCTGCCCCAGCGCCGTCAGCTCGGCGAGCAGCGCATCCTGGGCGTCGCGTCGACCGGCGCCCGAACGGCAATGCAGGATCGCGGGCCTGCCGAGCTCGGCGGCCAGCCGGAGGTTTCGCCGGAGGTTGGTCAGCTGGTCCGGGATCGGGCTGAAGACGCGGTCGTAGTCGAGACCGGTCTCGCCGATCGCGGCGACGTTCCCGTCGCGCGCCCATCCATCGATGGCGCGCCAGCCCGCGTCATCGACCTTGGCGGCGTCGTGTGGGTGCACGCCGACCGCGACATCGACCCACGGGACGCGCTCGGCGATGGCGAACGCGCGTTCCGATGACGCGACGTTCCAGCCCGGGACTAGGACGCGCTCGACACCGGCCGTCCGCGCGCTCTCCAGCACGGTCTCGGCGTCGTCGGCGAAGCGATCCGCGTTGACGTGGCAATGCGAGTCGATGAGGCGCACGCCGGCATCGTACGGGCGGTGGTCGTGCGGCTTGGCCAGCTCCCGCCCACGGGAGCTGGCGACGTCGAGACCCAGGGATCACGCGACAGCGTCCCGTCCCACGAGCGGATCGTGCTGATCCTCCCGTGGCACGAGTAGGAACGAACACTCAGGCGTTCGCGGTGTCCCCACTCCGCCCACGGGACTCGCCCTCCTCGACCTCGAGGCGCGGGAACAGCGGCTCCGGCGTCGCCACCCGTCCCGCCTCCCCTGCCCTGGCGCCCCACTCGAGCTCCCCGAGCAACGACGACCCGTCGTTGCCGTCGGGGCCGTACCCATACCCGTAGCCGAGCTGGGCCAGCACGAGCGGCGCCGTTCCGGGCATGAACGGCGCGGCGGCCAGCCCGACCAACCGGCACGCCTCGACGAGGTCGCCCAGCACGCCGCGGAGTCGATCGCCAGCCGCCTCGTCGCCGGCCTTCCAGGCCTTCGCGAGGTCCCACGGCTTCTCGGCATCGACCACGCGGTTCGCTCCACCGACGAACTCCCACAGCTCGCCGAGCGCGTCGTGCAGCCGGCAGCCGTCGAGGGCCTCGGCGTACAGGCGGATCGTGTCGTTCCAGCCCTCGGCCAGCGGTGACATCGACTCCGCCCGGGGCGCCGGGCGCACGCCCTCGAGATAGCGCTTGGTCATCGACACCGTGCGGTTCACGAGGTTGCCGAAGTCATTGGCGAGGTCGGCGTTGTAGCGCCGCACGAACCCGTCCCACGACACCTCGGCGTCGCGGTCGAACGGCACCTCGCGAAGCAGGACATAGCGAGCACCGTCGCTCCCGAAGGCCGCCACGAAGTCGTGCGGATCGAGGAAGTTGCCGCGGCTCTTGCTCATCCGCTCGCCGCCGGCCGCGTACAGGAAGCCGTGGACCCACACCTTGCGCGGTGCCTCCAGCCCGGCGCTCCACAGCATGGCCGGCCAGAAGATCGTGTGGAACCGCGTGATGTCCTTGCCGATGACGTGCAGGTCGGCCGGCCACCAGCGCGCGAACGACGCCTGGTCGTCCGGGAAGCCAACGCCCGTGATGTAGTTGATGAGCGCGTCGAACCAGACGTAGATCACGCCGGCCTCCGGATCCCAGGAGCCGTCCTCGCGCTGGGCGGACTCGCCGTTCTCGGCGATCGGGAACGGGATCCCCCAGCCGCCGGGCGTCCGCTCGCGCGAGATGGAGAAGTCCTCGAGGCCGCCCCTGATGAAGCCCAGCATCTCGTTGCGCCGGAAGTCGGGCTGCACGAACTCGGGGTTGTCGGCGAAGAACTGCTCGAGGCGTTCCTGGTAGGCCGACAGGCGGAAGAACCAGTTGCGCTCGGTCAGCCACTGGAGCGGGACGTCGGGGTGGTTCGGGCAGATCGTCCCGCGCGCCGTCTCGATCACGTCCGTCGCGTTGCGGAACCCCTCGTTCGGGCAGTACCAGCCCTCGTAGGTCCCGAGGTAGATATCGCCGTTCGCGTGGGCGCGGCGGACCATCTCCTGGGCGGCGCGGATGTGATCGGGGTCGGTCGTCCGGATGAAGCGATCCGGCGAGATGCCCAGCGCGTCCTTCGGCCTCCTTGAACAGCGCGACCTTCTCGTCGACGAACTCGCGCGCCGGTCGACCCTCGTCGACCGCCGCCTGGGCGATGTTGATCGAATGCTCGTCGGTGCCGGTCAGGAAGCGGGTGTCGTCGCCGATCATGCGATGCCAGCGGGCAAGGACGTCGGCGCCGATCACCTCATACAGCGTGTGGATGCCGGGCTTCGAGTTCGCGTACGCGATGGCCGTGGTCAGGTAATAGCGGGGGCGGTCGGGCATCGGAGCGCGATGGTACCCGAGCACCCCGTCGCGAGGCGTCTCGCCTAGTGGCGGAAGTGGCGGATCCCGGTCATCAGCATCGTGCCGTCCAGGCGGTCGACGGCGTCGATCGCCTCGCTGTCGCGCATCGACCCGCCCGGCTGCGCGAACGCGCGGACGCCGGCCGCCAGACAGGCCTCGACCGCATCGGGGAACGGGAAGAACGCGTCGCTTGCGCAGGCCGCCCCGACCGTCGACAGCGGGCCGAGCATCGCGTGGGCCTTGGCCACGGCCTGGCGGGCGGCATCGACCCGTGACGTCTGGCCGCTGCCCATCCCGACCAGCCGCCGCTCGCGGACCAGCACGATCGCGTTCGAGGTGACACCGCGGACGAGCCGCCACGCCAGGTCCAGGTCGAGCAGCTCCTCGGCGCCCGGCGCGCCGGCGGGTGGCGCACACCCAGGTGGTCTGCGTGTCCGCCAGGACGTCGGGGGCGGTCACGAGCACGGCGCCACCGGCCGTCCGGATCGAGCCCAGCGGCCCGGCCGCGCTGCCCGGCGCCGGATCGTCGGTTGCCAGCAGCTCGTCGACCAGGACCCGCAGGTTCGGCTTGGTCGCCAGGATCTCGAGCGCGTCGGCCGAGTAGGACGGCGCGATGACGATCTCGAGGAAGATCGACGTCATCGCCTCGGCCAGCGGGCCGTCGACCTCGCGCGTGACCGCCACAACGCCGCCGAACGCGCTGACCGGGTCCGCCTCGAGGGCCGCAGTCCAGGCCGCGTGCGCGCTCGGCCGCTCGGCGGCGCCACACGGGTTGGTGTGCTTCACGATGACCACGGCCGGCCCCAGCAGGGCTCGTCCCAGGGCCGACGCCGCGGCGGCGTCGAGCACGTTGTTGTACGACAGCGCCTTGCCCTGCAGCGGCGGTCGCTCCACGCCGAACAGGCCATCGGCGATCGTGCTCCCCGGACGCCGATAGCGAGCCGCCGCCTGGTGGGGATTCTCCCCGTAGCGCAGCGTCTCGACCTTGTCGAGGGCGACCGACAGCGTCGCCGGATACGGGTCCGTGGCCTGGGCCAGGAACCCCGCGTCGACGAGCCGGCCGGGGAGCTCGGTCGCGATCCGCGCGTCGTACGCCGCGGTGAGCGCGAACGCTTCGAGGGCGAGCTCGCGCCGGAGTCGATCGTCAAGGGGGTCAGGGCGATCGAGTGCGGCGAGCACCTCGCCGTAGCGCGCGGGCGACGTCACGATCGCGACGTTGGCGTGGTTCTTGGCTGCGGCCCGCACCATCGACGGTCCGCCGATGTCGATCTCCTCGATGAGCTCGTCGACGCTGAGCCCGGGCCGCTCGAGCGCCGCGGCGAACGGATAGAGGTTCACGACGACGAGCTCGAACGGGGCGATCCCGGCGCCCAGCAGCTGGTGCCGATGGTCGTCAAGCCGGCGGTCGGCGAGCAGGCCCGCGTGCACGCGCGGATGGAGCGTCTTGACGCGGCCGTCGAGCATCTCCGGCGAGCCCGTGACGGCCGCGACGTCCGTCACCGGGAGCCCGGCCTCGCGCAGCGTCCGCGCGGTGCCGCCCGTGGACACCAGCTCGAACCCACGGGCGACCAGTCCCCGCCCGAGCTCCACCAGCCCGGTCTTGTCCGACACCGACAGCAACGCCCGTCGCGGCCGTGGCACGGCGGCGTCGGCGCGCTCGAGATCGATCGTCACCCGGCCCCCGTCGACCGTGACCGCGCCGGCCAGGACCAGCGCGACCGCGCTCGGGAGCAGCCGACGCTCCACCGCCTGGATCCGCGCCCGGAGGTGTGCCTCGTCATCGTCGGGCAGGACCGGCACGGCCTCCTGGGCGACGATCGGGCCACCGTCGAGCGTCTCGTCGACGAGGTGGACGGTCACGCCGGTGGCCCGCACCCCGTGCGTCAACGCGTCGCGAACGGCGTGTGCGCCCGGGAACGCGGGGAGCAGCGACGGGTGGGTGTTGAGGATGCGGCCGCGGAATGCATCGAGGACGCGCGGCCCGACCACGCGCATGTAGCCGGCCAGCACGACCACATCGGGTCGGGCACCGGCCAGCACCGCAGCGAGGGCCTCGTCCTCGCCGCCGTCGACCATCGCCGTGTCGATGCCCGCTTCGGAGGCCCAGTCGAGCGCCGGGCAGTCGCGGTCCGCGAACACCAGCACGATGTCGCCGCCGAGCTCGCCGCGCTGTGCGGCCGCCTGGAGCGCCCGCAGGTTCGAGCCCGCACCGGACACGCCGACCGCGATCCGCCCGTTCACGCGATCGACTCCAACCGACCCTCGACATAGCGCTGCCCATCGTCGGACGCAGGGATCACCTCGCCGACGACCAGTGCCGGGATCCCGTGCTCGCCGAGCACGCGGATGGCGGTCGGGATCGCCTTGGCGGGGAGGACGAGGACCATCCCAAGGCCGCCGTTGAACGTCGCACGCAGCTCCTCGTCGTCCAGCCCGCCCAGCGCGCCGAACAACCGGATCACCGATGGCACCGACCACCGCCGCGGATCAAGTCGCGCAGCAAGTCCCTCGGGGAGTGCCCGCGGAACGTTGCCCGGCAGCCCGCCACCCGTGATGTGGGCGGCGCCGTGGATGTCCTGGCGCGCGTCCGCCAGTGCCGCCCGGACCGCGAGGACGGCCCGCGCGTAGATGCGCGTCGGTGTCAGCACGATCTCGCCGAGCGTCGCCATCGTCTCGTGCGGCGCGTCGTGGAGCGCTTCGTCGGTCGTCGCATCGCCGAGCGTCCGGCGGAGGCGCGCCTGGTACGGCTCGGCAAGATCCAGGTCCCACTGGGCGATCAGGGCACGCACGAGCGAGAAGCCGTTGGCGTGCAGCCCGCTCGAGGCAAGGCCGAGGATGACGTCGCCCTCACGGACCGCCGACCCGTCGATGACCCGATCCCGCTCGACCACGCCGATGCAGCAACCGGCGAGGTCGAACTCGTCGGCCTCCATCAGCCCCGGGTGCTCGGCGGTCTCGCCGCCCACGAGCGCGGCGCCCGCCTCCCGGCAGCCCGCGGCGACGCTGCCGACCAGCTCCGCGACCCCGACCGGATCGAGGAGCCCGACGGCGACATAGTCGAGGAACGCGAGTGGCTCGGCCCCGGTGCACACGACGTCGTCGGCGCACATGGCCACGAGGTCGATCCCGATCGTGTCGAACCGGCCGACCGCCGCCGCGATCGCGGTCTTCGTGCCGACGCCATCGGTCGACGCGACCAGCAGCGGTTCGCGGTACCCCTTCGGGATCGAGAAGGCGCCGCCGAACCCGCCCAGACCACCGACCACCTCGGGCCGGCGCGTCGAGTCGACGTGGGCCCGCATGAGCTCGACCGCACGGTCGCCCGCATCGACGTCGACACCGGCGTGTCGATAGGCGGTGCGCCGCTCAGTCACGACCGGCGACGACCGGTTCTTCCAGGATGAACTTGCGGCTCTCGGTGTCGTACGGGACCGGCTCCGGGTACTTGCCGTCGAAGCAGGCGAAACAGAACCGCTCGTACGGCAGGTCGAGCGCCGCGAGCACCCCGCGGATCGACAGGTAGCCGAGCGAATCGGCGCCGATGAAGTCGCGGATCTCGTCCTCCGAGTGCGTCGCCGCGATGAGCTCGGTCTCGACCGACGTGTCGATGCCGTAGAAGCACGGGTGGAAGATGGGCGGCGCGCTGATCCGGACGTGGACCTCACGCGCGCCCGCGCGGCGCAGCAGCTCGACGATGCGCTTCGTGGTCGTGCCACGCACGATCGAGTCGTCGACCACGATCAACCGCTTCCCGGCGACCACCTCGCGCATCGGGTTGAGCTTGATCGTGACGCCGCGGTGGCGCATCCCCTGCGACGGCTGGATGAACGTCCGCCCGGCATAGCGGTTGCGGTACATGCCCTCGCGGTACGGCAGACCACTCGCCTCGGCATAGCCGGCGGCGGCCGGTGCGCCGGTGTCGGGCACCGGGATGACGAGGTCGGCCTCGACGGCGTGCTCGCCGGCGAGCTGCTCGCCCATCCGCCGGCGCGCCTCGTACAGGTTGCGGCCCTCCATGTACGAGTCGGGTCGCGCGAAGTAGATCAGCTCGAACACGCACAGCGCCGGGTCGGGCTCGGCGAACCGGATCGAGCGCGGCGCCTGGCCCGGCTCGAGGACCACGATCTCGCCCGGCTCCACGTCACGGATGAACTCCGCCCCGACGATGTCGAGCGACGCCGTCTCCGACGAGAGGCACCACCCGGTCGCCTCGTCCGTCCACAGAGCGGCCTCGGCCGCCGTCGTGGGCGCCACCCGGCTGGCGGGCGCCGACCGGCAGCCGCCCGAGCACCAGCGGGCGGAAGCCATGCGGGTCGCGCACGCCGATGACCCGCCGCTGATCGAGGATGACGAGGCTGTACGCCCCGCGGACGCGGGGCAGGACCGCCAGCAAGGCCTCGACCGTGTCCGCGGCCGGCTCGTCGGCGAGCAGCGCGGTCAGCAGCTCCGTATCGGTCGACGCGGGGAGTCGCGCGCGCCCGCCGGCGAGCTGGCCGAGCAGCTCGCGCGTGTTGACGAGGTTGCCGTTGTGGCCGATGGCCAGCGCCCGCCGCGGCCCCTGGCGGTACGTCGGCTGGGCGTTCTCCCAGATCGTCGACCCGGTCGTCGAGTAGCGGCAGTGGGCGATCGCCAGGTTCCCGCGCAGGCTCGGCAGCCGCCGCTCGTCGAGCACCGACCCGATCATCCCGAGGTCCTTGTAGAGCATCAGCTGCTCGCCATCGCTGACGGCGATGCCGGCCGATTCCTGGCCGCGATGCTGCAGCGCGAACAGGCCCGAGCGTCGCGATCGCGGCGGCCTCGGTCGGCTCGCCCCCGGGCACGACCACCCCGAACACGCCACACACGGCTCAGGCCCCCCAACCGAGCGCGCGGGTGAGACCGTGGTCCCACGCGTGTCGGAGGGCCGTCACCGGCACCTCGAGCGTGTCGGCGACCGTGCTGCCCCGCTCCTCGGATGCGCCCGTGGCGCCGGCCCCGATGAGCTGGATCACCAGGCGGTCGCCGCCGACCGTCCCGAGCGTCTCGACCGGCAGCCCGTGCTGGAGTGCGAGCAGCACGAGCGCCGGGGCGAACCGCGGCGTGACGCTCACGACGATCCGCGACGGGCTCTCGCCGAACAGCTCGACCGCCGGCGACATCGCGGTCGGCACGCGCAGCGACGCTCCGCGAGCGCCCCACATCGCGCACTCGGCGATGGCCACGGCGAGCCCACCGCCGGCGATGTCCTGGGCGCTCGAGACGAGCCCACGCGCGATCGCTTCGCGGATGAACGTCTGCAGTGCGGCCTCGCGCCCCAGGTCGAGCGACGGCGGGCCGTCCTCGACCGCCGTGCCGGCCAGCGCGGCATAGGCCGAGCCGGACAGCCCGGGGCTCGCCGACCCGACCAGGACGACCACGTCGCCGTCGGCCGCGAATGCCGGTCCGACCAGCGTCTCGATATCGTCGAGGAGCCCGACCACGCCGATCTCCGGGGTCGGCGCGATGGATCCGGTCGGCGCCTCGTTGTACAGCGACACGTTCCCCCCGGTCACCGGCAGGCCCAACGCGCGGCAGGCGTCGCCGAGGCCGCGTACGCCCTCGCTCAGCTGCCAGAACGCCTCGGGGCGCGTCGGGTCGCCGTAGTTGAGGCAGTTCGTGACGCCGAGCGGCCGGGCGCCGGTGATGCTGACGTTGCGGGTCGCCTCGGCGACGCTCATCGCCGCCCCGGCATACGGGTCGATCGCGCCGACGGCCTGGTTGCCGTCGGTCGTGGCGACGATGACCTTGGTCGTGCCCTTGATCCGGAGGACGGCCGCGCCATGACCCGGACCCACCACGGTGTCCGCGCCGACGGTCGAGTCGTACTGCTCGAACACCGCCCGTCGGGAGGCGAGGTTCGGCGAACCGAGCAGGGCCAGGAGAACCGCTCCCGGGTCCATGCCCCGTTCCGGGAGCCGATCGCTCGGGCTGAGGGGGAGACCCGGCGCGGGCGCATTCCGGCGGTGCTCCGGCGCTCGGGCGATCCGTTCATGGACGATCGCATCGCTGGTCAGGGCGGCGGCCGGGACCCGCGCGAGCTCCACGCCGTCCCGTGCGACCGTGATGTCGCCATCGTCGGTCACCCGCCCGATGACCGCGACCGGCAGCCCCCAGCGCTCGGCGACCTCGCGGACCGCCTCCCAGCGGTCGGGTTGGACGATCGCGCACATCCGCTCCTGCGACTCGGAGATCATCACCTCGAATGGCTCCATGTCCGGCTCACGGCGCGGGATCGCATCGAGGTCGATCCAGATGCCGGTGCCGGCGCGGTCTGCGGTCTCCGAGGTGGCGCAGGTGATGCCGCCCGCGCCGAGGTCCTGGAGCCCGTCCACCAGTCCGCGGTCGATGAGCTCCAGCGACGCCTCGATGAGCAGCTTCTCCGCGAACGGGTCGCCGACCTGGACGGATGGTCGCTTCGACGGATCGTCGTGGGTGAAGGTCGCGCTGGCCAGCACCGACGCACCGCCGATCCCGTCGCGACCGGTCGTCGACCCGAACAGGACCACGAGGTTCCCGGGCCCCGGTGCCGAGGCGAGCGTCAGCCGGCGCTCCTCCAGCAGGCCGATGGCCATGACGTTGACGAGCGGGTTGCCGGCGTACGAGGCGTCGAACACCAGCTCCCCGCCGACCGTCGGGATGCCCACGCAGTTGCCGTAGCCGCCGACGCCGCGCACGACACCATCGACCAGGTGCCGCGTCCGGGCGTCACCCGGGTCGCCGAAGCGCAGCGCGTCGAGCACCGCGATCGGCCGGGCACCCATCGTGAAGATGTCGCGCAGGATCCCGCCGACGCCGGTCGCCGCACCCTGGTAGGGCTCGACCGCCGACGGGTGGTTGTGCGACTCGATCTTGAACGCGACGGCGAGCCCGTCGCCGATCGAGATCACGCCCGCGTTCTCGCCCGGACCGGCGACCACGGCGTCCCCGGCCGTCGGCAGCGTGCGCAGCAGCGGCTTCGAGCTCTTGTACGAGCAGTGCTCGCTCCACATCACGCTGAACATCGCGAGCTCGAGCTCGTTCGGCGCCCGCCCGCCGAGGCGATCGCGGATCGCGTCGAGCTCGTCGTCGGTCAGGCCGAGCCGGCGGTGGAGCGGTTCGACGTCGGTCGTCGGCACCGGGTCCGCCTCGGCCACGGTCATCGCGCGCCCACGGCGACGCGTTCGCCCGTGGCGGCACGAGCCGCGCTGTCGACCAGCGAGCGGATGATGCCGGCGCCGTCGTCCGAGCCGAGGATCGCCTCGGCGGCCCGCTCCGGGTGGGGCATCAGCCCTGCGACGTTGCCGGCACCATTCACGACACCGGCGATCGCCCGCAAGCTGCCGTTGGGGTTTGCCTCGCGATCGTCCTCCACCGCCACGACACCGGAAGCGTCAACGTACCGGAACAGGACCTGCCGATCGGCCTCGAGTGCATCGAGCGTCGGATCGTCGGCGAAATAGCAACCCTCGCCATGGGCGATCGGCATGCGCAGCGGCTGCCCGGCGACGGCCAGGGCGTGCGTGAACGGCGTATCGAGGCGCTCGGCGGCGATGTGGACGTCGCGCCCGAGGAACCGGAGCTGCCGGTTCCGCAGCAGTGCTCCAGGCACCAACCCCGCCTCGGCGAGGACCTGGAACCCGTTGCAGATGCCGAGGACGAGGCCGCCCTCGGCGGCGAACGCGGCGACAGCACGCATAACCGGGCTGAACCTGGCGATCACCCCGGCCCGCAGGTAATCCCCGTACGCGAACCCGCCGGGCAGGATCACGGCCGCGACACCGTCGAGGGAGGCGGCCTCGTGCCACAGCGCGACCGGCTCCGCGCCGGCCAGGTCGAGGGCGTGCAGCGCGTCCCGATCGCAGTTGCTGCCCGGGAACACCACGACGCCGATGCGCACCGGCATCAGGCCACGGCTCCGATCGCTTCGATCGCGTACGACTCGATCAGCGGGTTCGCCAGCAGCTCCGACGCCAGCCGCTCGACCACGGCCCGGGCGGTGGGCTCATCGGCCGCCTCGACGGTCAGCTCCACGCGCCGCCCGACCCGCACGGACCGGACGCCCTCGATGCCGAGGTGATCCAGGCTGCCCTCGACCGCCCGACCCTGCGGGTCGAGGATGCCCGGCTTCGGCGTCACGTTCACAGCGTAGCGATGGCTGCTCATCGGGCGATGACGTCCTCCTGGAGATAGCGATCGAAGCTCGCCCCGGTGATCCGCTCGAAGGCCGCCACGTAGCGCTCGCGCGTCCCACGGACGACCTCCTCGGGGAGGGCCGGGCCGGGCGCCGTCTTGTCCCACGGCTGGCCCCCGAGCCAATCGCGCACGAACTGCTTGTCGAAGCTCGCCTGCGGCCGACCCGGCTCGTACGTCGCAGCATCCCAGAAGCGAGACGAGTCCGGGGTCAGCGCCTCATCGACGAGGATCAGCTGGTCCTTGAGGAGGCGATCGTTCAGGCTGGTCGGGCGGCGACCTCGCAGCGGCCGCGTCGTACGCTCGATCCGTTCCGCGGCGGGACCGACAGGTTCGCGGTCGACATCCGGGCCGGTGCCGATGCCGAACTCGAATTTCGTGTCCGCAACGAGGATGCCGGCCCGCGCTGCGATCGCGGTCGCGTACCCGTACAGCGCGATCGCCCGGTCGCGGATCGTCTCCGCGATCGGCCCGGCGATGTCGGACGAGAACATCCAATGCCGTCCGATGTGCTCGACCATCGCGTCGAAGTCGATGTTCTCGTCGTGCGCGCCAGCGTCGGCCTTGGTCGCCGGCGTGAAGATCGGCGTTGGCAGCCGGTCGCTCTCCCGAAGTCCGTCCGGCAGCCGGATGCCGCACACCGTCCCCTGCTCGCGATATTCCTTCCAGCCCGAGCCCGCGAGGTAGCCGCGGACGACCGCTTCGATCGGCACGACCTCCGTCTGCTGGCAGACCATCACGCGACCACGCCACTCCTCGAATGACCCGATCACCGCCGACGCGTCCGAGGGCTCGGTCGGGCGCTCGGCGAGGGCGACCTCGTAGGCGTCCTGGATGATGGCCGGGTTGGTGTCGAGCAGGTGGTTGGGCACGATCCCGGCCGTCTCGGCGAACCAGAACCGCGACAGACCCGTCAGGACGCGGCCTTTGTCCGGGATCTCGGTGGGCAGCACGACGTCGAACGCGCTGATCCGGTCCGACGCGACGAGGACCAGACGGCCGTCGGGCAGCTCATAGAGGTCGCGGACCTTGCCCGAGCGGACGAACGCGTCAGCCGTCAGCACGGCTGACCTCGGTCGTTGGCGCGAGCGTGTCGAGCCGGTCGATGACCGCATGGACGTTGCGCAGGAACGTCGCCTCATCGAAGCATGCGTCGAGGTCGGCGAGCGGCAATCGCTTGGCGACGACCGGGTCGACGGCCAGGAGCTCGCGCAGCGGGGCCCGCTCGTCGGCGGCGCGCAAGGCGGCCCGCTGGACGATGGCATACGCCTCGTCGCGTCCGATGCCGCCCTTCTCGACGAGCGCCACCAGCACGCGGCTGCTGGCATGGAGCCCGAGACCACGGGCGATGTTCTCGCGCATCCGCTCCGAGCGCACGACCAGTCCCTCGATCAGGCCGGTCATCCGCACGAGCATGTAGTCGAGCAGGATCGTCGCGTCGGGCAGGATGATCCGCTCAGCGCTGGAATGGCTGATGTCCCGCTCGTGCCACAGCGGCTGGTCCTCGAAGGCGGTCTGGGCATACCCCCGCAAGAGCCGGGCGAGCCCGGAGATCCGCTCCGACAGGATCGGATTGCGCTTGTGGGGCATCGCGCTGGACCCCTTCTGGCCGACCTTGAACGGCTCCTGGACCTCGCCGATCTCGGTGTGCTGGAGGTTGCGGATCTCGGTCGCGATGCGCTCGAGGCTGCCGCCCAGGAT
Organism: uncultured Chloroflexia bacterium; assembly: GCA_963812745.1. Classification (GTDB taxonomy): domain Bacteria; phylum Chloroflexota; class Limnocylindria; order Limnocylindrales; family CSP1-4; genus SPCO01. The sequence continues at coordinate 287,753 of CAWEWE010000006.1, read as the reverse complement.
GGCGATCGCCGCCAGCAACGCCGCGTGCCGATCACGCTGGACGATCTGGCTACTGGCCGGATCGACGTGCAGCCCCAGCGATCCGAGCACCTCGGCCTCGACGTCAGGGTCGAGATGGCTGTACGTGCCGACCGGGCCCGAGATCTTGCCGGTCCCGATCTCGTCGACGGCCGTCGCCAGCCGCGTCCGCCCGCGGTCGATCTCGAAGGCCCAGCCGGCGACCTTCAACCCGAACGTGGTCGGCTCGGCGTGGACCGAGTGGGTCCGGCCCATCATCGTCGTGTCGGCCTCAGCTCGGGCGCGCGCGACGAGGACCGCGATCAGCCGATCGCAGCCGGCGAGGAGGCGCGCACCGGCGGCCCGCAGCTGCAGGGCCAACCCTGTGTCGACGACGTCGCTGCTGGTCAGGCCGTGGTGCAGGTAGCGGCCTTCCGGCCCGACCGACTCGGCGACCTGGCTGACGAACGCGATGATGTCGTGGTCGGTGGTGCGCTCGATCTCGGCGATCCGGTCGACGTCGATCGTGGCGCGCGCCTCGATCGCCGCGAGGGCGTCCGCCGGGATGAGCCCGCGCGCGGCCTGCGCCCGTGCGACTGCCAGCTCCACGCGCAGGATCTGCTCGAAGCGGGCCTGCTCCGCCCAGATCGCCCCCATATCGGCCAGGGTGTAGCGACGGATCAACGGCCGGCACCGATGAGCGCCGCCAGCGCCACAGGGTCGAAGCCGATATCCCGGCGACGTTGGAGTCCATCGAACGACACGCGGTCGACGGCCGTCTCGGCGGCGACCCTGGCCGCCTCCACGTTGGGACCGCGGCCGACGATGGTCAGGACGCGTCCGCCACCCGTCCGATAGCCACCGTCGGCATCGCGGGTCGTTCCCGCGTGGAACACGAGCGCGCCGGCAGCCCGGGCCCCGTGCAGCCCCTCGATCGGGTCACCGTGGCGGGGCGCGTCCGGGTAGCCTGCGGCGGCGAGCACGACGCCCACCGACGCGACCGGCAGGGTCGGCAGGCGGCTCCCCTCGATGTGCGATGCCTTCGCCGCAGCCCGCAGCCTGCCCTTGGCCGCCGCCAGCAGGAACGGGCCGAGCGGGGCGGCGAGGCGCGGCAGGATGACCTGGGTCTCCGGGTCGCCGAAGCGGGCGTTGCACTCCAGCAGGACCGGTCCGGCCGGTGTCAGCATCAGGCCGGCGTAGAGGGCGCCACGGAACGGGCTGCCGCGTCGTGCCAGCTCGGCCAGGATGGGCCGGTGGAACCGCTCGAGCAGGTCGTCCGCCTCGGTGTCCGGCAGGTCCTCGAGCGGGCTGTAGGCGCCCATCCCGCCAGTGTTGGGGCCCGTGTCGAGATCCTGGAGGCGCTTATGGTCTCGCGCGATCGGCAGGGCCAGCGCGGCTGTCCCGTCGCAGATCGCGATCAGGCTGGCTTCGCGACCCTCCAGCCGCTCCTCGATCACGACGGCGCTCCCCGCGATCGACTCGTCGATCGCCGCAGCGGCGTGGTCGAAGTCCTCGGCCACCGTCACGCCCTTGCCCGCGGCGAGCCCATCGGCCTTGACGACGATCCCCCGGCCGTCGGCCTGGAGCTGCCGCGCGAACGCCATCGCCGCCTCCCGGTCGCCCGCGGCGAACGCGCCTGCTCGTGCCATCGGCACGCCTGCCGCGATGGCGATGTCGTGGCAGAACGCCTTGCTCGACTCGATCCGTGCGGCGGCCGCGGTCGGCCCGAACACCGGGATCTTCGCCGCCTGGAGCGCGTCGGCGATGCCGGCCGCCAGCGGCGCTTCGGGACCGATGACCACGAGCTCGGCCGCGATGGCCCGCGCCACGAATACGACCGACTCGGCATCGAGCGGATGGAGGTCCTTGAGCACGCGGACGCGCGGCTCGGTGCCGATCGCATAGCTGCCCGGTGCGACCACCACCTCGTTCACGCCGGGCTCGACGCTCAGCTTCCAGGCCAGCGCGTGCTCGCGCCCGCCACTTCCGACGATGAGGATCCGCGTCGGCATGACCAGCCCCGCCGGGCTCATGCCGGGACCACCTGGCGCTGGCGCATCGACCGCCACGCTCGCTCGATGGTCTGGGTCCGCTCCGGCCCGACCGATACCAGCACGATCGGCACGCCGGCATGGGCTTCGATGGCCGTCACGTAGCGCCGGGCGTTTTCGGGCAGGTCGCCCAGTGAGCGGACGTCGTTGATCGGCTCCGCCCAGCCCGGGTACTCGTCGTAGACCGGCACCGCGCGCGCGAGCGCGGCGCCGCTCGATGGCCACGTATCGACCCGGCGACCGTCGATCTCGTACGCGACGCAGATCCGCAGCGTGTCGATGCCCGACAGGATGTCGAGCTTGTTGAGCATGATCGAGCTGACGCTGTTCACCGCCACGGCGTAGCGCAGCGGCACGGCATCGAACCAGCCCACCCGCCGTGGGCGCCCGGTCACGGTGCCGTACTCGTGGCCGCGCTCTGCGATGCCGCGCCCGATCCCGTCCAACAGCTCGGTCGGGTACGGGCCCGAGCCGACACGGGTGGAATACGCCTTCATCACGCCGATGACCTCGTCGATCTGGAGCGGACCGACCCCGCCGCCGGTGCACGCGCCGCCGGCCACCGGGTTGGACGAGGTGACATACGGGTAGCTGCCGTGGTCGAGATCGAGGAGCGTGCCCTGCGCGCCCTCGAGCAGCACGCCCTCGCCCTTCGCAAGCGCCGTCTGGACGAGCCACGTGGTGTCGTCGAAGTGGTCCTGCAACCGTGCGCCCCAGCCGAGCGCCTCGTCGACCAGCGCATCGACCGTGAACGGCGTGCAGCCCATCGACGACAGGAGCAGGTTCTTGTCCGGCAGCACCCGCCCGATCCGCTCGCGCAGGATGTCGCGATCGAGCAGGTCCTCCATCCGCAGACCGAGCCGCCACGCCCGATCCCCATAGGTTGGGCCGATGCCGCGCCCGGTCGTCCCGACGGCGGCACCCCCGAGTCGCGCCTCGTTCGCCTGATCGAGGGCGATGTGGTACGGCATGATCACGTGCGCGCTGCGGCTGACGCGGACACGGGCGACGTCGATGCCGCGCGAGACGAGTGCGTCGAGCTCGTCGATCAGGGTCACCGGGTTGACGACGACGCCGTTGCCGATGACCGACGTGATGTGCGGGTAGAGCACGCCCGACGGGGTGAGCCGGAGCTTGAACACCTCGTCGCCACGGACGACCGTGTGGCCGGCGTTGTCGCCGCCCTGGTAGCGCACGACCATCGACGTCTGTTCGGCCAGGAAGTCGGTCGTCTTGCCCTTGCCCTCGTCGCCCCACTGCAGGCCGACGATGACCGTCGCCGGCATTAGAGGGCACCCGCCATGCTCGTCCAGGTCCGCGTTCGCGCACTGCGCTGCTCGCTCACGCACCTCGAGGTGCGCTCGCTCCGCTGCTCGGCGCCGCCTTGCCCTGGACGGCCTGGCGGGCGCCAAGGTAGTTCCCTCTGACAAACGGAAAGGCCCCAAGCCGTCGGGCTCGGGACCTGGGTAGCAATCTCCCGCATCGTTCCGGGGAGGCTTCCTCGGAACCTCGTCGACTGGTCGCTCGACCGGCTCACGGGACGGCCGATGCGCCCTACTCGCGCGATCGTTGACCTCCTGGTTCGCGGTGCTCGGTCCGCTGCTGCGAGGACGGGCGGAGTATAGCAAGCGGGCGTCACGTGCCGAGGCCGCCTGGGTTCGACGGAACCGATGCGGTACCACCGTCGCGACAGCGGGGTACCACCGGCGGGTCCGGTCGCGGCGACCGCAGCCCTAGCCTTTGTGCGTGGCCCGTCTGCTCGGGATCCTGGCGCTCGCGGCTGCCGTCGGGATCGGGATCCTGCTCATGTTCGCCCCGGAAGTCATGGCCCCGTGGGTCGAGACATCCGTGCGCCCTGCGATCAGCGCGCTCGTCGCTGCCGGTCTCGGGGTGATCCTGACGTCGATCCTGGTACGAACCCACATGAACTACCGGTTCGACCGCCTGGTCAAGGCCGCGGAACGGATCGCGGCGGGCGACTACACCGCGAACGTGACCCCGCGTGGGAGCGGCCTCGAGTCGCGGCTCGCGCATGCCGTCAACGACATCGCGGCGGCGCTCGTCGATACCCACGACCGAGCGACATTCGATCGTCTGACCGGGGTCGCCAACCGCCAATCGCTGCTCGCCGCGCTCTTCGCAGAGACGGAACGCGCCGGGCGCTACGGCCGACCGCTGTCGGTCGCCTTCGTGGACATCGACCATTTCAAGGCGGTCAACGACACGTACGGCCACGCCGTCGGCGACGTCGTGCTGCGCGGCGTCGCCCAGACCATCTCCGCCAACCTGCGCACCTCCGACATGATCGGTCGCTACGGCGGCGAGGAATTCATGCTGATCCTCACCGAGACCAACATCGAGGAAGGCGCGGCGCTCACCGAGAAGCTACGGACCCTCGTCCAGCGCCAGCGGTTCGCCATCGAGGGGGCGCCGGAGATCGCGGTCACGATCTCGATCGGCATCGCCGGCGGCTCGGGCAACCAACTGCGGATGGACACGCTGGTGCGCGACGCCGACGCGGCGATGTACTCCGCGAAGTCGCTGGGGCGGAACCAGACCTACGTCTTCGCCGAGCCCGACGACGACGCGCGAGTGCCACGCGCCCCGATCTCAGCGGCCGGCCGGGCCCGCGCGGTCGAGATCGGCCAGCGCGCGCGCGAGGCGGCGACCGCCGCGCTGACCTCCGTCCTGACCCCCCTGCCCCATTACCGCGGCCAGCCGTCGGCGCTGATCGCCTCGATCGTCGTCTCGCTCGCCCGCCAGCTGCAGCTGTCTGACGCGGAGATCGACCGGCTCCGGGTGGCGGCGCTGCTGCACGACGTCGGCAAGATCGCCGTGCCCGAGGAGATCCTCGAGAAGCCGTCCGCCCTGACGTCGGCGGAGTGGCGGACGGTGGTCCAGCACCCGCGCATCGGCCAGGTGATCCTCGAGCAGGCGGCGGCGCTCAAGGACGCGGTCCCGATCATCCTCCACCACCACGAGCGCTACGCGGGCCACGGCTACCCGTTCGGGTTGCGCGCCAGCGAGATCCCACTCGGGGCACGCATCGTCGCCATCGCCGACGCCTACGACGCGATGATCAACGACCGGCCGTACAAGCGCGCGATCAGCCACGAGCAGGCCATCGCCGAGTTGCGCCGCCACAGCGGCACGCAATTCGACCCCGAGCTCGTCGAGCTGTTCTGCGACCTGTACGCCGACCGCGCGCCCGAGCCCGACGCGACGGTCCTCGCGATGGCGGCCGCGGACAGCGCACACCGGCCGGCCGCGCTGGTGGTCCCAGAATCCGCGGCGGCACGCACGCAGCGCAAGCGCCGGGTTCCCCAGTCGAGCGACGACCAGGCCACCGGCGAGTCGCTCACGATGGCGCCCGATGGGTCGATCGGCATCGGCCCGGCCCGGGTCCAGATGGCGCCGATGGTGCCACCGGCCGCCCCGCCGTCCCGCGCGCAGCGGTCCGACACCGCCGCCGGCTGACCCGTCGATAAGCCGCGGGTGAGCGGCCGATACCTGGCCGTGCAGCCCTCCTTGCTAGCGTCTCGTCACCCGCCGCAGACGCAGGGTCGGGACCGGAGCATCCGACCGGCCGGGAAGGAGATCGGACCGTGAACAAGGTCCTGCTTACGGGTCGTCTGACGCGCGACCCGGAGATGCGCAGCCTCGCGAGTGGCAAGAACGTCACGACGTTCACCGTCGCCAGCAACGAGTTCCTCGGTGGCGGCCGGGAGAAGGCGGAGTATTCGAACATCGTCACGTGGGACCGCCTGGCCGAGATCGCCGGCACCTACCTCGGCAAGGGGCAGCAGGTGGCGATCGAGGGACGGCTGCAGACGCGGTCGTGGGATGACGATCGCGGCCAGCGGCACTGGAAGACGGAGATCGTCGCGTCGCACGTCGAGATGCTGTCGGGCCGCCGGAAGAAGGACTACGAGGCGCAGCAGGCGGCCGAGTCCCTCGTGGCCCAGGCCGAGCGCCTCGGCGACGCGCCGCCCACCGACCCGGTCCCGGAGTCGGCGGAGGCCGTCGCGACCGATGGTGACGACGACGACGAGGAGGATCCGGACGCGGAGGCGGCGGCCTGACCTGATCGACCCAGCCCGCGGCGACGGTGCGTGCCCCCTCCCGTGCCGTCGCCGCGCGCCTACTCGAGCGGCGGCCCGACGAACTCGAAGAACGACACCGCGAGGATCAGGTACACGATCATGAGCAGCGCGCCCTCGAGCCAGTTCGACTCGCCGTCGAGCGCGATCAATGCGCTGATGCCGACGGCGGCTGCGACGGCGGCCACCTCGAGCGGGGTGAAGACGAGGTCCATCGGCTGGCCGAGGATCGCGCCGAGCACGACGAGGATCGGCGCGACGAACAGCGCGACCTGCAGGCTCGACCCGAAGCTCACGGCCATCGCGAACTCCATCTTGTTCTTGTACGCGAGCTGGACCGCGACGAGGTGCTCGGCGAGGTTGCCGATGGTCGGGACCAGGACGACGCCGACGAAGAACGCCGACAGGCCGAACGAGTCGATGAACGTCTCGATCGAGCCGACCAGGATCTCCGACAGGACGGCCAGCAGCAGCGCCGCCCCGATCAGGACGGCGACGGCCACGCGGCCGGACCACGCCGGACCGCCGTGCTCGGCCGTCTCGCCGTGGCCGCCCAGCGTCTCCGCGGGATGGCTGAACCCGTAGATCAGCGACAGGACGTAGCCCGCCATCAAGGCGAAGGAGACGAGTACCGATTCCTCGGTGAGCGAGCCCTGTGCCGGGTCCCGCGTCGTGAACGCGAACACCGCCGGCACGAACAGCCCGATGACCGCCAGGACGAGCAGCGATGCATTCGACGACGCGATCCGCTGGCTGAACGTCTGCGTCCCGTGGCGAAGGCCGCCGATCAGGATGCTCGCGCCCAGCACGAGCAGCAGGTTCCCGATGATCGACCCGGTCAGCGACGCCTTGACGACCTGGATCAGACCGGCCTGGAGCGCGAAGAACGCGATGATCAGCTCGGCGATGTTGCCGAACGTCGCGTTGAGGATCCCGCCGACCTGCGGGCCGGTGAGCGACCCGAGCCGCTCGGTCGACAGGCCGACCACCCACGCCAGCCCGAGGATCGCCGCGGCCGCGACGACGAAGATGAGGTTCGCGTTCGCGTGCAAGCCGAAGTCGAGGACGATCGCGGCGATGCTTGCGACGATCGTGACGATGAGGGCGATCCGCCCGATCGGCGACAGCGGACCGACGACTGGCAGGCTGCCGCGGCCCGACGGCCCGGGCGCGGACTGGGTGGCTGCGGTCATGTGGCCATCCTACGAAGCAGCACCTTCCAGGAATCTTGCGGCAGCGGCTCGGTCCGGATACGACGCCTGTGTGCCGCGCCGGGTCACGCTGTCGGCGGCGGCAACACAGCCGAGTCGCACCGCTGCATCGACGGTGCGACCGAGCGCCAGGCCCACCGCGAAGGCGCCGACGAAGGCGTCGCCGGCCCCGGTCGTGTCGACCGCCTCTACGCGCGGCGCCTCGACCCAGGACGCCGACGCGCCACGGGGCAGCACGAGCGCTCCATCCTCGCCCAGCGTCACCACCAACGAGACGCCGAGCCGCTCGGCCAGGCCACGTGCAGCCGCTTCCCGGTCGGCCGGGGTGGCACCCAACGGGGTGCCGGCGATCAGCTCGAATTCGTGCTCGTTGGGGACCAACCAGTCGGTCACGGCGACCAGGGCCGGGTCGACCGGCGCGGCCGGAGCCGGGTTGAGCAGGGTCGTCGCCCCGACCTTGCGAGCGGCGGCGAATCCGGCCGCGGTCGTCGCCTGCGGGATCTCGAACTGGCCGATCACGACCTGTGGCCGACGGGTCTCGACCGCTTCCGCCGCCACGTCCGGGCGGACCTCCAGGTTGGCGCCGGGCACCACGATGATGCGATTGGTGCCGGCGCGATCCACCCAGATCGGCGCGACGCCGGACGAGCCGGGCACCCGCCGCATGAAGACGGTATCGATCCCCTCGGTCGCGAACTGCTCGAGGTAGGCCGTGCCGTGCGTGTCGTTACCGACGGTGTTGACCATCGCGACCTCCGCCCCGAAGCGAGCGGCCATCACCGCCTGGTTGGCGCCCTTGCCACCGAAACCCGTCACGTAGCTCGACCCGATCACGGTCTCGCCATCGCCGGGCAGGCGGTCGGCGTAGGCGACCAGGTCGATCATCGTGCTCCCGACGACGACGATCCGCGGTGCGGTCACGTCACGCCTCACCGGACAAGGCGATCACGAGCCGGTCGTAGCCGCGGAACTGGAAGGTCGGCCGGCGGACCGCGGGCGGCACGATCGCCAGCTCTGGCTCGGTCCGCGCGAGCTCGGTGAGCGTCGTCTCCAGCTCGAGCCGGGCGAGCGGCGCACCGATGCAGAAATGGATCCCGCCACCGAGCGACAGGTGCGTGGTGTCCGCGCGCCCGACGTCGAACCGGTCCGGGTCCGCGTAGCGTCGTGGGTCGCGATTGGCGGCGGCGAGCACGAGCGCCACCCGCGAACCGAGCGTGATCGGCACGCCGGCGACCTCGTACCCGTCATCGAGCACCCAACGCTCGAACCATTGCAGGGGCGGGTCATAGCGCAGGATCTCTTCGATCGCCGCGCGCGGCGTGACCCGGCCGTCCCTGATCGATCTGCCACTGGTCGGGATGCGCGGCCAGCGCGGCGATGCCGTTGGCCGTGGCATTGACCGCGGCCTCGTGGCCGGCCATCAGCAGGACCATCGCGGTCGAGACGATCTGGTCGTCGGTCAGCCGCTCGCCCTCGACGGTCGCGTCGACCAGCGCCGACAGCAGGTCATCGGTCGGTCGTCGCCGGCGTTGCGCGACGATGTCGAGGAGATAGCGATGGAACGAGCCGGCGGCGTGGTCCGATGCGGCCTGCTGCTCCTGCGACGGCGCGGGCTCGTACATCCGGACGGTGGCGTCCGACCAGCTAAGGATCGTCGCCTCGTCCGATGGCGGAACGCCGATGAGCGAGCAGATGATGCCGAGCGAGAAGTGCTGCGCGTAGTCGCCGACGATGTCGATCGAACCGGCCGCCCGCCCGGGTGCCAGCAGCGAGCGCGCCCTCGCCCCTGTCCCTGCGCGCAGGCCCTCGATCGTCCGCGGCGTGAACGCCTCGGTGACCAGCCGCCGCATCCGGGTATGGGCGGGTGGCTCCAGGTTGAGCAGCTCCCAGCGCTCGAAGGCCTGGAAGGCGGTCCAGCGCGGGTCCCGCCAGACCGGGACGTCGGGCGGCAGCCCGAGCTCCTGGGGCGTGTAGCGATGCAGGAACGTGGTCCCCAGGCGACGATCGCGGAACGCGGCGTGGACGTCGGCGAAGCGGGTCAGGTACCAGAGACGCTGGCCGTCGGGGTGCCAGACGGCGGTCGATTCGCGCACATGCGCATAGGCCGGATACGGGTCGGCCACGAACGCGGGGTCGGCCGGATCGATCACGGGACCCGGTGGCACCGTCCCGAGCGATGTCATCGTCACCTCCTCAGGCTCGCGCCAGGGACCTGATCCCGGCCAGGATCACGCCGACGAACAGGGTACCGGCCAGCCCGAACACTGCGAGGACCACCGACGCAGGCAGGACCAGGTCGCGCGTGCGGTCGGCATCCCAGACCGTCAGCCCGGCGATCGTCCCGAGCAGGCCCGCGGCGATGCCCGCGGCGACCACCGTCAGGTCGCCGCGGCCGAACCGGACCCGGCGATACGACGTCCGTGCCCCGGCCGCGCCGAAGCCCCGTGACTCGAGGCCGATCGTCAACCGCTGGACGCGCTCGAACGCGCCGGCGAAGACCGGCACGAAGGTCGGGAGGACGGCGCGGAACCCCGTGGCGCGCATGCCGCGCGCCCGCTGCGCCGAGAGCACCATCTCGAACTCGCGTTGCAGGATCGGGATGAGCTGGAGCGTCATCGCCACCATCACGTTGACGACGTACGGGACGCGCAGCCGGGCGAGCGCGGCGAACAGGTCGCTCGGGTGGGTCGTGATGAAGATCGCGAGCGCGACCGCCTCGACCGCCAGCAGCCGACCGGCCAGTGACAGGCCGTGCACGGTCCCCTCGCCGAACAGCGCGAGCGGCCCCAACGCGGTGGATGGGACACAGGGTCCCTGGCAGCCGGCCGGGGCGAGGGTCTGGATGACGAGGATCGAGGCGGTGATCGGCGCGAAGAACAGGAGCGTCCGTGCCAGGCGACGCCCGATCCCGGCCGACACCCCAAGAGCGAGGCCGGCCAGGGCGATCGCGAAGAGCGGGATCGGATGGTAGGTCGCGAACGCGACCACGAGGACCGCGACGAGCCAGACGAGCTTGGCGATCGGGTTGGCCCGGTGCAGCCAGGACGTACCGCGCTCGGCCGCCAGCGCGGGCCCCACGGCGCCGGTCACCTGGCTGCCCGCAGCTCGTCGACGAGCTCACCGACCGTCAGTGCGACCGGCCGCCCGCCGCGACCCGGCAGCGCAAGTGACAGCTCGGCGATCTGCGGCGGCCTGAGTCCCGTTGCGGCCAGCACGTCCCGGTCGGACAGGACATCGCGCGGCCGGCCGTCGGCGGCCACTCGGCCCTCGTGCAGGACGACCAGGCGGTCGCCGACCTCGGCCAGCAGCGACATGTCGTGCGTGACGCACACCACGGTCGTGCCGGCAGCCCGCAACCCGTCCAGCACCGCCCGGACCCGCCGGCTGGCGTGCTGGTCCTGCCCGGTCGTCGGTTCGTCGAGGACGACCACGCTCGGGCGCATCGTCAGGACGCCGGCGATCGTCACGAGCTTGCGGATGGGGAACGGCAGCCGGTACGGGTGGACGGACAGGACGTCGACCAGATCCAGCGACGCAGCGACGGATGCGACCCGTTCCTCGACCTCGTCCCGGGTACAGCCCAGGTTGCGCGGCCCGAAGGCGAGCTCATCGGCGACCGTACGGGCGAAGAGCTGGTGCCCGGGGTTCTGGAACACGTAGCCGACGTGCCTCGCGAGGCGACGCACCGGCTCCCGGGACGTGTCCAGCCCCTCGACCACGACCCGCCCCGACGTCGGCCGGAGGAGGCCGTTGAGGTGCTTGGTGAGCGTGGTCTTGCCCGACCCGTTCCGGCCGACGAGCCCGACGAGGGACCCAGGTCGGATCTCCAGCGACACGCCGTCGAGTGCGGCGACGTGGGAACCCGGATACACGTAGCGGAGGTCCTGGATCGAGATGATGGCGGGCGCGTCGCTCATCGCGGCGTCGCCAGCCAGGCCACGGCCTCCTCGACCGTCACCGGCAGGTTGTCGGCGTCCGGGGCCAGCGCGTGGGCGAGCTCGGTCACCTGCGGCGGCCGAAGACCCCAGCGATGGAGGTCCTCGACCCGGCGCAGCACCGCGGACGCCGGCCCGTCGGCGACGATCCGTCCATCGTCGAGGACGACGATCCGCTCGACATGGGCCGCCAGCGCCTCGACGTCGTGGTCGGCGACGATCACGGTCATCCCCTGCTCGCGGTGCAGCCGCCGGACGATGGCGAAGACGTCGGCCGTGCCCGTCGGGTCGAGATTCGAGGTGGGCTCGTCCATGACCAGGATCGATGGGTCCATCACCAGGACGGCCGCGATCGCCAGCCGCTGCTGCTGCCCGCCGGACAACGCCTGCGGCGAGCGGTCCTCGAGGCCGTCGAGCCCGACTGCGGCGAGCGCCGTGGCGATCCGCTCGGGCATCGCATCGGGCGGCACCCCGAGGCTCTCGAGTCCGAAGGCAACCTCCTCCGCGACCGTCGCCTGGCTCAGCTGGAATTCCGGATTGTCGAAGATCATGCCGACCGTCCGCGCCATCTCGCGGACCGGCGTGGCCGCCGGGTCGTGGCCGGCGACGACGGCGCGGCCGGTGACGGTCGCGGGGAGCAGTTGCGGGACCACGCCGTTGAGGCACAGCGCGAGCGTCGTCTTGCCGGCGCCCGTGAGACCCATGACACCGACCGATTCGCCCGCGCCGATGTCGAGGTCGATGCCGCCGAGCGCCGGCTGGTCGGCACCGGCGTAGGTGACCCGCAGGTCGGCGAGCGAGATGATCGGCGCGTCAGCCATGCAACGGTGCCGACGCGCCGGAGCGGCGCCGGCTCAGTCCCGGATGCGGAACGAGAGCAGGCCCGCGATCACGACGAAGACCCCGAGCAGGACGCTCATCCCCGCCAGCACGAGCGCCGTCTGTTCTGCCGACGTGACGTCCGGGATCGAGTCGACGGCGAACGGCATCGCGATGGCCAGGATGCCGAGCGCGATGATGCCGGCAGCGAGGCCCTCGCGCGGTCCGACGGTCCTGTCCATCAGACGGGCGCCGGCGGCGGTGCCAGGAACACCTGGTACACGATCACGAATGCCGCCCCGATGACGACACCGCCGATGGCGATCGCCAGCCGGCCGGTGGAGGTGGGGGCGGGCAACCGGATACCGCGGCTCAGGTCGGGTGGCAGGGCGTCGATGATGGCGAGCGCGAGGAACCCGCTGATGATCTTGTCGGCGAGCGACACGATGACGCTCGACGCCAGCGTCGCGGCCAGGAGGTTCTGACCCGCGGTCGCGAACGCGGCGGTGAGCGCGTCCGATGAGTGCCCGGTCGCACCGCCGAACACGAAGACCACGATCGGCGCCGCGATGGCCGACGTGACCAGCGCCACGATGATGTTCAGCAGGAAGAACCGTGCCGCGCTCGCGCCCATCCCCAACGAGCGCACGCCATAGCCCCACACGAGCGCGCCGGCCACGTTGACGAGCGCGAACGGGACGCCGACCGGACCCGTGAAGAACGCACCACCCACGTTGCCGATGACGCCGACCAGCGCACCCCACCACGGGCCGAGCAGGATGGCCACGACGGCCGTGCCGATCATGTCGAGGAAGGTCGGCAGCCGCAGCGCCGTGTTGATCGTCCCGCCCACGATGTTCAGCGCGGCGGCGACCGGGACGAGCGCGACGACGTATGCCAGCGGGATCCGCGACGACACCGCGCTCGATGCTGTAGCCGCAGTCATCGCGTCAAACCTTACACGTCGGTCGGGCGGTACAACCGGCGTCTCGGCACGCCCGTCTCGGCGGCGATCCGGCGGGCCGCCTCGCCCCGCGCCACGCCCTCGCCGACCAGCCGCTCGACGGCGGCCAGGGCCATGGACTGCGCGTCCTCCCGGTCGTCCGCCCCTCCCCTGGCCTCGCCCATCCCGACCACCACCACGAACTCGCCACGGGCCGGGATCGAGCCCTCGGCGACGGCCGCGGCCAGTTCGCCGAGGGTGCCCGTGACCACCTGCTCGTGGAGCTTGGTGAGCTCGCGGGCGACCGACGCCCGCCGATCGTCGCCACAAGCCGCGACCAGATCGCGCAGGGTGGCGCCGACCCGCCCGGGCGCCTCGAACAGCACGGTCCCGCGCGGATCCGCGGCGATCGCCGCCAGCCGGTCGCGGCGATCCCGGCCGGATCGCGGCAGGAACCCCTCGAAGCCCCAGCGTGGACCGGCGATGCCCGTGGCGGCGACCGCCGCCAGCACCGCCGAGGCGCCCGGGATCGGCACGACACGACCACCCTCGCTGGCCCACGCAGTCACGAGCTCAGCCCCCGGGTCGCTGACACCCGGCGTGCCGGCATCGGTCACGACCGCGAGGTCCTCCCCGCCACGCAGATGGTCGAGCAACGAGGCAAGACGGCCCGGCCCGCTGCGCGCGTGGAAGCTGGTCAGCCGCGTGGCGATCCCGTGTCGTGCCAGCAGGCGCTTCGTGAGCCGCGTGTCCTCGGCGGCGATCAACGGGACGCCGCCGAGCACCTCGATGGCTCGCAGCGTGACGTCCGACAGGTTGCCGATGGGCGTGGCGACCACGAACAACGTGCCGCCCCGGCCCGCGGTCACCCGCGCGCCGACCCCGGCCGTCGACGCGGGTACAGGTAGTCGACGCCGGCGGTCCGCGGCCCCAGCTTGGCGATCGGCGGGACCTGTCGCTTGAACTCGGCACCGGCGACCATCCGATCGACTCGCTCGATCATCTCGCGCGGGAAGCCGAGCGCCTCGACCTCCTCGATCGAGCGCCGCTTGTCGATCCGCCAATACAGCAATCGATCGAGCGTCGGGTAGACGAAGCCGGATTCGGTCTCATCGGTCTGGCCGGGCCACAGGTCGGCCGACGGCGCCTTGCGGATGATCTGGTCGGGCACGCCCATCGCCGCCGCGACCTGGCGCACCTGGCTCTTGTACAGGTCGCCGATCGGGTTGAACGCGCAGGCGCTGTCGCCGAACACCGTCGTGTAGCCGATCAGCGACTCGGTCTTGTTGCCGGTCCCGACCACCAGGCCGCCCCACGTCGCCGAGCGGTCGTACAGCACCGCCATGCGCATCCGGGCCATGAAATTGCCCTGCCGCAGCGCCGACGCATCACTGTCGGGACCGAAGAACCCATCGACCATCGGGCTGATGTCGACGAGCTCCGACGGGCAGCCAAGCCGGCGAACGACCTCCTCGGCGTCGGCACGCGACGCCGGCGACGACGTCCGGTACGGCAGGAGCACGCACAGCAGGCGCTCGGCGCCGATCGCCTCCGCCGTCAGGTACGCGACGAGCGCCGAATCGATCCCGCCCGACAGCCCCAGCACCGCGCGCTCGAAGCCGGCCTGGCGAAGCTGGCCGCGGATGAACTCGCCGATGATCCGGCGCGCGACGTCGGTATCGATGGCAAGCTCGGTCGGCAGCTCGAAGGCCGGGGTCGACGCGGTCATCTGCCGGCCCGCTTCCGGAAGCCGATCGGCCGGGGCGTGCGGTCGCCGGGCGCGACGTCGAGCCCCGCCTCCGCCTCGGGATCGCTCGTCGAGTCGCGTGCCAGCCCTGCCCGTTCGGCCACGATCCGCGACAGCTCCCTGATCTGGAACTCGGGTCGCTCATCGCGCAACAGCGGCAGGCCGATCCGCTCGCGCCGGATGTCGGCGGTCGAGATGTCCACGGTGAACAACCCCTCGTCGTAGAGCGGTGCCGAGAGCACGGCGGCCCCGTTCGGCGCGATCACCTCGGAACCGCCCCAGAACGAGATCGACTCGTCGACGCCGACGCGGTTGCAGAACACCACGAAGGTGGTCGTGAGCTGGGCGTACGTCCGCATCAGCGTCCGCCACGATGTCGCGGTACCCAGTCCGACCTCGTTGGTGGCGGCCAGGTCGCGACCGGGCGACGACGACACGTTGATGAGGATCTGGGCGCCGTCGAGGGCGAGGATCTGGGGCACGGTCAGGTGCCAGAAATCCTCGCAGATGGCCATCCCCACACCGACCCCCAGACGTGACGGGACGACCCGGAGCATGTCGCCGTGGGCGAAGAAGCGTCGCTCGTCGAACAGGCCGTAGGTGGGCAGGAACAGCTTCCGGTGGACGTGGCAGATCCGGCCGTCCTCGAGCAGGGCGGCAGCGATGAACAGCCGGTGATCGGCCGATTCCTCGACGAACGAGACGACGACCGACAGGTCGTGGGTCGCGGCCGCGAGATCGGCCAGGCGCGGGTCGTCGAGTCGGATCGCGACCTCCGACGCGAGGTCCTGGAGCTGGTACCCGGTCAGCCCGAGCTCCGGGAAGACGACCAGGTCCGCGCCCTGCGCGCGCGCGTCCGTGAGCAGCTCGTGGTGACGCGCCAGATTGGCGTCGAGCTGGCCGAGGGCCGGCGCGATCTGGGCGAGCGCCACGCGCACCGTGTTCATGCCCGCGAGCATACGCGAACCCGATGCTAGGCTAGGACGGATGTCACGATCGACCAATCGGCCGGGCCGGCTGCTGGCGGCCGGCGCGGCGGCGATCGTCGTCATCGCAGGGTGCGGCGACCCCGGCCCGACCTCCTCGCCGCAGGCGAGCCAGTTGACCGGTCCGACGAGTACCGCGGCCTTCCCCACCGCCCCGCCGACCCGCGGCCCGTTCGTGCCGATGGCCTATCCCGCCGGCGATCCCGCACCGTGCGAGGAAGCGGCCAGCGCCGACCCCGCGTTCGGCCCGTACGAAGGCTCGATCCGGCGGATCATCGCGCTCGACGACGTCACGGTGCGGTTCGAGCTGTGCGACGTCGATCCGGCGTTCCTCGCCAAGGTCGCGTCGCCTGCCCTGGCCATCGACGACACGGCCTGGCTGCAGAGCCGCATCGACCCCGCCGCGGAGCGCCAACGGATCCTGACCGAGGTCAATGGCACCGGCCCGTTCCGGCTGCTGGCCTGGGACGGCAACGGCGATATCGCGCTCGAGCGCTCGACGACCTACTGGGACGATCGAGCCCGCACGGACGCGGTCATCTTCGTCGCCGAGGGCGACGCCGGGCGGCGCCTCGAGAAGCTGCGTGAGGGCTCGGTCGACGCGATCGACCTGGTCGCGCCCGGCGACATCGAGGCGGTCGAGGGCAACCCCGAGCTGACGCTCGCCCCCAGGCAGGGCCTCAACGTCGCGTACGTCGGATTCGACAACCGGTTCGCACCATTCGACAGCGAGGTCGTCCGGCGGGCGATCTCGATCGGCATCGACCGGGCGGCCATCGTCGAGGCCGCCTTCCCGCCCCGCACCGAGGTCGCCAGCTACTTCCTGCCATGCGCGATCCCATACGGCTGTGGCGGCAGCGCCTGGCCCGACATGGATGCGGAGCTCGCCCGCGACATGCTCGCCGACGTCGGGTTCGCCGAGGGCTTCCCCTCCACGATCAGTTACAGCGACGAACCGCGCGACTACCTGCCCGACCCGACCGCCGCGGCGACCGCGCTCCAGGCCCAGCTCCGCGACCAGCTCGGGATCACCGCCGAGCTCCAGGTCATGCCCTTCGCCGAGCTGACCGCGGCGGTGGATGGCGGCCGGCTCAGCGGCTTCTATCTGCTCGGCGCCCGTGCCCGCTACCCGGACGCGAGCCTCCTGCTCGAGAGCCATTTCGGTCCGACGGCCAGCCTCCAGTTCGGGAAGCGGTTCAACGACATCGCGAATTGGCTGGGGCGCGGGCGCACGGCCGACCTGGAGGCCCGGGCGAAGGCCTACGGCGGCGTCAACAACCTGCTGCGCAAGCATGTGCCGATGATCCCGCTGGCGCACGTCGGGTCGGCGGCGGTGTTCCGGACCGACGTCGAGGGCGAACAGGCGATCGCCACGGCCACGGACAAGCTCGCGACCGTCGTGCCGGGCGACCGGACCCAGTTCGTGTACATGCAGCAGGACCGGCCCGGCGGGCTGTTCTGCGCCGACGAGACGGCCGAGGTCGCACTTCGCGTCTGCGCGCAGGTCTCCGAGTCGCTGTACCGGCACGACCTGCCCGAGCCGACGCTCAGCCCGGCCCTCGCCGAGGGGTGTGTCCCCGACGAGGACCTGATCATGTGGACCTGCACGCTGCGCGCCGGCGTGCGCTTCCACGACGGGTCCGCACTGGACGCCAACGACGTCGTCCTCTCGTACGCCATCCGCTGGGACGCGGCCCATCCGCTGCACAAGGGACGGGAGGGCACCTTCCAGGCGTTCGTCGACCGATTCGGCGGGTTCCTGCACCCGCCTGCACCCGCCGCAGCACCCTCGGCAGCACCCTAGCAACCAGCGCGAACCGGTGCTAAGGTTCCCGCGCACCATCGCCAGACTGCGTCCAGCGATGGCCATATGCCCCGTTGCGGTCGGCAGGGAGGACAACGCCGCCGCCGAGCGGGCTCATCAGAGGAGGAGTACCAGCGCATGACTCGTTCGACGAGTTTGCCGCTCCGGCTCGCCGCGCTGCTTGGCAGCGCCGCGATCATCGCGGCTTGTACCGGCACGACGGCGTCTCCAAGCGCCGCGCCGGCCACGGAGGCACCGAGCGCCAGTGCGGCGGTATCGGAAGCCCCCTATGACGGTATGGCCTATCCGGCCGACGGTGAGGCGCCGTGCGGCGTCGCGCCGTACACGGGCAACGATCAAGAAGATCACCGCGGTCTCATCGGCTTGACGCGTCCAGTTCCACCTGTGCGCGCCCGATCCCGCGTTCCTGCCGAAGGTCGCGTTCAGCGTCTTCGGGATCCACGACTCTGACTACCTCGAGGCCCACGCGGCCGACAAGTCGTACCTGGACAATCCCAATGGCACGGGCCCGTACAAGCTCGGCTCGTGGGAGAAGGGCAACCGCCTCGTCCTCAACGCCTTCGACGGCTACTGGGGCGAAAAGGCCAAGACGCCGAACGTCGAGTTCCGCTGGAGTGACGAGGCAGCACAGCGGCTGCTCGAGCTGCAGTCGGGCAATGTCGATGGCATCGACAATCCCGGCGCGGACGACATCGCCACGATCCAGGGCGACAGCAGCCTGAAGTTCAATCCTCGCGAGGGGATGAACACCATCTACCTCGGCTTCAATAACACGCTCGAGCCGTGGGATGACGAGAACGTCCGAAAGGCGATCGCCATGGGATCAACCGGGAGGGCTCGTCACGAACTTCTATCCGGAGGGCTCCGAGGTGGCGAGCCACTTCACGCCGTGCTCGGTACCCTTCGGCTGTGAAGGCGAAGCCTGGTACGACTTCGACGCCGCGCAGGGCAAGCAACTCCTGACCGATGCCGGGTTCGACTTCAGCAAGACCTACAAGTTGCAGTTCCGCGCGGCCGTGCGCGGCTACCTGCCGGATCCGCCCGTCATCGCGACGCGAGATCCAGCAGCAGCTCAAGAACAACCTCGGCATCAACGTAACGCTCGACCTGCAGGAATCGGGTGCCTTCCTCGACGCGAACGCGGCCGGGACACTCGAGGGCATCTTCATCCTGGGGTGGGGTGCCGACTACCCGGATGCCACCAACTTCCTCGACTACCACTTCGGGTCGGGGTCGGGCAAGAAATTCGGTGCACCGTTCGACGACATCGTGGCGGCCCTCAACAAGGGTGCGACCTCGCTCGACGAGGCGACTCGGAAGGAGGCCTACACGGAGGCCAATAACCTTGTGAAGCAGCACGTGCCGGCGGTCATCGTGGCCCACGGCGCATCTGGAACGGCGTTCAAAGCGGACGTCGTGGGCTCACATTCGTCACCGCTCAGCACCGAGATCTTCGCGGTGATGCAGGCGGCTGATCGTGACACGCTCGTGTGGATGCAGAACGCCGAACCCCTCAGCCTGTACTGTGGCGACGAGACGGACGGCGAATCACTGCGCGCATGCGAGCAGGTCACGGAGGCGCTGTACGGCTACGAGATCGCCGGTACCGAAGCGGTGCCGTCGCTCGCGACAGAGTGCGCGCCAAACGACGACGCTTCGTCGTGGACGTGCACGCTGCACGACAACGTCAAGTTCCACGATGGTGCCGACCTCGACGCCAATGACGTCGTGGTGAGCTACGCAGTCCAGTGGGACGCAGCGCACCCGCTCCACGTTGGGCGCTCGGGTGCGTTCGAGTACTTCCCCGGCCTCTGGGGCGGCTATCTCAATCCACCGGCCGCGTAACGCGCGGTCGTAGCACCTCAGTCTCAGCCCGAACGGGGGCGCCATCGGCGCCCCCGTTCGCATATCCTGAGGCCCGCTGCGTCAGCGGTTGGCAGGAGGAACGACCCGCCCCGTGGCTCGTTTCATCGTCCGGCGACTGCTTGTCACGATCCCGGTGCTGCTCGGGATCGTGTTCGTCGTGTTTACGCTCGCTCGAGTCGTGCCCGGCGATCCCTGCCGCGCGGTCCTCGGTGAACGTGCGACCGATGCGGTTTGCAACGACTTCATCCGCAGGTATGGCCTCGACAAGGCGATCGCGCCGGGGGTCTACAAGGCAGGCAGCACCTGGGAATTCCGGCCCGCCGAGATTCCGGCAACGTTGGTCGACAATCAATTCGTGTCGTACCTGGGCCAGCTCGCGGCGGGTGACCTAGGAAGCTCGATCAAACACTCCAGGCCTGTCACGCAGCTGCTCATCGAGCGCCTGCCAACCACCATCGAGCTGACGCTACTAGCCATGCTCTTCGCCACCGTGGTCGGGATACCCGTCGGCCTGCTTTCCGCCTACCGGCATAACTCTCCGATCGACGTCGGCTCCATGATCTTCGCCAATCTCGGCGTGTCGATGCCGGTCTTCGTCCTCGGCCTCGTCCTCGCGTTCATCTTCGCGATCGTCCTGAAGGACACGCCGTTCGCGCTGCCCCCATCGGGCCGGCTGAGCTCCGGGGTCACCGTCAAGCCGCTGGTCGAGGTGTGGGGCCTGCAGGGCATGCAGGGCCTGCCGCGCGGGATCCTCGACTTCCTGTCGGGCATCTACACGATCAGCGCGCTCATCACCGGCCAGTGGGGCGCGTGGCTCGATGCCGTTCGCCACCTCATCCTGCCGGCCATCGCGCTGGGCACGATCCCGCTGGCGATCATCGCGCGCATCACCCGGTCGAGCCTCCTCGAGGTGCTCGGCCAGGACTACGTCCGTACGGCGCGGGCCAAGGGCCTCAAGGAACGGTCGGTGGTGCTCCGCCACGGTGCGCGGAACGCCTTGCTCCCGGTGGTGACGATCATCGGTCTGCAGCTTGGCGCGCTCCTGTCCGGCGCGGTGTTGACCGAGACCGTGTTCAACCTGGCCGGGGTGGGGCGGACCATGTTCGAGGCGATCACCGGTCGTGACTACGTCGTCATCCAGGGCTTCACGTTGCTGATCGCGGTGACCTACGTGCTGGTCAACCTGGTCGTCGACGTGTCGTACGGCTATCTCGATCCGCGGATCCGCTACCGATGACCGCGCCCGACACCCCGCTCGATCCGCTCGCGCCGCTGGCCCCGGTGGCTGGCGATCCCCTCGCCCGCAGCCGGCCGGCCAGCTTGTGGCGCGACACGCTCGCGAGCATCCTCCGCCAGCGCTCGGCCGTGGTCGGGCTCGCGATCCTGGTGTTCCTCGTGTCCGTCGCGGTCTTCGCGCCGGTCATCGCGACGCACGATCCGAACCAGAGCCTGCTCGGGATCGAGCAGGGCGCCCTCAAGCGCGAAGGGTCGTGCATCCACGCGCTCGGCTGCCCCGCCGACCAGCCCCAGCACATCTTCGGTACGGACGGCAACTTCCGCGACGTGTTCAGCCGCGTCGTCTTCGGCGCGCGGACGTCGCTGACGATCGGGTTCGCGGCCATCGCGTTCGCGATCGTGTTGGGCACCATCATCGGCGCGGTGTCCGGGTTCCTCGGCGGCACGGTGGACACCGTCCTGATGCGGCTCATGGACGTGATCCTCGCCTTCCCGTCACTGCTGCTCGCCATCGCCATCGTCACCGCCGCCGGGCGCAGCCTCGTCAACGCGCTGCTCGCGATCGGCATCGTGTCGGTGCCGATCTATGCCCGCGTCGCCCGCTCGGCGGTCCTGTCGACCCGTGAGAACGACTTCGTGACCGCGTCGCGCGCGCTCGGTGAGTCGTCCCTCGGCATCCTCGGCCGGCGCATCCTCCCGAACTCGCTCACACCGCTCGTCGTCCAGGGCACGCTCGGCATCGGCGGCGCGGTGCTCGAGATCGCCGCGCTCGCGTTCGTCGGCGTGACCGGCGACCTGTCGAACGCCGAGTGGGGCTCGATGATCGGGCTCGAGCGCAACCAGCTGTTCAGCGCACCGCACATCATCCTGGCGCCGGGATTGGCCATCACGCTCACCGTCCTCGGCTTCAACCTGCTCGGCGACGGGTTACGCGACGCGCTCGATCCGAGGCTCAACCGGTGACCGAGGAGGAGCTGGTCGTCACCGTCGGCCCCCTCGACCGACGCCCTGCTCGACCCGTCGGTCAAGGGCAACGTCATCGAGGAGCTGGTGCCGGCGTCGCAGCGGCGAGCCGCAAGCACGACCGCACCGAACGACCGCTGCTCGAGGTCAAGGGCCTACGGACCTCGTTCTATACGCGCGACGGGGTCGTGCGCGCGGTCGACGGCATCGACTTCCACGTCGACCGCGGCGAGATCATGGGCCTCGTCGGCGAATCGGGCTGCGGCAAGAGCGTGACCAGCCTCTCGATCATGCGCCTCGTCGCCAAGCCCGGCCGCGTCGAGGCGGGTGAGGTGCTGTTCGACGGCCAGGACCTGCTCAAGCTCTCCGACGACGACATGCGCCGCATCCGCGGCGACCGCATCAGCATGATCTTCCAGCAGCCGCAGTCCTCGCTGAACCCCGTCTGGGACGTCGGCAAGCAGATCGCCGAGGTCCTCGAGATCCACCGCGGCATGAAACGGGGCCCGGCGCGCAGACCGTGCGCTCGAGCTGCTGCGGATGGTGGGCATCCCCGACCCGAGCCGCCGGCTCGACGCGTTCCCGCACGAGCTCTCGGGTGGGATGGCGCAGCGCGTGATGATCGCGATGGCGCTCGCCTGCGAGCCGGAGCTGCTGATCGCCGACGAGCCGACGACCGCCCTGGACGTCACGATCCAGGCCCAGATCCTCGACCTGATGCGCAACCTTCGCGACGAGACGGGCACGGCGATCATCCTCATCACCCACGACCTCGGCGTCGTCGCCGAGATGTGCGACTCGGGTGGCCGTGATGTACGCCGGCGAGATCGTCGAGCACACCGACGTGACCACGCTGTTCCGGCGCCCGCTCCACCCGTATACCCGCGGGCTTGATCGGGTCGATCCCGGTCGTCGGCGAGGTCAAGGACGAGCTGGCGGTCATCCCGGGCAACGTCCCCAACCTGATCGACCTGCCGAAGGGCTGCCGGTTCGCGCCGCGCTGCCAGACGCGCATCGACGAGAACGTCACGCTCGCGACCGAGGTGCACCCGCAGCTCCTGCCGGTCAGCGAGGGTCACGAGGTCCGCTGCTGGGTGTATCACGACGCCGCCGGCAACCGCATGCCGCGCGACGAGGCGGTCGGAGCCGCCACATGACGGGAACGACCCTGGTCGAGGTCCGCGACCTCGTCAAGCATTTTCCGGTGCGCGGCGGTGTGCTGCAGCGGACGGTCGCGGTCGTGCAAGCCGTTGACGGCGTCAGCTTCGACGTCGAGCGCGGCGAGACGCTGGGCCTCGTGGGCGAGTCCGGCTGCGGCAAGACGACGGTCGGCCGGTTGCTGCTGCGGCTCATCGAGCCGACCGCCGGCACGATCCGGTTCGATGGCGAGGACGTGATCGCGCTGCGCGGGGCGGCGTTGAAGGCCTACCGACGACGGGTCCAGATCATCTTCCAGGACCCGTACGCGAGCCTCGACCCGCGGACGCCGATCGGGGACAGCATCGGCGAGGGGCTGCGCATCCACGGCATCGGCAACTCGAGCGAGCGACGCGCCAAGGTGGCGCGGATGATGGACATGGTCGGCCTGCAGCAGTACCACGCGCGCCGCTACCCGCACGAGTTCAGCGGCGGCCAGCGCCAGCGCATCGGGATCGCCCGGGCGCTCGTGCTGGAACCCGACCTGGTGGTCTGCGACGAACCGGTCTCCGCGCTCGACGTGTCGATCCAGGCGCAGGTGCTCAACCTGCTGAAGTCGCTGCAGCGCGAGCTCGGGCTCACGTACGTGTTCGTGGCACACAACATGGGCGTGGTCGAGCACATCAGCGACCGCGTCGCGGTGATGTATCTGGGCCGCATCGCCGAGGTCGCCGAGCGGATCGACCTGTTCCGCAAGCAGGAGCATCCCTACACGGCGGCGCTCATGTCGGCGATCCCGGTGCCCGACCCGGAGATGCGTCGCAAGCGGGTCATCCTGCGGGGCGACGTGCCGAGCCCGGTGAACCCGCCGTCCGGCTGCCGGTTCCACCCGCGCTGCCCGCTGCGGGCATCGCTCGGGAACCCGGAGATCTGCGTGACCGAGGTGCCGCCGCTCAAGGACGTCGGCGGGGATCACCTCGCCGCGTGCCACTTCCGCGGGCCCGGCGCGCCCGATGTCCCGGTCGTCGGGGCGCCCGGCGTGCAGGCGACACCGGCGGCGGCATCCGGCTGACCCGTCGGTGGGCCGGGGGCCCGGAGGCCCCTCATCTCCCTAAGCGGTCGTCGGCGGGGGCGTCGTCCCGTCGGTACCGCTCGCGCCGTCACTGTCATCGGTGGCGTGAACGGGCGGGCCGCCGATGACGGTCTCTGCGACGTCGACCGTCTGCGCCTCGGATTGGGCCCCACCGTCTTCCGGTCGGATCGAGGCCAGCGCCGCTGCGGGTGTCCCGCGGCGAACCGGACTCATCTCGATGTGCGCGACCCCGACATCGGTCGCCTGGGCCTGCTCGGCAAAGTGGCAGGCCGCGCCATGGTCACCCTGCAGCGTCAGGATCGGCGGGTCGATGGTGCGGCATTGCTCGGGCTTGCCGAGGCGCTCGTAGAGCCAGCACCGGGTGTGGAAACGGCATCCCTCGGGCGGGTTGACCGGACTCGGCACGTCTCCGGTGAGGATCACTCGCTTGCGCTTGCGCTCGAGCACCGGATCGGGCACGGGGACGGCCGACAGGAGTGCCCGGGTGTACGGGTGGCCCGGGTTGGCGTACATGAGGTCGGGCGGTCCGATCTCGACGATCTTGCCGAGATACATCACGGCCACGCGGTCGCTGATGTGCTTGACGACCGACAGGTCGTGGGCGATGAACAGGTACGTCAGCCCGAGCTGCTCGCGCAGGTCGGTCAGGAGGTTCAGCACCTGGGCCTGGATCGACACGTCCAGGGCCGAGATCGGTTCGTCGCACACGATGAATTCCGGCTCGACCGCCAACGCCCGGGCGACGCCGATGCGTTGCCGCTGGCCGCCGGAGAACTCGTGCGGATAGCGGCTTACGTACTTCGGGTCGAGTCCGACGATCCGGAGCAGGTCGGCCACCCGGTCCCGGCGCGCCGTGCCGGTCGCCAGATGGTGGGTGTCGATGGGTTCGGAGATGATCGACCCGACGGTCATCCGCGGATCGAGCGAACCATACGGATCCTGGAAGATGATCTGCATCCGCCGGCGCATCTTGCGAAGCGGCTCGCTCTTGAGCGCACCGAGATCGATCCCGTCGAACCGGATCGTGCCCTCGGTCACGTCCCGCAGGCGGATGAGCGCGCGACCGGTCGTGCTCTTGCCGCAGCCCGACTCACCCACGAGCCCGAGCGTCTCGCCCTTGCGGATCTCGAAGGAGACCCCATCCACGGCCTTCACGGTGCCGACCTGGGTCTGGAAGATGCCAGACCGGATCGGGAAGTAGACCTTGAGATCCTCGACCTCGATGAGGTTCTCGGGCGGCGCTGCCGGGGCGCTCCCGGCCTCGGGCATGGTGACGGTCATGGGATCCATCCATCGGGCTCGGTCGCCCAGCATCGCGCCGCGTGCAGCGTCTGGCCGCGGAGCGTGAGCTCCGGCTCGTCCTGCCGGCAGATGTCGCGAGCGAACCGGCAGCGTGGCTCGAACCGACACGCGTCCGGCGGCCTGATGAGCAGCGGCGGCAGACCCTCGATCGTGCGCAATCGGTCACCCCGGATGTCATCGAGCCGAGGCAGCGAATCGAGCAGTCCCCACGAATAGGGCATCCGCGGATTCTCGAACAGCTCGTCGACCGTGCCGGTCTCCACGATGCGGCCGGCATACATGACGTTGACCCGATCGCACATCCCGGCCGCGATGCCGAGGTCGTGGGTGATCATCAGCACGGCCGTGTGGAACTCGTCCGACAGCTTCTGGATCAACTCGAGGATCTGGGCCTGGATCGTGACATCCAGTGCGGTCGTGGGCTCGTCAGCCAGGATGAGCTTCGGATCGCACGACAACGCGATGGCGATCATCACGCGCTGTCGCATGCCGCCCGAGAACTGGTGCGGGTAGTCGTTCAACCGGTCCTTGGCCCGCGGGATCCCGACCTTGCCCAGGAGCTCCGCCACCCGTTCGCGGGCTGCCTTCTGCGAGAGCCCCATGTGCTGTCGGATCGACTCGGCGATCTGGTAGCCGATGGTCAGTGTCGGGTTCAGGCTCGTCAGCGGATCCTGGAAGATGAAGCCGATCTCTTTGCCGCGCAGGTGGCGCATCTCGTCCTCATCGAGCTTGAGGACGTCGATCCCGTCGAAGATGATCTCGCCGGCCACGATCCGACCGGGTGGGTTGGGGACGAGCCGCGCGACTGACAGGGCGGTCACGCTCTTCCCGCAGCCGGATTCGCCGACCAGCCCGAGCGTCTCCCCGTACGCGAGGTCGAAGGTCACGTCGTCGACGGCCTGGACCGTCCCGTCTGGCGTGAAGAAGTGGGTCGACAGCCCGGTGACGGTGAGCAGCTTCTCGGCCTTGCGGTCTGCCGGCGGCTTCGGATTGGCCGGCGTCATGGCCGAACGCGCGTCCTCCGGGGAGACCTCGATGATGGTCGGGGAGGCTGGGTCGGTCACGGTGTCATCGACCGTCGTCACCTACTGCTTTCCCTTGAGCTTCGGGTCGAGGGCGTCGCGCAGGCCGTCACCAAGGAAGGTGAAGCTGACCAGCGCGAGTGCGATCGCGATCGCCGGGAACACGACGAGGTGCGGCTCCGCCCGGATGAACTTCTGACCCTCGGCGATGAGGCTGCCCCACGATGCGCGGGGCGGCTGGACGCCGATGCCGATATAGGCCAGCGTCGCCTCGGCCAGGATCGCCGCGGGGATACCGAGCGTCACCGCGACGATGATCGGGCCGATGCCATTCGGGAGCAGGTGGCGCGTGACGATCTTGCGATCCGGCACGCCGATCGCCCGGGCTGCTTCGACGAACTCCGTCTCCTTGAGCGACAGCATCTGACCGCGCACCAGGCGGGCCACGGTCACCCACGATGTCAGGCCGATGGCGACGAACACCAGCAACAAGCCGTCGAGTGCCCGACCGAAGAACGTCTCGCGGAAGGCGACGGACATCAGGATGATGAACAGCAGGTCGGGGAAGGCGTAGATGATGTCCGTGAAGCGCATCAGGATGTTGTCGAGTCGGCCGCCGAACCAACCCGCGATCGCGCCGATCGGGACGCCGATGCCCAGGATGACGAGCTGGACGACGAAGGCGACGCTGACGCTGATGCGCGCCCCATCGAGGAGTCGGCTGAGCAGATCGCGACCCAGCTGATCCGTCCCGAGGATGTGACCCCCGCTCAGTGGTGGCAACGGACCGCCACCCGCGGCGAAGACGGCCTCCAGATCCTGCTGCGAATACGGGTACGGCGCGATCAGCGGCCCGAAGACGCCGACGAACACCAGGCCGATGACCAGGAAGAGACCGACGACGGCAAGCCGATTCTTGCGCAGGCGACCCCACGCGTCCCGCCACAACCCGGTGGTACGCGGCTGACCGAGGCGACCTACAACGGCGGTTTGCGTTGCCATCGTCCGCTCCTTAGCCGTACCGGATCCGAGGGTCGATGTAGGCGTACAAGACGTCGACCACGACGTTGAGGAAGGCGATCGTGAATGCGTAGAGCATCGTCATCGCCATCAACAGGCTGTAGTCGCGCGTGCTGATCGCCGAGATGTAGAACCGACCGACGCCCGGCACGCTGAAGATGGTCTCGATGATGAAGGAGCCGGTCACCAGGAATGCGAGGGTCGGCCCAAGGATCGTCACGACCGGGATCAACGCGTTGCGGATCATGTGGCGCGACACGACCGACGCATTGGCCAGGCCCTTGCTGTGCGCCGTCCGGATGTAGTCCTTGCGTGTCACCTCGAGCATCGAGGCGCGCGTATAGCGCGCGATGACCGCGATCGGGAAGCCGGCCAGGGCGACCGTCGGTAACACCCAGTATTGCGGCCCCTTCCAGCCCCCTGTCGGGAACCACCTCAGTTCTACGGCGAATAGGACGACCAGCAGGATCGCCAGGACGAAGCTCGGCGTGGCGATGCCGATGATCGATATCGAGGTCGACAGATAGTCAGGCCAGCGGTTATGGCCGAGGGCGGCCAGGATGCCGAGCGGGATCCCGACGACGACGGAGAGCGCGAAGGCCATGATGCCCAGCTGGACCGTCGTCCCGATCCCATCGGCGACGATGTCATTGACCCGCCGGTCTCTGGATCGGTAGGACGGTCCGAGGTCGCCCGTCACGAACGCGCCCGCCCATTGGATGTATTGCTCGTACAGGGGCTTGTCGAGCCCGTATTCGGCGTTGAGGCGTGCCTGGACACCCGCAGGCAGACGCTTCTCGGCATCCCACGGCCCGCCCGGGACGGCGTGCATCAGCACGAACGTGATGATCGAGACTGCGAACAACACCGGGACGATCCAGAGGATCCGCCGGGCGAGGTAGGTGATCACAGGCTCTCTCGCGGTCTTCAGATGCCGTCGTGGACGGTGGTCGATGGATGATGGGCCGGCCCTTAGGACCGGCCCATCGGTTGGTCGTCGTGGACGACTAGTGCTTCAGGATCTTGATGGTCTCGGCGAACTTGTCGCCGGGGTTGTTGTGGTCGATCGGGGTGATGATCTCCCCGTCCACCCACGGCTTGATGACCGTCGCGAAGTCCCTGAAGAGGAGCGGGAGGTCAGCGGCATCGTCGGCCAGGATCTTGCCGGCCTGCTTGTACAGGTCGGCCTGCGCCGCGGGGTCCGGTTCGCTCGCCGCCTGAAGGAGGAGCGCGTCGAACTCCTTGTTGCAGTACTGGCTGTTGTTGTTCCCTCCACCGCAGGTGAAGTTGCCGCTGAGCTGGTTGTTGGCGTGCGGGTAGTCGGCACCCCAGGCATCCCGGGCGATGTCGTACTCGCCGGCGGTGCGCTGGGTGAGGAACACGCTGAACTCGCTGCCGACCTGGTCGAACTTCAGGCCGAACGCCTGGGTCCAGGCCTCGGCGAGGAACGCGACCCGCGGCTCATGACCGGCTCCTGTGTTGAAGCCGAACTTCAGTGGCGGGATGTCCGCGGCACTTGCATATCCGATCGCTGCAAGGGCCTTGTCCATGCTGGCCTTGGCCGCAGTGAGATCGAAGGGATACGGATCGATGGTCTCGTCATAGCCAGGGAGGCCCGGCATCACGAAGCTATTGGCGACCGTGCCGATCCCGGAGAACGTGGCGTCGATGAACGCCTGCTTGTCGATCGCCTGGGTCAACGCGATGCGGAAGTCCTTGTTGACGGTCGGGCAGGTCTTCTCGTCCGGGCAACGGGCCAGCTTGCCCTCGCCCGACGGATCGACGCCGTTGTTGAAGTCGTAGTGCGCGATCCCGAGGGTCGGGATCACCGAGTACTGGTCGGCGAAGGTCGGATCGTCCTTGATCCGGCTGATGTCCTCGTCCGGGATCGGGTAGACGGAATCGACCTCGTCGGCCTCGTACGCACGCTGCGCCTCGGCGAGCTCGGCGAAGATCGGCATCTGGATCTCGGTGAGCGTCGGCTTCTCGCCGTACCAATTCTCGTTGGGCTTCAGCACGATCTGCGCGTTGTGGTCCCAGCTCTCCACGGTGAACGGCCCGGAACCCACATAGTTGCCGGTCTCGGTGGCACCTTCAGACGTGATCCACTTCTCCTGGATCGGGACCGTCACCCACATCGTGGCGACGCTCAGGAAATAGGTTGCCGGGATGGAGAGGTTGACGACGAACGTCTTCTCATCCGTCGCCTCGACACCGAACTTGTCGAGCGCGGCCTCGACAGCCTCATCCGTCGCGGCGGGCTTCGCTCCGGCCATGTCGAGCAGCTCTTGGCCACCCACGACCTCGGCCATGACGTACGAATACGGCGCGGCCGTGCGCGGGTCGACCAGCCGCTTCCAGCTGTAGACCAGATCAGCCGCGACGATCGGATCGCCGTTGCTGTACTTGGCGTCCTTCAGGTGGAAGGTGATGGTCTTGGCATCCGACGAGATGTCCCACGACTCGGCCAGCGCCGGGACCAGGTTCAGGTCCTTGTCGATGTAGACCAGGCCCCGCTGGACCGACGTCAGGACGGCAGTGGACTGGGAGTCCTGGGCCATGGTGGGATCGAGCGTGGCCGGATCCTGGATCAGGGGCCAGCGGATGATCTGCTCGTCCGCAAGGTCGGCCGACGGCGCGGCCGACGGCGCGGTCGACTCGCCGGGCGCCTGGCTGGCGGGAGCCGGGCTGGCCGGCGTGCCGCCGCACGCGGACGCCATGATGGCGACCGCGCCGACGAGGGCGAGGAGACGTTTGTGCGTCATGTGTGTCCCTTTCACGTGACCGTCGTCACGGCCTCCTGCCGTGACGTCCGGAGTTGCTCGGGCACGCTTGTGGTCGTGTCCGTCGACCGAAGCGCGTTGACCGACCTCGGCGGCAGACGATCCTCCCATCGCTGTCGCCGTGCGCAGAGGCACCCGCGGTCACGATGACGAGCCGCGGGCCTCAAGATGGCGCCTATCATTCACACGATGGTCGGAGCCGTCAACTTGACGGAAGGACCATCCGAGGCCAGTTCGACCGATCAGTCCGGGCACGGCATCTGTGCTCCGGTCATCGGTCGCCAGCGCAGGTTCGGCTGGCGGGCCGCCGTCGCCTCGTCCAGCCGCTTGACCGGCGCCGTGTGCGGGGCCCCTTTCACGAGATCCGGATCGCGTTCCGCCTCGGCGGCGATCGCGATCAGCGCCTCGGCAAAGGCATCGAGTGTCTCGACCGACTCGGTCTCGGTCGGCTCGATGAGCATGCCTTCCTCCACGATGAGCGGGAAATAGATCGTCGGCGGGTGGAACCCGAAATCGATCAGCCGTTTGGCCACGTCCAGCGTGCGCACCCCTGTCCTGGCCTTGATGCCTGCCGCCGACGCCACGAACTCGTGCTTGCACGGTCGGTCGTAGGGCAGGTCGAACGTCCCGGCCAGCCGTGACTTGAGGTAGTTCGCCGCGAGGACGGCGTCGTCGCTTACCTCGCGCAGCCCGGACGCACCGTGGGCTCGGATATAGGCGTACGCGCGCACGAGGACACCGGTGTTGCCGACGAAGCTGCGCAGCCGCCCGATCGAGGTCGGCCGCTCATCCGGCCGCTCGAGCCGGAACGTCCCGTCGTCGAGATGGAGCACGCGGGGCGTGGGCAGGTACGGGACCAGCCGCTCCCCCACCCCGACCGGGCCGGCGCCCGGACCGCCGCCACCGTGCGGCGTGCTGAAGGTCTTGTGGACGTTGAAATGCATGACGTCGAACCCGGCCTGACCCGGCTTGAAGCGGCCCAGGATCGCATTCAGGTTGGCGCCATCCATGTACGCCAGCGCGCCCGCCTCGTGCACCGCGTCGAGCAGGTCGCCGATGCGCGCCTCGAATAGGCCAAGGGTCGACGGGTTCGTGATCATCACCGCGGCCGTGCGCGGCCCGAGCGCAGCCCTGAACGCGTCGAGGTCGACACCGCCATCCGCCGCCGACGGGACGGTGATGGTCTTGAACCCGGCCATCGACGCGGTGGCTGGGTTCGTCCCGTGCGAGCTGTCCGGCACCAGGACCTCGTCCCGCTCGGCGTCGCCACGCTCACGGTGATAGGCGCGGATCATCAGGATCCCCGTCAACTCGCCCTGAGCGCCTGCTGCAGGTTGGAGCGTCACCGCGCGCATCCCGGAGATCTCGGCCAGCGCGGCCTCGAGCTCCCACAGCAGCTGGAGCGTGCCTTGCGCGACCTCGTCGGGCGCCAGCGGGTGGAGCTCGGCGAAACCGGGCAGCCGCGCCGCCCACTCGTTAAGCTTGGGGTTGAACTTCATCGTGCACGAGCCGAGCGGGTAGAAGCCGGTGTCGACCGCGTGGTTCAGCTGGCTGAGATTGACGTAGTGGCGGACCACGTCCGGCTCGTTCATCTCGGGCAGGGCCGGTGGCGTGTCGCGCAGCGCTTCGGCGGGCAGCCGATCCAGCGCGTCCTTGGGCGGATGCGGGATCTTGCCACCACCACGCCCGGGCCGGCTCCGCTCGAACAGCGTGGGCTGCAGCTTGGGTCCGGTGACGCTCATCGAGCGGCTCCCACAGCCGCGGTCGTGTCCCCCGCGCCAGTCTCCACACCGACCGACGGGCGACCCGTCTGCACCTCCCCGAACGCCGCCACGAAGCGGGCGATGTCGGGCGAGGTGGTCAGCTCGGTCGCGCACAGCAGGAGACCATCGGCCAGCGTGGGATCGTCGGGTTCCGCGTCGGCGAGCACGAGGCCGGCGAGGAACCCTCGCTCGATGAGCCGGCGGTGGACGGTCCGCGCGTCGGGGACGCGCACAGCGAACTCGTTGAGGAACGGACCGGGATGCAGCCGCTCCACGCCGATCGCGGCGAGGGTATCGGCGAGCTCGGTCGCTCGAGCGGCACCGGTCGCGGCCACGTCGCGCAGCCCGTGCGGGCCGATCGTCGCGAGATAGATGGACGCCGCCAGGGCCAGCAGCGCCTGGTTCGTGCAGATGTTGCTGGCCGCCTTGTCGCGGCGGATGTCCTGCTCCCGCGCGCGGAGCGTCATGACGAACGCGCGCTGGCCGTCGAGGTCGGTCGTCATGCCGACGAGGCGACCGGGGATCTGGCGCACGAGCGCGTCGGTCGAGGCGAGGATGCCGAGATATGGGCCGCCGTACTGCGGCGCGATGCCGAGCGGCTGGCCCTCGCCGGCCGCGATGTCGGCGCCGTACGCGCCCGGCGGCGTCAGCACCGCCAACGACACCGGCTCGATGACCGCGACGAACAGCGCGCCGGCCGCATGCGCGAGCTCGCCGATCCGCGGCATCGGCTCGAGGAGCCCGAGGAAGTCGGGGTTCGCGGCGATGACGCCGGCGACCGGCCGATCCGCGTCGGCGAGCATCCGCTCGAGGGCCTCGAGGTCGGTCGTGCCGGCGGCCTCGCCGTCGGTCATGAGCGGGATCTCATCGAGCTCGAGCCCGCCCTCGAAGTAGGTCCGCAGCGTGGCGCGGTAGTGCGGGTGGATGCCCCGGCTGACCAGCACCCGGTCGCGACGCGTGGCCCGACACGTCATCAGGGCCGCCTCCGCGGTCGCCGCCGCCCCGTCGTAGTGGGACGCCGACACGACGTCGAGGTCGACCAGCTCGCCGATCAGCGACTCGTACTCATAGATGGATTGGAGCGTCCCCTGGCTGACCTCGGGCTGGTACGGCGTGTACGCCGTGTACCACTCCCCGCGCAGCAGGAGCTGGTCCACGGCGGGCGGGCTCCAGTGGCGGTACACACCGGCCCCGAGGAACGACACCAGGTCGGTGCGATTGCGGCCGGCAAGCTCGCGCAACCGCGCGGCGAGCTCGAGCTCGGGCTCCGGGGCGGGCAGGTCGAGCGCCGACGCCCGGAGCGAGTCGGGGATGTCGGCGAAGAGGTCATCGACGCTGTCCAGGCCGAGGGCCGCGAGCATCCGCTCGCGATCGGCCGACGTGTGCGGCCCGTACGGCATCGTCCAGTCAGCCGGCCGCGACGAGGTCGTCGTACGCCTCGCCGTCGAGCAGATCGTCGAGCTGGGACAGGTCGGCCACGTTGACCTTGATCATCCAGCCCGCGCCGTACGGATCGCTGTTGACGAGCTCGGGCTGCGCCGCGAGCGCATCGTTCGTCGAGGTCACGCTGCCGGTCACGGGGGCGAACAGGTCGCTCACCGCCTTGACCAATTCGACGACGCCGAACGGCTTCGCCAGTTCGAGGTCGCGGCCGGTGTCCGGCAGCTCCACGAACACGATGTCACCGAGCTGGTCGGCGGCGTACTGGGTGATCCCGACGGTCGCTTCCTCGCCGTCGACCCGGACCCACTCGTGGTCGCGGGTGTAGCGCAAGTCGGTCGGTGAACTCACGTCAGCTGCTCCTCCGGTAGAACGGCAACGGGACGACCCGCGCCGGTACCCGCGTGTCGCGGATCTCGATATCGAGCATGGTGGCAGGCTCGGCGTCAGCGGGCGACACATAGGCCATCGCGATCGGGACACCGAGGGTCGGCGATTGGGTCCCGCTGGTCACGACGCCCGTCCGCCGCTCCCCAGCGTGGACCGGGTACCCGTGCCGGGCGATGCCGCGGCCCTCGACGATGAGGCCGACCAGCCGGCGCTTGGGCCCCTCGGCGGCGACCTTCTCGAGCGCCGCCCGACCGACGAAGTCGCCAGCCTTGTCGAGCTTGACGACCCGGCCGAGCCCGGCGTCGAACGGCGTGGTCGTCCGGTCGAGCTCGTTGCCGTACAGCGGCATCCCAGCCTCGAGCCGGAGGGTGTCGCGGGCGCCGAGGCCGACCGGGCCGCCGCCTGCGTCGCGGACAGCATCGAGCAGGGCGTCCCACAGGTCGCCCGTCCGGGCCGTCTCGACGAAGACCTCGAAGCCGTCCTCGCCGGTATAGCCGGTCCGTGCGACATGGGCAGGGATGCCGGCCACCGATCCTTCGGCGATGCCGTAGTAGCGAAGCGACGAGAGGTCCACATCGGTCAGCGGCCCGAGGGTGTCGACCGAGCGCGGTCCCTGGATCGCGACCAGTCCGGTGGCCAGGGATTGGTCGTCGAGGACGGCCCGCGAACCGTCCAGTCGCTCGACCAGCGCGTCGGACACGACCTGCGCATTGGCGGCGTTGGCGACCACCAGGAACCGGTCCTCGGCAAGCCGGTAGATGATCAGGTCGTCGAGGATGCCGCCGTCGGGCGCGCACAGCATCGAGTAGTGCGCTCGGCCGACCGCCAGCGCCGGCGGGTTCGTCACGACCGCTCTCGCGAGGCCCTCGCCTGCCTCGGCACCCTCGATCAGGAGCTCGCCCATGTGCGACAGGTCGAACAGGCCGACGCGCTCGCGGACCGAGCGATGCTCGTCGATGATCGAGCCGTACTGGACGGGCATCCGCCAACCGGCGAAGTCGATCATGCGGGCGCCCAGCGCCTCGTGGCGGCTGGCGAGTGGCGTCTCGTGGATGACCGACTCGATGACCTCTGGTCCGGTCACGAAGCCCGCTCCGCGGGCTTGGCGTGCAGGAGGTCGGCCGCGTGCGCGACGAGCGCACGCTCGGTCTCGAACGTCAGCAGGCTGGGCGCCTCGGCGAAGTCCACCCAGCGCACCTGGTCGAATTCGTGATCGTGTCGGGCGAGGTCGCCACCGACCGGTTCCATCATGAAATAGTGGACCGTCTTGTGGATCCGCGTGCCGGATTTCACGAAGGTGTACTCGATGCGATCGAGCGGCCCGGTGATGCGGACCTCCAGCCCGGTCTCCTCGGCCACCTCGCGGATGGCGGTCTGCTCGGTGGTCTCGTCCCGCATCGGCGTGCCCTTCGGCAGCGTCCACGTCCGACCGTCGCGCTCGCGACGCCGGCTACCAGCGACGAATTGGGGACGCCCGGCCTCGTATCGAACGACGATTCCGCCCGCGGAAGTGGCGGTCGCAGTCCTCAGGCGTGCCACGGCGCCGCGGCCGCGCTGCGACGCCGACCCGTTCCGGAGCGCCCGGAGCGAGCCCAGTGCATCGTCACCAGCGGCCGGACTCGGCGATCGCGGACGGCCGACCGCGTCGGCCGCGGGCCACGCCAACCCGCCTTCAGGCGCTGGTACGGGCCGGGATCGGGCCCACGCAGCTCGGTCTGGACGGGTGTCACGGCGGAGAACGACGCCTGTGCCCCAAGACCGAGTCGCCGCTCGCGGGCACGGCTCGACGGGCGCACGAAACGCGCTGCCGGTCGAGCCGCGTACTTCGCGGCGATGCTGTGTCCCATGGGCCGCAATGGTACTAGGTCAGTCCTGCCTTGCAACAGCGTTCATGAGCGTTTCACGCATCGCGGAGGCCGTCTCCGGTGCGAGCACGCCACGCCCGACCGCCAAGTCGATCTCGCGGTGCGCGGCGGCCACGTAGAGCGGCAGCACGCCCGGCGCATGGGCGGCCAGCGCGTCCAGGTGGGCCGCGAGGGTGCCCGTATCGCCGCGGGTCATCGGGCCGGTCAGCGCGGCCCGGATGCCGAGCGCCCGGGCATTGCCCAGCGTGCCCTCGATGAGCGGACCGTAGATCGCCAGCGAGCCCGCCTCGTCGAGGCCGGCCACGGCGCCGAGCTCGGCGATCGCGTCGAGGAGGGCCACGAACCCGCCGGCCGCCAGGACGGCCGCGGCGTGGTAGGCGGCCTTCGAGCCCGCGGCGAGGCGGACCGGGTGGGCACCGAGTCGCTCGGCCATGTCGGCCAGCATCGCGGCCAGCTCGTCGTCACCCTCGATGGCGATGGTCGAGCCGTGGAGCGCGGCGATCGCCCGTTCCGTGTCGGCGAAGGCGACCAGCGGGTGGAACGCGCCGACTTGCGTGCCGGCGGCCATCGCCGGCGCCAGCACCTCGGCACCGAGCGATCCGCTGGTATGGATCATCGCCTGGCCGCTGTACATCCGGATCTCGCGAGCGAGCGGCTCGATCGCGTCATCGGGCACCGCCAGGATGATGAGCTCCACCTCCTCGACAAGCGCCTGGGCTTCCGCGAACGCGCGGACCCCGTCGACCTGGCTCGTGAACCGCGCGCGGCGTCCGGCGTCGCGGCTGGCGACGGCATGGATCGGCCAGCCGGCGCGGGTCAGGGCGATCCCGAGTGCGATCCCGACCGCGCCGGCCCCGACGATGCCGGTCGAGGGGGTCTCGCCCGGACCGGACCGCTGATGCGGATGGGCGTGCCCGTCGGCGTGGACCTCGCCATCGGCGTGGCGGTGGTGGCCGGGTGGGACGGGGTCGAGCTCGATGCCGGCGGCCGCGATCGCCGCCTCCTTCTCGGCCCGATCACGCTCGGGGTCGTCGCCCGGCTGCCGTCCCCAGGGCTTCACCGGAGCGCGCCGGCGCGGCGGCGGGGCCGGGCGCGGTACGCTTGCATGGATCGAGTCTAGCGAGCCTGCGGAGACACACGAGTTGTCACGGAACGACCCCTTCGGCGCGCGTGCGCCGCTCGCGCCGGGCCTCCCGGACATCTACCGTCTGAGCGCGATCAGCGACATCACCGCCGATCGCGACCTGCCGGTGACCGTCCGGATCCTGCTCGAGAACCTGCTGCGCCACGCCGGTGGCGGCATCGTCGGACGGAACGACGTCGAGACGCTCGCCGCCTGGCGGCCGGGTGCCGTCGCCGAAGCGGAGATCCCGTTCATGCCGTCACGGGTGATCATGCAGGACCTCACCGGCGTGCCGGCGGTCGTCGACCTCGCCGTCATGCGCGACGCGATGGCCGACCTCGGGGGCGACCCATCCCGCGTCAACCCGCTGGTCCCGGCCGACCTCGTCATCGACCACTCGGTCCAGATCGACCGGTTCGGCACGGGCGATGCGTTCGCGTTCAACGTCGAGCGCGAGTACGAGCGCAACGGCGAGCGCTACCAGCTCCTGCGCTGGGCCCAGACCGCGTTCCGGGACCTGCGCATCGTGCCGCCGGGGACCGGCATCGTCCACCAGGTCAACCTCGAGTTCCTCGCCCCGGTCGTCGATGAGCGCGATGGCGTCGCGTTCCCGGACACGCTCGTCGGCACCGACTCGCATACGACGATGATCAATGCCCTCGGCGTGCTGGGGTACGGGGTCGGTGGCATCGAGGCCGAAGCCGTCCTGCTGGGGCAACCGCTCTACCAGCCGATGCCCCACGTGGTCGGCGTCCGCCTGACCGGCGCCCTGCCGCAGGGCTCGACCGCGACGGACCTCGTGCTCGTCGTGACCGAGCTGTTGCGCGGGCACGGTGTGGTCGGGGCGTTCGTCGAGTTCGCCGGCGATGGCCTCGCCGGCCTGTCGTTGGCCGACCGGGCGACGATCTCGAACATGAGCCCGGAATTCGGCGCAACGGCGACGCTCTTCCCCATCGACGACGAGACGTTGTCGTACCTGCGGCTGACCGGGCGGACCCCGGAACGGGTCGACCTCGTGGAGCGCTACGCCAAGGAGCAGGGCCTGTGGCGCGAGCCGGGCGATGGCCCGGCGTTCGACGAGCTGCTGACGCTCGATCTGGGGAGCGTCGAGCCGTCGGTGGCGGGGCCGCGCCGGCCGCAGGACCGCGTCCCGCTCCAGGCGCTCCGTGACAACTTCCGATCGATCTTCCCGGATGGGCTGGAGGGCGCGGGCGCACCGCCGGCCGAAGCCGACACGGGCGACACGGTCCACGAGGCGTCGGCCGAGTCGTTCCCCGCGTCCGATTCGCCGGCCTTCGCATCTTCGGAGTCAGGCGCGGCGCCGGCCCCGCCGGCACCAGCGGTCGCCGCGCCGTCTCGAGCGGACCATCGCGAATACCGCGCCATCGACGTGACCGTGGGCGACGCGACGGTGAAGATCAGCTCGGGATCGGTCGCCATCGCGGCCATCACGTCCTGCACCAACACGTCGAACCCGACGGTGATGATCGGGGCAGGACTGCTGGCACGGAACGCCGTGGCACGCGGGTTGCGCGTCCCGCCGACCGTCAAGACGTCGCTGGCGCCGGGCTCCCGGGCGGTGACCGGCTATCTCGAAGCGGCCGGCCTGATGGACCCGCTCGAGCAGCTGGGATTCGCGCTGGCGGGCTACGGCTGCACCACCTGCATCGGCAACTCCGGGCCGCTCGATGCGCCGGTCGCCGAGGCCGTCGAGGCGAACGATCTCGTCGTCGCCGCCGTGCTGTCCGGCAACCGCAACTTCGAGGGGCGGATCCACCCCCTCGCGCGCGCAAGCTACCTGGCCTCGCCGCCGCTCGTCGTGGCGTTCGCGCTGGCCGGGCGGGTGGACATCGACCTCACGACCGACCCGCTCGGCACCGGCTCCGACGGCCGGCCCGTCCATCTCGCCGACATCTGGCCGTCGTCCGACGAGATCCGCTCGGTGATCGGTTCGTCGATCGACCCCGCGCTGTTCCGGCGCACGTACGCGGTCGTGTTCGAGGGCGACGACCGGTGGCGTGCGCTGCCCATCCCGGCCGGCGACCGCTACGCGTGGGACCCGGCGTCGACCTATGTCGCAAAGCCGCCGTTCTTCGAGGATGCGGCCGCTGGCGAGCGCGAGGTCGGCGACATCACCGGCGCCCGCGTGCTTGTGATGCTCGGTGACTCGGTCACGACCGACCACATCTCCCCGGCCGGCTCGATCGCGCCGTGGTCGCCCGCCGGTCAGTGGCTCCAGCAGCACGGGGTCGGCCCGCTCGAGTTCAACTCGTATGGCGCCCGGCGCGGCCATCACGAGGTGATGATGCGCGGCACCTTCGGGAACATCCGCCTGCGGAACCGCCTCGTCGAGGGCAAGGAGGGGCCGTATACGGTCCACCTCCCGTCGGGCGAGGAGACATTCATCTACGACGCGGCGATGCGGTACAAGGCCGAGGGCGTCCCGCAGGTCGTCCTGGCGGGGCGTGAGTACGGATCGGGCTCGTCCCGCGACTGGGCCGCCAAAGGCCCGATGTTGCTCGGGGTCAAGGCGGTCCTGGCCGAGTCGTACGAGCGGATCCACCGCTCCAACCTCGTCGGGATGGGCGTGCTGCCGGTCCAGTACAAGCCGGGCGACAGCGCCTCGTCACTCGGGCTGAGCGGCCGGGAGTCATACGACATCGTCGGCCTATCGGACGGGCTATCGCCGCGCCAGTCGGTGCTGGTGATCGCGACGCGGGAGGACGGGAGCGCAACGAAGTTCGAGGCGACCGCTCGTCTGGACGGTCCGATCGAGGTCGATTACTACCGTGGCGGCGGCATCCTGCCGGCCGTCCTGCGACGCCTCGCAAACCAGCACTGACCCGCCGCCCGGGAGAAACACGAGGAAGCCCTCGGGGGAGGACCGAGGGCTTCATCGCGGAGGAGGATTTCGTCGTTTCCGACCATGGGACGCGCCGACCACTGGGGCCGTGACGCCGGTCCCGGGTCGCGTCCGGGTACTGCACCCCTGCCACCCCCGCATCGCGTAGCATCCGCATTCCGTGACCGCGACCGCCCAGTCCGTCCAGCGGACCTATCTCACCCTGACCCTCCTGACGACCTTCGCCGCGTCGTTCATCTGGGGCGTCAACACGCTCTTCCTGCTCGACGCCGGTCTGAGCAACACCGAGGCGTTCGCCGCGAACGCGTTCTTCGCCGTCGGACAGGTCATCTTCGAGGTGCCGACCGGGGTCGTTGCCGACACACGCGGTCGACGCTTCTCGTACCTCCTCGGCGCGATCACGCTGCTCGCTTCGACGCTCCTCTACTACGTGATGTGGCAGGTCCACGCCCCGTTCATCGGCTGGGCATTGGCATCGATCCTCCTCGGCCTCGGCTTCACGTTCTTCTCGGGCGCGACCGAAGCGTGGCTGGTCGATGCCCTCAACGCGACGGGTTTCCAAGGGACACTCGAGACCGTGCTCGGGCGCGCCCAGACCGTGTCCGGCGCCGCGATGCTGGTCGGCTCGGTCGCGGGCGGTGTCGTCGCCCAGGCGGCCGACCTCGGTGTGCCCTACCTGCTGCGCGCCGCCTTGCTGGGCCTGACGCTGGTCGTGGCCTGGCGGGCCATGCACGACATCGGCTTCACGCCGCGACGCGGCGCCAGTCCAGTGGCGGAGGTCCGCAACGTCATCCGCGGATCGATCGACGCGGGCTGGCGGAACCCGCCGGTCCGCGCCCTCATGCTGGCGGCGCCGTTCACGAGCGGCGTCGGCTTCTTCGCGTTCTACGCCAGCCAGCCCTACCTGCTGCAGCTCTACGGTGACCCCGAGGCCTACAGCGTCGCGGGACTGGCGGCCGCGCTCTTCGCCGGCGCGCAGATCGCCGGCGGCCTCCTCGTCCCGTACGCGCGGCGGCTGTTCCGGCGGCGCACGGACGCCGTGCTGTACGCGACGATCGGGACCGTGGTGACCCTCGCCATCATCGGCTGGACGAGCAGCTTCATCCTCGCGCTCATCCTGCTCGCCTTCTGGGCGATGACGTTCGCGGTCGAGGGCCCGCTGCGACAGGCCTTCATCAACGGGATCATCCCGTCAGAGCAGCGCGCGACCGTCCTGTCCTTCGACTCGTTCATGGGCTCCATCGGCGGAGCAGTCGCCCAGCCGGCGCTCGGTCGGGTCGCGGACGTGTATGGCTACGGGCCGTCCTACGTGGTGGCCGGTGCCCTCCAGATCCTGGCGATCCCGTTCGTGCTGCTGGCGCGGCGACAGCGGGCAGCGTCGGATCCGATCGAGTAAGGAGGGTGGTGGGCGATACTGGATTCGAACCAGTGACCCCGCGGATGTGAACCGCGTGCTCT
Source organism: uncultured Chloroflexia bacterium (assembly GCA_963812745.1). Lineage (GTDB taxonomy): Bacteria > Chloroflexota > Limnocylindria > Limnocylindrales > CSP1-4 > SPCO01. The sequence goes on along the minus strand of CAWEWE010000006.1, from coordinate 246,815 downwards.
AACCACTGAGCCAATCGCCCGGGCCGTGATCATACCCGCAGGCCCGGCCAGCGGGCAACGATCGCCTCGGTATCGCCGCCGTCGACGACGACGAGCTTCTGGCGGCTCGTGGCGCCGGCGACGATGCGCACGTCACTGCGCGGCACCCCGAGCTCCTCCGCGATCAGCCGGATCAGCGCGTTGTTCGCGGCACCCTCGACGGCCGGCGCCCCGACGCGCGCTCGCAGGACCCCGTCGATCACCCCATCGACCCGGTCGACCGCGGCTCTCGGCGTGAGGCGGACGGCGAAGCGGACGTCGGTGGGGCTCAAGACGTCAAAGGCGCCCGATGATGAACCCGATCAGGATGAGGACGATGAACCCGGACCAATCGATCATGCCGGTCTGGGGCAACATCCGGCGGACCGGGCCCAGGATCGGCTCGGTCGTCTGATACAGGAACGCGGACACCTGATTGCGTCCCATGGGGTCGACCCAGGACATGATCATCCGTCCGAAGATCAGCGCCCAGAGCGCCATCAGCAGGAACTGAAGGAAGGTGAGGAAGAACGTCCCGGCCACGATCCGAGTCTACCAGCCAACCCTCACGGACTCATCCTGCGATGGGTGTGCGCCGGCTCGCCCGGCGCGTGCTGGTGCGGGCGCTCCCCGAAGATCGCGCGACCCACCCGGACGATCGTGGCGCCTTCCTCGACCGCCACCTCGAAGTCGTCGGTCATGCCCATCGACAACGCCGGTCCGAGGCTGGCGCCGGCACCACGCAGCCGTTCGGATAGCTCTCGGAGCGCGCGGAACGTCGACCGGGCCGCCTCGGCGGTGTCGACCAGCCGACCGACGGTCATCAGCCCTTCGACGACCAGGTGTGGCAGCCCGACGACCTCGGCCAGCGCCGGTTCGACCTGCGGCGGGTGGAGCCCCGACTTCGCCGGGTCGGCATCGACGTTGACCTGGAGCAGGATCGGGTACTGCCGCGCCCCACCGAACGTCCCCACGATCGAGTCGATGCGGCGGGCCAGTTCGACCGAATTGACCGTTTGGATGACGTCGAAGGTCTCGACCGCCTTGCGGGCCTTGTTCGACTGGAGCGGTCCGATCAACTGCCACGTCAGGCCTTCGCCCGAGACCTGCGGCCGCTTGGCCATCCCCTCCTGTACGCGGTTCTCGCCGAACGTCCGGATGCCGGCCGCGACGGCATCGCGGAGGCGGCCCGCCTCGACCTCCTTCGACACGGCGACGAGCGTGACGGAGGCCGGGTCCCGATCGACCCGATCACACGCCGCGGCGATCCGCTCGAGCACGCGCTGGTGCGCAGCGCGGAACGCGTCGACGTCCGACGCCGGATGGGTCATGGCACCACCGCCGGCCGACCGCCGGCGCGGATCACTTGCGCCGGAGGAAGCTCGGGATCTCGAGGTCGTCGGCGTCGTACGTCACGGGTCGTCGCGTCGCGCTCTCACCGGCCGTGCGCTCGACCCGTGGTGAGTTGATCACCGCGGCCGCATCGTCCTCGTGGAGCGGCGCGAAGGCGCCATCGCCCTGCTCGCGCTGGCGCTCCAGCTCCTGGAGGAAGTCGCGCTCGTGCGAGATGCGATTCGCGGCTGCGCCTTCCATCACGCCGGCCGTTTCGCGCTGGACGCTCTGACGGCGCTTGCCGCCATCGAAGCCGGTCGCGATGACGGTGACCATGACCTCGTCGCCGAGCCGCTCGTTGAGGCTCGTGCCGAACATGATCATGGCCTCCGGATCGGCGGCCTCCTTGATCGCCTCAGCGGCCTCGTTGACCTCGAACAGCGACAGGTTCGACGAACCCGTGATGTTCCAGAGGATGCCCTGGGCGCCGTGGATGTCCTGCTCGAGGAGCGGGCTCGCGATCGCCTGGTGAGCGGCTTCGACGGCACGGTTCTCGCCGGTCGCCCGGGCGATACCCATGAGCGCCGAACCGGCGTCCTTCATCACCGCGCGAACGTCGGCGAAATCGCGGTTGATGAGGCCGGGCACCGTGATGATGTCGCTGATGCCCTGGACGCCCTGGCGGAGGACGTCATCGACGACGCGGAAGGCGTCGAGGATGCTGGTGTTCTTCTGGACGACGTCCTTGAGCCGGTCGTTGGGGATCGTGATCAGCGCATCGACCTGCGCCTTGAGCTCCTCTGCCGCCTTCTCGGCGACGAGCTTGCGCCGATTGCCCTCGAAGGCGAACGGCTTGGTCACGACGCCGATGGTCAGGGCGCCCGCGTCCTTGGCGATCTGGGCGACGACCGGTGCCGCGCCCGATCCGGTCCCGCCGCCGAGCCCGGCCGTGATGAACACCATGTCCGACTCGGCCAGCGCCGACGCGATCTTGTCCGAGTCCTCCTCGGCCGAGCGCTGCCCCATCGACGAGTCGCCGCCGGCGCCGAGGCCGCGCGTGACCTTGTCACCGATGCGGATCTTGTGGGGGGCATCGGACTGGAGCAGGGCCTGGGCATCGGTGTTGCAGGCGATGAACTCGACGCCCATCATCTCGGCCCGGATCATCCGGTTGACGGCATTGCTCCCGCCACCACCGACGCCGATGACGCGGATCAACGCGAAATTCTCGGAATCGGAACGCAACGGCATCGGGTTCTCCTCCGGCGACCCTCGGCGGGTCCTGGGCGGTGTCATGGGATATGCATCGTCTGGCGCGCTCGGTCGGGACCCCGTGCCTCGGTGGCGGTCGGGCCCTTGGGTCCGGGGAGTATAACCCTGAGTTCAAGCAGCGGAGAATCAGGCGATTCGCTGCGGCGCCCTACCCCGGCAGGAAGCTCAGCCGGACCGTGCGCTCGGCGTTGTCGGCATTGGGATCGAGCAGGCAGATCGATTGCCACGTCCCGAGCGCCGGCCGTCCGCCGACGACCGGCACGGTCAACGATGGGCTCGCCAGCAGCGGCAGCAGGTGGTCGGCGCCATGACCGGGCGAGCCGTGCCGGTGGCGGTACAGCCGATCCTCGCGCGGCAGCAGTCGGTCCAGCGCATCCATGACGTCGTCATCCGACCCGGATCCCACCTCCAGCACGACCAGTCCCGCCGTCGCGTGCGGCACGAACACGGACAGCAGCCCGTCCTCCGCCCCGATGTCCGACAGGAACGCGGCGCACGCCGCCGTCAGATCCGCGACCCCGCGGGCAGACCCGGTCCGGACCGTCAGGAGCCGGGTGTCTACGGGAAAATGCTCCGCAATGCATCGCGGATGCGGCCGAGGCCGCCCATCGCCGGCGCCGATTCGTAGCGCAGGGGCTCGCCGTCGACGAGCGTCGTGGCACCCCACTGGAGCAACCCGACCCCGGTCGAATAGGCCGGCGTGAGCAGCGTGTCGACGAGCCCGCCGATGTTGGCCGGGGCCGCGACGCGGACCGGCATCTCGAGGACCTCGCGGCCGAGCTCGGCGATGCCCGCGAGCTGCGCCGATCCGCCGGTGAGGATCACGCCGGCCGGCAGCTGGCGCACTCCGGCGGCGCGGATCTCGTTGCGCAGCAGCTCGAACGTCTCACGCATCCGCGCCTCGATGACCTGACAGACCTCCAGCCGGCTGACGGTGCGACCGGCGTCCTCGCCGAGCACGCTGACGCTGATCTCCTCGTCCTCGGTCACCGACCGCAGGTCGGCCGACCCGTTCTGGATCTTCAACTCCTCGGCGGTCTGGAGCGAGGTCTTGAGGATCGCCGCGATGTCATTGGTGATGTTGTTCCCGCCGATCGGCAGCACGCGGGTGTGAAAGGGCGATCCGTCGAGGAACAATGCGAGATCGATCGTGCCGGCACCGAAATCGGCCACGGCAACGCCGAGATCCTTCTCGGTCTCGTTCAGGACGGCTTCCGCGGACGCCAGCGAGTTGACCACCAGCTCGTCGATCTTGACGCCGGCCGCGGCGACGCACTTGGACAGGTTGGTCACCGCGGTCGCGGACGCCGTGACGATGTGGGTCTCGACCTCCAGGCGCAACGCGCTCATCCCCATCGGGTCCTTGACACCCTCCTGGCCGTCGACCGAGAAGCCGCGCCGCTCGACGTGGAGCACCTCGCGGTTCGACGGGATGGGCACCGCGCGGGCGACGTCGATCGCCCGGTTGATGTCCTCGCGGCTGACCTCGCGATGGTGGCCGGTGACCGCGACCTGACCCGGCGAGTTGAGGCTCTCGACGTGCTGGCCGCCGACACCGACGAACGCCCGATCGATCTTCCAGCCCGACAGCCGCTCCGCCTTCTCGACCGCGTCCGCGATCGAGTGGACGGTCTGGTCGATATTGATGACGACGCCCTTCTTGAGGCCGGACGCCGGGACCGTCCCGTGGCCCATGATCGTCAGCCGACCGTCGCGGCTGACCTCGCCGATCAGCGCGCAGACCTTGCTCGTGCCGACGTCGATGCCGACGAGGACCGCTTCCCGTTCCACGTTTCCGTCCGTCTCCCGCTAACGCCGGCTTACAGGAAATGCCGCCGGATGAGCGCCACGTTGTCGAAGATGCGAAGGCCGAAGGTGATGAGGGCCACCAGGTACAGGTCGAGCCCGAGTCGGTCGCCGACGAACGTCAGCAGGACCGCGATGATCGCGTTGACAAGGAACCCGCTGATGAAGATCCGATTGTCGTAGACCCCGTCGAGCTCCGCACGGACCGCCCCGAGCACCGAATCGAGCGCGGCAAGGATCGCCACCGCCGAGTACCGGCTGAGCTCGAAGCCGACGTTGATGTTGAGGACGAGGCCCGCAAGGACGCCCACGAGGAGCCCGAGCAGGGGAAGCAGCACCTGGTCCCTCGCCCTCCTCCACTGGTTTCGGCAAGGCTATCACGGTGCCGGTGTCGCGCTGGGCAGCGGCGTGGCTTTGGTCGTGTAGGTCCCGTCGGTCTCCGAGGCGAGGATCACCCGGTCGATGAGCGGCTCTCGCCCGATGAGCAGGCTGCGCAACAGGCGCACCTGACCCGGGATGAGCTCGGGTGTGCGGAGCGTCGGGGTGTAGAAGCCGAACACGGCCTGCCAGGTCGAGGGCTTGGTGCGCACGGTGAAGCCATTGGCGTCGCTCACGTACACGTGCAGCGCCTCGGCCTCGCTGCCGACGTCAGCCGGGACCAGCGACGCCAGGCGGGTGGCGGCATCGAGGTCGACCCGCTCGATCGCCCGGCCGATCGCCAGCCCGACGGCCGCTGCCCGGCGGTCCTCGACCACCGGCAGCTCGGCCGCTGCCTCGGGCGGCGCGTCGGCGAGGCGGGCGAACAGCTGGCCGTCCGCATCGACGAGGTAGCGACGTGCCCCCACCTGCCAGACCAGGATCGGGCTGCGCTCGCGCAGGCGGACCGCGACCGTGTCGGGCAGGCGCACCGAGACATCCGCCGAGCGAACGGTCGGCAGCTCGCGGATCCGCTCCTCGAGCGGGCGGGTGACCAGTCCGAACAGGTTGGCGCCACGGGCGTCCTCGAGCACGGCCCGCACGGCCGCCTGGTCGGTGTACGTCGCGCCCTCCACGGTCGCATCGGCGTAGGTGAAGACCGACGAATGGGCTACCCCGTAGACAGCGGCGGCCGACAGGAGCATCGCCAGGATGGCCCCCGCCCGGACCGGCGTCAGGCCGGCCGACGCGCGCCGGATCGATCGTGTCCGACGGACGGTCGCGCCACCGATGGATCGCCGGGCCGTCGGCCGGATCGGCACGGGCCGCCGGCTCGGTTGCCGGGTGGGTTGCCGCGGGCGCAGGGTCATCGCGGCAGGTCGCCGCTCCCCAGGCGCGCCGGCGGGCGGGCGGCGTGACGTTCGATGGCGAGCTCGACGATGCGCAGGCACACGTCGGTGAAGCTGTAGCCGCCGTCGGCCGGCATCGTCGGGAAGAGGCTGATCGGCGTGAACCCCGGGATGGTGTTGATCTCCGAGACCACGATGCGCTCGCCGGCCATCAGGAAGTCGACCCGCGCGAAGCCCTCCGCGCCGATCGCCCGATACACGTCGCGCGCGAGCTTGTGGATGACGGCGCGCTCCACGTCGCTGACCTCGGCCCGGGTCGACGTCTCGGACAGGCCGGGCGTGTACTTCGCCGCGTAGTCGTAGAACTCGTGGCCGCTCACGATCTCGCCGGGGCCGTACAGCTCGATCGCGGCGTGGTCGTTGCCGATCACGGACACCTCGAGATCGCGCGCGTTCGGGAGGTATGCCTCGACGAGCGCCAGGGTGTCGTAGCGGAACGCGAGGTCGAGCGCCGCAGCCAGCTCGGCCGCGTCGTGGACGAGCGTCATCCCCACCGAGCTGCCGAGGCGGGCTGGCTTGACCATCAGCCGCGGGTCCGCCTCACCGGCGGCGAACGCCGCCATCTCGCGGCGGACCCCCGAGCGGTCCCGCGCCCAGCGTTCGGCACGCACCTCGCGCCAGTCGACGACCGGGATGCCGAGCCCGCGACACAGCCGCTTGAACAGCGACTTGTCCATGCCCAGCGCCGACGCGGCGACGCCGGCACCCGTGTACGCCAACCCGACCGCGTCGAGCAGCGCCTGGATGGTCCCGTCCTCGCCGAACGGCCCGTGCAGCCCGATCACGACGACCGGCGCCGGATCCTGGGCGGCCAGGCGGTCGATGGCGGCGCCGACCGCGATCGGCCCTTCGGCGCCAAGCTTCCGTGGGTCGTCGTATGCCGCCGCCGGCCGCTCGTCACGCCGATGGTCGGCCGGCAGCCACCACCATGCCCCGTCGAGGTCGATCAGCACCTGGCGGACGTCGGCGCCGGCGGCGCTGAGCGCGGCGGCGATCGCCGTCCCCGACACCACCGATACGTCGTGCTCCGCGGACGGTCCGCCGAGCAGGACGACGATCGGCGGCAGCCCGCCGGCGGTCAGGCCGGCCACGGCCAGCCGTCCCAGTCGCCCACGAACTCGACCTCGTAGGCCAGCTCGACGCCCGCGTTGTCCGCCACGACTGCACGCACGTGGTCCCCCAGCCGACGCACGTCGGCGGCCGTGCCCTTCTGGTCGTTGACGATGAAGTTCGCGTGCTTCTCGGAGACGACGGCACCGCCGATGCGATGGCCCTTGAGCCCGGCCGCCTCGATCAGCCGTCCCGCGGAGTCGCCCTCAGGGTTGCGGAACACGCTGCCGGCCGACGGCAACCCGAGCGGCTGGTGTGCCTGGCGCCAGCGGCGGATGTCGTCGAGGCGCGCCTTGATCGTGTCGGGGTCGGCGGGCTCGAGGTCGAACGTCGCGTCGAGGATCAGGTCCAACGGCTCCTCGCCGGTCTGGCGCTTGAACCGGCTGTCGCGATAGGCGAGGCCGAGCTCCTCGACCGGGACGACCGCCTCAGCGCCCGCTCCGTCGAGCACCCGTGCCGACGCGAGCACGCCCGCCATGTCCGACTCGTGGGCGCCGGCATTCGCCCACACCGCGCCTCCCACGGTGCCCGGGATGGCCAGCCCGAACTCGAGCCCGGTCAGGCCGGCCTTCTGCGTCTCCGTCGCGGCGCGCGCCATCGGCACGCCGGCGTCGGCGGTGTAGCGCTGGCCGTCGATGCGCGATCCCTCGGCGCGGTCCTGGATGACCAGCCCGCGGATCCCGCGATCGCTGATGACGAGGTCGCTGCCACGACCCAGGATCGTGTGCGCGATGGCGCGCGACCGGGCGAAGCGCACGAGGGCGCGCAGCTCGAAGAGGTTGTGGACCGTGGCGAACAGATCGGCCGGTCCGCCGACGCGCATCGTCGTGAACCGCGCCAGCGGCTCGTCGCGCGACGTCTTGACGCCGACGCGGCGCTGGATGTCGGAGCCGATCGCGATGGCGTCGAACACCGTCTCCGCGGTCACGGCAGGCGCCCTCGCGCCCGTCGCTCGATGACGGCCTGGTCCGGCAATGGCTCGCGGCGCGCGGCCGCCAGCACGAGGTCGGCGACCGCGTCGGCGGCGCCTGGCCGGCCGAGGTCGCGCGCCGCGGCCGACATCGCGAGATGCGCCGCCGGATCCTCCAGCAGCCGTGCGGCCTCGAGCAATGCCGCGGCGTCGAACTCGGCATCGTCGACCAGTCGCCCGGCGCCGGCCTCGACCAGCTGACGGGCATTGGCCTTCTGATGACCGGCGGCGTGCGGGTACGGGACGATCACGATCGGCAGGCCGAGGGCGGTCACCTCGGCGAGCGTCGATGAGCCCGCGCGGCCGACCACGAGGTCGGCGGCAGCCAGGGCGGTCAGCATGTCGTCGCGCAGGAACGGATGCGGGTGGTACCGCGAGCGGCGCTCCGCCGGCAGCGACTCGCGCCCGGCCAGGGCGGCCGCGTAGCCGTCGTCACCGGTGACGTGGATGACGACCGTGCGCTCGACCAGCGTCGGCAGCGCCTCGGCGACCGCGCCGTTGAAGCGGCGGACCGCCTGCGAGCCGCCGAAGATCAGCAGCACCCGGTCGTTCGGGGCGATGCCCAACCGCCGGCGGGCGGCCTCGCGGTCGATCGATGTCGTATCCCGGATCGGTGTGCCCGTGACATAGCACGGCGTGCCCGGCGCGGCGGCGGCGAGCGTCTCGCAGGTCGCCGAGAACGACACGGCCAGCACGTCGGCGAGCCGCGCGGTGGCACGGACGGCGCGACCCGGGATCACGTTGCCGTCCCACAGCACGACAGGGATACCCATCGGGGCGGCGGCGAGCAGCACCGGGACCGCGACGTAACCCCCGGTCGTGAAGATCGCGGCCGGTCGCTCGGCGGCCAGGACCGCCGCGGCCTGCGGCACCGACGCGCCGAGACGGAGCGGGTCGAGGACCGCGTGGACGTCCAGCTCCACCGAGCGCAATGAGCGCAGCGCGAGCCGCCGGAACGGGATGCCGGCACTCGGGACGATGCTCGCCTCGAGACCCCGGTGCCCGCCGAGCCAGACGAGCTCAGCGCCGTCCTGGTGCGCGCGCAGTGCGCGGGCGACGGCCAGTGCCGGGTAGATGTGCCCGCCCGTTCCGCCGCCGGCGATCAGCAGTCGCATCGTCGTTCCAGGTCCCCTTCTCGATGGTCTCGCGCGAGATCGAGAGGAGGATCCCGATCGCGGCGAAGCTGATGATGAGCGACGAGCCACCGGCGCTGATGAAGGGCAGCGTGATCCCGGTGATCGGCACGAGGGTCACGACGACCCCGATGTTGATGAACGCCTGGATACACAGCCAGGCCGTGATCCCCGCCGCCAGGAGCGCCCCGAACGTGTCGGGCGCGCCGAGCGCCACGCGGATGCCAGCGTAGGCGAGCAGGACGAACAGCGCGATGACGATGCCGGCGCCGACCAGCCCGAACTCCTCGCCGATGATGGCGAAGATGAAGTCGTTGAAGGCGTTGGGCACGAACAGGCCGCCGGCCAGCCGGCTCTCGCCGAGCCCCGACCCGAAGACCCCGCCGAGCCCCAGCGCGAGCAGCCCCTGGACCGTGTGGTAGCCGATGGTGTCGGCGTACTTCCACGGATCGAGCCACGCCCGGATACGGTCCATCTGGTAGCCCGCCAGCCCGACGACGAGCGCCGCCATGCCGGCGACGCCGACCATCGACCCCAGGTGGAACGTGTTCGCCCCGGCGACGAACCACATCGTGAACGCGGTCAGCGTGATGACGATCGTGGTGCCGAGGTCCGGCTCCTTGAACACCAGCGCGATGACCGGGACCGAGATCAGCAGGAACGGGACCGTGCCACCCAAGAACCCACCGACCCTGGTCCCGCGCTTGGCGAACCAGTGGGCGAGGTAAACGACCAGCGCGAGCTTCGCCATCTCGGCCGGGTGGATGGCCGGTAGCGGACCGAGACGCAGCCAGCGCGCCGAGCCACCGACCACGATGTTGTACTCGTCGACGAACACCAGGACGAGGAGTCCGAGGGCGATCACGTAGCCCGGGATCGAGACGAGCCGCAGGTAGCGATAGTCGACCCGCATCATCGCGACCATCGCCAGCAGACCGAGCAGGGCCCACTGGATCTGCGGGCCGACGGTCTGGAACGTGTCGGCCTCGGCAGACAGGTAGCCGCGCATCGCCGACGACGAATAGACCATCAGGATGCCGACCGCGGCGAGCGCGACGACGACGACCAGGATCATGTAGTCGGGCGCGTGCCGCTCGCGCTGGAGGGCGTTGGTCAGGTCCTTGGCCGGCGTCCGATTGGCCGCCCGGCGCGTCTCCGAGGTGCGCTTCCGCTCGCGCGCTTCCTCCTCGCCGAACGGGCGGCCGAACCGCGGGATCGGTGGAGCGAGGTTCATCGGTCCCTCCGGGCTCGGGCGGCCACCAGATCGGCGACCGCGTCCTTGAATGCACGGCCGCGGGCGGCGTAGTCGGGGAACATGTCGAAGCTGGCAGCGGCCGGGCTGAGTAGGACGGTCGCGGTCGCAGTGCCCGGAGCCGCTGCGTCCAGCTCGGCTCGGGCCAGGTCGTCGGCCCGGCTGACCGCCTCGGCCAGGGTCGCGGCACGTTCGGTGCGCTCGAGACCCGCCGCACGGAAGCGCCGCTCGAGGTCCGGGCCGCTCTCGCCGATGAGCACGGCCGCGACAGCCCGTTCGGCGACGACGGGACCCAGCGCGGACAGGTCCACATCCTTGTCGCGTCCACCGGCGATCAGCACGATCGGCGGCGGGAACGCCCGCAAGGCGGCGATGACGGCATCCGGCTGGGTGCCCTGTGAGTCGTTGATGAAGCGGACGCCCTCGACGAGCGCGACCGGCTCCAGGCGGTGCTCGACGCCGGTGAAGGCAGCGGCAGCCTCGCGGATCCCCTCCGGATCGATCCCGAACAGCAGCCCGACCGCGATGGCGGCCAGCGCGTTGGACACGTTGTGGGCGCCCGGGATCCCGAGCTCGTCGACCGGCATGATCCGGCCGTCCGCACCCGTCGCGGCGGTGCCGCCGCCGGCCAGGTCGAGCCGGGCTACGCCGTCTGCGACGATCCAGCCGTCGGTCACGCCCAGACCGCCAGGCGATGGCGCCGCTCGCCGGTACGTGACGGTCCGGGCGGGGCTGATGTCGGCGTAGGCGGCCACGACCGGGTCCTCCGCGTTGAGCACGAGTGCGCCGCTCGGGTCGACGCGCTCGGCCAGGATCCGCTTCACGCGCCGGTACGCCTCCAGCGACCCGTGCCGGTCGAGGTGGTCGGACGTCACGTTCGTGTAGACCGCCACCGTCGTGCCGCGCGACAGCGTCGGGAGCTGGAGCTCGGACAGCTCATACACGACGCGGTCATCGGCTGTCAGCTCGGGAAGCCGCTCGACGATCGGGATCCCGATGTTCCCGCCGAGGACGGCGGCGTGGGTCGGATCGGCAGCCAGGATGGCCGCGGTGAGCGACGCCGTCGTCGTCTTGCCCTTCGTGCCGGTCACCCCGATCGTCGGCGCGGGGCACAGCCGCAGGAACAGGTCGGGCTCCGACACGATCGCCGGCACCGACCGATCACCGGCCTCGCGCGCCATGACCAGCGCCTCGAGCGCCGCGCGCAGCCGCGGCTCGGTCGTCGGGTAGTCCGGGTTGATCGAAGGCGACGTCGTGATGAGGGCGGCGTGCGCCCAGGCCGTGACGGGGTCGACATCCGGTCCGAGCACGAGCCGGACGGATCGCCCCTCCAGCGCGGCGACCGCGTCGGACAGCTCGTCGGCGGATCGGCCGTCGTAGACGGTCACCCGGGCGGCGGCGTCGGCCAGGAACCGCGCGAGGGCGATCCCAGAGCGGGCGAAGCCGAGCACTGTCACCGGCGCGTCGGCGAGCAACCCGCGACGGATGGCGTCCATCGTCAGGGTGTCCGGGTCGATGGCCAGTGGTCGAGTCATGACGGCCACGCTCAGAGGGACTGGCCCGGCTGGGTAGCCAGGAACAGCGTCACACCGAGGAGCGCGGCGAGGATGCCGACGATCCAGAAGCGGATCGTGATCTTCTCCTCGTCCCATCCACCGAGCTCGAAGTGGTGATGGATCGGGCTCATCCGGAACAGGCGTCGGCCGCCCGTCAGGCGGAAGTACACGACCTGCAGGATCACGGACCCGGTCTCGAGCACGAAGATGATGCCGATCAACGGCAGCACCAGGATCTGGCCGGTGATCAGCGCGGTCACCGCCAAGGTGGCGCCCAGTGACAGCGCCCCGGAGTCGCCGATGAACACCTGCGCTGGGTGCACGTTGAACCACAGGAACCCGAGCAGCGCACCGATGATCAAGGCGCACAGCAGCGCGAGGTTGGGCTGGGCGGGAGTGTTGAGCAGCGCGATCAGCATGTACGCGACGAACGCGATCGCGACCGTCCCGCCGGACAGCCCGTCGAGTCCATCGGTCAGGTTCACGCCGTTCGCCGCCGCGATGATCGCGAACGCGCCGAACCCGACGTACAGCCACGGCTCGATCGTGAGTGGCCCGACGAACGGGACCGGGATCGCGGTGATGTTGTACGTCTGCTGGATCTGCCAGGCGGCCACGAATGCCACGACCGTGAGCCAGATCAGCTTCTGGCGTGCCTTGATCCCCTCCCCCGTCTTCGCGTTCAGGTAGTCATCGAACGCCCCGAGCGCGCCGACGCCGGCCAGCGCAGCCAGCGGCGCGAACGTGGCGGCGTCCGGCTGGCGGAGGAAGAAGTAGATGCCGAGCACGACGAGCACGATGAGCAACCCGCCCATCGTCGGGGTCCCTTCCTTCACGAAGTGGGACTCGGGGCCTTCCTGCCGGATCCGCTTCCCGAACCCGATGGTCTGCAGCAGCCGGATGTACGGCGGCATGAAGATGACGACGAGCGCGAATGCGAGCAGCAGACCCTGGATCAGCTCGACATTGCCCCTCATCGGACGCGCTCCCCGAGCTCGAGCCGGAGGCCGTCGACCACGCGATCGAGCTCGATCCCGCGCGATGCCTTGACGAGCACGGAATCGCCATCCCGGAGCCGCGGCCGCACGGCGTCGAGGGCGGCTTCGGCATCGGCCACCACGTGGATCCGCCCGGCATCGAGGCCGGCGTCCAACGCTCCAGCGGCGATGCCACCGGCACCCGCGCCGACCACGATCAGCAGGTCGACGATCGGTCCTGCCGCCTCGCCCACCGCGCGGTGCCCGGCCTCGTGCGCCTCGCCGAGCTCGAGCATCTCGCCCAGCACCGCGACCCGCCGGCCGGGCAGCCCCGCCAGAAGTTCCAGCGCGGCAGTGACCGATCCTGGTGAGGCGTTGTAGCTATCGTCGATGACGGTCACGCCGCGCAGGCGCACCAGCTCGACCCGGTGTGGGGCTCCCCAGCCGCGGGCCAACGCAGCGGCGATCGCATCGAGATCCAGACGGGCGGCAAGGCCGACCGCCGAAGCGGCAGCCGCGTTGTGCACGGACAGTCGGCCGAGCGCCGGGATCGTGACGGCCCGCTCGCCGACCGGGGTCCGGAGTCGGAACGACATCCCGTCCGTGCCCGCCGAGACGACATCCGACGCGCGAACGTCGGCGTCGTCGTCGAAGCCGTAGCGCACGACGCGGGCGACCGTGCGTCGGTCCATCCTGGTCACGATCGGATCGTCGGCGTTCAGCACGGCCGTCCCGTCGGGCGGGAGCGCCTCCAGCAGCTCGCCCTTCGCGCGCTCGACCGCCTCGAGCGTCCCGATCCGCGAGAGGTGGACGGCCTGGACCGCGGTCACGACGCCGATCGACGGTCGCGCCATCGCCGCGAGGTCGGCGATCTCCCCGGTCACGTACATGCCCATCTCGAGCACCGCCGCCTCGTCGTCCGGCCCGAGCCGCATGAGCGTGAGCGGCAACCCGACCTCGTTGTTCTGGTTGCCCTCGGTCTTCAGCGTGTGCAGGGATCCCCCGAGCACGGCCGCGATGGCTTCCTTGGTCGACGTCTTGGCGATGCTGCCCGTGACCCCGACGACCAACGGGTCGAAGCGAATTCGCCAGCCGGCCGCGACCGCACCCAGCGCGGCCAGGCCGTCCGCCACGCGGATGATCGTCACGTCGCCGAACGCTGCCGGCTCTTCGATGCCGCGGGTGACGAGCAACGCCGCCGCCCCGCGGCGGACGGCGTCGTCGAGGTGGAGATGGCCGTCCGTCCGCTCGCCGGGGAGCGCCACGAACAACTGCCCCGGGCCGACGAGCCGGGAGTCGACCGCCGCGCCGCGGATCCGGCGCTCGGATCGAGCGAGGAGGCGTCCGCCGGTCAGGCGGACGAGGTCATCGGCGGTGAGTGCGGGCGCGGCGTCGGGCGGCGTCGGCACCGACGGATCGACGCTCACGGCGGCCAGTGTCGCATAGGGCCCGGTCACCGGTCCGTGACGGGCACGGGCTCTGCGACGACGCGATCGTCGAGCAGGTCCGGCGTGCGGATGGCGTCGGTCGCGATCCGACGGAAGAGTTCGAAGGACATGACCGGCATCTCCAGCAGGCCGAGGCGCGGCAGTCGCGGCCGGCCCTCCTCGATGCGGACGGCCACCACGAGATCGGGCGAGCCAGCCTCCCGGCCGATGTATCCGACGAACGAGAAGTTGAAGAGGTTGTGCTTCCAGTCCTTCTTCTTGGCATCCCAGATCTGCGCCGTGCCCGTCTTGCCGCCGACGTGATAGCCGGGTACGAGGGTCCGGTCGCGGTAGTACGACACCTCGCGGATCACGTGATCCATCATCCGCAGCACGGTCCGCGAGATCTTCTTGGGCACGACCCGGCCACGGTCGCCAACGGTCACGTCGCGCGTCCCGACGCCGCTCACGACGTGCGGCTGGACGAGGATCCCACCGTTGATCAGCGCGGCGTAGGCCGTTGCGAGCTGGATCGGTGTCACGGCGACGCCCTGCCCGAACGCCCCGTTCGCGAGGTCGATCTCGCCCCACGGCGTGACGTTCGGGTCGCGCACGTAGGCGTTGCCCGAGGTCTCACCGGCGAGGTCGATGCCGGTCTTCTGTCCGAAGCCGAGCTTTCGCCACGTGTCGTAGAGCATCGTCGCCGACTCGGTCGTCGAGTCGCCGAGATCGAGCGCCACCTTGGCCGCGACGACGTTGCGCGAGTAGGCGATCCCGTCCTCGAACGTGACCCAGCCCATGCCCCGGTGGTCGGCGTTGTCGATCTTCGATTTGCCGTTGTCGAGGCGGAGCGTTCCGACGTCCTTGATCGGTGTCGTGCGCGTCACGGTCCCCGACTCGAGCGCCGTCACGGCGGTCATCATCTTGAACACCGAGCCCGGCTCGTAGACGTTCGACACGACCGGGTCGATGAACCGGCTCGGCGCCTCTGCCGCGACCGTTCGGTAGTCGTTCGCGTCGTACGACGGATACGTCGCCTCGGCGTAGACCGCGCCCGTGTACGGGTCCATCACGATCGCCGACACGCTCTTCGCCTCATCGGCGATCCAGGCGGCCAGCAGCTCCTGTTCGAGGGCCAGCTGAAGGCTGGCATCGATCGTGAGGCGCACGTCCTCGCCGATCGACCCGGGCTCCTCCACCACGGCGGTCTCGGGCATGGGTCGGCCGTTCACGTCGCGCTGCGCGACCATGATCCGGGGCGTGCCCGCGAGGGTCTCCTGGTAGGCCTGCTCGATCCCGTACTGGCCGGCGTTCTCGCGGTTCACGAAGCCCAGCAGGTGGGCCGCCAGCGTGGATTCGGGGCCGCCGCCCGTCTGCGGGTAGACCCGCTCGGGCTCGGCCTCGAGCGCCACGTGCGCGATCCGCTCGTCGCGCAACGCCTGGCGGATGCGGTCGGCGACGGAGGGTTCGATGCCCCGGGCGACGACGATGTAGGGGCGCTCCGAGGCAAGCTTCTGGCGCAGGGTCGCCGCCTCGGCCTCGTCGAGCTTGAGCAACCGGGCCAGCTCGTCGCCAGTCCTCGTCCGCGCGGCCGGGTCGCGTGCCAGCTGATCCGCGGCGGCGACGAGCCGATCCCGGTCGATCGTCGTCGCCAGCAGGACCGTGCCGGTCCGGTCGTAGACATCGCCTCGTCGGCCGGCCACCTCGATGCGCACCGTGGTCTGCGCCGCGGCACGGGCCATCAGGAAGTCGCCGTTGAGGACCTGCCAGTAGGCCGTCCGCGCGAAGAGCGCCAGCGAGCCGACGATGAAGATCGTCAGCAGGACGAGGAGGCGGCGTCGGGAATCGGTGCGGCCCAGCATGGCTCGTGCGCTCAGGCGATCAGCGCGCCGGGAGCATGACGACCTCGCCCAGCTGGCCGAGGCCGGCATCGAGTGCCAGCTTGCGAACGGCCGGCTCGCGACCCAGGCGGCTCACATCGGACGTGATCTCCTGGAGTCTCGCGTCGAGTCGTTCCCGCTCGACCTGCAGGCGGCCGATGTCATAGGTCGTGGCCGACACCCGCACCTGCTGGGCAAGCGAGAAGAACGCCAGCATGAACGCGACGACGATCAAACCCAGCAGCAGACCGGGTCGCGCCGTGGCCGTCCGATTGGCGCGCACAGCCGCCCTGGCGCGCCGACGCGGCAGCAGCGGTGCATCGATCAGCCGCGGTCGTCGCGGCAGCGCGATGGTTCGTGGGCGCGCGCCCTCGTAGACGGCCACCTCAGTCGCCCGTCATGAAACGCAGGCGCGGCGCGCGCGGATCCAGGAACGCAAGCGGATCGGCCGGTGCCCCCGACCCCCAGGCTTCGAAGTCGACGGCGGAGGCGTCCGCGTGATGGGTGCGCTCGTGGCGCTCGCGCACTTCGTGCTGGCGGCGGCCATAGGCCTTGCGCCGGCTGTTCTGGTGCCGCTTGCTCATGGGGGCTCCTCCTTCCGTCGTGGTTCGGCCTAGGCGGCGAGACGCTCGGCGGCCCGCAATCGGGCGCTCCGGGCACGTGGGTTGGCCTCGATCTCCGCCGGGGTCGGTGTCACCGACCGTCGGGTGAGGAGACGGAGGCGAGGATTCCGGCCGCAGACGCAGACCGGGATCTCGGGCGGACAGACGCATCCCCGCCGCTCGGCGGCGAAGAAGCGCTTGACGATGCGATCCTCCAGCGAGTGGTAGCTCAGGACGACGAGGCGGCCACCCGGACGGAGCAGGTCGACCGCGGCGGCCAGCCCCTCCTGGAGGGCGTCGAGTTCCTCGTTGACCGCGATCCGGAGCGCCTGGAACACGCGGGTGGCCGGGTGCGTCCGTCGCGGCTGGCGGGGGTTGCGGGGTGAGACGCGCTCGACGAGCGCGGCCAGTTCCTCGGCCGTCGCCACCGGCGCGGTGCGCCGGGCATCGACGATCGCGCGGGCGATGCGGCCCGCCTTCGGCTCCTCGCCATAGCGGCGGAAGAGCGCCGTCAGCTCGGCGGCGTCCAGCGTGGCCAGGAGATCGGAGGCCGGCACGCCGCGGCTCGCATCGAACCGCATGTCCAGCGGCCCGCCGGCGCGGAAGCCGAAGCCGCGGCCCGAATCGGCCAGCTGGTAGCTCGACAGGCCCAGGTCGAACAGCGTCCCGTCGACGGCATCGAAACCGGCGTCGCGGGCGACGCCGGCAAGTTCGCGGAAGTTGGCCTGGCGCAGGACCAGGCGATCCCCATAGCGGGGTCGGAGGCGACCGTCCACTCTGGCGATGGCCGCCCCATCGGCATCGAGGCCGAGGAGGCGGCCATCAGGGTCGGTCGCCTCCAGGATCCGCTCGGTGTGCCCACCGCCGCCGAGGGTGGCGTCGATCTGGAGGCTCCCCGGCGCAGGCGCGAGTATCGACATGACCTCCTCTGCCAGCACCGGGATGTGCCCTGCCTCCATCTCTCCTCCACTCCTCGTCGATCGGATCCCGAGCGGACCCTGGAAGCGCATGTGGTGCGAGCTAGATCCCAAGGCCCTGGAAGGCCTCGGCCAGCTCGTCGGGGTCCTCGAGTCCCTGGGCGTAGGTCGCCCAGGTCGCCGGGACCCAGATCTCGGCGTGGTCGCGCGAGCCGACGACCACTGCCTCACTGCCCAGATCGATGTGCTCGCGCAAGTAGGCCGGCAGCAGGATCCGGCCCTGCCGATCGAGCTCGACCTCAGCAGCGCCGGCGAAGATCAGGCGCTGGAAGCGGCGAGCGTTCTGGTCCGTGATGGGCAGCGCCGCGACCTTGGCCGCGAGGCCGTCCCAGCCCGGTTGGGTATGGATCGCGAGACAGGCATCGAGCCAGCGGGACACGACCGCGCCTGCACCGAGCTGGGCGCGGAACTTCGCGGGGACGGCGATCCGTCCCTTGTCGTCCACCGTGTGCCGGTACTCGCCGGTGAACACCCGTGGGGGCTCCTTGGACTGCCTCGGTCTGGTCCGCTGGGTTCAGGGCTCCGGGCTGTTCTGCCGCTCAGTTCCCCACTTCCCACCACTTTGGACCACTTCGATGCATCGTACGGCGAGATCCGGGCCGCGTCAATGCACAAATCCACACCAGGCGGGACGCACAGTCGGCGGCCGGTCACCGGACGGCTGCAACGGACGGACGAACGAACGACCGGGCTCGACGGCTCAGCCGTCGGCAGGGTCACCCGTGGCACACCGGACCAGGACTGGCAGACCCCTCAGCGGGTCGGCGGGGGGAGCCTCAGTTCCTGCCCCGCCCGCAGGCCGCGATCGCGCAGCCACGGGTTCCGGCTGTAGATGCTGTCCGTCGACACGCCGAAGTAGCGGGCGATGCTGTAGAGGTTGTCGCCGCTCCTGACGCGATAGATCCAGCACCGCGGCGTGCTCGGACACGCGCGCAACAGGTCGTACCGATCGGACCTCGGGGTCGCCCGTGGGGTGGGCGCCGCGGTCGGGTCGGGCGTCGCGGTCGGTGTCGGCGGCGGGGTCGGCGAGAGCGATGGCGAGGGGGTCGGCGTGACGAGCGAGCTCGCGGTCGGCGCCACCACGGGGGCGCTCGCCACTGCCACGGACGGTGAGGCCACCGCGAGCGCCGTAGCCGACGGGCTGGCAGTCGCGCCTGGCGGACCGATGGTCAAGGCCCCTCCCCGCGCCAGCACGAACCCGACCGACGCGCTCAAGGCCAGGACGAGCACGACCAGTGAGCCCAGCATCGCGGGCGACATCGCCCGCCCCTCGCGGACGACCGCCGTGGGCGTCTCGGCGACCACCGCGGCGCCCCGCAGGTACCTCGGGCAGTTGATGTGGCCGGTCGACAGGCAGACGAGCTCCTGCTGCCGGAGGGACTGCGGGACCGCTTCCGCCAGTGCCGCGCAGCGGTTGGCCGGGTCGGGTGACTCGACCGGCGTCGTCAGACCTTGCGCGCCGGCCGCCCGGAGGAACGGGCAGACGTTCGGGTCCGGCGACCGATCCTCGAGCACCTGCAGCCAGGATCGACCGTCGGCGGACGGCTGGAGGGGCACGTCCTCGATGTCCGGCCGGATCGACGTGGCCTCCAGCTCCTCCGCCGCGATGCCCGGCACGTGGAAGGGCGCGACCGTGACGGGGACCGCGTCGAGATCCCGCGGATCGCGATCCAGATCAGGCGGCAACGCGTCGGAACGAGGATCCTGATCCGGCGATGGCGACTCGCTCGTGGCGGCCTGTCGGCCTCGGCGTCGCTCGATGGCGACAGGAGGTGACGGAGCGTTCGGATCGATGTCGGTTCGGCGGCGGCGTGGGCGGGGAGTGGGCAGATACCCACGGTCGTCGGCCACTCATCCTCCGTGATCGGTGCCCGCTTTCGGGCGCATCCGAGGGCCCAGCCTAGTACCTTTCGTGCCTTGCCGTCCTGAAGAATCGGGTGCTAGGCTCCGGCGCCAAGGTCGATCCCCACTACGAATCAGGTAGCTGCGAGGCCCCGAACGCCAGATGGCGCTCCCGCTCCCCCTCATCCCGCCGCAGCCCGACGCCTACCACCTGGCGCCGCACCGCATCCGGCGCTGCACGTTCCGGCGCCTGATCGACGTGGAAGCCGGCTCCGACCGGGTGTACGACGTGGAGTGCCTGTTCCCGGACCGGAAGATCCCGATCCCCCTGGGTGACCTCGAGTCCGCGACGCCCATCTGCAACGCGTGCACGGCGCCGCACATCTTCCGCCCGGACGAGGATTGATCGTCAGCGAGAGCGGTCTGTAAGCCGAGTTCTGTGCCGGTCGACGCCGAAACGCCGTCCGGTGATGGCCATCCATCTGAGGTCGCCGGTCACCCGACGACTCATGCGGCCGACCCGAGGGCTGGGCAGCGCGCCTCTCCCCCGGCCGGTTGCCCGGCACGGGTTGCGCCCTCCTATTTGGCCTTGCTCCAGGTGGAGTTTGCCCGTTTCACTCCGTCGTCCAGCCAAGGCCGGACGACGGCATCGTCACTGTGGCACTGGTCCTCGTCTTTCGACGGACGGGAGTTACCCGCCACCCTGCGCTGTGGAGCTCGGACTTTCCTCACGGCCCCGGTGCGGGTCACCCCGACCGGCGCCGCGCGACCATCCGACCGCCTCGCTGACCCCGCAATTCTACCCCTGGCAAAGCGAACCGGAAGCCGAGGTCTCCGGTTGCGGCGCGATGGTGATCTCGGTCAGGCGGACCGGCGCGCCTCCCCCGATCTTGCGCTCCTCGATGAGTCCCACTTCCGGGGCGTAGGACTTGTGCTCGAGCTGGCCGGGCTCGAGCGCGGTGAAATCCTCGGTCACCAGGACGTCGCGGTAGACCTGGCCGTCGTGGTCGGCGGTCGCCCGCAGCTCGCGGACACGCGCGACGTCCTCGGCGCGACCGGCGTAGAACTCCTGACGGTAGTAGTCGCCGACGCGCGGGTTCGCCAGCATCACGATGCCGGGCTGTGCGCCATCGACTCCGGCCTCCCAGGCGCCCGGCCGGCCCGAGATCGACCCGTTGTTGCACTCGGCGGTGTCTTCGCCGAAGTACCACACGTTGCCGTCCTCGTCCTGCGCGAACCAGTCCTCGGTGTCCTCGATGAGGGCCGTGCCCCGGTACTCGCGGTCACGCACGACGATCGTCTCGACGCCCATGACCGTCCGTCTGCTGTCGGTCACGGTCACCACGACCCGTTCGCCGCCACCCTCGTAGGTCCGCGTGGTTCCGGGAACCAGTGGCATGTACGGGTTCGTGACCGCTGACGTGAAATCGACCGGATCGATCTCCGGGCGGTATTCCACGCCCGCGACGACACCCGCCGGGTTGTCCGTGAGCACCGGCCCCGAGACCGGCAACGGGGCCGGCCCACTGAGCAGCACGACCCCGAAGAGCGCGAGCGCCGTGAGGATCGGTGCGATGACGATCCGCCACCGACCGAGGACCCACGACCACGCCGCGAACAGCGTCAACACGCCCCACAGCAGCGCGAGCGCGGTGCCGAGCCAGCCCCGCCCGATGGTCAGGATGGGCAGGGCCATCGCCAGTTGGAACGCGCCGGCCGCCGTGCCGATCACGAACCACGTCATGCTGCCGGCCACGCCACGCCAGCGGACCGGGCGGTCGCCCGGCCAGACGCCGGAAGGTCGCCGCGTCGGATCGTCCATCAGGGACGCTCGGGCCGGCGGACGACGGAGGTGGCGCCACCAGCCGAGGCCCGATCGATCGCCTCGTTGGCCAGGGCGTCGGCGACGCTGTTCTGCGCCCGCGGGACGTGGGTCGCGGTCCACTTCGAGAACCCGTGGAGGGTCGCCCGCGCCGCTGCCCACAGCGGGATGAGCTTGGCGTCCTTGACCCGCCATCGACCGGCGAGCTGCTCCACGATCAGCTTCGAGTCGAGCAAGAGGTGGACCTCGCCGGCCCCCATGTCACGGGCCAGGTCGAGCGCCCGGACGACGCCCGTGTACTCCGCGACGTTGTTGGTCTGGATGCCGAGGTAGTCGGAGATCGACGCATCCGGCGCCGCCCGGGGGTCACGCGAATCGGGCCGCTCGAGCGCGTAGAGTGCCGCCCCGGCGGACGCGGGACCCGGGTTGCCACGCGCCGCGCCGTCGGTCCGGATGATGAACCCGGGCCGCTCGTCGGCAGTCGCCGGACTCACTCGGGCGCCGGGTCGGGCGGCTGCTCCGCTGGTCGCGGATCCCCCTGGAGGACCGGCAGCTCGACGCGGGTGCGCGACCCCGACTCCTTGCCGCGCAGCTTCCGCCAGGCCCACTGCAGCGGATCGTAGTACTCGTCCGCGACGCGCTCCTTGAGCGGGATGATCGCGTTGTCGGTGATCTTGATGTGCTCCGGGCAGACCTCGGTGCAGCATTTCGTGATGTTGCAGTAGCCGATCCCACCGCTGTCCTTGAGGTACTCGCGGCGGTCCGCCTGGTCCATCGGGTGGAGCTCCAGCCCGGCGGCGCGCACGAGGTAGCGCGGCCCCATGAACGGCTGCGACGTCTCGTGGTTGCGAAGCACGTGGCACACGTCCTGGCACAGGAAGCACTCGATGCACTTCCGATACTCCTGGACGCGCTCGATGTCCTCCTGCTGCCAGCGCCAGCGGTCCTGCGGCACATCCGCCGGCGGCGTGAACGGCTGGATCGTCTTGTTGACCTCGTAGTTCCACGACACGTCGGTGACGAGGTCCTTGATGAGCGGGAACGCGCGCATCGGCTCGACGGTGATCGGCTCGTCGAGGTCGAAGTCGGACAGGCGGGTCTTGCACGTGAGCCGTGGTTGGCCGTTGACCTCGGCACTGCACGAGCCGCACTTGGCGGCCTTGCAGTTCCAGCGCACGGCGAGGTCGGGGGCGCCGTGACCCTGGATCCAATGGAGCGCGTCGAGGACGACCATCCCCGATTCGACGGGCACGTCGAAGTCGTCGAAGCGGCTGTCGCCGCCGGGCGTCCCGCGGAAGACGCGAACCACGGCCTGCGACGCGTCGCCGTCGACCGGTGGCGGCCCCGGCTCCGGCGTCGCCGGAACAGGCGGGTCCGCCGTGTGCGCCTCGGTCATCGGCTCCTCCATGGTCAATGACCGCCCGCCAGCACCGCCTCGAGCTCGTCGCTCATCGTCGGCAGCGGCGTCGTGTAGACCGTCATGTGCCCATCCTTGCCCTTGGCGACCACGCTGTTGCGTCCACCCCAATGCTCGTCGTCCGTGCCCGGATAGTCGAGCCGGCTGTGGGCGCCGCGGCTTTCGGTCCGCTGTCGGGCGCTGCGGGCGATGGCCTCCGACACGGTCAGCAGGTTGCCGAGCTCGAACACGAGGTTCCAGCCGGGGTTGAACGTGCGACCCCCGCCCACACAGGTCGTGGTCCACCGCTCGCGCAGCGCATCAAGCTCGAGGAGTGCCCGGTCGAGGTCGTCGGCGACCCGGAAGATCCCGACGAACTGCTGCATGAGCGCCTGGAGGTCGCGCTGGATCGAATACGGGTCTTCGCCACCGACCCGCTCCAGCGGCGCGTCCAGGTCGCGGATGGCGGCCATGACCTGGACCGGGTCGACGTGCGGTTGGGCGGCGGAGCCCGTCACCCGAGCCGCGGCGGCGGCACCGGTCCGTGCACCGAACACCAGCAGATCGGACAGCGAGTTGCCGCCGAGCCGGTTGGCGCCGTGCATGCCGCCGGCGACCTCGCCGGCCGCGAAGAGGCCGGGCACCGTCGTCTCGCCCGTTTCCGCATCGACGCGGATGCCGCCCATCACGTAGTGCGTCGTCGGGCCGACCTCCATCGGCGCCGACGTGATGTCGACGTCGGCGAGCTCCTTGAACTGCTCGTACATCGAGGGCAGCTTGCGTCGCACGTGGTCGGACGGCAGGTAGCTGATATCGAGGTAGACGCCCCCGTGGGGCGTGCCGCGACCCTCCTTGACCTCGGTGTAGATGGCGCGCGAGACGTTGTCCCGCGTCGACAGTTCCGGCGGCCGCCGTGCGTCGGTCTGCTTGGCCTGCGACTGGGCCGTCACCCAGCGAGCCGCCTCGTCGGCGTTGGCCGCGTATTCCTCGCGGCGCTCCTCGGGCAGGTACTTCCACATGAACCGCTCGCCGATCGCGTTGCGCAGGATACCGCCCTCGCCGCGGACCGCCTCGGTGACGAGCAACCCGCGGACACCCGGTGGCCAGACCATCCCGGTAGGGTGGAACTGCACGAACTCCATGTCGATGAGCTCGGCACCGGCCTCGTAGGCGAGCGCCTGCCCGTCGCCGCTGTACTCCCACGAGTTCGACGTGATCTCGTACGCCTTGCCGATCCCGCCCGTCGCGAGGACGACCGCCCGTGCCTGGAAGACGACCGGCCGGCCCGTCGTGCGCCAGTAGCCGACCGCGCCGGTCACGCCATCGTCACCGGTGACCAGCCGCGTGATCGTGCATTCCATGTACACATCGATCCCGGCCGCGACCGCTCGATCCTGGAGGGTGCGGATCATCTCGAGCCCGGTCCGGTCGCCGACGTGCGCGAGCCGTGGATGCGAGTGGCCGCCGAACGGCCGCTGCAGGATCCGGCCGTCGGCCGTGCGGTCGAAGACCGCGCCCCATTCCTCGAGCTCGCGGACGCGGTCCGGCGACTCCAGTGCGTGGAGCTGCGCCATCCGCGGGTTGTTGAGGTGCTTGCCGCCGACCATGGTGTCGCGGAAATGGACGCGCCACGAGTCAGCCGGCGCGACATGCGCGAGGGCCGCAGCCACGCCGCCCTCGGCCATGACGGTGTGCGCCTTGCCGAGCAGCGATTTGCACACGAGACCGACGTTCGCGCCCGCCGCCCGCGCCTCGATCGCGGCGCGCAGACCGGCGCCCCCGGCGCCGATGACGAGGACGTCGTGCGGTCGCAGCTGCGGGTCGGTGGGGAACGTCATGGTGGTCGAGGGCTTCGCGTCAGATCGCCAGTCTGATCGCCGGGTCGCTGATGACGCCGAGGGCCATCAGGCGGATGTAGACGTCGGCCAGCGTCACGGAGATCAGGCTGATCCACGCCCAGCCCATGTGGCTGCGGTTGAGCGACGTGACCCGCTCCCACAGCGTCCGCCGGACGCGGTTCCGACGTGAGCACGAGAAGCAGTCGAGCTTGCCACCGACGATGTGACGGAGCGAATGGCACGACAGCGAGTAGCCGGTCAGGAGGAACGCGTTCACGAACAGGATCACGCCGCCGAGGCCGATCCGGTACCCGCCACCATGGGTGACCGCCAGCCACGCGTCGAGCCACAGGAAGAACAACGGGATGAACGCGAGATACAGGAAATAGCGGTGGATGTTCTGGAGGATGAACGGGAACGCCGTCTCCATCTTGTAGCCGTGGTGGACCGTGGGCTCTCCGACCGCGCAGCCGGGCGGGTCCGCGAAGTAGAAGCGGTAGTAGGCCTTCCGGTAGTAGTAGCAAGTGGCCCGGAAGCCGAGCGGCACCCACAGGATGAACAAGCCGGGGCTGATCCAGGTCGGCAGCCAGTCGGGCTTGATCAACGGCGAGAACAGCGGCGACAGGTACCCGTCGACCTCGTACGCCGTCCCGAACAGAGGCGTCCAGATGATCCCGCTGACGAACAGGTAGGTCGCACAGATCGTGAAGAGCGTGCCCTGCACGAGCGGCGCGGTCCACCAGCGGTCACGCCGGCGCGTCGCGCCGAACCCGCTCGGCGCGGTGCCCGCGGCCTTGCGTGGCGCTCGAAGGCTGCCGACGAGCCCCGTCATCGAGCGGCGCTCACGCCAGCCGACAGGCGATCGATGATGGCGTCGGCGAACTCGGACGTGCCCAGCGAACCGCCGAGGTCGTAGGTCGTCCGGCCGTCGGCGATGACGTCGCTGACCGCCGTCTCGAGCCGATCCGCCACGTCCGGATAGCCGAGATGGCGCAGCATCAGGGCGCCGCTCAGGATCAGGGCCGTCGGGTTGGCCTTGTTCTGGCCGGCGTACTTCGGCGCCGAGCCGTGCACCGGCTCGAAGACCGCGGCGTCCGTCCCGATGTTGGCGCCCGGGGCGACGCCGAGCCCGCCGACGAGGCCTGCCGCGAGGTCCGAGACGATGTCGCCATACAGGTTCGGCAGCACCAGCACGTCGTACAGCTCGGGCTTCTGGACGAGCTGCATGCACATGTTGTCGACGATGCGGTCCTCGAACTCGACCCGGCCCACGTAGTCGGCGGCAACGGTCCGGCAGCTCTCGAGGAACAGGCCGTCGGTCAGCTTCATGATGTTGGCCTTGTGGACGGCCGTGACCTTGCGGCGGCCGTTGGCGACGGCGTAGTCGAAGGCGAAGCGAGCGATCCGTTCGGACGCCGCCCGCGTGATGATCTTGATGCTCTCCGCGGCGTCGGGGCCGACCGTGTGCTCGATCCCGGCGTACAGGTCCTCGGTGTTCTCGCGCACGATCACGAGGTCGACGTCCTCGTAACGCGTCTCGAGACCCTTGATGCTGCGCGCCGGGCGGAGGTTGGCGTACAGCCCGAGCACCTGGCGAAGCGTGACGTTGACGCTGCGGAACCCCTCCCCCACGGGCGTCGTGATCGGACCCTTGAGGGCGACCTTGTTGCGCTTGATCGACTCGAGGACGTGGGCGGGCAGCGGCGTCCCGTACTGGGCCATGACGGCCTCACCGGCGTCGACGACCTCCCACTCGAAGGCGATCCCGGTCGCGTCCAGGACGCGTCGCGATGCCTCCGCCAGCTCCGGACCGATGCCGTCGCCGGGGATCAGGGTCACACGGTGGGCCATGGCCCCGATTGTATCTGCGCCGACCGACGGGGCGCGGCCGGCCACCCATAGTGGGTGACCGGCCGCGTCAGGAGCGGTGCTTGGAGGCGACGGTCAGGGCGCGAGGCGCTGGACGTCGACGAACTCGAGTCCGCCCGAACCCTCGATATCGCTGGCCGGCGATCCGTCCAGCGGCAGGAGCTGGGTCGCAGCGGCGTCGTCGTTGCCGTAGCGCACGATCAACGCGGTGCCATCGGGTGTGAACGCCCAGGAGGCGGGGACCTCGCTCCCGTCGGTCGGGGCCGGTTTCTTCGGACCGATCACCCGCTCGTTCCCGGACCCGTCGGCGTCGGCAACCACCAGCTCGAATGCCCCTTCCGGGTAGACCCGTGCGTACGCAACGAACTTGCCATCGGGTGAATACGGGGCGGCCCCGCGTTGGCCGGTCCCGGCCGCCGTCGGGAACCGCGTCTCCGCACCGGTCGCGACGTCCAGGGCGTAGACCCCTGGCACCCAGGGATCCTTCGACGAGTCCCAGCGGGTGAACGTCACATGCTTCCCGTCTGGCGAGACCGCGATCGACTGGAAATCGAACTCGTTGTTCGGCGCCGTCTTCGACAGCACCCGGCGCTTCCCGGTCCCATCGGCGGGGATCGCGAAGATGGCGGGGCTACGCGTTTCGCCCCGGTAGACGATCTCGTTGCCGTCGGGTGGCAGGTAGGTCGGGAAGTGCGCCCGTCCCGCGCCCACGACCCGGACCGGCTCGCCGGTGGCGATGTCGACCGTCCACAGCTGGCCGTTTGCCATGTAGGCGATCTGGTTGCCATCCGGCGACCAGTCGATCCAGTCGAGGCTCTTCGTCGGTGCCGTCACCGGGTGCGCTTCTGAACCATCGGCCTTCGCGACGTAGAGCGTCAGGATCGCCGGCTCGGCGAGCGGACCATCGGAGCGGAGGAACATCATCTTCGTGCCGTCACGCGAGAAGATCGGCGACAAGTCAAAGGCATCGCCGAGCGGCAGGAGTCGTCGCTCGCTGGTGGCCGGGTCGATGAGGTATAGCTCGCCGTCATTGCTCGTGGCGAAGAGCCCGTTCCGTGCGAGGCCGAACGGCTCCGGCAGCCGCGTTTGGTATGTGCCGACCGCGATGATCGCGATCGCGAGCACGAGCAGGATGAGCGCCGCCACCATCGCGAGCCGGCCGGCCCGCGGGACGGTGAAGAGGCGTGGGCGGAAGGTCGTATCCACTGGGAGCCACCTTTCGAGGCTCGACCATGCCGGCCGCTGGCGCGTCTCCCGGGTGACCTGCAGCACCTCCTGGAGGTGATCGGGCACCCGGAACGCGGCGTCCTCGCTGAGCCAGGCCGACATGGCGCGTTCGATGCGGTCGTTCGACGTCATGCCGGTCGGCCCTCCACGAGATCGCCTCGGATGCGCGAATCGGCGTCGAGCGCCGCGCGCATCTCGGCTAGGGCGCGGTGCAGCCGCGACTTGGCGGTCCCGAGCGGGATCCCCAGCGTCGCTGCCACGACCGGCATCGGAAGGTCGAGATAGTGATGAAGGACGATCACGGCCCGCATCTCCGGTTCCAGCCGGAGGAAGCCGCGTTCGAGCCGATCCCGGTCCTCGACGACCGAAACGTCGTCGAGCGCCGAGGCCGGCATGGAGATCGTGGTCAGATCGACGTCCATGCGGTGGCGTCGAAGCCGCCGCGCCTCGTCGATGCAGGCGTTGGCGAGGAGGCGATGCAGCCAGGCATCGAATTGATCGGGATCGCGCAGCGTGGGCAGATCACGCCAGGCCCGGACGAGCGCGTTCTGGACAGCGTCCTTGGCCTGTTCGACATCCCGGAGCATGAGCCAGGCGGCGGCATCCAGACGGGAGATCGCGGCGCCTGCCAGCTCGGCGAAGGCGTCATGATCGCCCTTCCGCGCTCGCTCCACGAGGTCTCGCTGCATCACGCCCCTCGGCGGTGGCGCGACCCACGTGGCCGCGCTCGGTGAGTATGGCGAGACCACATCCGCCAATCGTTCCATCTCGCGGAGCACGCGGCCCTCGCTAGACTCCGTCGGATGCGGATCGGCGTCACGTTGCCACTCGCCGGGGGCGACGCCCCGGATGGGCACACGCCCACGTTCGAGGAGACGCTGACGTTCGCCCGCCAGGCGGAGGCAGCCGGGTTGGACTCGATCTGGGTCTTCGACCACCTGCTGTTCCGCTATGCCGGCCAGCCCGATGAGGGCATCCGCGAGGCGTGGACGACGCTCGCGGCCCTCGCGCCGGTGGTGCCTCGCGCCGAGCTCGGGGCGCTCGTCATGTGCTCGTCCTTCCGCAACCCCGGGCTGATGGCCAAGATGGCGGCGACGCTCGACGACCTCGCCGGCGGGCGGCTCATCCTGGGTCTCGGGTCGGGCTGGCACGACCCGGAGTACGAGGCGTTCGGCTTCCCCACCGACCATCGGGTCGGACGGTTCGCCGAGGACCTCGAGATCACCGCGCGGCTGCTCGCCGGCGAGACGGTCACCGTTCGACGGGCGATGGCGGAGCGTGGCCGATGCGACGCTGGTGCCGCCGCCGGCGCGGCGTGTGCCGATCCTCGTCGCCGCCGAAGGTCCGCGCATGCTGGGCCTTACCGCCAGGTGGGCGGATGCATGGAATGCGGCCTGGTTCGGGGCGGCCGATGGGCGGCTCCGGGCACTCCTGGCTGAGCTCGATTCGGCCTGTCGGGCGGTCGATCGCGACCCAGCGACGCTCCGGCGCACGGTCGGCATCAGGATCCACGACCCGGGCGGCGTGTCGGTCGGTGCCAGCGGCCTGGCCGCGGACACGGATCGACTGACTGCACTCTTCGATGACCTGGCCGCGCTCGGCATCGACGACGCCATCGTCTGGTCGACCTCCAAGTCGGCCGCGGCGATCGCCCGCATCGCCGACGCGCGGCGGTGGCATCTCGGGCTGGCCGGATGAGCGGACCGCCCTCGGCTACGATGCGCCGGTGAAGCTGCAGGAGGCTGACGCCAAGACACTGCTGGTCGCCCAGGGTCTGCCGGTCCCCGACTGGGCCGTGGCGCACACCGTAGACGAGGCACGCGCAGCAGCCAGCGGCTTCCTCACGAGCGGCGCCGCCAAGGTCGTGATCAAGGCCCAGGTGCTCGTCGGCGGGCGCGGCAAGGCAGGTGGCGTCAAGCTGGCAAGCTCGCCTGATGAGGCCGCGCAGGTGGCCGCCTCGATCCTGGGCATGGACATCAAGGGGATGACGGTCCGCAAGGTCCTGGTCGGGCCCGCCGCCGACATCGCGCGCGAGTACTACCTGGCAGCGGTCGTCGACCGCGCAGAGCGACGGATCCTGTTGATGGGTTCGGCTGAGGGCGGCGTCGAGATCGAGCAGGTCGCCGAGTCGAACCCGGACGCCATCGTCCGGCGGCATGCCGACCCCCTGCTCGGCCTGCTCGACTACCAGGCGCGCGACATGGCCTTCGCGCTTGGTCTCGGCGCACACCTGCGGGCGGCGGTCAGCATCGCCAAAGGCTTGGTCCGAACGATGACGGCGTACGACGCCGACCTGGTCGAGATCAACCCACTCGCGGTCGTGCGCGAGCCCGGATCTGACGGGGCGAACCAAGAGCGACTGGTCTGCCTCGACGCCAAGATCACGCTGGACGACTCGGCGCTCGGGCGTCATCCCGGTCTGGAGGACCTGCGCGATCCCGACGAGGAGGCGCCCGAGGACCGCGAGGCTCGCGAGGCCGGGCTGACCTTCATCAAGCTCGACGGCTCGATCGGCTGCATGGTCAATGGCGCCGGGCTGGCCATGACCACGATGGACCTCGTCAAGCGCGCCGGCGGCGAGCCGGCCAACTTCCTCGACATCGGCGGCGGTGCCCGCGCCGACAAGGTCGCCCACGCGATGCGGCTGATCCTGGCCGATCCGAAGGTCGACGCGATCCTCGTCAACATCTTCGGCGGGATCACCCGCGGCGACGAGGTCGCGCGCGGCCTGATCGAGGCACGAGCCCAGCAGGACCGCGAGGTGCCCATGGTCGTGCGCATCGTCGGGACCAACGCGGCCGAGGCGGCCAGCCTGCTCGAGGAAGCCCGGTTCCAGACCGCGACCTCGCTCGACGAGGCCGCGGCGAAGGCCGTCGCCGCGGCGCGTGGCGCCGAGACGGCGGCATGAGCATCCTGGTCGGCGCCGGGACCCGACTGGTCGTCCAGGGCATCACGGGCCGCGAGGGCGAGTTCCACGCGCGGGCATGCCAGGCCTACGGCACCAACGTCGTCGCCGGCGTCACCCCGGGCAAGGGCGGCCAGCTCGTCCTGGACGGGACCGTCCCGGTGTTCGACACCGTCGCGGAGGCGGTCCGCGAGACCGGCGCCGACACGTCGCTGATCTTCGTCCCGGCTGCGGGCGCACCCGACGCCGTGCTGGAGGCTGCAGCCGCCGGCATCGCCACGATGTTCTGCATCACCGAGGGCATCCCGGCCCTCGACATGATCCCCGTCGTCGAGGTCGTCCGCAGCCACGGCGCGCGGCTCATCGGCCCGAACTGTCCGGGCGCGACGTCGCCGGGCCGGGCCAAGGTCGGCATCATCCCCGGCTCGATCCATCGACAGGGCGGCGTGGGCGTGGTCAGCCGGTCCGGGACGCTGACCTACGAGGCGGTCCAGGCGATGACCGACGCGGGGCTCGGCCAATCGACCTGTCTCGGCATCGGTGGCGACCCGATCATCGGCACGACCTTCCTCGACGCCCTCCAGCTGTTCGCCGAGGATGACGAGACCGAGGCGATCGTCCTGATCGGCGAGATCGGCGGCGCGGCGGAGGAGACGGCCGCGGCATGGGCCGGTGAGCACCTCCGCGACATCCCCAAGGCGGCCTTCATCGCGGGTCGGACCGCGCCGGAGGGCAAGCGGATGGGCCATGCCGGCGCGATCATCTCGGGCGGCGCCGGGACGGCCGCATCCAAGGTCGAAGCGCTCGAGGCCGCCGGCTTCCTCGTCGCCGAGTCGCCGACCGAGCTGCCGGCGCTGCTCCGTGCCGCTGGCTACGATGGCTGAGCCGCCCACAGGAGGACCCCGACGGGATGCGCGCTGACGACATCCGCTTCTTGCTCGCCTACGACCGGTGGGCGACCGAGCGCCTCCTGGCCAGCCTCGACGGGATCACCGATGCGACCTGGTCCGCGGCCGACGCCGTCGGTGATCGCGGCCTGGGCAACATCCTGGTCCACCATCTCGGGGCGTCGCAGCGCTGGCGTCACGGGATCCAGCGCGACGGGATCGAGCCCGAGCCCGAGCTCGAGCCGCTGCCGTCGATCGACGAGCTGCGCGCACGCTGGGTGGCCGAGTGGGACGCCGTCGATGCCTGGCTACCCAGCCTCGACGACGACTACCTCGCGTACGTCCACGAGGGCGTGGCGATCTGGCAGATGCTTGCCCACGTGGTCAACCACGGGACGCAGCACCGCTCGGAGGCAGCGGCCCTCCTGACGGATGCCGGTCATGGTCCGGGCGATCTCGACAAGATCGACTTCGCCGACGAGCTCGCGACGGCCGGGACCGGACCGCCATGACGGACGGACAAGCCGACCGACCCGAGCTCGAAGCCTCGTTCGCGTCGAACCAGCGGCTGTGGGACGCGTGGACCAAGGTCCATGCGGAGGGCGAGTTCTACGACGTCGCCGGCTTCCGCCAGGGCGGCATCCGCGTCCGACCGTACGAGGTCGCCGCGATCGGCGACGTGAGCGGCAAGAGCCTGCTCCACCTGCAGTGCCATTTCGGGCTCGACACGCTGTCGTGGGCCCGACTCGGAGCGACCGTCACTGGGGTCGACTTCTCCTCGGCGTCGATCGCACTCGCCCGAGAGCTCGCGGCTGACCTCGGGATCGGCGATGCCCGCTTCATCGAGTCGAACATCTACCAGCTGCCGCTGCGACTCGGCGACGAGTTCGACGTGGTCTACACGTCCCGCGGCGTGCTCGGCTGGCTGCCGGACATCCGCGGCTGGGCCCGGGTGGTCGCGCGCTTCGTCAAGCCCGGCGGGCGGTTCTACATCTCGGAGGCCCACCCGGTCCTGCAGGTGTTCGAGAACGAGGGTGTGTCACCGCGCGAACTCCGGCTCCAGTACCCCTACTGGGAGCACGGCGCTCCGCTGGTGTTCGACGTCCACGGGTCGTACGCCGACCCCGACGCCGACCTCGGCACCGAGCACAAGGAGCACGGCTGGGATCACGGCCTCGGCGAGATCGTCACGGCGCTCATCGACGCCGGGCTGCGCATCGACCGCCTCGAGGAGCAACCGTTCCTTGAGTGGCCGGCCGACTTCCTGGTCGAGCGTGAACCGGGCAGTGGCGTCTACGTCCTGCCCGAGGGCCCCGGCGAGCTGCCGCTCATGTTCTCGGTGCTGGCCTCGAAGCCAGCCTGAACGTCAACCGAGCCGGACAGCCGTCCCTGACGCCGTCACCATCAACATGGAACCACCCTGGCCGACGGTCTCGTAGTCGAGGTCGACGCCCACGACCGCATCGGCGCCGATGGCCGCGGCTGCGGCCTCCATCTCCTGGAGCGCGATGGTGCGGGCCTTGGCCAGCTCCTGCTCGTACGCGCCCGAGCGGCCGCCGACGATGTCGCGGATGCCGGCGAACAGGTCCTTGAAGATGTTCGCGCCGAGGATCGCCTCGCCGACCACGAGCCCGTGGTACTCCGCGATCGGCCGGCCCTCGAGGGTCGGGGTGGTGCTGATGATCATGACGAGTCGCTCCTCCGGCTGGGTGGTCTGCCCGAGCATAGCGGAGCCGCGTCTGGTCAGCCGCCGGTGCCGAATCCGAGCGACGTCCAGGCCGGGCCGCCGGGTGCCTCGATGAGCTCGACGAGCACCCCGTGGCACGAGCGCGGGTGGATGAACGCCACCGGGCCTTCCGCACCACGCCGCGGCACCGTGTCGATCAGCTCCAGCCCGTCCAGCTCGAGGCGGATCAGCGTCTCGGCCAGGTTGCCGACCTCGAAACAGACGTGATGGAACCCCTCCCCCTTCGAGGCGAGGAACCGTGCGACGCCCGTCGTGTCGTCGGTCGGCTGGACGAGCTCGACCTTCGATTCGCCGACCGCCAGGAACGCGATCCGGACGCGATCGGTGGCGATGTCCATGATCGTCTCGAGCTCGAGGCCGAGCATGGTCTGCCACAACCCGAGCGCGTCCTCGATCGACTGGACGACCAGCGCCACGTGGTGGACCTTGCCGAGTCTGCGGATGGCCGGCGGGACCTGGGACATGGGCGGGGCCTCCTGTCGTGCGCTGCCGGATCGGTCAGACCGTGATGAGCTCACGGTGCTCGCCCCAGGTCACGCGCAACCGGTCGCTGATCTCGCCGACCGTGGCGTACGCCCGGACCGCGTCGACGATCGAGGGCATCAGGTTGCCGTCGGACCGGGCCACCCGCTCGAGCTCGTCCATCGCCGCGGTCCACGCCTCGGCGGAGCGTTCCGCGCGGACGCGCCGGACCCGCTCGACCTGGCGGCGCTCCCCTTCGGGGTCGATGCGCTGGGTCGGTGGCGTCGTCGGCTCGTCATCGGTGAACCGGTTGACGCCGACCACGACCTGCTCGCCGGCGTCGACCGCCCGCTGCACCCGGTAGGCCGCCTCCTGGATCTCCCGTTGCTGGAAGCCATGCTCGATGGCGGCCAGCGTGCCGCCCATCGACTCGATCTCGTCGAGGTAGGACCAGGCGGCCGCTTCGAGCTCGTTGGACAGGCTCTCGACGAAATAGGAACCGGCCAGCGGGTCGGGCGTCTCGGTGACGCCCGCCTCGTACGCCAGGATCTGCTGGGTCCGCAGCGCCAGCCGCGCAGCCTCCTCGGTCGGCAGGGCGAGTGCCTCGTCACGCGAGTTGGTATGGAGGCTCTGCGCCCCGCCGAGCACCGCGGCCAAGGCCTGGATCGTGGTCCTGACCACGTTGTTGTCGATCGACTGGGCGGTCAGCGACGAGCCGGCCGTCTGGACGTGGAAGCGGCACACCATCGAGCGCGGGTCCCTCGCCCCGAACCGCTCGGCCATGATCGTCGCCCACATCCGGCGGGCGACCCGGAACTTGGCCACCTCCTCGAACAGCTCCGACCAGGCCGCGAAGAAGAAGGACAGCCGACCGGCGAAGTCATCCACGTCGAGCCCGCGCTCGACGGCCGCCTCGACGTACGCGATCGCGTCGGCGAGCGTGAAGGCCAGCTCCTGGGCGGCCGTGGCGCCCGCCTCGCGCATGTGGTAGCCCGAGATCGAGATGGTGTTCCACTTGGGTAGCTCGCCGGCGCAGAACTCGAACACGTCGGTCACCAGCCGCATCGAGGGGCGCGGCGGGTAGATGTAGGTCCCGCGGGCGATGTACTCCTTGAGGATGTCGTTCTGGGTGGTGCCGCTGATGCGCGACCGCTCGACGCCCTGTCCCTCCGCCGCGGCCACGTAGAGCGCGAGCAGGATCGGGGCGGTGGCGTTGATGGTCATCGACGTGCTGACGTCGCCCAGCGGCAGGCCGTCGACCAGGATCGACATGTCGGCCAGGCTGCTGATCGGCACACCGACCCGGCCGACCTCCCCGTCCGCGGCCGGTGCGTCGGAGTCGTAGCCCATCTGGGTCGGCAGGTCGAACGCGACCGACAGGCCGGTCTGGCCGTGGTCGAGCAGATAGCGGAACCGCCTATTGGTCTCCTCGGCCGTCGCGAACCCCGCGTACTGGCGCATCGTCCAGAACCGGCTGCGGTACATCGTCGGTTGGACGCCCCGGGTGAACGGGAACTCGCCGGGCCGCCCGAGGTCGCGATCCTCGTCGAGGCCGGCGATGTCCGCGGCCGTGTACAGATCGCGGACCTCGATCCCCGATGAGGTCTCGAACCGCTCGCGCCGTTCGGGTGCCGCGGCGAGGGCCTTGGCCCGAAGCGTGGCGCGCCACCGCTCCCGCGCCGAGTCGCTCCCCTCCCCGATCGGGCGTCGCTGGCGGGTGGTGTCGGTCATGCGGTCACTCGATGACGACCAGGACGTCCCCGACCTCGACGGTCGCGCCGGCGGTCGCCGGGACGCGCAGGATGGTGCCCGGCCGTGGTGCGCGCAGCTCGTTCTGCATCTTCATCGCCTCCACGGCAAGCAGCGTCTGACCGAGCTCGACCCGGTCGCCCGGCGCGACGGCGACCGACGCGACCCTGCCCGGGATGATGGCACGGATCTCCAGCGGTCCACCAGCCCCGGCGGCCGCGCTCGGGTCGCGCGTCGCCCGCTCCCGGAGGGTGGCCCGGGCCTCGTCCTCGACGAGCAGCTCGAAGCGCCAGCCGTCGACGACGACCTCGACGGTTCGTCGCCCGTCGACACCGGCCCGGGCCGGGTCGCCCACGACGACGCGATGGCCGAGCGGCAGGACCGCCGGGGTGTCGATGACGCTTGTGGCCGATTCCGCGCCTCGCGCCGAGACCCGCCACCGGCGACCGGTCGTCACCGTGGCCACCGGTCGACGGCGGTCGCCCGCCCCGCCGAGCGCCACGCACGGATCGTGTTCGGCGGCTGATCGTCTTTACGCAAAGACAGCGGGGCATCCGGGCCGGTCGTGGCCGCGACTGCGGCGATCGCGGCGACCTGGGCGACCCGCTCGCGGTCGGCCGCGCCATCCCAGCGCTCGGCGACCCAGTCGGTCGACAGCAGCGACCCGTCGGCCTCGCTGAATGCAGGGTCGTCGAGCAACGCGAGATCGAACGGCAGGGTCGTCTGGATGCCGCTGACCACGACCTCGGCGAGGGCCCGCCGCATGCGGCGCAGGGCCGCCCGCCGGTCACGTCCGACCGTCATCACCTTGGCGATCATCGGGTCGTAGTCGGGCGGGACACGATCGCCCGGCCGGATCGCGCTGTCGACGCGAACGCCCGGACCCGACGGCATCTCCCATCGGCCGATCCGGCCCGGCACCGGTGCGAACTCGCGGGCCGGGTCCTCGGCCGCCAGCCGGACCTCGATGGCATGGCGCCCTGGTGTTGCTGCCTCCGACGCCGCCGCCCGGACGGCCGCCGAGAGCGGTTCCCCCGCCGCGATGTACAGCTGCTCGGCGACGAGGTCGAGGTCGGTGACGAGCTCGGTCACGCCATGCTCGACCTGGAGTCTGGCGTTGACCTCGAGGAACCAGAAGCGGCGCTCGGGGTCGAACAGGAATTCGGCAGTCGCGGCGTTGTGGAGTCCGGCTGCGACGGCGGCGCGGACCGCCATCGCGTGGAGTGCCGCCCGCTCGGCATCGGTCAGGCCCGGGGCCGGCGTCTCTTCGACGAGCTTCTGGTGGCGTCGCTGGATCGAGCAATCGCGTTCGCCCAGCGCGACGACGTCACCCCCGTCGTCACCGAGCAGCTGGACCTCGATGTGCCGCGCCGGTCGGATCTCGCGCTCGAGATAGACGGCGCCGTCGCCGAAGGCGGCCATGGCCTCGGCGGCACCGGCGGCCAGCGCCGCCGGCAAGTCGGCGGGCGAGGTGACACGACGCATCCCACGCCCGCCGCCGCCCGCCGCCGCCTTGACGAGCAATGGGAAACCGACGCGCTCGGCCGCGTCGATCATCGCTTCGACGTTAGCCGGGCGATCCGTCAGCGCCGGCTCGAATGTGCCGGGGACGACCGGAACGTCGACGGTCATCGCCGTGCGACGGGCTGCGAGCTTGTCGCCCAATGCCTCGATCGCCGCGGCGCGCGGCCCGATGAACGCCAGGCCCGCGTCCGTCACGGCCCGGGCGAATGCCGCGCGCTCCGACAGGAATCCGTAGCCCGGGTGGATCGCTTCGACACCGGTCGCGAGCGCCGCCTCGACGATGCGATCGCCGAGCAGGTAGCTCTCCCCCGCCGGAGGAGGCCCGAGCCGGACCGCGAGGTCGGCGGCGGCGACGTGCGCGGCGTCGCGGTCGGCATCGGAGTAGACCGCGACCGTCTCGATGCCGAGGTCGCGACACGTCCGGATGATCCGGAGCGCGATCTCGCCGCGGTTCGCGATGAGGACCCGACTGAAGGGTCGCGCGCGGTCGTCTTTGCGCAAAGACGCGCCGGTTCCCGGCCGGGCGACGCTCATCACAGCGGGATGTTGCCGTGCTTCTTCGGCGGGTTCGTGTCTCGCTTGTCGGCCAGCATCGCCAGCGCCGCGATGAGTCGCGGTCTCGTCTCGGACGGTTGGATGACGTCATCGACATAGCCGCGCGCAGCGGCGACATACGGGTTGGCGAACTGTTCCTCGTAGTCGGCGACAAGCCGCGCGCGTTCGACCGCCGGATCGGCGGCCGCCGCGATCGCATCGCGATACAGGATGTTGACGGCACCCTCCGCGCCCATGACCGCGATCTCGGCCGTCGGCCAGGCCAGGTTGATGTCGCCGCGGACATGCTTGCTCGACATGACGTCGTAGGCACCGCCATATGCCTTGCGCGTGATGACGGTGAGCTTCGGGACCGTCGCCTCGCAGTAGGCGAAGAGCAACTTCGCACCGTGACGGATGATGCCGCCGTGCTCCTGACCGACGCCCGGCAGGAAGCCCGGGACGTCGACGAGCGTCAGCAGCGGGACGTTGAAGCAGTCGCAGGTGCGTACGAACCGCGCGGCCTTGGTCGACGCGTCGATATCGAGGGCGCCCGCCAGCACGGCCGGCTGCTGCGCCACGATCCCGATGCTGCGGCCGTCGAGCCGAGCGAAGCCGATGATCATGTTCTGCGCCCAGCCCGGCTGGATCTCGAAGAACGCGCCATCGTCGACGACGTGCTCGATGACGTCATGCATGTCATACGCCCGCGACGGATCGTCCGGGACGATCGAGTCCAGGATCTCGTCACGTCGATCGACCGGATCCGACGTGGCCGTCCGCGGCGCATCGTCCAGATTGTTCTGCGGCAGATAGCCGAGCAAGCGGCGCGCCGATGTCAGCGCATCCGCCTCGTCGCGGGCCGCGAGATGGGCAACGCCACTCCGGGTCGTATGCGTCGTCGCGCCGCCGAGCGTCTCGGCGTCGACGTCCTCGTGGGTCACCGCCTTCACGACGTTCGGGCCGGTCACGAACATGTAGCTCGTCCCCTCGACCATGATCGTGAAGTCGGTGATGGCCGGCGAATACACGGCTCCCCCGGCGCACGGGCCGAGCACCAGAGAAAGCTGCGGGACCACACCGGACGCCAACGTGTTGCGCAGGAAGATGTCGGCGTAGCCGCCCAGCGACACGACACCTTCCTGGATGCGCGCACCCCCGGAGTCGTTGAGCCCGATGATCGGCGCACCGACCTTCATCGCCAGGTCCATGACCTTGCAGATCTTCTCGGCGTAGGCCTCGGACAGCGAGCCGCCGAAGACCGTGAAGTCCTGGCTGAAGACGAACACGAGGCGACCGTCGATCGTGCCGTGCCCCGTCACGACCCCATCGCCGAGGTACGCCGTCTCGACCTCCGGGTTGCGATTCGTGACGAATGCGTCGAGCTCGATGAAGGAATCCGCGTCGAGCAACAGCTCCAGACGCTCGCGCGCTGTCAGTTTTCCGCGTTCGTGCTGCTGGTCGATACGCTCCTGCCCGCCACCCAGCCGAGCCTCCGCGCGCATCGCTTCAAGCCGCGCCAATCGCTGCTCGTTCGTCGACAAGGGTCGTACCTCCGCGAAACCAGCGTGTCTTTGCGCACGGACAGCCGCCATCATACGGTCCCAGTTATCCACGGAAATGGTGAACAACTCGCGTCGCGTGTGGATAACCGGGTGCCCGCGATGACAAGTGCTGGAGTAGCATGTCCGGACGTCCCGCCCGTCCCCGTCATTCCAGGGCGATCGATTCCGAGGTGATGCCCCAGTGAAGAACGTCATCGCGATCGCGAATCAGAAGGGCGGCGTCGGCAAGACGACGACAGCGATCAACCTCGCCGGGGCGCTCGCGGAGGACGGCTATCGGATCCTCTGCATCGATATGGACCCGCAGGCGAACCTCACGGCAGGCCTCGGGGTCAATCTGAATACAGTCCAGCGGTCGATGGCCGACGTCCTCGCCGACGGCCGCTCGAAGCTCGTCGACGTGATCCTCCCGACCGAGAGCCCGGGTATCGATGTCGCGCCGGCGCACATCGATCTCGCGTCGACCGAGGGAGAGCTGTTCACCGCGCTGGGCCGAGAGAACATCTTGCGCGAGGCGATCGCCGGACAACTCAAGGGCTACGACTATGTCCTGATCGACTGCCCACCCAACCTTGGCCTGCTGACGGTCAACGGGCTGGTCGCCGCGAATGGCGTGATCATCCCCGTCCAGACCCAGTACTACGCGATGAAGGGCTTGACCAACCTCGTCAAGGTCATCAACGCGATCCGGCTGAAGCTGAATCGGAACCTCCGGATCCTCGGCCTGCTGCCGACGTTCTACGACGGTCGGACCAACCTGGCCCGGGACATGCTCGATGAGCTTCGCGTCGTTGGCGATCATCACGTCTTCAGCAGCATCGTCCGCAACACCGTCAAGCTCGGCGAGGCTCCCCTCGTCGGGCGACCGATCACGACGTACGCCGGCAGCAGTGAGGCTGCCCGAACGTACCGTGAGCTCGCACGAGAGGTGGTGGACCTTGGCCCGGCCTGATTTCCGAGCAGCGGCAGCACGCCGCCTGTCGGAGGAGCGCGAACTCTCCCCTGCCATCGTCAGCCTGCTGTCGCCGGACAGCCCGACGCGCAGCGTCGGTGTCCGGATCGTGCCGCTCGACCACATCGAGCAGAACCCGGAGCAGCCGCGCCTGGCCATGAACCAGGAGGCGCTCGACGAGCTCGCGTCATCGATCCGTGAGCACGGCGTCCTGCAACCGATCCTCGTCCGGCCCGTCGGCCCCAACACATACCAGCTCATCGCCGGCGAGCGGCGATGGCGAGCCTCGAAGCAGGCCGGCCTCGACTCGATCCCGGCCCTGATCGAGGAGATCGACGACGACACGGCGCTCGAGATCTCGATCATCGAGAACCTCCAGCGCGAGGACATCTCGCCCCTCGACGAGGCGTCGATGTTCGACCGGATGGTGTCCGAGCACGGCTATAGCATCCGCAAGCTCGCCGACAAACTCGGCAAGGACAAGGGCTACGTCGAGAACCGGTTGCGTCTGGCCGATGCGCCGGACGAGGTGCGCGAGCTGGTGTCCTTGCGCAAAGACACGCTGTCACACGCCTACGAGTTGATGAAGGTCGAGGATCCCAAGAAGCGGCGCCGACTCGCGGATCAGGTCGCGCGCGGCGAACTGACCCTCATCAAGCTGCGGGACAAGATCGAGGGTCGGCGCCGTCAGCCTCGCCTCGACGAGGGTAACGGCACGGAGCCGGTCATCTTCGCGATCGAGGTCGATAGCGTCCAAGTCGAGGACGAGCCTATCGAGGACGAGGTCGTCGTCGAGGCTCCACCTGTGCTCACCATGGACCGCCCGCTGACCGAGGACTCGCTCGTCAACGCCAAGGCGTCGCTGGCCGACGCACTCGATGAGTTGGTCGGTGTGCTTCGTGCACCCGAGACCATCCAGTCGATCGGCGACGTCGACCGCGACAACCTCGCCAAGTACCTCACGATCTCGAAGCTCCGACTCGAGAACGCGATCGCGCTCGTCAGATCGGGCAACGGCTTCGACTGACCATCGGCTAGGAACCGGGGGCGGACCCCGACACCCAACCCGTCGCAGCGATCGCGGCGCCGATCGCCTGGAGCTCCCAGGCCCGGCGCCGCGCCGTTTCTCCGCCACGGCCGAGCGCGACCCCGAACCCGAGCACGACGATCCCGGCGAGCACGAGCGCCCAGGTCGCAAGCGCCCAACCCTGCCGCCCGATGAAGACGATGCCGAGCCCGACCGCGGTGCCCATCAGCGCCGCTCCGACCCACCACGCTCGTTCCGCGCCGAGACGGGTCGCCACCGATGCCGTGCCGCTCGCGCGGTCCGCGTCGAGGTCGGCCCCAGCGTTGGCGAGAGCCAATGCCGCGCCCGCCAGGACCGCCATCGGGATCAGGATGACGAACGACGCCGGGAGCGACCCCGTCGCGCCGAACCAACCGTAGACCGGCAGGATCGGGATCCCGACCGCGAACGGCAGCCATGACCAGGTTGTGCCTTTGGCGGCGAGGTCGTAGGCGGCACCGATCGCCAGGACGACCACGCCGAGCAGGAGCAGCCGCCCGTCGACGCTGGCCGCCAGCGCGAGCCCGACCAGCGCTGCCACGGTCGCAACAGCACCGGCGGTGCGTGGCGTCACGAACCCGCCGGGGATCGGCTTGGGCGGCAACCTGCCCGCGTCGGCGCGCGCATCGACGATGTCGTTCAGGGCGCCGATCGCGAACTGGAGGGCGGTCATCGAGACGCCCAGGAGGACCGCGCGCTGCTCCGCTCCCCCGGCCAGCCACGCCAGCGCGGCCACGACGAGCCCGTCGAGGATCGACGGGAACGGATGCAGCAGACGGACGAGCGCGGCTACCCGAGCGTGCGGGCGATCAGACGTAGACGAGCTCGTCGAAGTTCTCGACCAGGTAGTCGATGAGCCGCCGCCGGCCGTCTCGCCCCTGTGCGCGGATCCCCGGCACGAGGGCGTACAGGGCGATCGCCGGGATCATCTGCCGTCCCTTGGCATCGCGGCCCACGACCGCCGGCGGGCCGTTGCCGGCAGCGAACACCCGTTCGATATCGTCCTCGCTGAGCTTGGCGGCCTTTCGGAAGTCGGTGAGGACGCGGATCACCCCGCGCCGTTTCGCCACATCGCGCATGAGCTCCGACGCCCAGGCGTCGATCTGCTGGTCGGATTGCTCGGCGAGCCGCTTCCGATACTCCTTGGGATCGGCGGAGAGGCCGGTCGCTGCCACGTTCGCTCCTGTGCTTGGTCCGAGCTCCGAGTATGCCAGACCGGACCTGCCGGCCGCCGCCCTCGGGGCCTCAGACGGCCTGGGCCGGTGGCAGCTCCTCGGCCAGCTGGGCCGCGAGCGCGGCGTCGCGCGAACCCTCCGGCCACTCGTTGAAGCGCTCGGTCATCCAGCCCGCCAGCCGACCGGTCCGTGCCGGCGAAGGGCTGTCATCGAGCATCGCCTGCAGCCGAGCTTCGAGGGTCGCCGTCATCGCCGCGACCGCGGCGCGATCCGGCCGGCCTTCGCCGGCGATGGGCTCGCCGACGCTGACCCGGATCCGTGCGCCGAAGCGCAGCCAGCTGGTCCCGCTGATCGCGATGGGCACGAGCGGTACCCGTGAACGGAGCGCGAAGTAGGCGGGTCCATCGTTGAGCGGCAGCAGGCGGCCCTCGATCGCGCCGATCCGCCCCTCCCCCGCGATCGCGACGACGCCGCCGGCCGCGATCACGGCACCGACCTTCCGTGTGGCCTCGAGCAGATCGTTCTTGCCCGGCTTGTAGGGGATCGCGCTGCCGGTCCAGAGCATCACCCGGTTCCGTCCACCCGCCCGCATGTCCTCCTCGCGCGGACCGAAGAAGAAGAGGCGCGGACGCAGCGGCATCGTGGCCATCAGCACGAATGGATCGGACCAGGACAGGTGGTTGAACGCGTAGATGGCCGGCCCGCTCGGCAGCCGTTCCCGTCCCACCAGCTCCATGCGCAGCCAGCCACGGGTGATCACCGTGACGAGCAGCCGCGAGACGTAGTAGCGGATCGTCCGCCTGACGGGATGGATCGGCCGCGGCGCATCGCGACCTCGATCGGTCACGGCTGGCGGTCCATCGCGGCGTAGACCTCCAGCGCGAACGCCGACACCGCGTCGCCCTCCTCGTCGGTGCCGCGCAGGATGATGTTGTCGATCTGGAAGCCCGCGAGACGGTGGCCGCCCACTACCTCCACCGACAGCTCCCCGGTCTGGATGCGGTTCCAGCGCATGAGCTTGCCCGACGAGCGCGGCCCCTCCTGC
Source organism: uncultured Chloroflexia bacterium (assembly GCA_963812745.1). Lineage (GTDB taxonomy): Bacteria > Chloroflexota > Limnocylindria > Limnocylindrales > CSP1-4 > SPCO01. Next base: position 203,573 of record CAWEWE010000006.1, on the reverse strand, counting down.
GGGACCATGACCCGCACGTGGACCTGGATGAGGCCCGCGGCGGTCGGCACGAGGATCACGTAGCGCGCCGCCGGGTCGTCGCCCCACGCGACCCAGCTGGGCGGGTCCTTGGCGGCCCCGAGCGCGGTGAGGATGGGCGTGACGGTCGCGAGCACCTTGGGCGTCATCGACGCCTTGTCCGGCGCGCGCTTCGACCACTCGCTGAGGCGCATGGTTTCCTCCCTGCGGCCACGTCCCTCGACCGTCGCCCGAGGCTAGCACAGGGCCGTCGCCCGCCGGTCGTCCGGCCGGATATGCGTGGTGCGTGGCGGCATCCGGCCCCGTACGATGCGCACGATGCCGGTCGAGTGGCTCCCACAGGTCGCGTTCCTGGCCGCCGCCGGCGTCGGCGTCGGGTTGTGGTTGCTGGCACGCGGGCTGACCGGCTACCAGGATGCGACCCGCATCGGCGATACCGCCGTCTCCCGGATCGCCACCCTGGCCGCCGGCGAGGTGCAGGTCAGCGGGGTCATCGAGCCCGCCGAGCTGACGTTGATCTCGCCGCTCCAGAGCGCCACCTGCGTGTACTACCGCTCGACGATCGATGAAGGCGACGACGGGGTCGACCTCGACGCGTCCTTCAACGAAGAGCGCGCGGTCGGGTTCCGCGTCCGGGACGCCAGCGGTGACATCCGCGTCTTCCCGCGCGGCGCGCGGTGGGACGCCCCGGTCGACCTCGACGAGGCGACGGGCTTGATGGGTGATGAGCCCGCCGGCCTGCGTTTTCGGACCGGGGCGGCGGTCGCCGGGACGGAGCTCGATCGCCTGGCAGCGATCGCCGCGCTGACCACCATGCCCACGGCGACGCGAAGCACCCTTTCGATCCTTGGTGGCGCCGCGCAAAGCGGGTTTCGAAGCAGCACCGGGAAACGTCGCCGGTACCGTGAAGCGCTCCTGGTTCCCGGCGACCCGGTGACCATCGTCGGGCGGGCGATGCCGTTCGTCGACCTCGGCGATCCCACCGAGGCGGACATCGCGACGGGCTCCGACCTTGCGGCAGACGATCCCGAGATCACCGGCGACATCGCCGAGGCCCGCTCGGTCGGCTTGCTCGCAGACACGCCGGAGGAGGCGTGGGGCAATGCAGCGATCCCCGGCTTCGGGATCGGCCAGCCGGTCCGCTCCCCCGATCTGGACCCGGCCGCCAACCCGCTGCCGCTGGCCAGCCAGGCCGAAGCCGAGGCTGCCGAACGGCGATTCGCCATCGCCCCGGAGACGCTCGTGCTGGCGAGCGCACCGGGTGTGCCGCTGCTGATCGCCCATGGCCAGCCGGGCGCGGCCGTGGAGCGCCAGCAGGGCAGGTTCCTCGTCGGGCTGCTGGGCGCGGTCGTCGCCATCGTGTCGGCGATGGCCCTCGCGCTGACGGCCTCCCAGATGATCGTCCGATGAGGTCCTCACCATGACACCGGAGACCGCCGCCGCGCTGTTCGCCCTCGGACTGGTGCTCGTGATCGTCCTGTTCCTGGCCGTGACGAGCTACAACGCCGTCATGGCGCTGCGACAGCGGATCGACAAGGCGTGGGCCAACATCGACGTCCTGCTCAAACAACGGCACGATCAGCTGCCGGCCCTGGTGTCGGCCGTGCGCGGCCTGCTCGCATTCGAGCAGGAGGTGCTCACCGACGTCGCGCGTGCCCGCGCGGCGTATTCGCCGACCGAGCCGATCCCCGACCAGGCCGTCCACGCGGAAGCCACTTCGCGCGCGGTCCGCTCGCTCTTTGCGGTGGTCGAGGCCTACCCGCAGGTGCGCTCGGACGCGAACGTGCTCGATCTCCAGAACGAGATCGAGCGCTTGGAGGGGATGATCGCCGACCGCCGCGAGCTCTACAACGACCAGGTCTATCGGTACAACGCCAGGATCTCGACCTGGCCGACGCTCCTCCTGGCTCCGCTGTTCGACTGGCGGCAGCGACAGTTCTTTGCCGCGACGCCGGACGAGGTCGTGCGCCCGGCGACCGAGCTATGAGCGAGCCGGCGCCGGAACGTCAGATCTACCTCGTCCGCCACGGCGAGACCGAGTGGTCGCGGTCCGGGCAGCACACCGGTCGGACCGACATCCCGCTCACGCCGTTGGGCCGCGAGCAGGCGCTCGACCTGGGGCGTCGGCTCGCCGGCCACGAGTTCGCGCTCGTCCTGACCAGCCCGCTGACGCGGGCGGCGGACACGGCCCGCCTGGCAGGCATCCTCGAGGCTACGCCGACCGATGACCTCATGGAGTGGGACTACGGCGAGTTCGAGGGCCGCACGACCGCCAACATCCGCAAGGAGCTGCCGGACTGGACGATCTGGACGGGGCCATGGCGTAGCGGCGAGAACGTCGACCAGGTGGCCGCCCGCGCCGACCGCGTGATCGCCCGGTGCCTCGATCCCGACGTGACGGGCGATTGCCTCGTCTTCGGCCACGGCCACATCCTGCGGGTGCTGACCGCCCGCTGGCTTGGACTGCCGGCCAGACAGGGAGCCTTGTTCGCGCTGGGCACGGCGACGATCGGCATCCTCGGCTGGGAGCGGTCGACCAGGGTGATCGAAACGTGGAACGAGGCATGCCACCTCGACGACGCGATCTGACCCGGGTTTAGTCGTCGCGGACCAGCTTCGACAACAACCGCCGGAACGTCGCACGCTCTCGCTCGGTGAGCCGAGCGAGCGTTGCCTCGTTGACCGCCATGGCCATCGGGACAAGGTCGTCACGGAGAGCGCGCCCGCGGTCCGTCAGGTTGATCCGGCTGATCCGTCCATCGGCAGGGTCGGCGACGCGTGACACGAGCCCGTCGCGGACCATCCGATCGATCGTCCGGACCATCGTCGGCGGCTCGATCGCGACGACCCGCGCGAGCTCCGCCTGGCTCAGGCCATCCCGGGCCCACAGGAACAGCAGGACCGCCCACTGGCCGATCCCGATGCCGGCCGGTCGCATCCGCTCGGCGAGCTGCCCCGCCATCGATCGAGCGAGCCGGTTCACGAGGTAGCCCGGGCTCTCCTCGATGACGAACGCGCGGGCTCCCGATCCGGGCGCCTCCCCTGCCCCACGGTGACGGACGGACCACGAGGTCATCGACCGTCACCCGCGGCGTCGGGCAGTCGGATGAACGCGTCGATGCCGCCGAGGCGCAGGGCGACGCGCTGGATCAAGTGGAAGCTGGCTACACCGATGTCGGCGTCGATCGCCACCGGGGCGCCGACGGCGTAGGTCCCCCCGCGCCAGCGGAGCGATCCACCGCCGGCCGCCAGGAGGTTGCGGTACCAGTCGACCTGGGCGCCGAAGGCGAGGGCGACGACGAAGCCACCGGCGACACGGCGCACCGCGATCGGCGCTTCGTAGCGGCGTCCGGTCCGCCGGCCGTGGTGCTCGAGGACGGCGAAGACGGGGTTCCAGCGCCGGCCGGCGAACGGGAGCATCAGCGCGGTGGTCCGCCGCGCGAGCCGCCACAGGATGCCCCCGAAGCGGGGTTCGCGGGTTTCGCGGGTCCTTGGCGTGGTGGCGATGATCATGTCGGCTCCCATTCATTAGCAGGCTACCTATCTCGTTCTGAACAGTAGCATGCTAATCATTGCACCGTCAACCCCGGGCGTCGGCGCGCCCGGCGAGGTTCGACTACCGTGGAGGGCACTGAACGGAAGGAGATCACCATGAACTTCAACGGCATCCTGATCGGGTCGGAGGACCCGGGGACCCTGAGCGACTACTACCGCAAGCTGTTCGGCGAGCCCGGCTGGGACGATGGCGGCTACACCGGCTGGCAGATCGGCTCGGGCGGGATCTCGATCGGGCCGCACAGCGAGGTCCACGGCAAGAACGCGCATCCGGGCCGGATCATCTGGAACATCGAGAGCGACGACGTGAAGGGCGACTTCGACCGGCTCAAGGCCGCCGGCGCGACCGTCATCCGCGAGCCGTACAACTTCGAGCAGGCGCCAAACGCCTGGATCGCCACCTTCGCCGACCCCGACGACAACTACTTCCAGCTCATCAGCCCGATGGATCCCAACGCGATGGGCTGACGGCGGTGGGCGTGGCTCGGGCCGCGCGCCGGACCGACCGCGAGGTGCGATATAACCATCTCCGCCCAACCCATCGACCACGATGTCGTCGTGATCGGGGCCGGCCAGGCTGGCCTGGCCGCCGGATATCACCTGCAGCAACGTGGCCTCGACTTCGCGATCCTCGAAGCATCGGCGCGGGTCGGCGATGTGTGGCGCGACCGGTACGACTCGCTGCTGCTCTATTCGCCCGCCCGCGACGACGCCCTACCCGGCGTGGCGTTCCCCGAGATCGGCGCGCGGTTCCCGAGCGGGCGCCAGATGGCGGACTACATGGAGGCCTATGCCGGGCAGCTGGCCTTGCCGGTCCGGTCGAACACCAACGTCACGTCGCTGCGAGCCCTGCCGGCTGGCGGCTACGTCGTCGAGACCGATGGCGCGACCCACCACGCCGGCCAGGTGATCGTCGCCACCGGTGCGTTCCAGCGGCCACGCCTCCCGGCCTTCGCAGCCGAGCTCGATCCGCGGATCGCGCAGGTCCACGCCGCCGACTACCGGAACCCGGGCCAACTCCCTGACGGCCCAGTGCTCGTTGTCGGCGTGGGCCACTCGGGATCGGACCTCGCCTTCGAGCTGGCCGCGTCCCGCGAGACCCACCTATCCGGTCGGAGCCACGGCCAGATACCCGTTCCGCTCGACAGCCGTCGAGGCCGGCTCAGCTGGCCGATCATGCGATTCCTCGCGCGCCATGTGCTCACGCTCCGAACGCCGATCGGGCGCAGGATGGCTGCCCAGCTTCGCAACGGTGGCGGGCCGCTGCTCCGCCACCGTCGCCAGGACCTGCTCGCAGCCGGAGTCATCTGGCACGCTGCCCGGACGGTGGGCGTCCGGGACGGTAAGCCGCTCCTCGAGGATGGTCAACGTGATGGACGTCGCCAGCGTGGTCTGGTGCACGGGCTTCCGGCCCGACTACGCGTGGATCGACCTGCCCGTGACGGACGACGACGGCTGGCCGGTCATCCAGCGAGGGTCGGCGATCGCGGCGCCGGGCCTCTGGTTCCTTGGGGTGCCATTCCTCTCCGGCTTTACGTCGATGCTAGTCCTGGGTGCCGGACGCGATGCCGAGATGGTTGTCAGACAAGTCGCCGCGCGTCTCGGCGGGGCAGCCGCCGAGGCGGCGCCGATGGGCTAACCCCTGCTCGGTCCGCCCTACAGACCGAACCCAGCGAGCGGGCGAAGCGGCTGATCCGGGGAGTCGACGCCGACGCGACCGACGCTCGGGAGCAACATGGCGAGCACGAGCAACACGGCCAGCATGACGGCGATCGCCGCCGCGGACAGACCGCTGTGCGGTGCGGGTCGGGATGGCTTCGGAAACCTCGGGTGGATGAGTCGATCATCCATGGCTGCCACCTCCAGGCGCTGAGGCGACGCTACGCTTGAACCCGAGGCGGTGTCGACGTCACCGCCGACGAAGTTCCTGTCGTTCGAGCGACACTCGACGGTCTGCCGGACCGCACCGCCGAGTGGCATAGCATGCCCATTCCGGACACCTATACCGACGAATATCCGTGCTATCTGGACCTCCGCCGAGTAGCGTGTCCGTGATGGCCAACTCGGAGCGGGCGATGCCGACCGGCACGCTCACGTTCCTCTTCAGCGACATCGAAGGGTCGACAGGCCTGCTCGAGTCGCTCGGGACGGCGACGTACCGTGAATTGCTGGAGCAGCACCAGCGTCTCCTCCGGGCCGCGTTCGCGGCGGCCGGGGGATCCGAGCGCTCGACCGTAGGCGACTCGTTCTTCGTGGTGTTCCGCGACGCGTCCTCCGCGGTGGCCGCAGCCGTCGCGGCGCAGCGAGCCCTCGCGGCTGCTACCTGGCCGGGTGGCATGCCGGTGCGCGTACGGATCGGTCTCCATAGCGGAGAAGGCGTCGCCGGCGGAGACGACTACGTCGGTCTCGACGTCCACCGAGCCGCGCGGATCGCCGCGGCGGCCCACGGCGGCCAGGTCCTCGTCTCGGCGTCGACCAGGGCCCTTGTCCAGTCAGCCCGGCTGGCGGACGTCGAGCTGGTGGATCTTGGCGAGCACCGGCTCCGGGGGGTCTCGGCTACGGAGCGTCTCTTTCAGCTTGCGATCTTCGGGTTGCCCTCAACCTTCCCGCCGCCGCGAACCGAGTCCGTCTCCGCGGTCCATCTCCCGCCGCGCCTGACGAGCTTCGTGGGCCGCGATACCGAGCTTGCGGATCTGGCAGATCACGTCGTCGCGAATCGCCTGGTAACGCTGACCGGTCCGGGGGGATCGGGCAAGACGTCGCTCGCGACGGAGTGCGCCCGGGCCGTCGCGGACCGATTCGCGGACGGCGCCTGGTTCGTTGCCCTCGATGCCATCTCGGATCCAGATCTGGTGGCGCCGGCGATCTTGGGCGCCCTGGAACTCAGGGAAACCGGCGACCGCACGGCGGATGAGCAGCTGCGGGATAACCTGGCTCACCGGGAGCTTCTCCTGCTGCTCGACAACTTCGAGCAGGTTCTCCCGGCCTCGACGCTCGTCAGCTCGATACTGATCGCGGCACCTGCCGTGCAGGTCATCGCGACCAGCCGTGCGCCTTTGCACCTCGCTGCTGAACAGGTCTATCCGTTACGTCCGCTCCCGGTGCCGCACACCGCTGACTCGATCGACCCGGCGGACGGACAGCTCCTGGACAGTGCCACCCTCGACGCCCTCCTCGCGATCCCCTCCGTGCAGCTGTTCGTCGATCGTGCCCAGCGGGTCCAGCCGACCTTTCGGCTGACGCCCGAGAACGCGTCCGCGGTCGCCGCCATCTGCGACATGCTTGACGGGCTTCCGCTGGGGATCGAGTTGGCAGCGGCTCGGATCCCCCTTCTCGGCGCTCGAGGCGTGGCCGAGCGCCTCGCCCGCCAGGTGCGCCTCCCGGCGACCCCTCCGCGAGATATGCCTGCCCGACATCAGACGCTGGAGCGGACAGTGGCGTGGAGCCATGACCTCCTCGGCCCAGCAGCCCGAACGCTGTTCGCGCGGTTATCGATCTTCAGCGGCGGCTGGCGGATCGAGGAGGCGGAGGCGATCTGCGGGCGGGCCGCTGAGGTCGGCGGCGAGGTGACCGAACTGCTCGCCGAGCTCGTCGACCAGAACCTCGTGGTCGCCCGTGAGGACGCTGGCGGCAGCGTGCGCTACGAGATGCTCGAGACGATCCGTCGTTTCGCTGCGGAGCAGCTCGGTGCCACGGCCGACCGCACGGAGCTGAGCCGCCGACACGCTCGAACCTACCTGGCCCTCGCCGAGGCAAGCGCTCCAGGGATCCGACGCCGGAACCGAGTCGCGACGCTTCGCCGCGTCGCGCCGGAGCGCGACAATCTCCGGACCGCAGTGCGGTGGGCGATCGACCACGACGACGCCGATACTGCGCTACGCCTCGGAACGGCACTGGTCGAGCTACGGGGCGCGCCGCCCTGGGGTGTGGGAACCGGCCTGACGGAGGCTCGGACGACGATCGTCGCTGCCCTCGCGGTTCCCGGCGCAGACGTCCCGAACCTCACTCGGATGCGCGCCTTGGAGGCGGCCGGCACGGCCTTCTACTACATCGGCGACAACGAGCGCGCCCGAGGCTTCTATGACGCCCAACTCCAGGTCGCCGAAGCGATCGGTGATCAACAGGGCGTGGCCGATGCCATGTTCAACCTCGCCTGGACCAGGGACTGGAGCAATGAGCCGGTCGAGGCCGATCAGTACTTCGATCAGGTAAGCGACGCCTATCGCGCGGCGGGCGACGAACGCGGCCTCGCACGCGTCTCGAGCCTTCGCGGCCAGGTGCTTCTGAGGACCGGACAGATCGAGTCTGCGATCAAGGTCCTCCTCGACGCCCTCGAGGTCCTTCGCGAGCTCGATGACGTTCCATACCTATCGATGATCACCGGCGCACTGGGGCAGGCATACCTCCTGCTCGGAGACCGCGATGCGGCGATCCACTGGTTCATTGACGGCGTGTTCAGGATCTCGCGCGAGATCGGCGACGAGGTAGCGATCACACTGACCCTGCCAGTCACGGCGATGGCCGCGATCGAGCGTGGCCGACCCGAGGTGGCAACGCAGATCATGGGCGCCCACGAGACCCTCTCGCGAACCTACGGCGTCCGGCCGCCCGTCGCGCTCCAGCTCATCTTCGAGGAATGGGACCCGTCCGCGCGTGCTCGGGCCGTCCTCGACCCAGTGGCCTTCGAGACGGCGCTCGAGCGTGGCCGTGGCATGCGGCTCGAAGACGTGACGGAGCTTGTCGAGGGACTGCAGGACGATGCCCCGAAACAGACCGACGACTGACCCACCTTCCGCCGGGAGCCTGACCCGGTAGGACCAGCTCGCTGCCGAAGCCGTAGAAAGACGGAACGGCCGCGGGATTGGCTCCGGCGGTACGACTCGAACCTACGACCAAGCGCCCCGGCGAGTCCGACGTGCTTTCTTGTGTGGGATGGCGAGCGAAAGCGGCATCGTTGGTTGCACAGTGAAACGGCCCCGACCGCGATGGCCGGGGCCGCTGCGCCCTGGTGCGGCTCAGCTGGCGGAGAGCAGGAAGTTGATGTTGACGGCAACGACGTCCTTGCCCACGACGAAGCGGACCTCGGTGCCACGCGGTCGACACGAGCGGTATGGGACATCGGGGAAGGTCGTACAGGTGATGCCGACCAACGCATAACCCGTCGGCTCTACCCATGCCCGATACGCTCCAGCCGGCAGCGAATCAGCCCACAGCTCCCCATCTTCGGTTTCCCCGCAGACGATCTGGTCACCGCCACGGGCGAGACACACCCGCACGCCATCGATCGGGGTCGTACCTTCCCACGTGCGGAGATTGATCGTTGTGATGCCGACCGGAGCCGCTACCGCGGTACCCGCCAGCATCAGGGTCGCGATGAGCGCAAGCACCGCGGCAAGCGATCGTCTCATGGTCAGCTACTCCCCCACTGCATGTAGGCCCTCGGTTCGCACACAAACCGCTCCTCACGATGAAGAACGGAGGGCCGCGTCTGAGGCATTATCCGGACGTCACCTTGCAGCGGGCCTTGCTGCTGGCGCGATACATCCGTCCCGCCTGCTGCCGGCGTGGTCGCGTCGAGGTCCCGAGGCTGAATCGCCTAGTTATCTACCTGAAGGAGGGATCGCCAGGAGGTGCCAGGAACGTCCCGACTCGGTTGCCACCATCGTCGCTCCAACCGAGGACGCACGGCGCCACTGGATCGTTCGGATCGCAGTCCGGCAGGAGCCCGGTGAACCAGGTGGTCCCGAAGTACGCGCTCGGACCATCGTCCCAGGGATCCGGCTTGGCCGGCTCGCCCGTGCGGTCGGTAAAGGGCACTGGTGACGAATAGCAGACCCGATAGTCGGACGTGCCGTTGTCCGGAGTCTGATCGACGATCGCCTTGTCGATGACGATCACGATCGTCTTGGGGGACCGGGTGTCCCCGTCGTCGTAGCTATACCAGATCGCGTTCGGCTGGCGTTCGTCCGGGTAATCGAACGGCGCGAAATCGCACGAGATTCGCACTCCCGGCAGGTTGACGGAGGAGGCCCATCTGGCACCTGCCGACCCTTGCTCCGGGGTTGCCGTGTATGCGTGCGGCTCCCTTGTCTCAGTGAAGCTGCAGCCGGGGCCGTCACACGTGGCAACGGTATCGGCCACCATGAACCCGTCCGACAACGGGGTGTCCGAGTGGGCCGCGCTGCTGGCCTTGAGCGTGTAGAGGCCAGGCGTATCGATCGACAGGTCCGGGAACGTGGCGACCCCGGCGACCGCGTTCGCGGTCCCCCCGACCAGCTTGCCACGTGCGGAACCTAATCCCAGAGTGAGGGTCACATCCGCGTCCGTGTCGACGGTCCGGTTCGTCGCAGGGTCGTAGATCTCGACCCTGATCGCGTCGCCTGTGCTGTCACGGCCATCCCGGGTGGGCCGGCCGGTGCCGGTCGTCCTCGGCTGGTTCACGAAGCGCAACATAGCCAGCTCCTTTGGGGCACGGATCGTGCGCCTTCGGCGGACACGATCTGAGGCTGGCTGACCCTACACCTGCCGCGTTTGCACCAGCGCCGCGACAGGCAACCGGGCGAGCCACGGGATAGGTGTCCGGCGCTATCCGCGGCAAACAACGCCCCCGTCGATCCGGTCGCGCCGATCGTCGTCGGGTCTACGCGAGGCGCCCCGTCCCCCGGACCTCGGTGCTGCGGGCCTCGGCCGGCGAGGCGAACCCGGCCGCCCTGGCGGCCGACACGATATTCCCCTTGGCCTCGAACAGCGTCCGCGCTTCGGTCGCCGAGCGGGCGGCCTCGTCGTCGCGTCCGGCGGCGGCCTGCGCCTCGGCCAGGAACATCAGCGCGTTGCCCTGTCCCTCGATGTCGTCGGATGTCCGGCTCTGCTCGACGCCGGAGTTGGCGAGCGCGAAGCCCTCATCGTGGGCGCCGTCCCGGACCAACAGCTTGCCCCGCACTCCACGCCAGAGATGCTGTGAAAAGACATCGGATGGAGCAGCCACCTCCTCGCTGAACGCTGCGGATGTCGCCGCGTCATCGAATCGACCTTGTCGATACAGCGCTTCGGCCAGAAGCCCCGCGATCGAAGAGATGTAGTTCCTCTCTCCCATCGCATCGAGCGCCTCGTGATCCTTCCGCAACTCGGCCTCGGCCGCGACCGGATCCCCGGCGAGCAGCTCGACTGGCCCTGAGTCGACCGAGATGAGCGCGGCGTCGAAACGCAAGCCCAGCTCCTCAAGGGTCGCGCGCCCGCGCCGGTAGTCCTCTCGAGCCCGCTCGAAATCTCCGACCATCGCCCGCAGGTGGGCCAGAGCCGCCAGCGTCACCGCCTGAGAGCGGCGGTCTCCCTCCGAGATCTGCACCAACTCCTCGCACCTTCTGATCCCAGCCTGGGCAGGTAGAGGCCCGGATAGAGCCACTTGCGCTGCCGACGAGTGGAGTCGCTTCTCGAGGACATGATCCCCTGCACGTCGTGCATATTCGATGGTGCGGTCATTGGCATCGCCGGCTGCCTCATATCGGCCGGACACGCCATAGACCAGGGTCATCAATCGCCACGCGCGAGCCAGCGCGTTCGGGTCATCGAAGGCTTCCAGATCCTTGATGCCGGCCTGCGTCTCGCGCGTGACGTCGTCGATCGACGTTGAAGCTTCGCTGCGGAACTGGAGCTGGAGTCGCACGAGGTTGGCGGTCGTCAGGACCGGGCGGTCGCCGATGTCGTTGGCGACCGCCGCCGCTTGAACGAGCACGTCATCGGCTGTGGTGAACTCGCCGATCTCCAGGTAGGCCTCGCCCGCCGAGACCAGGAGCCTGGCTCGCTCCGCGTTGCCCTCATCGAGGACCCGCGCCGCACGGTCGAGGAGGTTGGCGGCAGCCGGGAAGTCGCTCCGGGCCAGGGCGCGTCGGCCCGCGGACGCGAGCCGCGTCGACGCCCGACCGCCGAGCGCGAGGGCCTCGTCGTCGAGGGGTCCGAGTTCGATGCGATACCGGTAGGCCTGCTCGAGGTGGTAACCGAGGATCTCCTCGACTTCTGTCTCACGCTCATCTTGTCTGTTGACGCGCTCGAGCCAGCCGGCGAACCGCTCATGGAGCTCACTCCGATCGCTCTTGGGCAGGCTCGCGTAGGCCGCGTCGCGGATGAGGAGGTGACGGAACCGATACGCGTCCTCATCGGCGAAGTCGGTGCGCTGGGGTCGGATGAGGTCGCGCCGCACGAGACGAGCCAGACGGCCTGCTACGTCCCGGCGCTCGCTGTCGAGCAGAAGCTCGGTGAGGGCTCCGGTCCAAAATGTCCTGCCGACCACAGAAGCCCGCTCGAGGACGTGACGCTCGGCCTCAGGCAAGCGGTCGAGCCGGGCTGCGAGAAGCGCCCCGATGGTGGGCGGGATCGGCAGGTCGACTGCAGTTCCCTCGTCGAGCGTGGGCCGGCCGGCGAGCGCCTCCTCAGTGGCATAGGCGACGAATTGTTCGACGAACAGCGGGTTGCCTTCGGCGGACGCCAGGATCCGCGAGCGCAATTCCCCTGGAGGCAGCTCCGGCGCGAGATGATCCAGCAGCGTCGCAGCGTCGGTCTCGCCGAGAGCGTCTAGCCGTACGAGCGCGAGGCTCGAGCGGGCCAGCCAGTCGGGTCGGACATCTGCGAGCTCGGGGCGGGCGATGGCGATGAGCAGGATCGGGCCGCGACCGAGGTCGAGCACGTGATCGAGCAGGTCGATGAGTACCGGCTCGGCCCACTGCAGGTCGTCGACCACGAGCACCAGCGGGCGCTCAGCCGCGAGCACCTCCGCGAAGCGGCGGACCGCCCAAGTGATCTCTTCGCCGGGCACCGGCTCGTCCGTCAGGCCCATGATCGACGCGATGCTGCCGCGCACGAGGTCGGCCCGATCGATCCCGCCGACGATCGCATCGAGCTTGGCGATGGCGTCGTCCCGCGGCTCGCCGAGCTCGATCCCGGTGGCCATCTGGACGAGCTCGCGGACCGGCCAATAGGTGATCCCCTCGCCGTACGGCAGACAGCGCGAGCGCAGGACCGTGGCGCGCTCGACGATGGGAGCCAGGGCCTCAGCGACGAGCCGGCTCTTGCCGACGCCCGGCGCGCCAGTGACCGTCACGAGCCCGGGCGCCGCGTTGGCCGCGACGCGCTCGAAGGCGGCCGCCAGCGCGTCCAGGTCGGCGGCCCGGCCGACGAACGGGGTAGTCGTCCGACGCTCGATCGGCTCGGTCTCGCTGACGGCCAGGAGGCGCACGGCTTCGGGCGCCGGGCCATCGTCGTCGCCGTCGAGCAACACCGGCTCGGTGGCGGTCGCACCTCGGACGAGGCGCTCGGTCTCAAGCGCCAGGAGGACCTCGTCACCCGCGGCAAGCTCGGCGAGCACGCCCGCGAGATGGAGCGGTGCACCGGTCATCAGCAAGGCATGCCCGTCGTCGCCGGCCCCGGCAAGGACTTCGCCGGTGGCCACGCCGACACTGAGGACGACGCGCGCGACGCGTGTGTCCGAGCTCGCTTCGCCGCGCAGCTCGGCGGCCGCCCGGACGGCCCGCAACGCGTCGTCCTCACGCGCGACAGCGAGACCGAACACGGCGGTCACACCGTGCTGATCGGCGTGGCCGATGATGCCGCCGTGACGCTCGATCGCCCGGCGGACGACCTCCTCGGCACGGCGCCCGAGGGCCTCGAGGATCTCGGGGTCGATGTCGTCTGCGGTCCCGACCATACCGGCGCGCAGGACCGTGACCACCCGGCGCCTGCGCTGCGCCGCGGCCTCGGCGCTGCCCGCCGAGGTGAGTGGCTCGTCGGCAAGCGCGTCTGTCGCCGCGGCCGGAGCCGCTTCGAGCTCGTGCCGCGCCGGGAGTGGCGCCGTCTGATTGAGGATCGCTTGTTCCAGTTCCTGGAGCTCCGGGCTCGGGTCGAGGCCGAGCTCGTCGTCCAGATACCGGCGGGCTTCCTGGTAGGCCTCGAGGGCCTCGGCCTGGCGGCTGTCGGCATACAGCGCCAGCATCAGCAGCCGCCACAGGCGCTCCCGGCCGGGCTCGTCGGCCACGAGGCGACGAAGCTCCGCGATGGCCTCGCGGCCAGAACCTCCGACGATGCGCGTCTCGTACAGCTCCTCGATGGCCTGCAGCCGGAGCTCTTCGAGCCGATCAGCCTCGCTTCGCGCAAAACGCTCGTCGGCCATGTCACCCAGGGCGGGTCCTGACCACTCGGCCAGTGCGGCCTCGAGGGTTGCGCGTGCGCGGTCCTGGTCGCCGGAGGCGCTCGTCTCGCGAGCCTGGCGTAGGCCGCGCTCGAAGCGTGCGACGTCGAACTCGTCATCAGCGACAGCCAGGCGATAGCCCGACGCCGTGGAGCTTAGCCGTCCGGCTTCGGCGCCCAGGACATCGCGCAGCCGCGAGACGTAGATCTGAACGGTCTTGATGGCGCTTAGTGGCTGGTCGTCGGGCCACAGTTTGTCGGCCAGTACCGCGGTCGAGACCGCCCGATCGCGCTGCAAGAGCAACAGCGCGAGCACGCTCCGCTGACGGGGTCCCCCGAGATCGAGGCGTTGACCGTCAGCGAGGACTGCGAACTCGCCGAGGAGGCGGAATTCGAGTTGCACGTCGGCACCCGCGCGTCGTGGGAATCGGCTCATCGGTGACGATAGTCGTATCTCGAGCCCGAGCGCACGGGATTTCGGCTGTCTGGCCGTAGACGGCGGACCCAAGATCCGCACGTTTACCGTTCGGATCCTGTGCTGCGCGCACTTGAAGCCCGATTTCAGCCGGTCTGCAACCGGTCACCGTCAGGTTCTCCCCAACGCACCCGGCATGGGTGCGAGATCGGAGGTCAAGGACATGGCTGCACACGGACAGACCATCACGAGCACCGGGTCCCAGAATCGTCGGATGATCGAGATCTTCGTCGTCGCCTTCGCGGGCGCGGCACTCGCGATCACCCTCGCCTGGGCGGCACTCGGCGCCACGTCGCCGAAGGTCGTCACGCTGAGCCGAACGACCGACCAGACCCTCATGGAGCCGGGCCTGATCGACCAGCGCGCCGGCGAGCGCGGCGGCGTCGTCGCCCCGCAGATCCTGGAGCCCGGCCTGCTCGAGCAGCGCGCCGGCGAGCGCGGCGGCGTCGTCGCTCCCGCCCCTTCGACCGGCTACCCCGGTGGATGGACGTCGAACTACAGTCCGATCGACGTGACCCCGGGCGGCAACGACCACGCGCTGCTGCAATTGCCTCGCGGTGAGCGCGGTCGCTGACCGGCGAGCGGCCCTTGCGAACGGCCCTTGCGAACGGCCGGCCCCGATGGGGCCGGCCGTTTTCGTGCACGACAGTGCAACCTTGAGAAGGATGGCTCCGGCGGTAGGATTCGAACCTACGACATGGCGGTTAACAGCCGCCCGCTCTACCACTGAGCTACGCCGGAACGGTCAGGCGGGCACCGCGCCCGCCGCGGCCACGCGTGGCCGGTCGGAAGGATACCGCAGCCCCGCTAGCGCAGCAGGAGCACGACGATCGCCGCGATGAGCGCGGCGACGAAGAACAAGCCGCCGAGCTTGCTCCACGTGTCGCGCCACGCGACCATCAGGGGCCCGCGCCCGAGCGCGGGACGCGCCGATTCGAGCGGTACGGACCAGTTCGGGTCGCGCCGGATGAAGCGGTCGCGCGACTCGGCGAGGGCGATGGTGACCGTCGCCATGGCCCGACCCTCGGTGCCCGGCGGCAGGGCAGCGGCGGCCGCGGCCAGCTCGGTCGTATCGATCGTGCCGTGCTCGAGCCAGTCGATGTACTGCCGGATCGACGCCAGCTCGGCCGCGTCCTCGGGCGCGTCGCTCGAGTGATCCGTGATCTCTGCCCGCGCCTGGTCGTAGCGCCCGATGAAGGCGAGGATCTCGGCGCGCGGCATGCGCGACGCGTGCGTGGACCGGGTGCTGATGAGCCAGCGCTCGATGTCGTCGGGCTTGGACGGGACCGGTCCGCCCGTGCGCTGCTGGAACCGATCGACCTCAGCCCGGCCGAGCCAGCTGAACGTCTCGAACGCGCGTCGAAGCCTGGCCGGGAACGCGGCGTACGCAGCGCCCAGCCCGATCAGCCCACCGAGGATGGCCGCCACGACGACCTCGACCGGCGTCGGCAGCCGGGTCGCCAGCAGCGGCGTGACCAGGATCCCGACCGCGACAGCGAGCGCACCCCCGACCAGGATCGATCGATTCAAGGCCGGCGAGAACGCGCGGATCATCGCGACTGTCCGGTCGGGGAGCCGCTCGATCCACTCGTCGGTCACGCGGGCGTGTCGCGCGGTGGCTCGACCATGAGGATCCACGCCGCCTGGACGCCGAAGAACAACAGGATCGCGAGGATGATCCCCTCGACCTGGAGCGGGCTGAGACCGATGCCGACGGCCTGGACGGCCTCGGGGATGACGGCGATGACGGCGATCAGCGCGTAGGTCGGAATGGCGACCCACTCGATGATCCGGACGAGCGGTGGGCAATCGTGCTCGTCGCTGAGGGTCGCCGCGACGTAGCCCGCGCCGATCAGCCCGAGCAGGCCGGCCGATACGAAGGTGATCCGCCACAGGATGCCGACGTCGGGCGCGACCAGCGCCAGCACCGACATGACACCCGGCAGCACGAAATGCAGCGAAACGACATACGCCATCCGCCGCCGGGCGAGGTTCATCCTCCACGTCTCGCGGCCCTGGACGACGACCCACCACAGGCCGAGCAACGTGAAGGAGATGGAGCTCACGGTCACGTAGAACGTCTGGGTGTCCACTCAGCCGATGCTAGCAGGCGATACCCTGCCGACGTGACCCCTCCCCCGCCCACGCCGCAACGCTGGCGGACCCTGGTCCTGCTCTACCCGGTACTCGATGCTCGGTTCGGGTCCCGTCCCGGGCGGCGCCGGGCGCGGCGGGTCATGGCCCGCGAGGAGCGGGAGGTCATCCACGGCGTGCTGGAGCGACTGCCCGCGACGGTCCTCGACTGGAGCTCTGGGCTGGCGGCGCTCGACCCGTTCGACATCATCGAGGTGCGGCGACCGATCAACTCGATGTCATCGAGCGGCCAGGATCGATGGTGGGTGGGGCCGCGCGAGGTTCGACCCGAGCTCGCCGAGGTCGCGGCGAGCGGCGCCCGATACGACACGGTCTACGCGCTGTGGCCAGGCGACCCGGACGTGCCGCAGTGCGGTTGGGGCTGCACGCTGGGCCCGTCCGATGCCACGTTCGGGGCCGGGTTCTCATCGATCTCGACCGATCATTGGCGGACGCTCGCGACCGAAGCCGACCCGGCACAGGGCTACGTCCACGAGTGGTTGCATCAGGTCGAGGCCGTATACCGGGGGCTCGGTGTCTCGGAGGTTGAGTTACCGCCCCTGCACGATGCGGCGCTATTCACGTCTCGGCGTCCCACCGACGAGCCTCCGTTCGGCGGGAACTACGCCGAGTATCACGATGGCTTCGGCGGTCGCGAAGGCGCCCGCACCTGGTCGCCGTGGTACCGCGATTGGATGACAGGGCAGCTGGCACCCGCCGGGGAGGCGCACACGTTCGCCGACACCGCGACCCGCATCGGGCTGACGCCCGACCGTTGGGCACTTCGCACGTGAGTCTCGCGCTGTCGGGTCCGCTCGTGTCCGTGGCGGACGTCGTCGATGCGCTTGATGACCCGGCGCTGCGCGTGGTCGACACCCGCTGGTACCTGGGGCGCCCGGGTGACGGCCGCGCCGCCTACGACGCGGGCCATCTCCCCGGTGCGATCCATCTCGATGTCGACACCGATCTCACCGCATCGTCGGGGCCGGGCCGCCATCCGTTGCCGGAGCCCGCCGCCTTCCGAGCACGACTCGCGGCGGTCGGGATCGGTGATGCGCACAGGGTCGTGGCGTATGACGACGTGGGTGGCTGGGTGGCGTCGCGGTTGTGGTGGATGCTCGACGACCTTGGACACGACGCGGTGGCGGTCCTCGATGGTGGGATCGGAGCGTGGACCGCGGCAGGCCAGCCGCTGACGACCGACGAACCGACGTGGCCGGCGGCGTCGCTCTCCCTGCGCGACGACTGGAGTCGGGTCATCGACCGCGAGGCGCTGCGGGCGTCACTCGGATCGGTGCGACTGCTGGATGCGCGAGCGGTGGCGCGGTACCGCGGCGAGGTCGAGCCGATCGACGCCTACGCGGGCCACATCCCCACGGCCGTCAGTGCCCCGACCGACGAGAACCTCGAGGCCGACAAGCGGTTCCTGCCGCCGGACCAACTCGCCGTCCAGGTACCGGGACCTCGAGGCCGACGGCTCGCGCGGCCCGGTCGTCGTCTCCTGCGGGAGCGGCGTGGCAGCAACGCACGACGCGCTGGCGCTCCGGATCGCCGGGCTGCCCGACGCGACGCTCTATCCGGGCTCGTACAGCGACTGGACCCAGCAGGGATGGCCCGTCGCGACCGGCGACGAGCCCGGTGACCCGCCGAGGGCCTGACTACTCCAGGTAGTCCTTGAGCTTCCGGGAGCGCGACGGGTGGCGCAGCTTGCGCAGCGCCTTCGCCTCGATCTGGCGGATCCGCTCGCGAGTGACGTTGAACTCCTTGCCGACCTCCTCGAGGGTCCGCGCACGGCCGTCCTCCAGCCCGAACCGGAGCTGCAGCACGCGCCGCTCGCGGCCGGTCAGGGAGTCCAGCACTGCCTCCACCTGCTCCTTGAGCAGCTGGTGCGAGGCAGCCTCGGCCGGCGCGAGTGCGCCGCGGTCCTCGATGAAGTCACCGAGGTGGGAGTCCTCCTCCTCACCGATCGGTGTCTCCAGCGAGACCGGCTCTTGCGAGACCTTGATGATCTCGCGGACCTTCTCGGGCGTGACCTGGACCTCCTGGCCCTTGGACATGGCCTCGGCGATCTCCTCGACCGTCGGTTCGCGGCCGAGCTCCTGCAGGAGCCCGCGCGAGACGCGGATCAGTCGGTTGATCGTCTCGACCATGTGGACCGGGATGCGGATCGTCCGTGCCTGGTCGGCGATGGCCCGGGTGATGGCCTGCCGGATCCACCACGTGGCGTACGTGGAGAACTTGAAGCCCTTCTCGTAGTCGAACTTCTCG
Source organism: uncultured Chloroflexia bacterium (assembly GCA_963812745.1). GTDB lineage: Bacteria > Chloroflexota > Limnocylindria > Limnocylindrales > CSP1-4 > SPCO01. The sequence goes on along the minus strand of CAWEWE010000006.1, from coordinate 184,948 downwards.
ACCGCTCGGATCAGGCCGATGTTGCCCTCCTGGATGAGGTCCAGGAAGGACATCCCTCGTCCGATGTACTTCTTCGCGATCGACACGACCAGCCGCAGGTTCGCCGACGTCAGCTGCTCACGCGCGTCGCGCCCGATCTCGACGATCACGCCCTTGCGGTCGCGCAGCTTGGTGTTGAGCGGCACCTCGGGGTCGTAGCCCATCTTCTTGAGCAGCTCGGCCTCGTTGCTGCCCAGGATGTAGCGCTCGAGCGCAGGCCATGCGACGCCCTCGCGGGTCCAGTCCCAGATCGCGCGCAACCCGACGTTGTCGCGCGAGTCGAGGTCGCCGTTGTGGACGGCGAAGAACGCCCAGTCGAGCAGGGGCAGGAACGTGTCGGTGCGCGGCGACGCGTTGTACGTCGCGACCAGCTTCTTGCCTTCCTTGAGCAGCTCCTTGGTGCCCTCGGACTGCGCGTCGCGGCCCGCCTTGATCAGGTGGAAGTCGGGCGTCTGCGTCATCAGGCTGCGCGCCGAGCGCGAGGCGATCCCCGAGCGCACCATCGCGTGCGCTTCGTCGCCGTACGGCAGCCGGTGCTGCGGCTTGGCCGTGCGAGTCTTGCGCTCCGTGTCGTGGAGCGTCCATTCGTGGAGCGACAGGATGCCCTTCCAGGGCTCCTCGACCATCTGCTCGCCGAGCTCGATGGCCTTGGCCAGGACGACCTCCTCTTCGGCGGTCAGCAGCGCGACCTTGCCGATCTCCTTGAGGTACATCCGGACCGGGTCATCGATGCCGATCATGTCGGCGCTTATGGCCTCGAGGTCCTCGGGCGTCGGCTCTTCGACCTCCTTCGGGTCGAGCTTGGTCGGGCCTTCCGTCGGCAAGCGGGCCGCCGTGTCGGTCGAACCGTCCTCCGCCACGACCTCGACGTTCACCTCCCCGTCGTCTGAGCCGGCGGCGGCGGCGACCTCCGGACCGAGGTCGATATCGTCATCGTCATCGTCATCGTCGTCGTCCGGGGCGGGGACGGCGACGGCCCCTCGCCGCGGCGGACGCAGACCGGCGAGCTTGGCCTCCTCGAGGTCGGCCTTCGCGCGCCGAGGTCGTGACAGGACGGCCTCGACGAGTTGCTTATCGAGCGGATCTGCTGGCATGCGGTCCTCCTTGGATCGAGGTCAGGTGTGGGCGGCCACGACGGGCCGCGCGAGGAGTCGTGTGTCTTCTCGACGTCGGTCGATCGACTTTCGTGTCTCATTGATATGGCGTCGTTCGAGCAGCAGACGATCGATCGAGTCGGCGTCGCCCGCCCGTTCCGCCTCGGCCAGGGCCGATTCGTTGAACTCGCTGCGCTCGCGGATCAGGTCGTCCTCGAGGTCGAGCAGCAGACGGGCCACCTCGCGAGCCTCGGGGATCGGGCGCTGCAGCGCCAGGAGCGCATGTGCGAGCGAGCGCGTCTCCTCATCGAGACCGAGCAGCAGGTTCGTCCGGTCGAACTCCGGATGGATGCCGTGATCGTCGGGTGCGCGGGCAAGCACGATCGCCCGGTACAGCTCGCGCGCCAGCGTGCTGGGGAGCTGATCCGGCCCGAGCTCGTCCACGACGCGCAGCTGCTCCTCGGGTAGGAGCAGCAGCAGCCTGAGCAACTCCGCCTCGACCGGGCTGACCGCCCGCAGGATGTCCCCAACCGGGAGCGCGTCCGGCGAAGCGAGCACCGCATCGGCGGTGATGCGACTCTGCGACTCGCCAGCGCGCCGCGGGCCGGCGCCGCCGGCCGCCGCGATCCGCCGATCGAGCACCTGCCGGAGCACGCGCTCCTCGACGCCAGACACGCGGCGCACTTGCTGGAGCGCTTCGTCTCGCCGGAGCGGATCGGTGATATCGCCGATGGCGGGCATCACCGCATCCGAGAACGCCAGGCGCCCATTCGGTGTCTTGAGGTCGTGGCGTGACGCGTGATGGTCGATCAGGTATTCGACGAGGGGCTTGGCCTTCGCGACCGCCGACTCCCAGTCGGCCGGTGCCTCGCGCAGGACCTCGTCCGGGTCCTTGCCGGCCGGCAGCCGGGCGACGCGGACGTCTTCGAGCTTGACCCCTGAGTCGTCGCCCTGGAGCTGGCCGATCAGCCCAGCCAGGGCCGTGACCCCGACCGTTCCCGCTCGCTCCCCCGCCGCGTCGACGTCATACGCCAGGGCGATCCGGTTCGCATACCGGGTCAGCAGCCCGATCTGGTTGGGCGTGAGCGCCGTGCCAAGGCTGGCCACGACGTTGTCGAAGCCTGCCTGGTGCGCCATCAGCGCGTCCGTATAGCCCTCGACGATGACCGCCTGGTTGCCGGCACGACGGATGGGGCCCTTGGCCTTGTCGATGAGATAAAGCGTCCGACTCTTGTCGAAGAGTGGCGTCGCCGGTGAGTTGAGGTATTTGGGGCCCTCGCCCTCGAGCAGCCGCCCGCCGAGACCCACCGCGTTGCCGTTCTGGTCGCGGATCGGGAACAGCACCCGTGCCCGGAACTTGTCGATGACGCCCCGCCCGCGTTGGCTCGGGCTCGCGAGCCCGACCTCGACGAGTTCCTCGGGCCGGATGTCGCGCTTCGCCTGGAGCTGGCGGGCCATCACGTCCCAACCCGCCGGCGCCCAGCCGAGCTGGAACGTCTCGATCGTCTCGTCCGTGAAGCCACGCCCACGCAGGTAGCTGAGCGCAGCCTCGCCGGTCTTGGAGTTCAGCAGGACCGAGTGATAGAACGCGATCGCCGTGTCGAGCACGCCGCGCAGTCGGGCGCGACGCATGTCCTCGCGCTTGGTGCGCTCATCGATCTCGACCCCGGCCTTGCCGGCCAGCAGCCGGAGGGCCTCCGGGAACGACAGCCCGTCGCGTTCCATGACGAAGCTGAAGATGTCGCCGCCCTTGCCACAGCCGAAGCAGTGCCACGACTCCCGGCCAGGCGTGACGACGAAGGAGGGCGTCTTCTCACCGTGGAACGGGCACAGGCCCTTGTAGGTGGTGCCCGCCTTCTTGAGACTGACGCTCTCGCCGACGACCTCGACGACCGACAACTTGCTCTTGACTTCGGCAGTGGCGCCGACCGACAAACTCCGCTCCTTGTTCGCACCGCGGACCAGGCGATGCCGTACCGCTCCTGCCCGTCGACCACCCGCATGGTCCCGGACACACCTGTGGGCCTGTCAAGTCTTGACAAGCCCGGTACGTCGGAACTATGCGCCGTTCAGACGCCTTCTGTCAACCGTTCTGTCAATACTCCAGCGGAGTATTCAGGTTGGCGGCCCGAACCCGAACGAGGCCAGGATCGACTGCCCTTCGGGGCCGGCGAACCAGTCGAGGAAGGCCTTCGCGGCAGTCTGGTTTGGCGACGCCTTGACCACGATCCCGGCATACGTCGCCGGCACGTTCGCCTCGTCCGGCACGTCGACCGCTGTGACCTTGGCCGATGCGCGCGCATCGGTGACGTACACGATGCCGGCGTCGCCCTCGCCCAGCTCGATCTTGGCCACGACCGCCTTCACGTTGTCCTCTCGGGACGCGATGTTGGCGGCGTAGGCCGCGGCGAAGTCGGCCGGATACCCCGACTCGACTGGCGAGGTTGTCGACCAGCTGTCGCGCGTACTTGGTGATCGGCACCTCGTCACCGGCCGCGATGATCCTCACCCCGGGACTGGCCAGATCTGCTGGTGTCCGTATGTCCCCCGGGTTGTCGGACGGGACGATGATCGTGAGCTTGTTCGTCGCGAACGCCACCGCATCGCCACCCGCGAAGCCGCCCTCCACGAGCCTCGCCGGCTGCGCGGTGTCGGCCGACAGGAAGACATCGGCCGGTGCGCCCTGCTCGATCTGCGTCGCGAGCGTCGACGATGAGTCGGTCGACGATTTCAGCGTCGTCCCAGGGACCACCGCCTCGTAGGTCGACTTGGCGGCTTCGAGCGCGCCCTTGAGCGACGCGGCGCCGAAGATCGTGAGCTCCGCCCGGTCTGCGCTGGGCGATGACGCAGCACCGGCCGAGCAGCCGGCCGCGACAAGCGCGATCGCGATGCCGAGTGCCAGCTTACGCATACCGAGGAGTATCGGCGAGTCTGGCCAGTCGTGTCCAGACGTGTAGCCGAGTATGTCTGGGTATGGCGATCCGGCTCAGCGCGAGAAATCGAGCCCGTCGATGGCGATCGTCGGACGGCCGGTCGTGCCCAGGTTCGTGATCGTGACCGTGTGCGCACCAGGCGCGAACCGCGTCGAGAACAGCAGCACCCGGTCGTGGTACGACGTCGCGCGCACGCCCTTGTAGAACGCCGTATCGACGATCGTCGAGATACCGTCGACGGTCACCTGCAGCCGACCGTAGGTCGGCCCGACGCGACCGACGAGGAAGAACCCGTCGCCATCGGTTGTGGTGACGACGAGCTCGGCGTCCTTGACCTTGGTGGTCGTGAGCGTCGTCCGATAGGCGGCCGCATGTGCCAGCCGGGTCGTGCCCGCGGAGAAGCTGAACAGCTTGTCGTCGCGCGGCACGATCACGGTGACCGTACGCCAGGAGCCCCAGTTCCCGACCGCATCCCGAGCACGAACGTCGAGCTCCCAGGTGCCGGCGCCGAACCGGAACGTCCCGCTTCGCAGGCTCGTCGTCGTCCCGACGGACGGCGTTCCGTCCGGCCGGCGGCGCGTGCGCCACTGGTAGCGGGTGATTCCGACGTTGTCGGTCCCGGCCCACGACGCCGTGAACCGCGAATTGACCGAGCGGATCACGGCCATCGAGGTCCTGAGCGAGGTCATGGTCGGGGCGATGGCGTCGACGCTGACGCGACCGTACCGCCAGCCCGACCAGTTCCCCGCGGCGTCCGACGCGCGGACAGCGATCGTCCAGCTGCCCGTCGTCAGCGTGAACGAGTGCGTTCGGAGCGTTGTCGACTCGATCGCCGAATAGGTCCCGGTCGTGCCGCGCCGGTAGCGGACCTGGTAGCCCGTGACGGAGAGATTGTCCTTCGCCGTCCAGCTGAAGGTGACCGTGGCCTTGCTCGTCGCCGGCACCGACAGCGAGCTGATGTACGGAACGGCATCGTCTGGAAGGATGCGCATCACGCCCGTGATGTTGTTGAGGTAGCGGAGGTGGCGGTCGCTGCCCTCGATCGTCCCGAGCCATCGAGCAGACGCCGAGCTGACGGTCGTGTAGCCATTGCGGTGGTAGCGCTGCAGGAGGTCGACGTACGCCCGCACGCTGGCCAGCCAGGTCGGGTACTTGGCGTAGGTGTAGCCGTTACCCGGCGCGTACGGTGTCGCGCCGAACTCGATCTCCCAGCTGTAGAAGAGGATGTTGCCCCAGTTCTTCGTCACCACGGCGTAGCCGCGCGTCCCGGAATGGCTTTCGGCGTGGAACGTCCCGAGCGCGAACGCGGGGTTGACGCCGCCGGCGACGAGCGTGCGATAGATCGAGCGGCCTTCGGCGAGTGCCGGCGAACCGACCGCCCGCAGCCGATCGACGAAGGACGCCTCGGTCAACGTCGGGCCGGCCAGGATCTTGTCGCGGGCGTGGGGATAGTCCGGCGGCGGCGGACACAGCGACCGGTTCAGCGTCGCCGCCGTGCCGGCGGTGCGGCCGAGATCGTCGGTCACCTGCGCCGTCACGCTCTGGGTCGTGATCGAGCAGTCGTTCGTGACGGTCACGCTGACGGAAGCGGCTGACGAGGTGCCGGAATTCACGGTCGTCCCGCGGACGGCGACGGTGTAGTCCCACGGGGCCGCGGCGCCCGATGCGGTCACGGTCACGCGGACCCGTGCCTTGTTGGTCGTCGCGTCGTAGCTGAGCGCCGTCTGCGTCATCGAGACGGCGAGCGACGTCGGCGGCGCGGGTGTGGGCGTAGCCGTCGGCGTGGGGGTCGGAGTCGGTGTCGGTGTCGGCGTCGGAGTCGGTGTCGCCTCGGCGAGCGTGACCGTCGGCACGGGCTCGGGGCTCGGCGAGGGGCTCGGATCGGCGGCCGCGACTGGCGCGATGATGGCCGCCGTCAGCAGCACGGCCAGCATCGTCGCGCGGGTCGGCGCGGCAGCGGCGCGGGAGCGGCCGTGACGGTGGCGTGACGGACGGTCGGGCAATGGATTCTCTTCGTGCGCCGGCAGTAGCATCGCCCCCGCCAGCGGCAGGACCTGGGTGCTAGACCTTCCCCTGCGAGGCGATATCCGTCAAGCGCTCCATAAGCGGGTGGTGGCTGGTACGGAAGTCCGCGTGAGGGCTACGCTGTGCTGATGGACGGTCGGGCCGCCGCACAGGCGCATATCGAGTCGCTACCGGAGCCGCGCCGGGCGCAGATGCAGCACCTCCACGACGTGATTACGTCAGCGATCCCCGAGGCGGACGTCACGATGTGGGCCTACAGCGGGGCGCTGATCGGGTATGGGTCGTACGACTACACGGACAGCCGCGGCCGACCCACGGGTCGCTGGTTCTCGGTCGGTCTCGCGAACCGGAAGGCCTACATCTCGCTGTTCTCGATGGGACAACGCCAGGGCGGCTACCTGGTCGAGGCCATCCATGATCGCTTCCCCGGCACCAAGATCGGCCGGAGTTGCCTGAACATCACCGACCCCGCCTCGATCGACGACGACGCCGTCCGGGACCTCGCCCGCGAGACCTACGACCAGTACAAGGACGGGTTCCAGCGACCGACGCGCTGAGGGGGCCTGAGCGACATCTGGCCATCGGTGCACGATGCGCACTTCCGGGCACCTCGTTGGGCTGGAGCCCGCGGAATCCGCCGAACCGCGAGCCGGTCGGCCATCGGTCGTGCGGCGCCGGTGACTTCCGCCGGCCAGGCGACACGAGGTCGGCCGAGTTTGCAGGCCCACGGTGCAACGAGCACACATATGGCCGCTTCCGGAGGCTCCCCCTCAGCCGCCCGCCCCGGTTCGGATGTGCGCGTTCGTGTCGCGGAGCGTCCGATCGCCGAGCGGCTCGGGAAGCCGGAGCGTCGCGGGTGTGGGCGGCGCGGCCTGACAGTCCTGCCCTCCGGCGAGCCGATGAACCATGAGCTCGATGTGCACTTCGTATCGATCGGTGATGACGTACGCCGGCCCGATGCGACCGGTCGCCGAACGTCCGCTCGAACACTCGAATTCGGACACGAGGATGTGCAGGACTCGGTCCGTTCGGCCTGGGCGATCGGAAGCCGGGATCAAGCGTCCATGTCGCCACGGCGTACCCTGGGAGGACCGACTGCCCTCGGCTGGCAATCGCCGCTTCCGGCCCATTTCCACGGCACCTCCACGGATCGAGGTACACGTCCAGATAGGGACCGCCGTCCACGCCCCAGGGACCGGGATCGGTTCGATCGATGAGAAACGCAACGCGCCCTTCATCGCGTGCGACCTCCCGCGCAGTCGGGTCCGGACCAAGCTGTGGGTCTCCGTGCGCGACATTGATCCCTAAGGACTCACGAAGGGCGTCGTATTCGGGACCGACGAGGTCCTCAGCTCCTGTCGGATCGTCGAGTGCATCGAAGGCGAAGGTGAACCCAGCCCCGCAGCCGAACAGCCCTGGTACGCCATCCTGGCCGACAACATCGAGTACGTCATCTGGTGTCGGAGCAACGCTTGGTGCGGGCTCCGTTGTCGGATCCGCAGTCGGGGTCGGCGTCTCAGACGCTTCCATCGTCGAGGTTGGAATGAAGGCGGCAGACCCGGATGGCGACGGCTTCGAACTCAGTTCCACTTCCGGCGCATCGTCGGCGGTCGAGATCATCAGGCTTCCGACGAGCGCGACGAGTCCCGCGACGACAACCACGATGATCAACCCCAGCGGGATCGGCACCTGTCGTCGCATCGTGCCTGTTGGGACGCGCGGGACAACGAGAACGTTCTGCTACTAGCGAACGCGCTCGAGGGCGTCGAGGAGCTTCGAGAGCAGGTCGTGGCGCAGCTGGGCGCGGCGGCCCTCGTCGTCGAGGACCTCGCGGGTGGTGTCGTCGCCATAGCCGGCCGTCAGACGGACGTTCCGGCGACGCACTGCGCCGAGCTCCGCGGCGCGAGCCCGCAGAAGCGCCCGCTCGAGCTCGGCGAGTTCCTCGTCATCGGCGATCTCGAGGTGCAGGTCGAGCGATCGGGTCGGCCGGTCCGTCATCGGACGGATCGTACGCTCGCGACTCGGTGTCCCGAGTAGGCTGTCGGGATGACCAAGACGAACGTCCACGATCCCGGACCCGACGCCGCGGCCGCGTCCTTCGATGGCGAAACGGACGTGGCCGCGAACCCATTCCCGGCACCAAATGGCGGGACCATCCGCATCGGCACCGCATCCTGGACCGACCCGACGATGACAGCGGCGGGCGTGTTCTACCCGAGCGGCGCGGACAGCGCCGAGGAACGCCTGCAGTACTACGCCTCGCGCTTCCCGCTGGTCGAGGTCGACGCGACCTACTACTCGCTGCCGGTCCGCCGAACGTCCGAGCTGTGGGTCCAGCGGACGCCGCCGGATTTCACGTTCGACATCAAGGCCCATGCGCTGATGACCGGCCAGCCGACCGAGACCAAGCGGCTCCCGAAGGACCTTCGCGAGCGGCTCCCCGCCGAGATCGCCGAGAAGTCGCGCATCTACGCCAAGGACCTGCCCGACGACCTCAAGGATGATGTCTGGGCATGGTTCGCCGACGGCCTCGAGCCGCTTGCGGAGGCCGGCCAACTCGGGTCGATCCTGCTCCAGTACCCGCGCTGGTTCTTCACTTCCTCGGAGAACCGCGACACGATCGAGGACGCCGTGGATCGTCTGCGGAGGGTCGGCATGACGCCGGCCGTGGAATTCCGCAACGCGACGTGGTTCAACGAGAAGAACGTCGAGCGGACACTGAAGTTCCTCGGTGATCGGCAGATCCCGCTGGTCATGGTCGATGGCCCGCAAGGATTCAAGTCGAGCGTGCCGCCGATCGTGGCAGCCACCTCGCCCGAGCTCGCCGTCGTCCGGTTCCATGGTCGGCGCGCCGAGACGTGGGAGGCGCAGAACATCAAGACCGTCGAGCGCTTCCGCTACCTCTACGACGATGACGAGCTCGAAGAGTGGGTGCCGCGCGTCCGCGACGCGGCCGGTCAGGCGAAGCAGACCCACGTCCTGTTCAACAACTGCTACGCGAACTACGGCGCAACGAATGCGCTGATGCTCGCCGAGCTGTTGCGTGACCTCGATGAGGACGGCGGCGCGAGCACGGGAGCTGACAACTAGCCGACACCCGCCTGCCAGACTGCAACAACGAGGTAGACGAAGCGTTCCCTGCTGTGTCGAGCCCATCGACCTGACAGCAAGACGCGAGGGGCCCTGGGATGCACAAGGGCGACGCAACAATCGAGGGGACGTGGCGTCACACTGCGCGTGATCCACGCTCTGAGCCTGACCATGGATGACCTGACGGCGTGGGCCGCCGCCGGCGCGACGCCAACGGCCACGCCGACGGAGCGGGTCGCGGCCGCCTACGACGCCCACCAGCGGGAGCTGTTCAGCTTCGCGCTTCGGAGCAGTCGCGACCGCGAGATCGCCGAGGACCTCGTCCACGAAGCCTTCATGCGACTCATCGTCGAGATCGAGGCCGGACGTGATCCCGACAACGTCCGGGCCTGGTTGTATCGGGTCATCGCCAACCTGAACGTCTCGAGGGCGCGCCGCAACGCGGTAGCCCAGCGTCAGGCTGGCGAGTTGGTCGAGCGCGGCACCGCGATCGGTCCGGAGCCATTGTTCCTGGAGCACGAGCGCCGGTCGGACCTCGAGGCGGCGTTATCCGAGCTCAGCGACGACGCACGGACCGCGCTCCTGATGGCGGCCAGCGGGTTCAGCGGCATGGAGATCGCGGAGGCGATCGGCCGAACGGGCGTGGCAACGCGGGCGATGATGTGCCGAGCCCGCCTGCAGCTCCGCCAGCGCCTCGGGTCGTATGAGGCGATGGCATGATCGGCCACGAGCGGGCACTCGAACTCGCGGCGGCCGCGGTCGATTTCGGTCTGTCGCCAGCCGACGCCACGGCCCTCACCGACCATCTGGCGGGGTGCGCGCCCTGCCGCGAAACGGCCGCTGCGCTGCGGGCGGATGCCGAGGCGATCGCGGCCCTCGAGCACGAGGACGCGCCGGCTGACCTCCGGGATCGGATCCTGGCGGCGGTCGCAGTGGCGACGGATGAGCAGCCGCAGGACGAAGCGCCACCGGAGCCATCGAAGATCGTGCGCTTCCCGCGGAGCTTGCCCCGCCCCGCCTACCTGGCGGCTGCGGCTGCGGTCGTCGTGGCCGTCGTCAGCGGGACGCTGTGGTGGCAGGGGACACCATCGGGCGGCGGCGTCGCCGTCGTCGAGCCGACCAACAGACCCGGTGGATCGGCTCCACCAGGGGCGTCGGGTGCGCCCGGCGCAACGCCGGGGATCCCTGTCGACCGCCTCGTGACCGCATACGCCAAGCTCGCCGAACTGACGGCCGACGATGCATCGGGCGGGGTCGTGGGTCCGGGCACCAGCTTCCGGCTCGCCGCGGTCGGCGGCGGGTCCGCCTCCGAGCTGGCGGAGCGCATCAGCGTCCGGCCGGTCATCCAGATGACGACGACGGTCGAGGCCGACGGCCGCGTCCTGCTGACGCCCGCCGAACCATTGACGCCGGGCGTCGTCTATCACTTCAGCTTGGACGCGCCCGATGGCACGCAGCTGGACTCGTGGGCCTTCCAGGCCCGGCAGCCCCTCCGGGTCGTGTCGACGCTGCCGGAGACCACGTCGACCGACGTCCCGCTCGACACGGGCATCGAGGTCACCTTCGACCAGGACGGCGTGGTCGACGCCGCCAGCCATTTCCGGATCGAGCCGTCGGTGGAAGGTCGCGTCGAGCAGCACGATCGGGTCCTCTCGTTCGTGCCCGAGGCATTGGCGCCGGCGACCGTCTACACGGTCACGATCACGAAGGGCGTCGCGGCCGGGGATACGGGCGGGACGCTCGAGCGCGACGTCCGGTTCGAGTTCGAGACGATGTCGAAGGCCGCCCCGCCCAGCGACAACGGTCATTTCCGGTTCTCGAACGACCTGTTCGAGTCGGCTCTCGCACAGCGACCGGTCGTCGGCCTCTGGTGGTACGGAGGCGAATCGGAGGATGAAACGCCGAGGCCGCCGAAGAGCGTTCGCCTCGAGGTCTTCGCGCTTGGCGACCGAGCGGCGGCGATCGAGGCGTTCCGGAGCCTCCGTGAGATCCCTCGCTGGAGCCGTTACAACGCCGAAGAGCGCCTCCCGACCGACGGTCTCCGTCGGGTCGCCGGGTTCGATGCTCCGCTCCAGGACGCCAGTGGCACCCTTTGGACGACGCTGCCGGAGCCCCTCGCGGCGGGCTGGTACCTCGTCGAGCATGCATCGAAGACGGTCCCCGCGCAGGCCATCGTCCAGGTCACCGATGTCGCGGCGTACCTGGCGGTCTCCGGTACGAGATCCGTCGTCTGGGCCAACGACGTCGGAACTGGTCGGCCGATCGCCGGAGCGACGGTCGAGGCGGACGGGACCACGATGGGCAAGACCGATGCACAGGGGCTCTTGCTCGCTGACACGCCCGCGCCGATGCTCGCGGCCCCCGATCCGGATTGCACGTCGAGCTGCACCCCGATCGTCACGGTGACCGCGGGCGCCCGAAGCGCGTTCGTCCCGGCCACGGGGTCCAGCACCCCGGACGGCAAGGACGGCCAGTTCGAGTGGCCCGGCGGGTCCGCGGATCCGAACTATTGGCGGCTCTTCGACACCGATCGGACCCTCTTCCGGCGCACGGATACGATCAATGCCTGGGGCATGGTCCGCGCCCGCGCCTCGGCGGTCGTGCCCGACGTGGTAACCGTGCGACTGATCGACGAGGGCGATGAGTCGGGAGTCCCGTTGGCCTCGGCGCAGGTGACACCGCGGCCGTCAGGCGCCTTTACCAGCTCCCTGACGCTGCGCGACGTACCCGAAGGTGGGTATCGCCTCGAGCTAGTGGTGGCCGGCGACGTCATCGCGGAGCGCTACGTCGCCGTGGACCGGATCCTCAAGCCTGCCTACCGGATCGACATCGTGACGGGGCGGCGCGTGTACATCGAAGGTGACCGGATCCGGGTCACCGCGACCGCCTCGTTCTATGAAGGCACCCCCGTTCCTGGCGTACCGCTGCGGCTCGCCGGTGACCTCGAGGCGAACGCCAGGACCGGCGCGGATGGGACCGCGGTCGTCCGGACCGTGGCCCGATGGGTTGCTGACGAGAGCCGCGACGGTCCGCGCTACGCGAGCATCGAGGCCAGGCCGGCACGGGCCGAAGAGGGGGACATCACCGGTGCCACACGCGAATTCGTCATCTTCCCGAGCAACTGGATCGTCACCGGCGACGCGACGCTGCGCGGCGGTCGAGTGCGCCTCTCCGGGTCCGTGAACGAGCTCGATCGCGACCGCGTGGAGCGCGAGATCGCGGCCGGGATGGCGCCGTGGGAGGTGGACGCGCGCGGTGGCGTCGTCCGCAACCGGCTCGTCCGCGCACGGATCATCGAGTTGATCCCGGTGCGCCGGCGGATCGGCTCCGACTATGACTTCATCCAGAAGCGCGTCATCCCGATCTATGACTACGATTTCCGTGAGCGAGTGGTCGGCACGCGCCGTCTGACGACCAACGCACAGGGTCGATTCGCTGGATCGATCGCCGCGCCCGATCGGCGCCACACCTACCGCGTCGAGTTCTCGACGACCGATCCCGATGGGCTCCGCGCAACCGCCACGGCGCACGCCAGCGAGGAGATCACCGCCAACAGCGGCGACCGGTTCGCGCGCCAGCCGTTCCTTGGCCCCACCGACCGAGGCGACGCTGTCGACGACGTCGAGGTGCCATCCGTCGGCGTCAGCGAAACGATCGATCTCACGATGCGGGAACCGGGCGCCACGGAGGTCATCGCCCGGGATCCCCACCTCTTCGTCGCCGCCCAGGCCGGCATCCGCGAGGCGATCGTCCGCGATTCCGCTCGCTTCGTCACCAAGTTCCCGGAATGGGGACCACCCAACGTGTCCTACCGCGCGGTGCGCTTCACGGGCCGCGGCTACGCGATCGCAGCGAGCCACATGGCCGTCTTCCGTGTCGACGACCGCGCCTTGACCGTCAAGCTCACCGCCGATCGGGCGCGCTACGCCCCGGGTGACACCGTGCGCTTGTCGGTCGAGACTCGCGGTCCCGATGGCCGGCCGATGCCGGGTACCGTCGTCCTGCGCGCGATCGACGAGAAGCTGTTCGGCATCGGCGCCGCGGTTGCGAACGATCCCCTGACCGGTCTGTACGAATCCCTGGACTCCGGGGTCATGGCGACGTACGCGACGCACCGCGGCCCGAGCGCACGGCCCGAAGGCGCGGACACCGGCGGTGGCGACACCGATGGTGCCCCCCGTGACGCGATCCTGTTCCAGGCCGTCGATACGGACGGGAGCGGTCGAGCGACCGTGACCATGCCGTTGCCCACGGACCTGACGTCGTGGCGCGTGCTCGGCGCGGCGATCGGGTCCGGCCTCGAAGCCGGAGGAGCATCGACCCTCGTCCCGGTCGGGCTGCCCTTCTTCGTGGATACCTCGATCGCCCCCGAATATCTCGCCGCCGACCGTCCATCGATCCAGGTGCGCGGCTTCGGGACCGATCTGGCAGCCGACGCGCGGGTGACCTTCACCGTGGACGCCGCTAGCCTGGGGCTCCACGAGGAGGGACTCACGGCACGCGCGTTCCGGGCCGTGACCGTACCGCTGCCGAAGCTTCGACCCGGCGACCATACGATCACGATCACGGCTCGGACCGGCTCGGGCGCGACCCTGCGCCAACACTCGGTGACGCGCACGTTCAGCGTCGTCGAATCCCGGTTGACCCGGTCGCGGACGTCGTACGACGAGCCGACCGCTCCCTACCGGCCCGCTGGTGGTGGCGACCTGACGCAGGTCGTGGTGGCCGATGCAGGGGTGGGTCGACACCTTTCGACGCTCGTCGACCTGGCTGATTCGTCGTCGGCCCGGCTCGAGCAGGCACTCGCCGCCGATATCGCCGCGGACGTGCTCGCCGACCGCTTCGAGGGGATCGAGGCTGGCATCGGCGGGTCCGCCTTCGACGGCGCCGTGTATCAGCGTGAAGACGGCGGGATCGCGCTCCTGCCGTATGGCGCCTCCGATCTCGAAGTGAGCGTGCTGGCGGCGATCGTGGGTCCTGACCGGTTCGCGGGTCAGTCGCTGCGCACCTACCTCCGCACGATCGTCGCGGCCCCGGGCGAGACTCGAGAGCGGCGGAACCTCGCGCTTGCTGGCCTCGCCGGGATGAACGACCCGGTCCTGCCGAAGCTGCAGGCGGCCCTGGCCGCACCGGACCTCACGGTTCGCGAGCGGGCCATGCTCGCGATCGGCGCGGCGCGCTTGGGCGATACCACGACGGCTCGAAGTACGGCCCAGTCCCTGGCCGAGCAGTACGGTGAGGCCGTGGCCGAGCAAGCCCGCCTGCGAGTCGGCGACGACAACCTCGACACGACGACCGCCAGCGCGCTGATGGCGATGCTCCTCGCCGCGAGCGGCGACCCCGTCGCGACCCGCTACTGGGCCTACGTCAGCGCCAACCCATCAGACCAGATCCCGTTCGACCTCTACGCCATCGGCTATGCCCGCTGGATGGTGGAGGCCGCCCCGCGCGCCGCCACCAGCTTCTCCTACTCGCTGGATGGGGTGGCTAAGGACGTCGACCTCGAGCCCGGTGCTGGATTCGTCCTGCGTCTGTCGAAGGCGAGGCTCGCCACACTCTCGATCGAGCCTGGCACGGGCACGATCGGCGTCACGACCCTGTGGCGGGAACCGGTCCGCGCCTCGGCGTTCGAGGTGGACCCCGACATCAAGATCACCCGGAGGATCAGGCCGGCCGGCATCATCCCATCGACCGACCTCGTGGTGGTCGATCTCACGGTCGAGTTCGGTCGCCAGGCACCCGGGGGCTGCCATCGCGTGGTGGAGCTGGTGCCGTCGGGTCTCGTGCCGGTCGGCGCACTGCGTGGCTTCGTCGATCCGGAATTGGGCGAGCCGCTGGTCGGCGTGACCTATCCCGACGCGCAGATCGGGCAGCGGGTGCTCTTCTGTGCCGAGAACACCGAGCACCAGCGAACGGTCCGACTTCGCTACGTGGCGCGGATCATCACGGTCGGCACATATCGCTGGGAGCCCGCCATCGTCGAGTCCCAGACGCATGCGGACCGGGCGGCCGTCGTGGCTCCTGGCTCCGTCCGGATCCGCTAGGCGCCCGACGCGGGCGCAACGTCCGGTGCTCGTTGGTGGGCGATCTCGTTATGCATCTGCAATGTCGAGACCGCCGTCAGGCATCGCGCCGGGGACTGGCGGCCTGTAGCGTGCCACCCGGCGACCTTCCACTCGGCCCGCCCGCCTGGACCGTCGACCTGAGCCCGGCCCCACCAAATCGGGCCGGGCTCCTCCATGTCTGCGAGCGCGGTGCGCCCTAGGAGCGTCCGGCCGGGACGCTGAACTCCCGCTGCGCTGCGGCCTTGCGAGCGGCCATCCGCTCCCCCAGGGCTTCGAGCTCGGCCCGGTCGAACACGGACCGTGCCTGCTTGAACATCTCGCCCTCTTCCTCTTCCATGTGGTGCTCGACGTTCTCCTTCATGACCTTCGCCTTGGCACCCCAGGACTCGTCGTCGACCGGCAGTCCCTCGAGCTCGGCCATGACCACGTCGACCACGTGGTGCTCCTCATAGCCCTCGAGCACGATGTCCTTCGCCTTGGGATGCTCCTTGAGCGCCGGATAGAAGATCTCTTCCTCGATCGCCTCGTGGACCATGAGCTCGCCCTTGATGGTGGCGAATAGTTCCTCGCGGGTCTTGACGCCGCGCTCCGTCGTCGACTCGAGCTCCTCGAGCAGCTTGCGCATCTTCTTGTGGTCGTCTTCGAGAAGGGTCAAGGCATTCATCCGGGCACTCCATCGCTGGTCGGTCTTGTTGTCGACCCCATTCCAGCATCCGGAGGCTTGCGCCCGACGCGCGCCCGGACAAGCGAGCCGGGCAGACGCGTTGCAGTGCGGGCGTCAGGGGGTCGCGGTCGCCGTTGGGACCCCGCCGTCGCCGGCACCGAGCCTGTTGCCGACCCATGCGACGAGCGCGCAGAGCGCCGTACCGAAGGCGAGGATCGCCACGATGTAGACGGCGACCGACCCGTAGCCGCCGTTGGCGGGATCGAGGAATGGGTACGGGTACCAGCCGACGATCGCGCCGCGGACCAGCGTGTACGCGGTCCAGACGAGCGGAAAGGTCAGCCAGCGAAGGCTCGTCGTGAACGGGATCCGGTTCCGCGGCGGGTCGATCAACCAGTCGACGATGACCGCGATCGGCATGACCTGGTGGACGACCGTGTTCACCCATGGAACGGCCGTATCGACGTTGGTGTTGCTCAACAGGAGCGCGAAGACGACGAACGTGACGGTCATGTAGACCACGGCCGCCCCACGGACCAACTCCCACACCGGGGTCGGGGCGGTCCGCCACCAGGCCACGCCGACGAGGAACACCGCGACAGCGATGAGGTTGCTCTGGATCGTGAAGTAGCTGAAGAAGTTCTGCGCGACAAAGACGCCCCGGGCGTACAAGTCGTACGCCTGCGCCGTGATCGCGACGATCGTCAGGATCGCGAACCCGAGCCGGTACGCGTTGATGATCGTCCGGCGATCCATGGCTCGCGACTCTAGCACCTACGATGCGCGCCATGGACTACGGCATCTGCATCCCCAACTTCCCCGACGGCGCGTCCCGCGAGGGCATGGAGGCGGCGGCGGAGACGGCCGAGCGGCTCGGTTGGTCGACGGCCTGGACGACCGACCACGTCCTGGTCCCGAAAGCCGACATCGACGATTACGGCCGGATCTACGACGCGATCATGAGCCTGGCCTGGGTCGGTGCCCGATATGCCAAGGTCCGGCTCGGGACGAGCGTGATCGTCGTCCCGCAGCGGAACGCGGTCATCCTCGCGAAGGAGCTCGCGACGCTCGACGCGCTGACCGGGGGTCGCGCCATCGCCGGTGTCGGCATCGGCTGGAACCAGGGTGAGTTCCGGAACCTGGGTGTCGAGGACCGCTTCCATGTCCGCGGCGCCTACCTGGACGAGACGATCGCGCTGTGGCGGCACCTCTGGTCGGGCTCGACCGAGCCCTTTCGCGGACGCTTCCACGAGATCGAGGACTTCGCGTTCGGGCCCCTCCCCGACCAGGGCGCGGCCCTGCCGATCGTCGTCGGCGGGCGGGCTGAGGCCGCGCTCCGTCGCGCGGGTCGGCTCGGGGATGGCTACCACTCGAGCGCCACGGGCGCGGCGAATTACGCCGAGCGCGTGCCGATCATCCGCGCCGCGGCAGAGGCGGCCGGTCGACCGATGCCGTGGCTGACGGTCCGTGCCTGGGTCGAGTTCGACGCCACCGGCGGCCGCCACTTCTCGATCCGCGGCACGCCGGATGAGATGGCGGCGGAGATCAAGGCCTTCGCGGAACTCGGCGTGGAGCACATCGCGGTCTGGTTCAAGTCGACCGAGCCCGACGAGCTTGTGCGCCGGATGGAGCGATTCCAGCGCGAGGTCGTGCCGCTCGTCTGATCCGCGCCACGCCGACTCTCGCCCCACCGTCTCGTGGACGTGACGCGCATCCTCGCCCTCTATCCCGCGGCCGTGGCCGCCCTCCTTGTGGTCCTCCCGATCGTGGCGCCACGCTCCGGTCCGTTGGCCCTCGCGAACATCCTGTCGGTCCATCTCGCACTCGCGGCGCTGCTGCTCGTGCCGGTTGCGGTCGTCCGGCCCGGTGCGGCCTTGCGCTCGAGCCTGGCCGTCCTCGGGCTCGTGGGCGTGCTGCGGTTCGGCGGCGAGTGGCTCTCGTTGCCGCCCTCCTCCGACACCTCCGACGACCTGTTCCGGGCCGCCAGCTGGAACCTGGAGCTTGGTGCGCGAGCCGGCGATGACGCGGTCCAAGGCATCAAGACGCTCGACGTCGACATCGTCGCGCTCCAGGAGCTTGGACCGGACCACGCGCGGGCGATCACTGAGGCGGAGCGCCTCGCCGAGCGTTACCCGCACCAGGCGCTCTACCCGGACCCGACGGTGTTCGGCATGGGCCTGCTCTCCAGGTGGCCGATCGTCCGGACGGCGTCGCACCAGGATCCGGCGCTCATCGAAGCGGTCCTCGATGTCGGCGGGAAGCGGATGACCGTGATCACCGCGCATCCGCTGGCCGGCCGGTTCGACCTGGTCGGGTCCGTCCCCGTCGGGCATGACTCGGCGAAGCGAGACGCTTCACTCGGGCGGATCCGGGAACGCATCGACGCTGCGATCGCCCGGGGTGAGACGGTCGTGGTCCTCGGTGACTTCAATGTCGCGCCCACCGAGCCCGGCTTCGCCGGCCTGACCGATGGCCTGCGTGACGCGCACGCCGAAGTCGGCCAGGGGCCAGGCTGGACGTGGCGCCCGAGCCGGCTCGAGTGGATGCGGATGGGCCTGCTCCGCATCGACCACGCACTGTCGAGCCCGAGCCTCGCCCCCGTCTCGATCAAAGAGGACTGCAGCCAGGCCGGCGACCACTGCATCGTCGAGGCGGAGTACTCGCTGGCCGGCCTCGACCGACGTCTAGGGCATCTTCGAGAACAGCGTCAGCTGGAGGTCGGCCGGGGCCGACAGGCGGACGTTGCGGTCGCCCCAGGGCGTGTCGACGGGGCCCTTCCCGAGGAGGACGGCACCGTTCGCGCGCGTGTGCTCGGCCAGGCTCGCCGAGTCGTCCACCTCGAGCGCCAGCCGGATCTGGCCTGCCACCCGGCGCCCGACCTCCGTCGCATCGACGTAGGTCGCCTGCGCCTCGTCGATGAGCTCGAGCGTGGCGCGACCACCGTCGAGGACGACGACCTTGCCATCCGACGAGGTCCAGTCGGCAAGTTGGGGCATCCCCAGGACGTCGCGATAGAACACGACCGCCGCCTCGTGGTCCGTGGCGGTGACCGCCACGCGCAGCTCATGGACGGGCCTGCTGGCCGTCACCCATGGATGCCCGCCGGCGCTCCACGCGTCGAACGGCGCCGCCGCGCCCTCGGTCTCCACGTGCTCGAGCTGGACGAAGACGCCGTCGGTCGCGTCGAGCCGCCCGGCCATGGCGTCCGAGAACCCGAACCCGCCGGCGGCCGCCTGGTCGCGGGTCGCGGCGAAGACAACCCGGTCGATGCCGGCCATCCCGGCCACGGCCTGGCACATCGGGCACGGATGGCAGCTCGAAACCACGACCATCCCCGACAGATCGAGCGACCCGAGACGCCGGCACGCGGCGCGGATGGCCTCGACCTCGCCGTGGGCGGTCGGGTCGGCGTCGCGCCGGCAGGTGTTGACGCCGGTCGCGACGACCTCGCCGGCACCCCCATCGGCCACGACCACGGCCGCGAAGGGGAACTGGCCGGCGGCGGCATTGTCCGCGGCCAGGCGGACGGCGGTCCGCAGGTGGTCCTCGATCGATGTCATCGCTCGTCCGTCCTCCAGCGTTGGTAGCGCGCATACACCCGCGGCTCGTGCGGCTCGACGAACCGCGCGAGTCGTTCGCCGAGGGCCTCGAGCGCCCGCCGATCGCGTGGGGCGAGCCGCCGGAAGGGCTCGAGCTCGATCCGCGTCCGCTCGCCATCCGACACGGCCCACCACCGGCCGGCCACGACACCGTCGACCAGCAGCACCGGCAGCGTATCGCCGTTGCGGGCGATGATCCGGGCGCGGTCGGGGTCGCTGACGATCCGCGTCCGGTCGGCGAAGGCGAGGACCGTGCTGTCCCACATCGGCAGGAGCCGAGGTGGGGCCGGGACGTCCTCATCCGGCAGCGGGGCACCTGCCAGGTCCACCAGCTGTTTGCCCGCCTCGGACCGGTAGCGACGCAGGTCACCGGCCGCCTCGATGGCCTCGACGCCGGGCCGCAGCCACGTGACCGTCAGGCCCGACCACTGCGCGATGTCCGCCAGCGACGCCGGGCCGAACGCCGCCAGGTAATGGCGCACGAGGTACTCCACGGCCGCCGCGTCGTCGGCCCAGGTGCCGCGCGGGAGCCAGGCATCGGCCTCGGCCAGCAACGGCCGTCGACCGAATGACCACGGGTCGCCGGTCGGGGCATGCGCCAGCGGCATCCGGCGACGCAGCCACCACACGAGCTCGTCCGCGGGCAGGCCGTCGACGTCGCCGATGTGCTCGCGCAGTTCGGTCAGGCTCCGCGGCTGCGAAGCGAACGCGGCCACCCGAGCCTGGAGCTCGGCCAGTCGACGGGCGGGCGGCGGTTCGAGCGGCTGCTGGCGCCGCTGCTGCACCAGCCCGGGCCGGACGGCCGGCCAGAACGCGCGGTAGTCCGCGGCGGTCACGAGGTGCAGCGTCACGCGCATGAGCGTGCCCTTGACCACGTCCCGCGCCGCGATCGCGGCATCCAGCTCGGCCGGCTCGAAGCGGGCCAGCCGCGCCCACAGCCCGATGTACGGCGAAGCCGGCTCCTGCGCCTGGAGGCCGGCGATCCGCCCCACGGCGTCGACGACGCCGATGTCGGCCGGCTCGAGCAGGAGCTGGCGGGCCAGCGTCGCCCGGTTCAACCGCAGCTGACTGAGGACCTCGGGCTGCGCCGTCACTCGCGCGGTAGTTCGCCCGCGCGGAACGTGGCGATGAGCTCCGTGTAGCCGGGCAGGCCGCGCTCGTAGCCGATCGCCCAGAAGCCGGCACCCGCCAGCCCACGTTCGTCGGCGATCCGGAGCTTCGGCGTGAGACTCCGCGGCGAGTCGTAGTAGACAGCGTTCCAGGCGATGGGCTCCGGTGTCGCGCTCGCGGGAACGCCTGGCACGGCCGCCGACGGCCGGTTGGTCGCGTAGGCGCTGGGGATCGCGTACCACTCGACGCTCTCGGTCGGGTCGTAGGTCGGTGCGAACGTCGGATCGGCGAAGACCCCCAGGTTCCGGCGCGGCACCCATGCGTCACCACGCCCGCTCGACGGCGCGAGGAAGCCCGGACCGGTGACGGGCCACGTGACGCCGTACAGCGGCAGCCCGAGGATCAGCCGGTCGCTCGGCACGCCGAGCGCGCCGTACAGGTCGAGCGACCACATCAGGTCCTTGACCTCGCCGTCCATCCGGTCGATCGGTGCGGACGCGCCTGGTTGCGAGCCCGACCAGCGGTAGTCGTAGCCCATCAGGAAGATGCGATCGGCGCCGGCGGTCGCGGCGGCAGCCGCCATCGCCGCACCGACCTCGTTCGCCTGGGTCGCGACCGACACCTGCGCATCGGCCACCCGTTCGCGGAGCGCGGTGCGGAGCCGCCCGACGAATGCGCCGTAGTCGGGCACGAGCTCGATCGGCAACGCTTCGACATCGACGTTGATCCCGTCAAGGTCGAGCTCCTCGACCAGGCCGATGATCTCGTCGATCCAGCGCGCCTGCGCCTTGGGGTCGCCGTAGAAGGCGCGGTTCTTGGCGCTGCCGAAGGATGTGTAGACGATCTCGACTCGCGCCCCCTGCCGCCTGGCGGCCCGGATCATGGCGCCGCCGACGTCGCCACGGATCCGGCGCAGCCCGTTCTGGTTGTCGAGCTTGCCGTTGCGGCGATGCGTGACGGAGAACAGCGCGAGGGTCGTGAGCTCGGTGCCACCGATGTGGGCGGCGATCGACTCGTCCATCTCCCAGTACGGCACGTAGCCGTAGACCTCGTGCTTGGGCACCGGGATGACCGTCGGCTTCGGGGTGGGAAGGCCGGGGGCCGAGCCCGTCGCCAGGGCGGCCGGCTCGCTCGATCCCGGGCTGCTCGGCGGGGTGCCGCCACAGCCGATCGTGATCGCCGCCACCAGGACGATGGCGACCGTCCTCGTCAGGTCGCGGATCATGCGGCCTCGTTCACGGGCAGCACGAGCAGGAAGCCGGGCGGAACGCCGAGGTCGACCCGACCGGCATCACGGATCACGTACTGCTCGCCCAGGACGTCGAGCGAAACGAGGCTGTTGGGTCGCGGGCTCTTGCCCCAGACCGCGCTGCCGTGCGGGTACAGCGGGTCGTGCACGCGCACACGCTTGACGCGGAAGTCGTCGAACCGGTGGGGGTCGGCGGTCGCCTCGAAGCCGCTCATGACCCACGCGTGACGGCCACGCCACATCACGAGGCCGACCGGTCGCTTCGTCTCGCGGATCGCAGCCGCAGCCGTCGTGATCGCGTCGTCGAAGGTCGGGAGGCTGACGAGCTCGTATGGCCCGATGCCGAGGTCGTTGAGGGTCGCCGTCCAGCCGCGCGGGTTGGCCCCGCCGAACGGACTGAACGACCGGTCGCGCGCCATCTCCCAGAGGCGCTGCTGCTCGGGCTTGGTGGTGTGTTCCCCGGCGGTCGCCATGTTCAAGGCCATCTGGAGGCTCGCGCCGACGCACCACTCGAAGGTGTACTGGGCAACGAAGTCGCCGCGCCGGTAGAGGTTCATCGAGAAGGGCTCGCGCTTCGGCGCGTCGGGCGCTGGCGGTCGCTGCGTCGGTGACGGCGCGGGTGCGCTCTCGGTCGATCGCGGTGTGGGTGTCGGGTCAGGAGCGGCGGCGAGTGGCGGGCTGCTGGGAGCGACGGTCGCCTGCGGGGTCCCTGACGGCAACGTCGCCACCGTGGCGATCGGCGTCGCACCCTGTCGATCCTCGGCCGGCGTACATGCGGCGATCACGACGGCAAGGCCGGCGGCAAGCGTGACGAGGATGCGGATGCGTCGCGACGCGGGGACGGTCATGGCGGTGCCCTGAGTATGCCGCAGGATCGAGATCCGGCCCGGGAGCGACCTCTGGCCCCATGGACTCACTCGTGATGCGTGTGGCGCATGCCAGCGCCCGCCGGGCGGCGCGCATGCACCTGGTGCATGACAAGTGACTCTGCCTGGCGGGGTGGTCGCTTGCCCGAAGACGAAGATCGAAGGATCGAGGTCCTGCGCTCCTCATACTCCCTGAACGACGCCACAGGAGTAACGCAGGCGATTGCAGAAGGAACTCGTGGAACGGGCCGCGCGCGGCGACCAGGAAGCCTTCGAGGCCCTGGTCCGGCTGTCGGCGAACCGCCTCTTCGCGATCGCCTACCGGATCCTGCGCGACCACCATCGAGCGGAGGACGCCGTGCAGCAGACGCTCGTGACCATCTGGGATGAGCTCCCCCGCTTGCGCGACCCGGAACGCTTCGATGCATGGTCGTATCGGGTCGTCACCCGCAACAGCGTGGCGCTCGCCAAGCGCGAGGGACGTGGCCCCGGCGGCGGATCGGTCGTCCGGCTGCTCCCCGACGACGCCGACGCCTCCCGCGCGCCCGACGACATCGGCTCGGTGGCCGACCGCGACCAGATCGAGCGGGGCTTCCGGAGTCTCAAGCCCGATCACCGGGCGATCCTGACCCTCCATCACGTGGCAGGCCTATCGTCGCCCGAGATCGCCGACGTGCTCGGCATCCCGGTCGGGACGGCCGGCTCTCGCCTGCATTACGCGACACAGGCATTCCGGGCCGCGCTCGACGCCGACACACGCATCGACGAGTCGAAGGAGCGCTCGGCATGACGACCTTCGACGACACCGACCGCCGCATCGCCGTGTGGTTCACCGACGAGACAGTGCGCGTTCCTGAGCGGACCATCGATGCGGCCCTTGCGCACGCTCGCGCGCATCCCCGCCGCCGCGACCCGCTCGCGTCGCTTCGCCGCGACCCCATGGCACGCGGTCCGTTCTCGGGCGGACTGTTCGCACCGGTGCCGCTCCTGGCAGTCGTCGGACTGATCGTCGTCGCGGCGCTCGGCGGCGCGGTGGCGGGTGGCGTGTTCGATCGGCCGGGTCCTGCGCCGGTCCCCTCCCCGACCCCGACCAGCACCCCCTCGCCCAGCCCATCTCCCAGCCCATCGCCCGTCACCTTCCAGGTCGACCTGATCGAAGTGGCCGGCGACGACGCGACCATCGATGTCACCGATCGATCCGGGAGCCTCGTCGGGGCGGAGTCCGGCCAGCCGGCCGACGGTGGATCGGTCGCAGAGGGCATCGACGTCGTCAACGACCCGGCCGACCCCACGGTGATCGTCCTGACGTGGACGGGCACGCCCTGCGACACGACCCATCGCCTCGATATCGAGCCGGACGGGCGGACGATGACGCTGTCGCGCGCTCCATGCGAGGGTGACGCGACCCCGCGTGACCTGCGGCTGCGGCTTCAGTACAGCGAGGCGGTCGATGCGGGCGAGGTGTCGGCGACGCTGGTCACCGAGTGACCGATGACACACCCTCGCAACATGACCGACCGAAATGGTTGCCGACGGATCGGCCCGCAACGCACAGACTCCCTCCTGACCCCCGTAGCGCTTCCCAGGAGGTGAGCTCGATGGGCGACCAGGACAAGGATCAGACCCAGCTGGACCAGCGCAAGCCCGAGTGGGACAAGGACAAGGCCCAGAGCCCGAGCCAGCACGACTGGCAGGGCCAGGGCACCGACGACATGGAGCAGGGCAAGGCCACGGACCCGGCGCAGCCGAGCGGCACCACGCCACTCGAGCGTGATCAGCGCCCGATCAACCAGAGCCGCTGACCGCTTCCTCGAACACCCGACTTCCATCGCGCGACCGAAGCCCCTCGCGGAGACGCGGGGGGCTTCGGTGTATGCCGCAAGCTGTGCCGCTAGCCTGCCCGAGCCGGGAACGCCTCGCGCAGCGCCGCCTCGAGGTCTTCGACCGTAGGGACCGGCTCGTGCCAGCGGTGCACGAGCACCGTGTGCCGGCCGACGATCGGGACATCGCGTTCCGCGATGAACCGGATGAACACCGCACCCGAGTCCGGGACGAGCCACGGCCCCTCGCCGGTGACCCGGCCCTCCTGCAGCAGCGTCTGCCACGGTTCGGCGCGGGTGTCCTGGTCGGCCAGTGAGATGTCGAGGACGGACTTGCCGACCAGGTCTTCCGCCGCCCAGCCGATGGCCGCAGCCGCGCCGGCCGTGATGTCGACGATCCGCAGGTCCTCGTCGATGACGTAGATGGGTGGCCCGCTCGCCACCGGCAGCCGTGGCGCGATCTCGATGCCGTCGTAGGTCTCGAGATGGATGCGGTCGGACCAGTC
Organism: uncultured Chloroflexia bacterium; assembly: GCA_963812745.1. Classification (GTDB taxonomy): domain Bacteria; phylum Chloroflexota; class Limnocylindria; order Limnocylindrales; family CSP1-4; genus SPCO01. The sequence goes on along the minus strand of CAWEWE010000006.1, from coordinate 159,888 downwards.
GGCCAGGTCCTTCGCGTACAGCGGGCGTTCGGGCCGGCCGCCGGTGGCCCGCCGGATCGTGGCGCGGTCGGGCCACACGCCGACGGTCACGGCTTCGCACTCGCGGCCGATGACGCGACGCCCGAGGTGCGAGGCGACCAGGCCCAGTTCGACGAACCTGGGTTGCTGATCGCGGAGCGTCTCGATGAGCCGGGCCTCTTCATTGGGCCTGGCACGCACGGTCAGGATGCGCAGATACGCTGCGGTCTCGGGCGGCAGCGCGGCGAACGTCCGGCCGACGATCTCGTAGTGGACGGCTTCGTCGAGCTCGAGCGGCAGCCGCAGCCTGGTGCCGAGGAACCGGTCCTGCTCGTCGACGCTGGTCGCACGCGTCATCAGGGTCGCATCGCGCCAGACCGTCACGATGGCCGCCTCGACCGGCAATGCCTCGGCATCGACGGCATCGACGCTCGGGGGATCCGTCGGCGCCCGACGCGCGCCGACGATCAGGCTATCGAGGCCGGGGACGTCGCGCGCCGCGCGCGCCAACCGCCCGCGCAGGTCGACGAGCGCCTTCGCGTCGAGACCCTCCGGAAATCGGCCGAAGACGATGCGCAGGATCATCCCGCCCGAACTGTACTCCGGGCTCGCGGCGGGTCGTGGGTGGCTGGACGGCGGATCCGGCGTCGGTCGCCGCGTAGACTCGCCCGGTGTCCGAGCTCCGGCTGGCGGTCGAACGGCTGCCCGACGCGCAGGCGTTCCTCGATGTCGCAGGGCCATACCTCGGCGAGCGCGAGGCGGAGCACAACCTGCTGTTCGGGATCGCCGCGAACCTGATCACGGACCCCGATCGGTCGATGACCGCCCCGCCGTACTTCGCCGCGGTCCGCCGCGGCGGCGAGGTGGTCGCGGCGGCGCTGATGACGCCGCCGTACAACGTCGTGCTGTCGTGGACCGCCGATCGCGATGCCGTCGCGACCCTCGCCGCGGACCTCGAGCGCGGCCGCATCCATGTACCGGGGATCACGGCACCGGTCGAGATGGCCCGGTCGTTCACCGAGCACTGGGCGTTGCACCATGACGTGTTGCCGCGGCGGATCATGGCCGAGCGCATCTACCGCGTCGAGCGCGTGGTGGCTCCCCGGGGAGTGCCGGGGACGGTGCGCATCGCCGCCGCCTCCGACCGGGACCTGCTCGTGGGGTGGATACACGGCTTCCTGCGCGAGGCCCTGCCGCACGGCGATCCCGAACAGGCCGTCGCGATGGTCGATACCTCGCTGCGGACCGGCACCCGCGTCTTCCACCTCTGGGAACACGACGGTCGGCCCGTGTCGGTCGCCGGCGTCACGGGGCCGACACCCAACGGGATCCGCGTCGGACCGGTGTATACGCCACCCGCGGATCGTGGGCACGGGTTCGCGAGTGCCGTGACCGCGGCGGTGAGCCAGGCGCAACTCGATCAGGGCCGCCGCTTCGTCTTCCTGTTCACCGACATCGCCAACCCGACCTCGAACAAGATCTACCGAGCCATCGGCTACGAGCCGGTCAGCGATATCGACCAGTGGACCTTCGAGTCGGCCTGATTCCGGGAAAAATCGAACGTTTTCGCCCTGGCCGACGCCCATACACATAGAGCCCGCGGTCTGCACCTCCTCCCGCGACCGCGGGCTGGGACGCACATCTCGTGAGGGCTCGGGCGCGCGACTGGGGGTCGCCGCCCGAGGACCCTCCACCCGGCCCCAGCCCGTCCCCTAGACTCACGTGCCAACGTGACCATCGACGCCGCCGGCGCTCGCAGCATCCTTCGCGATCCGGTCTTCGCGCGGCTCTGGTTCATCCAGGCTGCGAACCAGGTCGGCGGCAACATGGCGCTCTACGCGCTGACCGTGCTCGTCTACTCCTCGACCCGGTCGAACAGCGCCGTGAGCGCGCTGCTCGTGTCGTTCGTCCTGCCACAGATCGCCCTGTCACCGTTCGCGGGCGTGATCGTCGACCGGCTTGACCTGCGCTGGGCGCTGGTCGTGCCGAACCTCGTGCGGACCGGACTCACGTTGTGGCTGGCGCTGGTCGGGGCGAACATCCCGATGGTGCTGGCGCTCAATCTCGGGGTGAGCCTGATGAGCGTGGCTCTCACCCCGGCCGAAGGGTCGATGATCCCGCGGGTCGTGCCCAAGGCCCAGCTCGAGACCGCGATGAGCGTCTTCAACCTGACCCTCCAGGGCTCGTTCGCCATCGGGTTCGCGTTCCTGGGCCCGTTGCTCGTCACGGTCGCCAACCCATCCTTCGTGCTGTTCGTCGTGACGGCGTTCTACGTCGCGGCCAGCATCGCCTGCATCGGCCTGCCGAGCGCCCCGCCGATCCCGCCGAAGAGCGGCGAGCGGACCCGGTCCCTGCGCGAGCCGATCGACCAGCTGCGCGACGGCTTCGGGGTCGTGCGCCGCGAGGCGTCGATCAGCCGACCCATCGTGCTGCTCGCCACGGCGACCTCGGTGGCGAGTGTGCTCGGCGTGTTGGGGCCATCGCTGGCGACGACGGTCGGACTCGATCCCGAGCAGCTCGCGGTGGTCGTGCTCCCGCTCGGGCTCGGCGTGGTCATCGGCGTCTTCGGGCTGCGGCGGTTCGGTGGGACGCTGCCCCGCCGCCGGCTGTCGGAGGGTGGTCTGCTGGTCCTCGGCGCGGTGACGACGGCGCTCGCCGGTGCGGGCTGGCTCGACGGCGTGCTGCGCGGCGCGGGGATCTCGTTCGGCGCGCTGCCGGTCGTGGTCGGCGTCGCGCTCATCGCGGGTGCGGCCTATGCCGTCACGTCGGTGACCGCCCAGACCAACCTCGTCGAATCGACACCGGCCGAAGTGCGCGGCCGTGTCTTCGGGGTGCTCGCCTCGATCGTGTCGACCGCCTCGCTCGTGCCGTCGCTGCTCGCGGGTCCGCTGGCCGACCGCGTCTCGACCGGTGCCGCCATCGCGCTGGCCGGCATCATCCTCTTCCTGGTCGGGATCTGGTCGGTGCGGCGGCCTGACGCCGTCTCGAACGCAAAGGCGGCGACGGAGCCGTAGCTCCGCCGCCGCCGTGGAGGCCGTCTGGGGGCTCGGCCTCCTCAGGTAGTGGCTTCGGTCGATGCGCCCTATCCTGCCCTGCTCGTGGGTGGTCCGGTGCGGTCTGGTGGGGTGTTTGGTGACCCGATGCACCACGTTCCGCTCGATGCGCCGCGAACGAGCCCTGAAAACGGGGAAGGGCGGGTCCCTCGCGGGTCCTGCCCTTCCCTTTCCGCGTGTCGCCGCCGCTAGCCGGACGCCGACCCCGCGTGGGCGAGCGCGGTACGAGCCATGACCGGGTCGCTGGTCACGAACCCGACCTCGATGTCGTTGCCCTGCATCCCGAGCAGGAGCACCGACTCGACGTTGACGCCCGCCTTTGCCAGCTGGCGAGCGGCCTTGGCGAGCGAGCCCGGCTCGTGTCGCAGGGGCGTGCTGGTGATCTCCTTCTGCTCGAACGTCAGCTGCAGATCGGTCAGCGCGGCCCGTGTCTGCGCGTTGTCCTCGGTCACGAGCGCGATGCGGCCCTGCTCGCCACAGGTCGCGCCGCTCACGCTGGTGATGTTCACACCCTTGGCCGCGATGGCCTCGGTGATATCGGCGAGCGCGCCGGGCTTGTCCTCGAGCTCGATCAGGAAGGCGTGCTGCATCATCGGCGCTCCTCCGGGCACTCGGCCCGTCCGAGGGACCTTTTCCGCGTCCCAGCGAGGGCGGGTCGGGAGACATTCGATTCTACGCCCGCGGGTCCAGCCCAGCCCTGATCCGTGCTCCACTAGGCAACGACTCCGGTAGCATCCGGCCGGTGACCGCTATCGGCGACCTCCCCAGCCCCGCAGCCGTCATCTTCGACCTCGATGGCACCCTGGTGGACACGGTCCAGACCCGTATCGAGGGCTGGCTCGCGGTCTTCGAGGAGGTCGACCTGCCCGCCACACGCGAGCGCATCGCACCGCTGATCGGGGTCGATGGCAAACGGCTCGCGCGCGAGATCGCGGCGCTCGCTGGCCAGGTCCTCGACGACGATCGAGCCGAGGTGATCGACAAGCGCGCCGGCGAGATCTACGAGCGACTGAACCACGACCCGCGCCCGCTGCCGGGTGTCCGCGAGCTCGTCGATGCCATCGAGGCCAAGGGCATCCCCTGGTCGATCGCGACGTCGAGCCGGAAGGATCAGGTCACGACGTCGGTCAAGGCGCTCGGGCTCGACCGCGAACCGAAAATCGTCGATGCCAGCCATGTCGAGCACGCCAAGCCCGAGCCCGACTTGCTGCTGCGTGCCGCCGAGGAGCTCGGCGTCGAGCCTGCGCGGGCGTGGTACGTCGGCGATTCGACCTGGGACATGGTCGCGGCCGTGGCCGCGGCGATGATCCCCATCGGTGTGACGGCGGGCGCGGCGGTCACGAAGGAAGCGCTCGAGGGTGCCGGCGCGGCCGCGGTCGTCAGCGACCTGACGGAGATCGCCGAGGCGCTTCGCTAGAACGCGCCGCCGGCAGCGCCCCGTCCGCCCCTAGCCCGCCGCGCGGACGAGCCGGACGGCCTCCGCCACGCCACCGTCCCAGACATCGCCGTGGCCCGGCAGCACCCAACGTGCGTCGAGGCCCTCGAGCCGATCGAGCGATGCCTGCGCTCCGGTCGGATCGAGCGTGAACGGCGCGGGCCGCGGACCGACCGCTCCCGTCAGCACGTTCCGGGTCGTCAGCATGTCGCCGACGAACACCGCATCCACGCTCGGAACGTGGATCGCGGCACTCCCCGGCGTGTGGCCCGGTGTGTGGATCACGCGCGGCGACCCGGGGAGGTCCAGCGTCGCGCCGTCCCCGAAGGTCTGCACCTCGGTGAGTGGCGGGACGCGCAGCCCGCCGCGCAGGCCGCTGTACCACAGGAACCCCAGGAGCGACCCGATCTTGATGGGTCCCCAACCGGACGACGGCTTGCGAACCTCGAACCGGGCGCGGGCGGCATCGGCTTCATGGACGAACACCGGCACGCCGCGCTCGCGGCGCAATCGCTCGGCGAAGCCGACGTGGTCGGTGTCGCCGTGCGTCAGGACCACGCCACGAACGTCGTCGAGCGATCGACCCATCGCGGCGAGCTCCGTGCGCAGGTCGCCCCAGAAGCCGGGCAGGCCGGCATCGATGATCGTGACGCCCGTGGCATCCCCGACGAGGTAGGAGGCCACGATGTTCGAGCCGAGTCGGTGGAGCGACGGTGCGATCTGCATCCCAAGTTCCTCTGCCTAGCGTACGAGCGCGGTCGACGGTCGCACGGTCGAGACCGCCTCGCGACCAAGGGCGATCATGACCAGCCAGTCGATCACGACGACCACGGCGAAGGCGAGGGCGAAGCCCGGCTGCCCGGCGACGGTGAGTGCGCCGGCGGCGAGCAGCAACACGCCGGTCCCGACGAGGTCGCGCTGCGGTTGTGTCAGCGGGTTGGTCGCCTTCGGGGCGATCAGTGTGCCCCAGACGACGATGAAGGCGGCGACCGCCGCGACTGCCAGCGCGATCCGCCCCACCCCATCGTCGATCGTCTGATAGCCCCAATACCCGACGGCGCCGATCGCGATCACCTCGACGAGAAACCGGACGGCGAGTGCTGCCATGGTCATTTCCGGACTCCTTGCGTGTCGCGCCGCTAGGCGCTACCATCCTGCTGTCATGGCTATCCTACATAGCCATCATGGCTACTGTCAATAGCCATTGTTGAACCCGTGACGAGAGGAGCCCAGGTGCCGACGAAAGCACGCACCTCGGTCGACGAGATCGTGCGCCAAGGCCGCGCGATCCTCGAGACCGATGGGATCGACGGCCTGACGATGCAGCGCATCGCAGGCGCGGTCGGGGTCCGGGCACCCTCGCTCTACAAGCGGGTACGCAACCGCAACGACTTGCTACGTCTCGTCGCCAACGATGCCGCTCGGGAGCTGACGGGTCGGCTCGACACGGCCGCGACGACCGGCGAAGCGCGGTCCGATCTCATCGAGCTCGCACGGGCGTTCCGCGCGTTCGCGCGCGACTATCCGGCGGCCTATGGGCTGCTCTTCGCGCCACTGCCCGAGGATGCGCGCGCCGATCCCGAGTGGAGCGCGCGGGGCAGCGAGGCGGTCCTCCGCGCCACCTCCGAGCTCGCTGGTGCGGGCGACGCGCTCGAGGCAGCGCGCACGGTCACCGCCTGGGCCAACGGGTTCATCGCGATGGAGCTGGCGGGCGCGTTCCGGCTGGGCGGCGACGTCGACCGCGCGTTCGAGTACGGCATCGACCGCGTGACGCGCGCCATCGCGCGCTGATGGTGCCCGGACGCTCGGGCTCCTCCAGCAGCATCGACGCCATCTGGTAGCCTCCCCATCCTCGTCGATGGGGTGGTCGATGCACAGGGTCGCGAGTCGTGGCGCCGCTCTCGTCGCACTGGCGCTCCTCGCCGTCGGCTGCGGGCTGCCGACTCCCGCGCCGGCCTCACCGGTGCCATCATCGTCCCCGGATCCAAGCGACGGAACCAGCTCCGCGGCGCCGACGCCCGCCCCCGAGTCCACCGCTCCATCCCCGAGCGCGTCACCCGTCGCCGAGCTCTTGCCGATCGCCGGCACGTGGCGCGTACGCAAGGTCCTCTCGCCCGGCGACCAGTCCGGCCTGATCGACGATCCCACGTTCGACGAGGAGACCTATTCCGTCGCGGCCGACTGCGCGAACGAGCCGTGCGACACCGTCGAGGTCACGACGACGCCGCTCGGCCTTTCATCACCGGCGACCGTCGTCAAGCTGACGCGGGACGGCGCGACGTACGCATCGAAGGCCGAGCCGAACGAGTCCACGACCTGCGTCACCTCGGCCGGTGACCGGGTCGACGGCGGCGCCAGCGCGACGTCGACGCTCCAGCTCTGGATCGCCACGGAGCGTCCGACCGGCTCGTCGGTCGCATCGACGCTGCTGCGCGGCACGATCGTGACGGCCGTCGCCCCGACCGACATCGGCGAATTGGCCGGCTGTGCGCCACTGACCGCGTCGTTCGACCTGACGGGTCGCCGCGAGGAGGTCGCGGTCCGCGACCCGGACGGCGGCCCTGCCATCCCCGACGCCAAGCCCCCACGGGGCGCCGCCCTGGTGCGGCTGCCGACCCTGAGCCCGAAGGTCGCCGGCGCGACGGTCAAGTATTTCGCGGTCACCGGCGACACCTCGATCGAGCTCGCGGCGAGCGTGGGGCGCGGTGGCGTGAAGGCGTGCGGCCTCATCGACTACGAATGGTTCCGCGGGGACGCGCGCCCATCGGCATGCACGCTGACGCGAGTCAGCGACCTGCGGGCATCGATCCGGACGTCGACGAATGCGTCCGGCACGTGCCGGATCACGCGCGCGGCGATCACCTCGTCGTACGTCATCCACCTGCCACGCTGGACCGACCCCGACCGCGTACCGAAGCGGTTGCTCGACTGGTGGCGCAGGATCGTCGACTTCATCGCCGACCACGAGGCGGGCCATGTGCGCATCGGTCGCGACTACATGAAACGACTGAATGCGCGGCTGGTCGGGAAGCCGTGCGAGGACCTGACCGCGATCGTCAAGTCATGGGCGAGGCAGCACGCCGAGGCGCAGGAGGGCTATGACGTCGTCGAGTACAGCAAGCCCTGGCCGCGGCCCGCGGCCGGGTACTAGCCCTCGGGCGACAGGCGCTCCCCTGCCTCGATGCGCATCGGCAGCCGATTCTCCGCGGGCGTCAGCGGGCACGAGTACTTCGGGTCGTACACGCATGACGGGTGATACGCGAGGTTGAAGTCGAGCGCGTACGTGCCGTCGTCTTCCGGCTCCAGGTCGAGATACCGGCCCGCCCCGTACGTCTCCTTGCCGCTGGTCGTGTCGAGGAACGGCACGAACAGCGACCGGCCGTCGCCGCCGTCGAAGGTGTACGCGGTCAGCGCCTGTGGCTCGCCGTCGACGTCGAACCTTAGGAGCCCGGCGCGATGCGCCGGCCGCAGCCGGTCATCAGAGGTCGGGATCTGGAAGTCGCTGGGCTGGTCGCCGTCGTACGGCGCCAGTACCAGCTCCTCGAACCGTAGTGCCGTGCTAACTGGGTAATACGGTAATCCGGTGAAGCCGGCCCGCTCTCCCTCCGGGATCGGGCTGTGCGGGCTCTCGCGGAAGAATTCGTCCTTGTCCTCTCTGAACGCTGCGACCTCCTCCTCGTACGACATCGGGCGATGCTCGTGGTGGTCGTGGCCGTGCTCATGGTCGTCGTGGCCGTGCTCGTGCTCGTCGTGCTCGTGGTCATGGTCGTGCGGGTCGGTCATCCTGGGCCTCCGGGCGTGGCCGCCATCGTGCGCCGCTGGCCCATCCGTGTCGACAACCCGTGGATCGCCCCTCAGCGAAGGCGGCTGACGAGCGCCAGGACCTCGTCGCCGTACGCGTCGATCTTGGCCGGGCCGACCCCCTTGACCCGGCGGAGGGCCGCGGCGGACGGCGGCTTCATCTCGGCGATCTCGGCCAGGGTCTGGTCGTGGAAGACGACGTACGCGGGCACGCCGTCCGCACGCGCGCGGGTCGTGCGCCACTCGCGGAGCGCGGCGTACAGGGGATCGTCGTCGGCGATGCGGTAGCCCGACGCGGCCACGGCCGCGGATGCGGCGCGGCGCGCACCCTGGTCCGCGGCGAACCGGTCGGGGAGCTGGGTGACGCGCTCCTGACCGGCATGGGGTCGCGGTCGCAGGTCGGCGAGGAACCGACTGGGCTGTCGGCGAGTGGTGCGGCCGCGGGTCTCGCGCTCGGCCGCCCACGAGATCGCGAGGTGGCGTCGAGCGCGGGTGATGCCCACGTAGAGCAGCCGCATCTCCTCGGCGAGCAGCTCGTCGTCATCGACCGCCTGGCGGATCGGCAGGATGCCCTCCTCGACGGCCGGCAGCGCGACCGCGTCCCATTCGAGACCCTTCGCGCGGTGGTAGGTCAGCAGATTGACGCCGTCGGCGGAGCCGGCGCGCTCCGCGGCGCGTCGCCGGTCGAGCTCGGCCAGGAACCCGGTCGCACCGACGCCCGCATCGGAGCGGGACAGCGTCGTCAGGATGTCGAGCAACGTGTCGAGCGCGGCGGTCCGCTCGCGGGCCTCATCGCCGGCGTATCCCGCGACCGTGTCGTCGTCATAGCCCAGCTGCTTGGCCCACAGCGAGCGCACGGTGCTGGCGAGCGCCGCCCCCGTCGTCTCGATCCGGGCGCCGCGCACGAGATCGATCGCGCCGCGCACATCCGCGCGGTCGAAGAACCGAACGCCGCGCACCTGGTAGGCGATCCCCGCCCGGGTGAACGCCGCCTCGATCGGCGCGAGCTGGGCATTCATGCGGACGAGCACGGCGATCTCGGACGCCGCGATCCCCTCCCCCAGCCGCTGGCGCACCCACTGCGCGAGCGCGGCGAGCTCCGCCGATTCGGTCCCGTGCCGCGCGACCGTCGGTACGGGCCCGCTCGGGCACGTCGCGACGAGCCGCTTCGGGCGCCCGGTCGACGCGAGCAGTCGATTGGCGAGCTCGAGCACCTCGGGCGAGGACCGGTAGTTGTCGGCCAGCGTGATCACTTGCGCGTCTGCGAACCAGCCGGTGAAGCCGGTCAGGAATGCGCTCGTCGCACCGGTGAACGTGTAGATCGTCTGGTCCGCGTCCCCGACGACGCACATGTCGCGACGATCGCCGAGCCACAGCTCGAGGAGCCGTTGCTGGTTCGGGTTCGTGTCCTGGTACTCGTCGACGCTGAACCAGCGCTTCCGGGCGCGGACGGTCGCCGCGGCGTCCGGATCGCCCTCCAGCAGGTCGATCGTCTCGACCAACAGATCGTCGAAGTCGATCCGACCTGCCCGTGTCTTGGCGCGCTCGTACCCCGCGAACAGCCGGGTGAACAGGTCGACCGGGATCGGCGGTTCGCGCGACGGTGTCGTCGGGCTGCCGGCGACCGCGCGCTCGTACGTGGTCGGCGTGAGGCGGCGGCTCTTGGCCCATTCGATCTCGTCGGCGAGGTCCTTCGCCGGGGTAAATCGATAGTGACCCGGCAGCCCGCGGGCCAGCGGCACGATCAAGGGCACCTTCGAGTCGAGCAAGCCGGGCAGCGGCCCGCCATCGTGGTGGAGCGGCCAGAAATGGCGGAGCTGGCTCAGGGCGTGGGCGTGGAAGGTGCGGGCCGTGACACCCGGCAGACCGAGCCCCTTCAAGCGTTCGACCATCTCGGCTGCGGCCTTGTCGGTGAACGTGACGATGAGGGCCTCGTCCGCCTGGACCACGTCGATGGCGATGGCGTAGGCCGCCCGCCGGCTGATGACCCGCGTCTTGCCGGTGCCGGCCCCGGCGAGGATGCCCACCGGACCCGTGGTCGCGAGGACGGCCGCTCGCTGGGCGTCGTTCAGATCGTCGAGCAGCGCCGCAGGCTGGGGACGGGGCACGAGGCCAGTATGGGCGTCGCCGCTCATCGCAGGGTTATCTCCGCGCCGCGGGCTACCCTATCCCGATGCGCCGCGTGATCTACTACATCACCCTCACGGCCGACGGCATGTACGCCGACCAGGACGGCGGACTGGCGGAGTTCGAGCCCTCGGAGGACGAGCACCGCTACGCCAATCGCCTCGTGGGATCCGCCGGCGATGCCGTCATGGGCCGCGTCATGTACGACGTCATGGAGTACTGGGACGACCTCGACGTCGACGATCCCAAGGTCCCCGACGTCGAACGCGAGTTCGCGACGTTCTGGCGGGAAACGCCCAAGCATGTCGCTTCGCGCGGCCAGCCGACCCTGCGCGCGAACGCCACCAGGATCGATGGCGACGTGGTCGACTTCGTCCGCCGACTGCGATCGACCGATGGGCCCGACATCATGCTCGGCTGCGGCGCCGACCTGTTCGCGGAACTGTCGACGGCCGGGCTGATCGACGAGTACCGCTTCCTCATCACGCCGCTGGCGCTCGGTCACGGCAAGGCGCTGTTCGCACGCCTCGAGCAGCCGCTCCGGCTCCGACTAACGAACGCTACCCGCTCATCCGGCGGCGGCATCCTCATGGAGTACGTGCCGTCGGCGTGAGACCCGCCGGTCCTGGATGGTGCGTCGCGCCACGGCGGCGAGCGCGTCTACCAATCTCGGATCCGCGTTGAGCGACCCAATCCGGTGGAAGGCCAGCCCGTGGCGCTCCGCCTGCTCGCGGGCGCTGACGTCGATGTCGTACAGGACCTCCAGGTGGTCGGCCAGGAATTGCACGGGGGCGATCAGCACGGAACGACAGCCTGCTGCAGCGAGCTCGGGCATGAGATCTGCCAGGTCCGGCCGCATCCATTCGCCGGGCTCATGACCGGCACTCTGCCAGCAGAACGTCCACCGGCTTTCCGTCAGCCCGGCACTGGCCGCCACGGAACGGGCGGTCTCACGGAGCTGCGAAAGGTAGTCGGGTTCAGCATCGGCAACACGCCTGGGCAGGCTGTGGGCCGTCAACAGGACGTGCGGCGCATCGAGGTCATCGGCTGACGACATCGGTAGGGCACTCATGATCCGACCAGCGAGGGCAGCGATGAAGTCGGGCTCCCGATACCAGGCAGCCGCGATGGCCGCTCGCGGGGCAACTGGACCAAGAGCGGCCGATGCAGCCTCGATGGCATCGGCGTAGCCGCGCATCAGGATCGGCGAGTACTGGGGGGACAGGATGATCCCCGCGACGCGATCGACATCGGCCTCCGCCAACTCGGTCATGGCCGCCAGGATGGTCGGCTCGGAGAACCGCATGCCCACGCGGACCGGCCAACCGAGCACGTTCGAGAGCGCGGCGGCCTGCATCCTGGTGATCTCGATGAGCGGCGACCCGCCGATCACCTGGTACCGCCGCTTGAACTCCTCGACGAGCTCGGCCGACGGATCGCGACCACCTCGGACGCGAGCCAGGTACGCACGGACGTCCGCGGGCTCGAGGGAGGCAGGCGAGCCGTATGTCATGAGCAGCACGCCGGCTCGCTCAGGCCCGGTCACGCGACCTCCGCAGCGAAGCCCTTGGCTCCCAGCGTCTTCTCGTGCACCAGATCGACCAGCCTGCGCAGCAGGTCGGTGTCCGTCTGCGGTAGTACGCCATGGCCCAGATTGAACACATGGCCGGGGCGGCCCGCCGCTTGGCCCAAGACGTCGAGCGCGCCTGCCTGCGTCGGCTCCCAGCCCGCCAGGAGCCGCGCTGCGTCGAGGTTGCCCTGCACGCCGCGGTCTGGTCCGATCCTGCGCCAGGAATTGGCCAGGGACACCCGGTGGTCGAGACCGATGACGTCACCGCCGGCGTCCGCCATGAGCTCGAGCAACGCGGCTGTGCCGGTGCCGAAATGGATCGTCGGCACTGGCCGGAGCGCCTCGAAGATGCGCCGCACGTGTGGCGCGACGAAGGTGAGGTAGTCGGCTGGCCCGAGACCACCCACCCAACTGTCGAAGACCTGGACGACGTCTGCGCCGGCATCGACCTGGGCACGGAGGTACACCACGACCGTGTCGGCCAAGCGACCCATCAGCTCATGCCAGGCGGTAGGTTCGCGGTACATGAAGGCCTTCGCGATAGCGAAGTCGCGCGACGGCTGGCCCTCGATGAGATAGCACGCAAGCGTGAACGGCGCCCCGGAGAAGCCGATCACCGATGCGGCGCCGGCGAGCTCCTCCTTCACGAGCCGGATCGCGTCGAACGTGAAGCCCAGCGCGGCTGGATCGAACGGCCGCAATGCCTCGACGTCGGCGGCCGACCGGATCGGGTGATCGATGATCGGCCCGACCTCGGGCTCGATCCGCAGCCCGACCCCCATCGGCTCGAGCGGCAGCATGATGTCTGCAAAGAGCACGGCGCCGTCGACGCCCAGCTCGCGGACTGGCATGAGGGTGACGTCGGCGCACAGGTCGGGCTGCTTCGCGAGCTCGAGGATCCCGTATCGCTCGCGCAGCTTCCGGTATGCCGCGAACGACCGCCCCGCCTGACGCATGAACCAGATCGGCGTGGCGTCGACGGCTTCGCGTCGACATGCCCGAACGAGTCGGTCGTTCACACGCCACCAAGGAGGTCGAGGATCTCGTCCAGCGGACGATGGATGCCGAGCAGGATCGGACTGTCGCTCACCGTGGACCGCCGGCTCTCCGTCGATCGCAACGCGCGAACCAGGTCGCCGAAGGCGACGAGATCGTCGGTCTCGTAGGCGACGACGAAGTCCTGGGAGTCGAGTCCGAACGAATAGGCGAGTGCCTGGCGAATCATCGGGTAGTCGTGACCAACCCGCATGTGCTCATTCATCACCCCCTGCCGCGCCTCCTTCGAAAGGAGATACCAGTCCGTGCTCTTCGTGAATGGGTACACGACGAGGTAGCGCGAACGCTCGCCGCCGAATGGTGACTGCTCCTGCTCATTCGGCTTCCGCACGTACTGCGACGGTCCGATCCGACCGATGAACGAATGTGTGACCGTAAGCCAGCGACCCAAGCCGGCGACCAGGAGCGCCGCTGCCGAAGACTCCAGCGCGTCGACGGCTGACGCCATGCGCCAGAACAACAGGTCGACACCGGGCTCGAGACCGATCGATGAGTACGCGATGGTCCTGACCCGGTCGGACTCGATGGCTTCGCAGAAGCGCCGACCGTCGTCCCGGCGTCGTTCCTCGGTCTGGCGGCGCCACGCGGCGTCGAGGCCGAGCCCGATGGCCTGCACATAGAGCTGATCGCTCGTGGTCATCGCTCTTCCGCGATCCACCTGGCCAGATCGGCCGCTGCATAGCTGATGACGATCCCGGCACCCGCCCGCACGATCGCGGTCACCGCTTCGGTCATCACCCGGCGCCCATCCAGCCAGCCCCGCTCGGCCGCGGTGGTGATCATGGCGAACTCTCCGGACACTTGATACGCAGCGATCGGCACATCGAACCTGGCCCGGGCGGTGGCGATCAGATCCAGCCCGGGCAGGGCGGGCTTGATGAGCAGGATGTCGGCGCCCTCGGCAACGTCCAGCGACATCTCGCGGACGGCTTCGCGGCCATTTGCCGGGTCCATCTGGTACCCGCGCCGATCTCCGAACGCCGGCGCACTGTCGGCGGCCTGGCGGAACGGGCCGTAGAACGCCGAGGCGTGCTTCGACGCGTACGCCATGATCGGGGTCTGGTCGAAGCCCGCGGCGTCAAGTGCCACCCGGATCGCCCGCACCTGGCCATCCATCATCGCGCTCGGGGCGACGATGTCGGCCCCCGATCGAGCCTGGCTTACGGCAACCTCGGCCAGCCGGGCGACGGCGGCGGCGTTGTCGACCGAACCGTCGATCGCGAGCGGGCCACAGTGGCCGTGGTCCGTGTACTCGCACAGACAGGTGTCCGCGATCGTCACGATCGGCAGTTCAAGGGCGCGGATGCGCCGGAACGCATCCTGCACGATCCCGTCCTCGGCGTCCGCACGTGACCCGATCGGATCTTTGGCCTCGGGCACGCCGAACAGGAGGACGCCGCCGACACCGAGCTCCGCGAGACGAGCTGCCTCCTGTGCCGCCAGGTCGGGCGAGAGACGGGCCTGCCCCGGCATCGACGCGATGGCCTCCCGCCCGCTCGACCCGGCATGGACGAACAGCGGTGCGACGAACATCGATGGATGGAGCCGCGTCTCCTGGACCAGCGCCCGGAGCGCCGGCGTACGCCTGAGCCGGCGAGGACCCGCGGCTGACGTCATCTGCTGGGCGGATAGGCTCGATGCCAGTCGTTCGTCGAGATCGACCGTCACGTTGCCTCCTGGGGTGTCGCCCCAAGCGCGTCCGCGGTCGTCGCCGCGAGCGCTTCCGAGTCGGGTGTGGGCGAGACGGCGATGACCCGAAACCCGGCGGTGCGTGCTTCGTCTGCGGTTTCGGGTCCGATGCACACCGCCGGCAGCGAATGGACGTCGATCGACTCGGCCTGTCCGAGTGTGGCAAGACCCCGCGCCGTGGACCCACTCGTGAAGACCGCGGCGGCGATCGCGCCTTCGGCGGCAGCGGCGCGGAGCAACGGTCGCGAGTTCTCGGGCGCCTCAAGCGTGCGGTAAGCGATCACGTCATCGACCACCGCGCCGCGCGTCCGGAGGGTCGCAGCCAGATCATCGCCGCCGAGGTCACCCCGAAGGACGAGCACGCGGTCGCCCGGGGCGACCGGCAACTCGGCCGCGAGCGATGCGCTCGTCGGTCGGCTCGGCTGGTAGCCGACATCGATGCCTTCGCGCTCGAGGACGCGCCTCGTGCTCGATGCGATGGCCGCCCAGTTCGGCGCTCCCAGTTCGGTCCGGACGCGCACAGCCGCCGTTAGGATCGCCCGTGCGCCGTTCGAGCTCGTGACCACGACCCAGCGATACGTGTGCAAGAGCGACGCCGCCGAATCAAGGTACCCCCGCGGTGGGTCGATCTCGACCTTGATGGTCGGAACCTTCACCGCCACCAGCCCGGCGCTCTGCAGCGCCGAAACCAGGTCGTCCGCCTGCTCGACAGGCCGCGTGACCAACACCCGGGGTGGCGGACGGCCCTGGTCGACGGCCCGGGTGGAGCTCGCGGACGCTCGTGGGCCGGCCGTGACGCCGAGATCGGTCGCCAGGGCCCGAGCGATCGCCTCGCCGGTATCGAGCGCTCCGCGACGGTGCGCGATCCCGAACGAGCCGCCCCCTGGGTCGCCCCAGCCCCCAAGGAGGTGGAGCTTATCGCCTTCGATCGTCGCGAGGGCTCCGATCGGAGCCCGGCAACCTCCCCCCGACGCTCGCAGGAAGGCTCGCTCGGCCTCGACGGCGATGCGCGTGCCACGATCATCGACCGCCGACACGACCGCGACCGTCGCTTCGTCATCGCGTCGCACCTGGATCGCGATGGCACCCTGGCCGGGTGCCGGTGGCACCACTGCCGGCGGGAGGCGATCGGCGATGCGATCGGCGAGTCCCAGGCGATCCAACCCTGCGCAGGCGAGAACCAACGCATCTGTCTCACCGTCGTCAAGTCGCCGAAGGCGGCTATCGACATTGCCGTGGAGCGGATGAACGATCAGATCGGGTCGGCGTGCTCGCAGGAACGCCGTCCGCCGGGGGCTGTCCGTCCCGACCCTGGAGTGCCGCGGCAACTGGTCGAGACCTAGCGGCTTCCCGCCGACGCCGACGACCAGCGCGTCGCGCGGGTCCGCGCGAGGCAGGTAAGCACCGACCTGCACCCGCGCGTCCTCCTCTGTCGGGATGTCCTTCGCGCTGTGGACGGCGACGTCGACCGATCCAGCCACGAGAGCCCGCTCGATCGCGGCCACGAAGGCTCCTTCGCCCCACGCCGCGTCTGGCGCTCGGCGGTCTCCCTCGGTCTCGACTACGACGATGCGTGTCGACCGACCCTTCCGGGCGAGCGCCTCCGCGACGAGGCGCGCCTGGGCGAGCGCCAGTGGACTGCCCCTCGAACCGATCACGATCTGTGGGCCCATCACCGCGAGCGCCCGCGAGGACGTGTGAGCGGGCTGTGCCCGGTCATCGTCGCCACCAGCAATCGATCCATGGCGTGCTCGGCCGTCTCGAGCAGGTCGGTCGTCTCGACCGCATCGAATCCTCGCCGGCGGGCGGCGAGCGCAAGTTCGTGATGGAACGGGGCACGGAAGCGCAGGAAGCCTTCGACGGTCTGGCTGAGCGACAAGCCCAGGGCAGCCGCTGCGCGACCGTACTCTGCCGCCGTGCTCGAGGCTGCCGTCAGATGATGGGCCCCTGTCTCCGGCTGGGTGGCGTCGAGATGCTGGAGGAGCGTGGCGGCGAGGACCTGCCCTCGCTCACGGAACAGGATGCGCTGTTCGTCGCTCAGTTCCAAGACCCAGGGCAGCTCTGGAGCAGCCTCTCGTCTGGCACGTCGGTAGGAGCGAGCAAGCCGGCTCGGCGTCAGCCCGGCACCGCCGAGGGTGGGCCGGCGCATCCGATCGGCCGGCAGCAGATGTTCGAGGGCGCTGCGGGAGAACCGTCGGTGCCCGCCCGGTGTCGTGAAGACCCGCAACCGGCCGTCGTCGCTCCAGCGGCGCACCGTCGCCGGCGAGACGCCCAGCATCCGGCTCGCCTCTGACAGGCCGATCCAGTCATGGTCACGCGGTGCTGAGCGAGCCAAAGTCTACCCAAATCTATCAGAATATGAACGACTCGCTCACGGTACCACAAGGGGACGCGACGTGCGACGCTCAACGCCGATACTTGGCGGACGACCGACACCGGAGGACGATTCGATGACGATCGCCCAGGCGCGCATGGACCGCATGGTGGCCAGCGTCGAGCACGTGTTCAGCTGGTTCACGGGCGGCGATTGGGAGCGCCATCACCTCGACCCGGGCATCGCCGATTTCGCGTTCGGCAACCCCCAGGAGATGCCCCTCCCCGGTCTGGTCGACGCGCTCCAGCAGGCCGCCGTCCCGAAGGACAAGAACTGGTTCGCCTACAAGTTCAGCGAGGCGGAGCCACGAGCGATCGTGGCCGCGTCGCTCAAAGTTCGTACCGGCATCGACTACCGCCCAGAGGACATCGCGCTGACCGCCGGTGCGTTCGGTGGGCTCGGTGTCGCGATCCGGGCACTCGCCGACGAGGGCGACGAGGTCATCTTCCTTTCGCCGCCGTGGTTCTTCTACGAGCTCATGATCGCGTCGGCCGGCGCGACCGCCGTCCGGGTCCGGCTCAAGGCACCCGAGTTCGACCTCGATCCCGCGGCGATCGCCGCGGCGATCACGCCCCGAACCCGGGCGATCATCGTCAACAGCCCGAACAACCCGACCGGCCGGATCTATCGGCAGCCTGAGCTGGCCGCGCTCGGCGAGGTCCTGCGCGAGGCTTCGGAACGCCACGGCCGACCGATCGTCCTGCTGTCGGACGAGTCGTACAACCGGATCGTGTTCGACGGCATCGACTTCCGGACGCCCGCACTCGACTACGACGCGACCATCACGATCTACACGTACGGGAAGACGCTACTGGCGCCCGGCCAGCGGATCGGCTATGCGGCCCTGACGCCCGACTTCCCCGACCGCGAGGCGCTCAACTACCGGATCTTCGTCCAGCAACTGGCGGCCGGCTGGGGCTTCCCGAACGCGCTGCTCCAGCACGCGATCGGCGATCTCGAGGAGCTGTCGATCGATATCGGCGCGCTCCAGGCGCGACGCGATCGCATGGTCCCGGCGCTGCGCGATATGGGCTACGAGGTCACCAAGCCCGAGGGCACGTTCTACCTCATGGTCCGTTCGCCAGACCCGGACGACCTCGCGTTCTCGACACGCCTCGCCGAGCATGGCGCGCTCGTGCTGCCCGGCACGATCGTCGAGTCGCCCGGCTGGTTCCGGATCTCACTGACCGCGAGCGACGAGATGGTCGACCGCGGGCTCGAGGCATTCCGGGCCGCCCGAGCGGCCGTCGCGCCCGGACGATGACCCTCGACCGCTCGCGGTACCACGTGACGTGGCAGGACGACTTCGATGAACCAAGCCTGGACGAGACGCACTGGCTCCCCCACTACCTGCCGCACTGGAGCACGCCCGACCGGACGGCGACCCGCTACGAGATCCGCGACGGCATCCTGCGGCTGCTGATCGAGGCGGACACGCCGCCGTGGTGCCCAAGCCTTGACGGCGATCTCAGGGTGTCCTCGCTGCAGACCGGCGTGTTCGCGGGTCCGGTCGGGAGCAAGAAGGGCCAGCTCCAGTTCCACCCGGACGTGGTCGTGCGGACCGCGCAGAAGAACCGCGCGCTGTTCACCGTCCACCACGGCCTGATCGAGACCCGCCTTCGCGCCCTCGACGACCCGCGGGCGATGGTCTCCCTCTGGATGATCGGCCTCGAGGACACGCCCGAGCATTCGTCCGAGATCAACGTCGCCGAGATCTTCGGGCGGACCGTGGGACCTGACCGTGCCCGGATCGGCATGGGCGTCCACCCGTTCGGCGACCCTGCGATCGTCGATGACTTCGTCGCCGACGAGATCCCGATCGACGTGCGTGACTGGCACACGTACTCGGCCGACTGGACGCCCGACCGCATCACCTGGTACATCGACGATCGGCTGATCCGCGTAGTCGAACAGTCGGCGACCTACCCGATGCAGCTCATGCTGGGCATCTACGACTTCCCGATCGACGGCGACGCGCCGGACTCCCGGGATCCCGCTGACTACCCGAAGGCGTTCGAGGTCGACTGGGTGCGCGTGTCCCGCCGGCGCGCAGATCCCGGAGACTGACTCGCCGACTATCCTGCTCACATGGATGAGCAGACCGTTCGCGACCATGCCCGGGCCATGTGCGAGGCGATCGTCGCCGGTGACGTCGACCGCGCCATCGAGGACGTCAGCGCCGAGCTGCGGCGCAACCTCGGCGAGGTGATCAGCCTCTTCCCGCTGCCGTCAAAGGAGGCGTCGATCGAGTCGGTCGCCCAGGGGGCTCGAGCTACGTCGTCGTGCTGCGCCTGGTCGGCGAGACCGACGAGGTCCAGGTACAGACGCGCTGGAAGGATCGCGACGGCCGCCCGACCCTGGTCGAAGCAAGCCACCTCAGCCGGACGGAGCTCGCGCCAGCGTTCGGAGAAGCCGAGACCGACGAGGGCGACGAGGGCTCGCCGCCAGCGTGATCGAGGCCTGAGCGGCCTAGCCCTCCATCCGGAGTTCTTCGAGGTCGAGCTCGCGCTCGATCGAGCGCAGCGTTAGGTCGTTGATCTCGCCGCGATCGCGAAGGTCGATCACGGCAGCCCGTTGGGCCGAGATCACGCCACGCTGGATCTCCTCGTGCTCGAGCCGCTCCTGGCGGCGTTCCTCGGTCTCGGTGGCATCCTCGGTGGCGAGGTGCTGGGTCCGGTCACGAAGGCCGGCCTCGAGGCGGTCGAAGAGCGGCTGATGCCCCGACGATGTCGGCCGCGCGCGCTCGATCTCATCGAGGCCCGCCCGATAGGCCGCCGAGCGGGCGACCGTCAGCTCGTCGCCTTCGAGCGCCGGAGCACCCCGCATGGCCCAGCGCAGGACCGCGGGCAGCGTCAGGCCCTGACCGACGAGCGTGACGAGGATCACGGCGAACGTCAGCAACAGGATGAGGCTCCGCTCCGGGAAGTCGGCGGGTAGGGCGAGCGCGGCCGCCAGCGACACCGCGCCTCGCAATCCCGCCCAGCTCACGACGAACGTGAGGCGTCGGGCGAGAGCGGGGTCGCGCCGCGCGATGACCTGACGCGGCGAGTTCGGGATGCGACTGCTCACGAAGATCCAGATGAACCGGCCCCCGACCACGACTCCCGCGACCAGCACGCTGAGACCGAGGAGCGCGACCGGCGACCGGCCGGCCAACCCCGCAAGGATCGTCGGCAACTCCAGCCCGATCAGCACGAAGACGAACCCGTTGAGGACGAAGCCGACCATCTTCCAGGTGGTCAGCCACAGCACCCGACTGCTCGGCGTCAGGATCGTGCCCAGGTGGCGTCCGATCACGAGGCCGGCGGTGACCGCGGCGAGCACGCCGGACAGCTCGAGCTGCTCGGCGGGCAGGTAGGCGGCGAACGGGACGACGATCGAGATCAGGACCTCGACCGGCGCATCGTCGAGCCGGTGCAGGATCACGGACGCGACGCGACCGACCACCAGCCCGATCGCGACACCCCCGACGGCGGCGACCACGAACGACGCCAGCGTCTCCGACAGCACGAACACGCCGCTCGCAGCGGCCAGCACGGCGAATCGGTACGCGACGAGCGCCGTCGCATCGTTGAGGAGGGCCTCGCCTTCGACCAGCGTCGTGACGATGCGCGGCGCCCCGATCCGGCGGAACACCGTGGTGGCGGCGAGGGCATCGGTCGGCGCGACGATCGCCCCCAGCGCGAAGGCCGGCGCCCAGCCGATGCCCGGGATCGCGACGTAGGCGACGACCGCGACGATCGTCATCGTGAAGAGCACGAGCCCGATCGACAGGCGCAGCAATGGCCCGGCGTTGGCCCGAAGATCGCGCGTCGGCGTCTCGACCGCGGCGCCGAACAGGAGCGGTGGCAGGAAGAAGAGGAGGATCAGCTCGGGCTCGAGGTCGAGACGTGGCAAGCCCGGGATCAGCGCAAGGCCCAGCCCGCCGACCACGAACAGGGTCGGGTACGGCACGCCGACGCGACGCGCGATCTCGAACAGGATCGCGATCGCGACGATGATCGCGAGGACGGCGCTCAGGATCTCCATGGGCGACCGGCTACGGCGCGCGCCTGCCGATCAGCTCGTCGCGCCACTCGCGCAGACGCCCGAGGTGCTCGGCGTAGTGGTCGCTGCCGGACTTTCGGATCCACCAGCCCGCCTCGTCGCTGGTATCGCGCAACCGCCACCACTCCTCGACCATCCGCGTGCGGCCGGCGTTGGCCTGGACCCAGGCGACCTCCCACGGCTGGCCGTCCATCGCCTTGAGCAGGGCCGCGTTGAGCCCGTCGATGTCGATGTCGTGACCCTCGTAGGTGCCTGCGGTCATCCGCTCGAACTGGGCCTGTGCCTCCGCCAGCCAGGTGCCGACGTGGGCGACCACGTCCCGCACGGTCCAGTCGGGGTCGCGCTGGTAGCCGGGTTCGAGGCACTCCGTCGGGGTCAGCGAGCGGACGAGGTCCACGATCTCGTACCAGCCCGACCGCTCGGCCTCGATGTCCGAGGCGTACGGGTGGTCGACCGGCGGCATCGTGGCCGCGTCCGTGGCCGGTGACCGCTTCAATGGAGGTGGTCCTGCCAGTCCGGCGGGACGCGATCGGCCGGTCCGGGCACGGTCTGGTCGAGCGGGTGGTGGTTCGGCGGCGCCAGCGCCGGTCCGTCGAGGTACTGCTGGCTGGAGTAGTCCCAGAACCAGTCCTCGCCCGGTTCGAAGCTGTGGATGATCGGATGCTCGGCGTCGAAGGCGTGGTGACGGGCGTGCTGCGACGGCGATGAGTCGCAGCAACCGACCCGCCCGCAGTGCGCGCACCGGCGGAGGTGGAACCACCAGCCGCCGGTCGCGTCGCAGTCGACGCAGCCCGGACCGCTGGGCGGGGTCGAGAGGTCGATCTTGGTGGCGGATGTCACCGGACCATGATGAACGTTCAGTCCACGTACGGTCCGTTGTAGATGGGTGCCTCCCCGTACGGCTTGCCGGCCATGACCATGAACCGGGTTCCCGGCTGCGCATCCGTGACGGTCAGCACGTCGCCCGGTCCGAGGACCGCGATCTGCGCCTTGCGCGCACGACGTCCGTCGGCAGCGACCTTCGCTTCCCCCTCGAGCATCCAGACGAACGCATTGAAGTCCGACGGCACCGGTGTGCTGAACGCTCCGCCCGCCGGCAGTTCGACGTCCAGGATCAACGCGGGCGTCCCGAGCTCGACCGGCGTGCCCTCGCCGACCAGCGTGCGGACGGTGGCGCCGTCCTGCGTGCGCACGGGCAGCTCGTCGGGCCGGACCACCTGGGCGGTCGGGTCGACCTGCTTCTCCTTGCGGGCAAGGTTCACCCAGAACAGCACGCTGCGAAACTCGCCGGTCTTGCCCTCGCGGAGCTCGTCGTCGCCGATCTTCTCGGCGTGGTAGACGCCCTTCCCCGTGCGGATCTTGAGCAGCCCGCCGGTCTCGAGCCTGGCCCGCTCGAACGTGCCGCCGGGTCCGGTGCTGTGTCCCGTGCTGGCCGAGCCGGACAGGATGTACCAGAGGTTGTCGAAGCCACGGTGCGGGTGGGTCGTGTCGAGCTCGGCCCGCTGGAGATCGATCGGCACGACCGCCTCGTGGACGAGGATGAACGGGTCCGAGAGCTCGTAGGGGACCCGGGCCGACGGCACGGGTTCGAGCACCTCGAGGCCCATCATCGGGCGGATGTGGGCGTCAACGACGACGACCGCCTCGCGTTGCGCGGTGTCGGTTTGCGTGGTCATGGCGATGCGCTCCTTCGCTCGGGCTAGAACCCGAGGACCTCGTCGACCAGGACGACCGTGATGCGGCCTGGCGCGATCTCGCGGTTGATGATCAGGACCTTGTTCACACCGCTATGGATGCCGTACGCCGCCTGGGCGCGGGCGTCCTCCAGGGGGAACGCGTACTCGTCGACGCGACGCAGTCCGTCCTCGAGGTCGCCGACGATCTTCTGCGTCCCGACGACGAGGATGACCTTGCCGGCACTCGAGGCGTACGGGCCGAGCTGGCTGCCGCCGTTCGAGGCCGCGATCAGCGAGCCCGTCTCGGTGACGGCGTGGACGCTGCCGAGCATCACGTCGGGCGCGGCAGTCAGGCGGCGGATCTCGTCGCCCTGGGTCTTGCGGTCCATGCTCCAGATCCGTGGACGAACCGGGTCGTAGCGACCCGAGTGCTCGATCGCCTCGGTGATGCCGGTCTCCTCGAGCGTCTGCGAGGCGCCGTGGTGGACCTGCGCGCCCTCGGGGATGAGGCTCAGCACGAGGCGGCGCGCCTCGGCGCCATCGGCCGCCCGGAGGACGGTGAAGCCGTGGCCCTCCAGCGCGGCCGTCGCCCGCTGGACGCGGGTCTCGTCGGCGAGTGTCCCGAACCGACGACTGACGGACAGATCGAGTTCGGGCTTGGGATCGGTGATCACGAGCGGTTTCCTTCCGGTGCTTCGCAGGCTATAGTTGCATCTGCAAATACCACCCTACCGCCATTTGGTTGCACATGCAAGTACCTGTCGAGACCGACGCCACCGCCATGCTGGATCGATTGATCCGCGATGCCCTCCCCGACGGGCGCGGCATCGGCGCCTGGCGTTCGCTCCTGCGCGCGCAGGCATCGCTCATGCGCCAGCTCGACATGGACCTCCTCAAGGAGACCGGCTTGGCGCTGGCCGATTTCGACGTGCTCGCCCAACTGGCAGTCGCCGGCGGGTCGCTGCGCATGACCGATCTTGCGAACATGGCACTCATCTCGCGCTCGGGGATGACGCGGCGCGTCGCGCGGCTGGTCGGCGAGGGATTGGTCCGGCGTGCCGGGGCGGAGGCCGACGCCCGCGGCGTCGTCGTCACGTTGACCGATGCCGGGCTCGCGCGTCTCGAGGAAACCGCGCCGGTCCACCTGAAGGGTGTCGGCGACCTGTTCGTGGCGCGGCTGGATGACGAGGAGCTCGACGTGCTCGAGCGCGCCCTCGACAAGGTCACGATCGACTGCACCTTCGGCTAGCCGCCAGGAACCGGCCTCGATCCGATCGTCGTCCGAAGTACCCTGAGCGGATGCTGATCCTTCGACCGCGCGAGACCATCCACCACACCGACTGGCGGCTGGTTCAGCGCCTACTGGCACTTCAGCTTCGACGACTACAACGACCCGGAGAACACGTGGTTCGGCGACCTGCGCGTGTTCAACGACGACACGCTGATCCCCGGTGCGATCTGGCCGATGCATCCGCACCGCGACATCGAGGGCGTTACGTACGTCGCCGACGGCATGTTCGAGCACGCCGACAGCCGCGGGAACGGCGGGATCCTGCCGCCGGGCTCGGTCCAGCGCGCGACGCTCGGCTCCGGGATGGAGCACTCGGAGGGCAACAACAGCCAGACCGAGCCGATGCGCTTCATCCAGATGTGGATCATCCCGGCCGAGCGCGGCCTCGAACCATCGATCGAGCAGCAGGAGTTCGCGGCCGACGCGCGCCGGGGTACGTGGCTCCCGGTCCTCGTGCCCGCTGAGGGGTATGCGCGGACCGCCGCGCCCGTCAACCCCGACGCGGTGACCGTCCACCAGGACGCCGCGGTCTACGCGACGCTGCTCGGCCCGGGCGAGCTGCTGAGTCACCTGTTCCGACCGGGGTTCCAGGGCTACCTGTTCGTGGTGCACGGGTCCGCCCGCGTCGCGGCCGGATCGGACGAGGGTGACCTCGACGAAGGCGGCGCCGCGAAGGTCGTCGGCGAGCGCTCGGTCGACGTCCGCGCCGGCGACGCCGGCGGCGAGCTGTTGCTCGTCGAAACGAGGTCGATCGACCGGTCGATGTCCTAGGGAGCGTCGTCGAAACCGGCGAAATCCGGTGACATGGGTCATCTACACTCGTCTGGGACGCCCAGAGACTTCTGGAGAATTCGGTGCTAGTCGGTCGAGCGCGCGCGACCCGCTGGTTGGTCGCCCTGTCAGGCACATCCCTTCTGGCGGGATCGTTCGTCGCGATCGCCCCGGCACCGGTCGCACACGCGGCCACCCCGCCCGAGTACCACGCGATCGCGATCGGGATGGTCTCCGGGATTTCGGGCGCCACCGCGATCAATGCCACTGGCGTCGTGGCGGGTCAGTACGGCGTCCCGAATCAGCCATCCGCCGGGGTCGCCCGCATCAGCGGAACGTCGATCGAACGGATCGATGTCGCCGGCGGCAATCCGTTCGCGATCAACGCGAGCGGCTCCATGGTCGGTACGGCGGGAAGCGCAACGCTGCAGGCCATCCGCGTCGACGGCACGACAGTCACCCCGATCCCGGGCCTGGAGGGCACAGCCGGCGACGTCGCCTATGACATCGATGACGCCGGCACGACGGTCATCGGTGCCTCCTTCCTCAGCAACGGCGAGAGTCGCGGCTGGACCAACGACGGAACGGAGACGACGCAACTCGCGAGCTTCGGCGGCGATTACGAGATCGCCAGCCGGATCAACGAAGCTGGGCTGATCGCCGGAAGCGCACGAGACATCGACGGCGCCATGCATCTCGTCGCGTGGCAAGGCGGCGCGATCGCAGACATCGGCGGTGGGCCCTTCTCCTCGGCGAACGTCGCGGACATGAACGAGGCAGGTCATGTCCTCGCCTCGGTCACGGTGCCGCCCAACGACAATCGCACGATCCTCTGGGACGGTAGCGCGGCGATCGATCTCGGCGTGCTGCCCGGCGGAAACTGGACCAGCGCCGGCGCGCTCAACGAGTCGGGCGGGGTGGTCGTTTCGGCCAGGAACTCGTCCGGCAAGTTCCGCGCGGCCCGTTGGGATGGCACCGGCCTGGTCGAACTGGGCGTGCTCCCCGGCGGCGACGAGTCCTTCGCGACCGGTATCAACGAACAGGGCCAGATCACGGGCGTCTCGTTCGTGGCACCAGGCAAGACGCACGGATTCCTGATTCATGACGGGGTGATGTATGACGTCAACGATCTGCTCCCCGCACATTCGGTCGAAGTCATCAACGCGCAGGCGATCGCTGATTCCGGGCACATCCTTGCCTACGGCCTGAACGGCCAGCCGATCCTGCTCGTCCCGGGGACGCGCCCGGCAGCCGCCTACGATGTCATCGACCTTGGCGCTGGACTTCCAGGTCAGTCCTTCGACGGCTCCGCCATCGACATGAATGCCGCGCACCAAGCGACCGGGAGCATCAACGGCCGAGCGTTCTTCTACGACGGCACGACCGCGTCGTACGTCTTCCCGGGCTTCACCGAGTCCTACGGCGCGGCTCTCAACGACGAGGGCGTGGTGACCGGCTATGCATACAACGGCGGCGACTACGAGGCGTACCGCTACGACGGGGCTGTCCAGTTCATCGGCACACTCGGCGGCGCAAGCAGTGCCGCGCGCGACATCAACGATGCGGGCGACATCGTCGGCGGCGCCGACACGAGCGGTGGGCAGCGGCACGCGTTCGTGTATCGGGGCGGCACCATGATCGACCTCCACACGCTCGGTGGGACCTCCTCAGAAGCCACTCGCATCAACGAGGCGGGAACCGTCGTCGGCAACTATTCGCCGTCGCCCGGAACGTTCCGGGGCTTCGTCTCCGACGGGACGACGACGACCGACCTTGGGTCGCTCGGGGGAGGCACGACGGCGCCGTACCAGTTGAACGAGTCCGGCGTGATCGTCGGAACCTCCGGGGGCCAGGCCTTCCGCTACGCCAACGGGACGATGACCAGCATCGCCCCACCCGGCACGAGCTCGAGCGAGGCCATCGCCATCAACGAAAGCGGCAGCATCGCCGGCTCGTATCTCGATGGGTCGGGTAGCCGCCGCGGCTTCTTCCTCGACGAGGGCAACTACACCCTGATCCCCGGCATGGGTGGCACGTTCGCCACCGTCACGGACATCAACCAAGCGCGGCAGGTCGTCGGCTACGCGTCGACCCCGACCTCGACGCGAGGCTACCTGTTCGACGACGGCGAGCTCATCGACCTGAGCGCGCAGATGCCGCTCGGCTACGAAGCGCTGATCATGGTCGCCCTGGAGATCGACGACGGCGGGGCGATCCTGGTCCGCGGCCAGACCGCCGACTTCCACGACCGAGCCCTGCTCCTCGTCCCGACCGAGCCGCCGACGACGTCACCCTTGACGATCGACGCAAGCAGGCCCGCGCCATCGAGCGTCGCTCGATACGCGCGCTTCGAGAAGCAGTTCACGCTGAGCCGCACCTACGGCGTCGACGTCCATGATCCGGCGACCATCGACGTGACCGCGACATTCACGGCGCCGAGCGGCGCGAACTACACCGTGCCGGCCTTCTTCGGGACCGACTACACGCTCCGGCCGGGTACCGGGGTCGGCGAGTCGGAGCTTTACGACCCTGTCCCGGGTACCGAGTCCGGGGTCTGGCACGCCCGCTTCTCGCCCGACGAGACCGGCACGTGGCGGTACACGCTCCGGGCACAGGACAAGGTCTCCGGCCAACAGGCCACCGCGGTCACCTCACCGCGGACCTTCTCCGTCACCTCGTCGAGCGCCAAGGGCCAGATCGAGCGCGACCCGCGGGATGACCGGTTCCTGCGCTACACGGACGGGACGCCCTATCTACCCATGGGCCACAACGTGGCGTTCGGCGACGGCAACCCGTTCAACGACGGCAGCCACTACTACGAGCCGCATTTCCAGTCGATGCAGGCGGCGGGCCAGAACTGGGCCCGCGTCTGGATGACCGACTTCTACATCACGGCCATCGAGTGGAACGCCACGCACTTTTCCGGACAGTACGACGGGGTCGGCCAATACGGCGATGTCCCCGCCTTCCGCGTCGAGCAGATCCTCGACCTCGCCGAGCAGTACGGCCTCGAGGTCCAGCTCGTCCTCAACGACCACGGGCAGTTCAGCAGCCACGTCAATGCGCGCTGGTACGACAACCCGTACAACGTCGACAACGGCGGCCCCATCCCCGCCGAAGATCCGGCCGCGTTCTTCAGCGATCCGATAGCGAGACAGCTGTTCAAGCAGCGCCTGCGCTACCTCGTCGCCCGCTACGGCGCGTACCGGGACATCCTCGCGTGGGAGCTGTTCAACGAGACCCAGTTCATCGGCTCGGGGAGCCGGAATCCGTTCACGAGCCAGGAGGTCCGCGACGACCTCGTGAGCTGGCATGCGGAGATGGCGGCCTACCTGCGCTCGCTGGACCCGTACGACCACCTCATCACGACGAGCTCGGACATCGATACCAGCGCAGCCGCTTACTGGAACGACCCCAACATCGACCTCGTCCAGGTCCACGACTACGGCTCGCTCAGCGGCCGCGACGAGCGCTTCCGCGGCTATGCCGAGGACCTCAACGCGACCTATGGGAAGCCGGTGATCATCGGCGAGTTCGGCTTGAACGGAGAGCCCGAGAATGCGTTCGATCCGACGACGTCTGGCCTGGCCGCGGATCGGATCGCCCACCTCGTCCAGGCGACGCACCTCCACAACTCGATGTGGGCCTCGGCGATGTCGGCGTCCGGCGCGATGTCGTGGTGGTGGGGCAGCTACATCCGCGACAACGCGTCCCAGCACCGGACGCCGCCCGACTTCCCTGCCAACGAACGCCATAACCCGCCACTCCGGGACTTCTTCGCTGGAGAGGATCTCGCGGGCATGAGCCTGGAGACCTCGACCATCACGACTCCTGCGGCCGTCGTCGCGCTCGGGATGGACAACGGATCGGAGGGCTTCGCCTGGATCCGCGACGCCCAGAACGAGTACGGCAGCGGAGTCGGGCCCGGCGACATCGCCGGGCGCACGATGAGCGGCGTCTCGGTCGCCCTCGCCGGGTTCGCCGACGGGTCGTATCGCATCGAGATCCACGATCCGTGGGGCGTGGCCCCGATGGACGACTCGCTGACGGCTATCGCGACCGGCGGCACGCTGACCGTGCCGTTGCCCGACTTCACCCGCGACGTCGCGATCAAGATCGAGCCCTCGCCGGCCACCGCGCCGGACGCCCCGACCGGCGTGACCGCCGTCAAGGGCAACGCCCAGGTGACCGTCTCCTGGACAGCACCGGCCGACGGCGGTAGCCCGATCACTGGCTACACCGTCACCTCGAGCCCTGGCGGGCTGACCGCGACGGTCGATGGCGCGACCACCACGGCCATCGTCACCGGATTGACCAACGGGACCAGCTATACGTTCACGGTCACCGCGACCAACGCGATCGGCACTGGTCCCGCATCGGCTCCGTCCAATGCCGTGACACCGGCGGCGCCCGTGCCGCAGTCGATCACGTTCGCGCGGCCGCCGAACTCGACCCTGGCCCAGTCGCCGGTGACGACCAGCCCGACTGCCAGCTCCGGGCTACCGGTCACGCTGACGTCGAACACGCCAGCGATCTGCTCGATCGATGGCTTCGAGATCGATCTGCACACGGCGGGCACGTGCTCGGTCACGGCCACCCAGCCTGGCAACCCTGACTATCTCCCCGCGAGCCCGATCACCCGAACCTTCACAGTGAGCCAGGCAGCACAAACGATCACCTTCACGAAACCACCCAACTCGACCATGCTCCAATCACCCCTCACCGTCAGCCCGACAGCCACCTCGGGCCTTCCGGTGACCCTCACATCCGGAACGCAGTCGATCTGCACCGTCAGCGGATTCGTGATCACCCTGCTGGGCCCGGGCACCTGCACGATCACCGCGACCCAGCCCGGCAACACGGTGTATAGCGCGGCGGCCCCGATCATCCGCTCGTTCACGGTCTCGAAGGTCGCGCAGACGATCACCTTCGCAAGACCGCCGAACGCGACCTTGATCCAGTCGCCGGTGACCCTCATCGCGTCCGCGAGCTCCGGGCTGCCGGTGACGCTGACGTCGACGACGCCGTCGATCTGCTCGGTAAGCGGGAACGCCGTCACCCTGCATGTCGTCGGCACGTGTTCGATCCAGGCGACGCAGCCCGGCGATAGTGTCTACCTGGCGGCGACTGCGATCACGCGGTCGTTCAACGTCGCCAAGGCTTCCCAGACGATCACGCTGCCGAACCCGGGCCCGCAATCGATGCAGAACCCGACCGTCGTGCTGAACCCGTCGGCCTCATCGAACTTGCCGGTCACGCTCGCGTCGCAGAGCACCGCGGTCTGCACGGTGAGCGGGAACACGGTGACCCTCCTGAGGACGGGCACGTGCCGCATCAGGGCGACCCAGGCTGGGAACGCCACCTACGCCGCGGCGCCCGCGGTCACGATCTCGTTCACCGTGTCGCCCTAAGGGTTACGGCGGATCAGCGCTATCGTGTGGCCATGACGGACATCGACGTGCTCCACCAGATCAATGCGCTCTCGGCCGAAGAGGAACAGCTCTACGCGTCGGCGAGCGACGGCAGCGGACTGACCCAGGACGACCAGGATCGACTGGAGGCGATCAAGGTCGAGCTTGACCGCGCGTACGACCTTCTCCACCAGCGCCAGGCGCGGGCGGCCGCCGGCCTGGACCCGGACGACGCCTCGCTGCGCTCGGCCACGACCGTCGAGGGCTACGAGCAGTAGATCGGCCTCGCCCGCCGTAGCCCCGTCGCGCAACGCCCGGCTGGCATACTCATGAGGCTCGGCAGAACCCCGCCGCGGTAGCCCACCCCCCAACCCGCCCGAGGAGAACCATGACGTCCCCGGCCGCCGTCGAAGCCCATCCCGACGGCCACAGCTTCAACCTGAGCCAGCGCCAGAAGCTCGAGATCCTCGGCGCGATCCTGCTCGCCCTGTTCCTGTTCGCGCTCGACCAGACGGTCGTCGGGACGGCGCTGCCGATCATCACGACGGAGCTCAACGGCCAGTCGCTGTACACGTGGGCCTTCACGATCTACCTGCTGACCTCGACGATCAGCGGGCCGATCTACGGCAAGCTGTCCGACCTCTACGGCCGGCGGCC
The DNA here is from genome assembly GCA_963812745.1 of uncultured Chloroflexia bacterium. Taxonomy (GTDB): domain Bacteria; phylum Chloroflexota; class Limnocylindria; order Limnocylindrales; family CSP1-4; genus SPCO01. Next base: position 128,912 of record CAWEWE010000006.1, on the reverse strand, counting down.
GATCTTCATCTGGGCAGTCAGCCTGTTCCTGGCGGCGTCGGTCTTTGCGGGTCTCAGCCAGGAGATGTGGCAGTTCATCCTCGCGCGCGGCCTTCAGGGCCTCGGCGGCGGGGCCGTGTTCCCGATCGCGTTCGCGATCATCGCCGACCTCTACCCACCGGAGGAGCGCGCAAAGTACGGCGCGCTGTTCGGGGCCGTCTTCGGCCTTTCGTCGGTCCTCGGGCCGATCCTGGGCGGCGGGATCACCGACGTCTTCGGATGGCCCTGGATCTTCTTCATCAATGTGCCCCTCGGCCTGATCTCGCTGTTCGTCTGCTGGCGGCTCCTACCACCCATCAAGCATCCAGAGACGGGCCGCAACATCGACTATGTCGGCGCCGCGCTCTTCGCCGCGGCCATCGGACCCATCCTCCTCGGGCTCAGCAACAAGCGCACGCTCGAATGGACGGACCCGTTGGTGGGTGGGCTGATCGTCGTCGGCCTGGTGATCGTGGCCGTCTTCGTGTGGTGGGAGTCGCGGGCGAAGGATCCGATCGTCAGGCTCGAGCTGTTCCGCATCCGCACCGTCACGATCTCGGTCCTGTCGATGTTCCTCGCCGCGTTCGGCTTCTTCGGCGCGGTCGTCTTCCTGCCGCAATGGTTCCAGGTCGTGCGCGGGATGGGCGCGACCGAATCCGGCTTGAACCTCCTGCCGCTGGTGTTCGCGCTGATCGTGGGGGCAACGGTGAGCGGGCAGGTCGTGGCCCGGACGGGCCGCTACAAGGTCGTGATCCTCGGTTCGATGATCGTGCTTGCGGTCGGGCTGTTCCTCCTGACCAACTTGCGTGCCGACACGGAGCTGCCAGTCCTCTGGGCCTGGATGGTCGTCACCGGCCTCGGCGTCGGGCCGTCGTTCGCCGTGTTCACGGCCCTCGTCCAGAACAGCGTGAAACCGGCGGTCGTCGGCGTCGCGACGTCGAGCCTGACCTTCTTCCAGCAGATCGGCGGCACGATCGGCCTGACGATCGCCGGCACGCTCCTCGCAGATACGCTGACCCAGGAGATCCCACGACGACTCGTCGCGAACGGCCTGCCCCAGGTGATGGTCGATCAGTTCACGGCGTCGGGATCCTCCGGCGGCGCCTTGGACCTGACCGGCACAGGTGACCTCGGCGCCCAGATCCTCGAGAGCGTGCCGGAGCAGTTCCGATCGTTTGTCGAGCCGTTCATCGCCCAGATCGTGCTGTCGATCCATCAGGCGTTCGCGATCGCGATCGCCTCGACCTTCTGGGTCAGCATCGCGGCCGCGATCCTCGCCGCCGTGCTCGTCCTCTTCCTGCGTGACATCCCGGTGGCCAACGCGGACGCCGGGGAGGCACCTCCAGCGGAGGCCTGACCGCGGTGCCAGCAGAGTTCATCTACTCCACGTACCGGCTCGCCCGGCACTATCCGCCCGACCGCACGGTCCTCGAGGACATCTCGCTCAGCTTCTATCCGGGCGCCAAGATCGGCGTCATCGGGCCGAATGGCGCCGGCAAGTCGAGCCTGCTCAAGATCATGGCCGGCCTCGACGACGGGTTCACCGGCGAGGCGCGGCTGACGCCGGGCTTCACGGTCGGCTACCTCTCCCAGGAACCGCAGCTCGACGCGAGCAAGGACGTCAAGGGCAATGTCCTCGACGGCGTCCGCCCGGTCCAGGACGTCATCGATCAGTACAACGCCGTCATGGCCAAGTGGTCCGACCCGGAGGCTGACTACGAGGCGGTCGGGGCGGAACAGTCGGCGCTCGAGGACAAGATCAACGCGGCCGACGCCTGGAACCTGGAGCGCAACGTCGACATCGCGATGGACGCGCTGCGCTGCCCGCCCGACGACCAGGATGTGAGCACGCTCAGTGGCGGCGAGCGTCGCCGCGTGGCGCTCGCACGGCTCCTGCTCCAGCACCCGGACCTGCTGCTGCTCGACGAGCCGACGAACCACCTCGACGCGGAGTCGGTCGACTGGCTCGAGCGCTTCCTCGACGAGTACAACGGCACGGTCGTCGCCGTCACCCACGATCGCTACTTCCTCGACAACGTCGCGAAATGGATCCTCGAGCTCGACCGCGGCCGCGGCATCCCGTTCTCCGGCAACTACTCGAGCTGGCTCGAGCAGAAGCTCGAACGCCTGTCGCGCGAGCAGAAGACTGCCGACGCGCGCCAGCGGACCCTCGCCCGCGAGCTCGAATGGGTCCGCCTGTCGCCGAAGGCACGCCAGTCGAAGGGCAAAGCGCGCCTGTCGGCCTACGAGCAGCTCCTGGCCGAATCGAACGACGCGAAACGCACGGAACGGGAGCTCGAGATCGCCATCCCGCCCGGGCCGCGGCTCGGCGACCAGGTGATCGAGGTCGACGGCCTGCGCAAGGGCTTCGGCGATCGACTCCTCATCGAGGATCTGACCTTCTCGCTGCCCCGCTCGGGGATCGTCGGGATCATCGGCCCGAACGGCGCGGGCAAGACCACGCTGTTCCGGATGCTCGTCGGCCAGGAGCCGCCGGACGCCGGCTCGATCACGATCGGCGACACCGTCGTGATGTCGTACGTCGACCAGTCGCGTGACGACCTGGCGCCCGACAAGACCGTGTTCCAGGAGATCACGCAGGGCGCCGAGGTCGTCAAGACCGGCGCCCGCGAGGTCCCGGCACGCGCCTACGTCAGCAGCTTCAACTTCCGTGGCACCGACCAGCAGAAGGTGGTCGGCCAGCTCTCAGGCGGCGAGCGGAACCGCGTCCACCTGGCCAAACTGCTCCAGCGCGGCGGCAACGTCCTGCTCCTCGACGAGCCCACGAACGACCTCGACGTCGACACGCTTCGCGCGCTCGAGGCCGGGCTCGAGTCGTTCCCGGGCTGCGTCGTCGTCATCAGCCACGACCGCTGGTTCCTCGACCGGATCGCGACCCACATCCTCGCCTTCGAGGGTGATTCGCAAGTCCGTTTCTTCGAGGGCAACCTCAGCGACTACGAGGCATTCCGCCACAAGGAGCTGGGCACCGCGGCCGACCAGCCGCACCGCATCCGGTACAAGCGGCTCGTGGCCTAAGCATGGAAGCGGCTCGCGCAGAGGCGCTGCTGACGCTCGCCGAGGAGGCGAGCGCGGCCTCCCGCGGGGCCGACGCGAAGGCCGCCCTCGGCCGACTCGAGGACGCGCTCGACGAGCTGCGGGACGCGCTGGACTGGTACGTCGACCAGCAGCGCGCCGACGACGCGCTCCGCCTGGCGAACGCGCTGTATCGGTTCTGGATCACGAAGCAGCGGTTCGAGGACGGGACCGTCTGGTTCGATCGGGCGCTCGCTGCGCCCGACGGTGACGACCGTCTCCGGGGTCAGGCGCTCACCAACGCCGGCTTCATGCCGTTCTGGATGGGCCAGGACGATCGGGCCGCCGAGCTCTTCGAGCAGGGTCTCGAGGTCGGTCGCCGACTGCAGGACGCGCCGATGATCTCGCAAGCGCTCGGCGGCCTCGCACGCGTCGCGCTCAGGACCGATGTCGCCGAGGGTCGGCGGCTCGCACGCGAGGCGCTCGACGTGAGCGTCGCCGCCGATGACGAAGCGGGGCGCTCGAACGCGCTCCACCTGCTCGGCGTCGGCGCGCAGATCGCGGGCGACCTGCCCGAGGCCAGGGAATGGATGACCCAGCGACTCGCGCTCGTCCGGTCACAGGGCAACCTGTTCCTGGTCGCATCGGAAGCGGGCAACCTGAGCATGGTCGAGCGCCAGCTCGGCAACCTCGATGCCGCGGAGTCGCTCTCGCGCGAGTCCCTGGAGATCAGCGAGTCGGTCGGCGACCGCTTCAACACCCCGTTCGTGTTCAGCGGTCTAGCGTCGATCGCGGTGGAGCGGGGCGACTTCGAGCGCGCCGCGACGCTCGTCGGCGCTGCGGAAGCGCAGATGGAGGCGCAGCACATGGCCTGGCCGCCCGACGAGCGGCCCCACTATGAACGGCTCCTGGCCGACCTCCCTGGGGCGATGGGCAAGGCTGAGTTCGAGCGTGTCCGAGCCACCGGATACTCAATGCCGACGGCTGACGCCGTCGATCTGGCACTGCGGGTCCGCCCATCGGCCACCTGAAGAGCGGCCTTAGGCGGACGCCATCGATCGGTCAGCGTCGCCCCCAAGAAGCACGCTCCTCCGCGAGATGGTCGACCGAGTCGCCGTAGACGTCTCGAAGGCTCCCGGCGTAACCGGACCGGATTCGGTGCAGCACGATCGTGCCCGGGTCGTCCGCCGTGGCCTCGAGCACGAAGCGATCGCCTTCGCGCAGGCCCGCGGTATCGACCACCGATTCCGGGATCGTGAGCTGGTTCCTGGCGCGCAACCGCGCCACATCGTTCCCCATTGGTCGGCCTCCGTTCACTGCAACATCCCTGTCCGGTCGACGACTAGCATCGCCCGGCCGATCGACAGCAGGGCATCGAGCTGTCTCGCGGCCAGACCGCGGTCGGCGTACGGCTCGTCTCCCATCGACGTAGGGTAGACGGGCTACCGGAGGAGTCGACCATGGCGTTCGAGCTCACCAGCCCGGCATTCGAGGCCGGCGCCGCGATCCCGCGCACGTTCACCTGTGACGGCGAGGACGTCTCGCCACCGCTCGAGTGGATCGATGCGCCCGATGAAACCGAAGCGATGACGCTGATCGTCGACGACCCCGATGCGCGTGGCTTCGTCCACTGGGTCGTCTTCGACATGACCGGCTCGCAGAGCGGCGGCCTGGCCGAGGGCGTCTCGGCATCGCCGGATGCGCCACCCCAGGGCACGAACGACTTCCGCAAGATCGGCTGGGGTGGCCCGTGCCCGCCGTCGGGCACGCATCGCTATCGATTCACGCTCTACGCGCTCGATCAGGCGCTCGCTCTGGCCGGAACGCCCAATGCCGACGAGGTCAGGGCGGCGATGCAGGGGCACGTGCTCGGCGACGCCGAGCTGGAGGCGACCTACACCCGCAACCGTTGATTTCACGACCCTCAGCGAAGGCTGTCGACTCTATGTGGACTCACAGTCCACGCCAACGACTCGTAGGCGGCTCCCGGGCCTCGTAGGCCGCTTCCACGTGGATCGAGAGTCCACGAATTGGGTCAAGGAGCGCGATCGAAGCTCCTCGGCCTATCGGCGTGGACTCCCAGTCAACACCTGGAACCTGTGAGCGATCGCGAGGGTCAAGCGTCACTGGCGTCCAGTGCCGGCGGGCGACAGGTCGGTCGTACGATTCCTTCGATTTCGAAGGATCCTGCGCCGTGCGACGCGCCCCCATGCTCACTCCCAGCGCTCGTGGGTTCGCTGTCGAGTCGCCAAGAATGAACCGCCCAGCCTTGTGCTCCGCCGTAGCGTGTAGGCGACCAGATCGGTCGTCCCCGAAAGGAGCGAAGCGTGCAGGCGGAGCTCGTCGAGCGGGCGCGACGCGGAGACCGTGAGGCCTTCAGCGTGCTTGCTGCCGGCGCCGTCGATCGGTTGTACGGGATCGCTCGCATGGTCCTCCGCGATACCGAACTCGCTGAGGATGCGACCCAGGAGGCCTTGGTGCGGGCATGGCGCGATCTGCCGACGCTTCGCGACGTCGAGCGGTTCGATGCCTGGCTGTACCGGCTGATCGTTCGAGCCAGCAGTGACATCGGGCGCCACCGCCGGCGGTGGCGGACCGAGGTCACCATGCTGCTGCCGAAGGAACCATCCGAGCCTGATGGCACGTCGGCGCTCGCCGACCGCGACCAGCTCGAGCGTGGGCTCCGACGGCTCACCGTCCCGCAGCAAACGATCCTGGTCCTGCACTTCTACGTCGGCCTGACGCCCAGCGAGGCGGCCGATGCACTCGAGATCCCCGTCGGGACCGCCAAGTCCCGGCTCCACTACGCCATCGAGGCACTCCGGGCGGCGATCACCGCCGAAGAGCGCACCTCGGTCGACACCGTGCGGGAGGGCCGGATGGCATGAACGCCAACGAAAACCTCGAACGCCGGCTCGCCGACTTCTACGAGTCCGAGGCCCCGCCGCGTGCGCCCGACTGGGTGTTGCGGTCGGCCCTCCAGACCATCGACACCACACGACAGCGGCGCGTGGTCATCCGCGTGCCGTGGAGGTCCACCAACATGAATACCTTCGCCAAGGTGGCGATCGCGGCCGTGGTCGTGATCGCCGTCGGGGCCGTGGGCCTGAGCCTGCTCAGGCCTCCGAGCTCGTCCAACGTAGGCGGTCAACCGACTGCAAGCCCATCCCCTTCCCCGTCCCCGACGTTCGGCGCGACGATCATTCCCGAGTCACCGCCTGCGTTGACAGAAACGTTCACGTCCGAACGTCATGGCTTCTCGATCTCGTACCCGACCGGCTGGGTGCCACGACCCGCAACGGATCCGTGGACGACGGACTTCCCCGACTTCTCACAGACGACCGGCGACGTCATCTACGACCCGGTCCTCGAGTCGAACCTCTGGATCATGGTTGCCTCGCAGCCGCTGTCCGGCAAGAGTGCTGAGCAGTGGGTGGGCGACAAGATGACGGGGTTCAACTCGGCGGATTTCTGTGGGCCGCCGAGCGAGCCCATCACGATCGATGGCTCCCAGGGACAGCTTTGTGATTCCGCCGCCGCTGTCGCCAGCGGGGATCGGGGCTACGTGATAAAGCTGTACACCTCTGACGATGATCCAGCGGCCGTCGCGGGATTCGACCAGGATTACTTCAACGACGTCCTGGCGACGCTCCAGCTCCGGCCGGAGGACGCGGTCGACACCGCGCCGTCATCGTCGGCCTGAGGCGCCGTGCCGAACAGAAGAAGCCCGGCGCCGTCTGGCGCCGGGCTTCACAAGGTCCGGCCTCCTCTATTTCGAACTGAGCGTCACCAGGATGGGGCCGGTGCTTCGATAGCCGCCACCGCTGCAGTCGGCGTTGCAGAGCTGGAGCTGCACGCCGACGACCGCCGTGCCCTTCCTGAACGGGACGGTCTGGGACACGACCGGGATGTCGAGCGGGTTGACGGTCGATCCGTCGCAGACGAACGTTCCGCCGCCGGAGCTCTCGCCGGCTGCGATCGCTCGCTTCGAGACCGCCTGGATGACCTGCGCTGTCGTTCCTTCGCTGTGGCCGATCGTCGGGTCGACCGACGGATCCCATTCCGACGGCATCGGATCGCAGACGACATCCACGTGGACCGTTGCGACGACGCCCCCCACGAGCTTCACGCTCGGCGAGACGGTGAGCTGGGGCGCACTCCGAACGGCGGCTGCCGGCGGGATGGTGATGGCCGTGCTGTCCGCGGCGACCGTCCCGACGGACGCCGCAAGCAACACCGCGGCCAGCGTGGCGGCCGAGATGATGGAGAACCGTGAGCGCTGCATCGCAGCCTCCTCGCGTGACGATGTCGACGCTCGACGAGCGAGGTCCATCGCCGCACTGACGCGGTGGCAAGGCTGGCGTTACGGCGCCACGCGCTGGATCGACTGCCCGCCCTCGGTGATCCAGGACGGCTGGTCCAGCGTCCCCGTATCCGTGCGGATCAGGACGGCGTCGTCGCCAGACGCGAGGCGAACGAGGATCCATTCGTCATCGGGCGACCACTGCGCTCCAGCGGCGTGTGCGCCGTCGTAGCCCTGCGTGCCGATGGCGATCAGCTTGCACGGCCCACCCCGGAGCTCGGCCATGCACAGCCTGCCCGTCTGGTCGAGCGCCACCATCCTGGTGCCGTCATTCGAGACGTGGCCCCACAGAGCGTCCGAAAAGCGGACCTCGGCGCCAGTCGCCATGTCCCTCACGTGGGTCATGACGCTGCCGATGCCGTCCCCTCGCATGTAGACGAGGCGCTGTCCGTCCGGCGTCCAGCTATTCGGCCTGATGAAGCCCTCAGGCTTCCCCGGCCGCACGATATCGGTGATCTTGTTGTCGGCCAGGTTGACGATCGACATGACCTTGTCGGCCTCGATGCCGCCGACGTAGACGACCTGCCGTCCATCGGGCGGGCGCCAGTATGCCTCTCCGATGAATTCGATCGGAAGTGTCCTCAGATCGCCGGTCGCAGCGTCGACGACGTTGAGTCGGCGCGATCCCCCTGGTCCGTCCGCCACCAGGATCGAACGACCGTCCGGCGACCAGGCGATCGAGTCGTCGTCCGGATCGACCAGCGGGGCCGTGGTCGCGACGACGGCCCGGCTCTGACGGTCGATGACCACCAGCGAGGTGGCGTTGTCCGCGTCCCGCAAGAACGCGAGTCGCGTCCCATCGAGCGACCAGCGCGCCTCGCTGTCGGCCTCGGGCCCCGTGACGATCGCTTGTCGAGCGCCCGTGTCGGGGTCAACGGTGTAGATGTCGCCGCCGCTCGTGTACGCCACGAGACCGGTGCCAGCCAAGCCGAACGGTGCCGGCAACCTCGTCTGGCTGCCGACGTAGACGGCCAGGCCCGCCAGGAGGAGCGCGAGGACGGCGAGCAGGCCGATCGTGCGCCACGGGAGCGGCTTGAGCGTCCGCCGCCCGAGCGTGAGCACGCTCATGGGAAGCCACCTTTCGGGGAAGCTCCAGCGCGGCCGCTGGCGCGTGCCTGCGGTCAGCCGGAGGATGTCGTCGGTGAAATCGGGCACCCGCGGCGTGGCGGTATCGGCGAACCACATCGCCAGATCGCGCTCGAGGTTCTCGGGGCGGTTCATGCGATCACCGTCCGGTGTTCCGCCGGCTGACGCTCGTCCGCCGCGATGGCGGCGCGGAGCTCGGCCAGGGCTCGATGCAGGCGCGATTGGGCGGTGCCCTTGGGGATGTCGAGGGTGTCGGCGACCGCCGATGCGGACATGCCGACGTAGTAGTGCAGGACCAGCACCGCCCGCATCTCCGGACCGAGGCGGCGGAAGCCGCGCTCGAGCTGGTCGCGGTCGGCGATGAGCCCGCTCTGGTCGCCGCTGAACGGCGACATCAGCGGTGAGAGCTCGACCTCGACCGGCCGGCGCTTTCGCTTGCGTATGGCATCGAGGCACGAGTTGACGGTCAGTCGGTGGAGCCAGGCGTCGAACTTGTCGGGATCACGCAATCCCGGCAGGTCGCGCCAGGCCCGGATGTAGGCGTCCTGGACCGCGTCTCGCGCGAGCTCCTGGTCCCGGACGATGAGGCGGGCGACAGCCTCCAGCCGCGCGATGGACGCGCCGACGAGCGCCGCAAAGGCGTCATGATCGCCTCGGCCCGCTCGTTCGACGAGATCCCGCTGGTCCACGGTCACCCTTGGTGGCGCGGCACGTTCGGCCGCGTTCAAGGGTAATGGCGTCGCGTCGCGGCGAACGAGTCCTTGCAGTTCGAATCACCGAGCCCGGCCTCTCGCGGAGACCGGGCTCGGTGGCTGCTGCGATGGCTCGGCATCGGGTTACGGTCGGTACACGACGTCCTGGTGCCAGAGCGTCGGGTAGCTCGGGGTGTCCCGGTTGCCGTAGAAGGCCCACTCGTACAGAGCGGTCATGTCCTTGCTCCGGCCGAGCAGTCCGATGTAGACGTGCGGACCGGGCAGCGTCACGCGGTAGTTGGCGTAGCCCTGGTCGTTGATGAAGCAGCCCTGCCGATACGGTGCGAGCTCGCCCTCCTCGTACGGGATGTAGGAGGCCTCGCCCTCACCGTCCCAGCAACCGCCGGACTCGAGCGCGATGCCCTCGGCCTCCATGCGGGCGAAGTAGTGGTCGAGCATGGCGGCCTGGGTCTTGAAGAGGTAGTACCCGACCCGAGCGGCGGGCGACCCGACGAGGTCGCAATCGATGCCGGCGATGGCGCGGGCGGGCAGCTTCGACCGCACGGGCGAGCATTCGCTCTCGCCGCGCATGATGCCGTCGATCAGGTAGCGCTCGGCCCGGTTGAAGGACGGCGCAGTCGGCCGCGGCGTCGGCTTGGGCGTCGGCTTGGCGGTCGGCTTCGGCGTCGGGTCGGGCGTGGCGACCGGCGGCTCGGCCGTCGGGTCAGCCGGCTCGGGCGTGGCCGGATCCGTCGGGATCGACGGGGCGGGTGACGCGGGCGGCGGCGACACCACGGCCTGGCTGGGCGGTGGCGTGGCCGATCCACATGCGGCGAGGACGAGCGCGGCCACCAGTGAGGCCGCGAGGACGAGCTTGTGCATCTCGATGTCTCCGATGGGCGACGGTCGGAATCCCGTCATTGCCCATTCGACGCCGGAGACGCTCGTTTCGACGGGGACAAACGTCGATTCCCGGGCTGGCCGAAGGTACGTTTCATGCCGGTCGCGGACCGCCAGCACTGGAACGGCGGGCGTGCCAAGCGGGGGCGGAGGGGCGGGTGATCGGGTGCCGACGCGCGTTCCGGCGTTGGATGGAACGCCCGCCGTGCCAAACGGTGGCTGAGCGGGCATCAGCCGCGACTTCGGCCGCCGGTCGGAACGGGGGACGTTCCATCGCACGAGCGCCAGGGTCAGACGTCCGAGCGGCGGGTTGCGATGTTCATGAGGCAGAATCCATCTGAACGCCGGGGGCCACTCACTCCATACGAGGTCCTGACGTGACAGACATGACGACGACCGAAGCGCCCCCGCCCGTGAAGGCCACCCGACGGGAGTGGGTCGGTCTGGTCGTGCTCGCGCTCGGGGCACTCATGTACGTGATGGACCTGACCGTGCTCCATCTGGCCGTACCCAAGCTGAGTGCCGACCTGCAGCCGTCGAGCACCGAGCTGCTGTGGATCATCGACATCTACGGCTTCTTCGTGGCCGGCGCCCTGATCACGATGGGCAGCCTCGGCGACCGCATCGGCCGCCGGCGGCTGCTGCTCATCGGCGCGGCGGCCTTCGGGGTCACGTCCCTGTTGGCCGCATTCTCGACGTCGCCGGAGATGCTGATCTTCAGCCGGGCCGCGCTCGGGATCGCCGGTGCGACGCTCGCCCCCTCCACGCTGTCGCTGATCTTCCACATGTTCCAGGAACCGCGGGAGCGAACGGTGGCGATCGGCATCTGGATCGGCGCCTTCTCGGCGGGCAGTGCCGTCGGGCCGGTCCTCGGCGGGATCATGCTCGAGTTCTTCTGGTGGGGCTCGGTCTTCCTGCTCGCGATCCCGGTCATGGTGGCGCTGCTCATCCTCGGGCCGCGGATCCTGCCCGAGTACCGCGACCCGGATGCCGGGCGGCTCGACCCTGCCAGCGCGGTCATGGCGATCGCGGCCGTGCTGGCCGTAATCTTCGGGCTGAAGCAGATCGCCCAGGACGGCGTAAGCCCCCTCGCGGTCGCGGCGCTGATCATCGGCGTGGTCGTCGGTGTCGCCTGGGTCCGCCGACAGCGTCAACTGGCTGACCCGATGATCGACCTGGCGCTCTTCAACGTCCCTGCGTTCAACGCCGCGCTCGTCGTCAACTTCCTGGCCATCTTCGTCGCGGTCGGCTACTTCCTGTTCGTCGCCCAATACCTGCAGCTCGTCGCGGGCCTGGCGCCGATCCAGGCCGGCCTGCTGTCGTTGCCCTCGGCGATCGCCTTCGTCATCGGCTCGCAGGCGGCGCCCCGGATCGTCCAGCGTGTCAAGCCGGGGTACCTGATCAGCGGCGGCCTGGCCTTCGGATCCATCGGCCTCGTCCTGCTGACCCAGGTCCCGACGTCGGACGGACTGGCGCTCCTGGTGCTCGCCTCGGTGATCATCTCGCTCGGCCTGGCGCCGGTGTTCGGCTTGACGACCGAGCTGATCGTCGGCTCGGCGCCGCCGGAGCGTGCCGGCGCCGCGTCAGGGATCAGCGAGACCGGCGCCGAGCTCGGTGGCGCGCTCGGGCTCGCACTCCTCGGCAGCATCGGTGTCGCGATCTATCGAAGCGCCCTCGACCCCGCGTTGCTATCGGCGCTGCCGCCTGACGCCGCGAACGCAGCGCGAGGCACCCTGGGCGGGGCGGTCGGTGTGGCAAGCGCGCTGCCAGCTGGGACGGCCGAGACGTTCCTGGCCGTGGCTCGCGGCGCATTCACCGACGGCATGCACGTGGCCGCGGCGATCGCCGCGGTGGTTGGTATCGGGCTTGCGATCTTCGCGTACATCACGCTCCGCGAGCGCGGCATCGAGCGATCCGAGACCGAACCGACCTGTGTCGAGCCGACGATGACCGACCAACCCGTGCTGAACCCGCTGGCCAAGCCGGCGCGCGAATGCTTCTGACCGAGGCGCTGGTGCCTATCCTCGACTCGTGACCGCATTCCGACGGCTGCTCGACTCCGCGCTCGCCCGCCTGGCCGTCATCGGCGCGGAGCCGGGCGACGACGAGGAGACGCGGCTCCAGAAGGCGCTTCTGGTCCTCATCGCGATCCTGATCCTGCCGATCGCTGGGATCTGGGCTGTCCTGTACCTCGCGTTCGGGGCGTGGACGGGCTGGGTCGCGGTGCTCTACGCCGTGATCTCGCTGGCGTCGATCGCCGTCTTTGCCCGAACGCGCGACTTCGACACGCTGTTGAACATCCAGCTGCTGGACATCGCGATGGCGCCCACCCTGTCGATGATCCCGATCGGGGGTTTCCTGCCTACGGGTGGGGTCGGCTTCTGGGGCATCCTTGCGCCACTCGGGGCCCTGGTATTCCGCGGGGTCGGCTCGGGCATCCGCTGGTTCGTCCTGTGGCTGATCCTCTTCCTCGGGTCCGGCATCGCCGCGATCCTCCTCGGCGGCCGATCACCGCTGCCGGAGTGGTTCTCGAGCCTGATGCTGGCGCTCAACATCACCGTCGGCGGGACCATCGTCTTCACGCTCCTGGCGCTGTTCGCGAAGCAGCGCCAGGACGCGCTGGTCGGGCTGCGGAGCGCGCAGGAGCGGGCCGAGACCCTGCTGCTCAACATCCTCCCGGGCTCGATCGCCGAGCGGCTGAAGGCCTCGCCCGAGATGATCGCCGACCAGTTCCCGGCGGCATCGGTGCTGTTCGCCGACGTCGTCGACTTCACCCCTCGATCGGCCGATCTGACGGCGCCCGAGGTGGTCGGGCTGCTCGATCGACTGTTCAGCGAGTTCGACACGCTCGCCGAGCGCTACGGCCTCGAGAAGATCAAGACGATCGGCGACGCCTACATGGTCGCGGCGGGCGTCCCTGACCCGCGGCCCGACCACGCTCGTGCCCTGGCCCTCCTCGCGCTCGACATGGCCGCCGCCACGCGCTCCGACGGTGCCGTCGGCGACCTCGACTTCGTGCTCCGGATCGGCATCAACTCCGGCCCGGTGGTCGCCGGCGTGATCGGCCGCAAGCGCTTCCTGTACGACCTGTGGGGCGATGCGGTCAACACGGCGTCGCGGATGGAGTCCCAGGGCACGCCGGATCGCATCCAGATCACCCGCGCCACGTACGAGCTCATCAAGGACGAGTTCGACTGCGAGTTCCGCGGCACCGTCCCCGTCAAGGGCAAGGGCGACATGGAGTGTTGGTACCTCGTCGGGAGACGGGACGTCGCGGATCAGTCGGCCGAGGCCGACGCCCCCCTTGGAACATCACGTGTTACAAGCGGAGGCTGAGCGGGCCGCAATCGCCCTCTCAGCCATTATTTGGAACCTCCCGATGTTCCAAACGGCGAAGCAACGGCCCGTTTCCGGCCCTCCCCCAGCCGTTCAGCCCGAGTTCGTAACACGTCATGTTCCAGACGGGGCGGATCGTGGCGGGAGTCTGATGCTCCGGCGATCCTCGCTATGGTGTCTCGGTGACCACTTCAGTCGCGATCATCGGCGGCGGGGCGGTCGGGTTGTCGACGGCCTGGCACCTCATCGAGCGCGGCGTCACCGACGTCACCCTGCTCGAGGCCACGGAGCTGGCGGCGGGCTCCTCGAGCCGGTCCGCGGGCTTCATCGAGACCCAGTACGTCGACCCCCTCGACATCGAGCTGCGCGCCCGCAGCATGCACACCTTCCGGCGACTGCAGCGCGACCACGGGCTCGAGATCAAGGAGATCGGCTACTTGCGGCTCGCGCCCGACGACGCGACCCTGGAGGCATTCGGAGCGAGCGCGCGGCTCCAGCACGAACTGGGGATCGACGACGCAGAGGTGCTCGACGTGGACGGTGTGCGGCGCCTCGTCCCGCAGCTCCGACCCGAGGGCGTCGCAGGCGGCCTCTTCGGGCGACGCGATGGCCGGATCGACGGACCGGCCTACTGCCGGCTCCTGGCCGGGCTGGCCGAAGCGGGCGGTGCGCGCATCCAAGCCGGCGTGCGCGTGAGCTCGGCGTCGCCGACAGCGGCCGGCTGGCGACTAGGAACCAGCGATGGCGTCGTCGAGTGCGATGTCGTGGTGAACGCCGCTGGTCCCTGGTCGGCCGAGGTCGGCCGGCTCCTCGGCGTCAACATACCCAGCATCCCGCTCCGGAATCAGATCGGGATCTGGCGGCTGGACCGTCCGCTCGACCGCGTGCTACCGATGGTCATGGACTACATCCCCCACTCAGGCACAAGCGGTCTGTACGTCGCGACCTACGACGACCTCGATCACGTGCTCGCCGGCCTCCACAGCGAGGAGGTCGTCGGGCAGGGCGTCGACCCCGACACGTACGACCGGTCGGCCGACGACGGATACCTTGCCGACACCCGAGCCGCCCTCGAACGTCGGATGCCAGGCCTCGCGATCGGTGACATCGAACGTGCCTGGGCGGGTCTCTACCCGGTCAGCCCCGACGGGCTTCCGATCGTCAGCCCTATGCCGGACAACCCGTCGGTGATCATCGCCGCGGGCGGCGGCGGCTCCGGTATCCAGATGTCGCCGATCATGGGCGCGCTCGCAGCCGACTGGATCGCCTTTGGCGAGCCGCGCTCCCTGTCCGATGGCCGTCGCGTCGCGGCCGAACGGGAGGGTCTGGCTACCCGGGCCTGACCACGGTTGCGCCCGCCCGGGCGCCCTCGGCGGTGGCGTCGAGGACGGTCCTCGGCGAGAGGGCGTCGCCGACCACGACGACGGGGAGCTCGGGGGCTGCCGCGGTAAGCTCGTCGCGCAGGGTGGTCAGGCCCATCCGGCGACCGGCGATAACGACGAGCGCGATGTCCTCGCGTTGCTCGTCGATCTCGCTGTAGAGGTGACGGAGGGTCACGGCGTTCAGCGAGCTGGCGACGCCGCTGACGTTCGGCGTGAGTCGGACGCCGTCCCGCGCAAGGCGCTGGAGCACGAATGGCAGCTGTGTCGCATCGATGAGATCGCCGACCGCCGGATGCGTCGTCGCGATCTCGACTTCGAACCCCGCGGCGACCAGCATCTCGGCCGCCGTCGGCGCGAGTTGATGGCCATCGTCATCGAGGATCAGTGCGGAACCCAGCGACGGGTCCGGAAGGATGGTCGCGCCGCCCTCCAGCAGGCTATCGACGTCGAGGACGGGCAATGGGCCCGGCAGTACGGCATCGGGCCGGAGGATCGACCCCGTCGCGACGATGACAGCGTCGGGCCCCTCGCCCAGAACGGTCGCAGCGTCCGCCTCGACGCTCACGCAGATGTCGACGCCTGCCGCCACCGCCTCCTCGCGCAGCCAATCGATGTAGCGGTACCAACGCTCGCGCCCGGACCGCAACCCGGCCAGTCGAGCTCGCCCACCCACTACCGAACGCCGCTCGAACAGCACCACGTGGTGACCTCGCAGCGCCGCCGCGCGCGCGGCCTCCAAGCCGGCAACCCCTCCCCCGACGACCACCACGCGCGCGGGCACCTCCGCCGCCACAACGTCGGCGAGCGACGGATCGCGGACTGCCGGATTGACTGAGCAATACATCGGCATGCCGGTATACAGCCGCCCGATGCACCCGTCGTTGAGCCCGATGCACGGCCGCTGACGCCGGCCATCCGCGATCTTCAGCGGCAGATCCGGGTCGGCGATGAGCGCCCGCGTCATCGCGACGAGCTCGACCCCGGCCACCACCACCGCCTCCGCCATCTCGGGCTCCACGTTCCGCCCCGCGACCAGCGTCGGGACGCCGACCTCGCGTCGGAACCGGATCGCCCGCTCGTTAAAGACGCCCTCGGGCAACGCGTCGCCCGGAACGAAGTAGCCCGTTGCCAAGCGCGTCGCGCCTGTGCCGCCGCTGACGCTGAAGAGGTCGACCGCGCCGTTCGACGCCAGGTTTTGGGCGATCTCGATCATCTCGTCAGGACCCAGGCCGCCGGTCAGGCACTGGTCGACCGCCATCCGGAACCCGACGATGAACCGGTCGGACACCGCGGCGCGCACGGCGAGCAGCACCTCGCGCGCGAGCCGGGTCCGGTTCTCCAGGGAGCCGCCGTACTCGTCGGTGCGGGTGTTGACCAGCGGGTCGAAGAACTGCTCGATCAGGTGCCCGCCGAACGATGTGACCTCGGCACCGTCGAGGCCGCAGCGCTCGAGTCGACGGGCCACCTCCGCGAAGCGCTCAACGATGGCCGGCACCTCGTCGGTCGCCAGTGGCACCGGCACCTCCAGGTGCACGCCCTCGGGCAGGTCAGACGGCGCGCGCAACGGGATGCCCGAGATGGCTGACGTTCCGCGGCGGCCCATGTGGGTCATCTGCGACATCACGAGCCCGCCCTGCGCGTGCACGCCGTCGGCGAGCGCCCGGAGCGCCGGCTCGTTGCGCTCGTCCCAGAGCGCGACCGAGCCGTACGACGCTTCAGTCGACGGGTCGACCGACGCCGACCCGAACGTCATCACCAGCCCACAGCCACCAGCGGCCTTGCGGACGTGGTAGTCGACCTCGCTGCGGTCGATCAGCCCCTCGCGACTCCAGCCGGTGGCATGCGGCGTCGAGACGATTCGGTTGCGGAGCCGGCGGCCGCGGATCTCGAAGGGCGACAGGAGGAGCGGATAGCGGGCAGGGGCCTCCACGCGCGAACCCTCCGACCGGGGGCGTGGCGTGTCAACTACGATCGGCGCGTGGCTCGCATCCTGGTCCTCGGCGGCTCGGGCGAGATGGGTTCGGCGGCCGTCGCCGACCTCGTCGAGCGCACCGACCACGAAGTGTCGATCGGCGACATCCGCGTGGATGCCGCGCATGCCCTGCTCGGCCGGCTGGGTGTGCCGGATCGCGTCGTCCAGGTCGACGTCGACGATCCCGAGTCACTCGCCTCGGCCCTCGCGGCGACCGACGTCGCGCTCAACGCGACCTACATGCGACACAACGTTCGCGTCACGGACGCGGCGATCGCGGCCGGCGTCCACCTCGTCGACCTCGGCTCCTACTACCCGGAAACGCTGCAGCAACTCGAGCGACATGCCGCGGCGGAGGCGGCCGGATGCCGGATCGTCCCCGGCTGCGGCGTGGCTCCCGGTCTGACAAACGTCCTGGCGAGACTCGGTGCGGACCAGCTCGACACCGTCGCCTCCATCCGGATGTACTCGTACATCACGCACCCGATGTGGACCTCGCCCGGCATCGTCGTGACCCGCTTCGACGCGAGCACCGGGACGTCGATCGTGTGGGAGGGCGGCCGGCCCGTCGAATATCCATCGTTCACCGGCGAGGAGCACTTCGCCTTCTCGGAACCGTACGGCGAGCAGGAGGTCCACCTCGTCCCGCACCCCGAGCCCGTGACCGTCCCGAGGACGATCGACGTCCAGAACGTCGTCTTCAAGGTCGGCTACCCGGCCGATGAAACGGCCCGCATCCGCGTCCTGCTCGAGCTCGGGTTCGACCGCGACGAGCCGTTCACCCTTGAGGGGGTTGCCATCTCGCCGCGCCGCTTCGCGGCGGCGTACATCGGTCGACGCGGCATCGGTCCCGACGAGCGGAGCGCGAACGTCAAGCACATCCGAGTCGAGGGCATCCGCGATGGTCGGCCGGTCACGCTGACCTACGACTTCGCCGTCGAGCAGACTGGTCGCTCGGCGTCTGCTGCGATCACCGGCACGGTCGCGGCGATCGCCGCGGACCTGGTCGCGCACGGCGGGCGGGCAGGCGTCCACCCGCCCGAGGCAGCCTTTGACCCGCGGCCCTTCGTCGAGGCGCTCGCGGAGCGCGGACTCGTCGTGGTCGAACGCGAGGAGCCTGGCTGAGGCCCTACCTACCCGAAGATCGGTCGTTGGGGAAGCTCGTCGATCGTGTGCAGCCCCGGCGGCAGGAGCCGGAGCGGACGCACTGCGGCCATCGCCCGCGCCCCGGTCGGCGGGTAGGTATCGAGGAAGAGGTCGCCCCGAACGATCGTCTCGAACGGTGGATCGCCATCGACGATGACCTTGGCGGATGCCTCCATGCCGTCGCGCTCCGGCTGCAGGTCGAAGAGCCCCCGCCACACCGACACGAGCCGCCCGCCGCCCCGGATGTTGGCGGCCGCCCTCCGGTCGTGGCCGCCGATGGTCCCGGCCTCGGCGACGTACCCGTTCCGCTCGCGCCGAACATCGGTCAGGACGGGGGTGCTCTCGAACGTCGGCTCGTCCACCTCGAGCCCGGCTGACTCGGCGAGCAGCGTCAGCGCCTCGACGAGGAAGTTGCGCATCATGAAGCCGCCACCGGCTGCCTCGACCGGGCCGCCGATCCCCTCGTCGCGCAGGATGCCGTGGCCCCACAGCGACGTGTCGGCGACCCGCTCCAGTCGGATCTCGTCGAAGCGGACCACGTTGGAGAGTGCCGCGAGTGGCAGCGTGATCGTGAGGTAATCCCACAACCCGGTGCCGACGATCCGGCCGCCGGCGGCACGGGCGGCCGCGTCGAGCTCGGCGGCCGCGGCCTCGCCCAGAACCGTCTTCGGGTGCACGAGGCCCGAGATGGTGATCGCGTCCTTGCCGGCACGGTTCGCCCGCAGGCACGCGTCAGCCACCTCGGTCGGGCTCCCGATCCCGGTGTAGAAGACGACGTCGATGTCCGGACGAGCGAGGACAGCGTCGACGTCCGTCGAGACCGGCGCGCCGAGACGGACGTCGAGCCCGCACGCCTCGCCCAGGTCGAGCCCGTCCTTCGCGGCGTCGTAGACGATCCCGCCGCGGAACTCGAGCCACGGTCGGCTGAGCCCCGCCTCGACGATCACCCGTCCGGCATGCCCGGTCGCCCAGACCGCCGCGCCGATCTTGCCCATGCGCCTCCTCCGCTACCGACAGTCGGAGTATGGCGCGGGCAATCAGTCGGGCGGGCGGCCAGCCTCCAGGGCTGCCTCGAGGTCCTTGGTCGTAACCGCCGAATCCAGATACCCGTAGGTCCCCGTCGTCTTCAGTTCGAATGCCGCCGCGATCAGGGCGCCGTAGGCCGCCCGGGCCAGGCCGCCACCGGTCGAGACGCGTCGAACACCGAGCGCCTCGAGCTCGGAGCACGGACGGGCCACCACGCATGGCGAGGACATTCAGCGGAGCGTCGACGGCCTTGACGAGCCGCTCGATGTGGGCGGGATCGACCAGCCCGGGCGCATACAAGACATCGGCGCCCGCGTCGCGATACGCGACGAGCCGCTCGATCGTGTCGGCCAGATCGTCGATGCCGTACAGGTGATTCTCGGCGCGGGCGGTCAGCACCAAGCCATGCTTCCGGGCCGCTTCGACTGCCGCCGCTACGCGCTCGGTGGCGACGTCGATGGCATCGATCGATCGAGTGGCGGGGTCGTAGTCCTCGATCGAACAGCCCGCCGCCCCGGCTTCCGCGAGCAGCTCCACGGTCCGGGCGACGCCACCCGGGTCATCGGCGAAGCACCGCTCCGCATCCACGCTGAGCGGCACGTCGACAGCGGTGGCAAGCGCCTCCACGTGCGTGATGAGCTCGTCGCGACTGACGTCCTGATCGGCCCGCCCGAGCGACGCCGCGTGACCCGAGCTCGTGGTCGCGATCGCCTCGAACCCGAGGGAGGCGAGCAACCGAGCCGAGCCGATGTCCCAGGCGTTCGGCATGACGAACAGCCCTTCGCGATGCAAGGCGCGGAAACGCTGGCGGCGGTCGAACTGGGCGTCCATGGTTATCGCCCTCATCCTCTCTTGGTGGCCCGATCACGGATCGTGTGCCACGCCTCGCGAATGCCCAGATCCGTGGTCCATCGTTCGATGTGATCCTCATCCAGGTCGTCAGCGATGGCGACGATCCCGGCGACATCGCGCATCTGCCGCTCGGAGCCTGTGGCTGCCGCCCACTCGAGCTTGGCGATGACAAGATCCTCGGCCGTCACGACGAGCCCCGGCGTGCCGAGGAGGTCGGCCGGCACTCGACGGCCGAATTCCTCGATCGAGAACGGCCGATCGCGCCGGATGATGAAGTCCACCTTGGTCGCGTCCGGCCCGATGGCGTTGAACTGCGAGCGCTGTGCCAACGCCTCGCGCGCCACGTGCAGGTCGACGTAGAAGTCAGTTGCGATCATGGCGTCCACGAAGCGCTCAAGCCCATCGATCGTCGGGTCGATGACGATGTCGACATCCCGAGTGGCCCGTGGCTCACCGTGGTACGAGCTCGCGAGCGAGCCGGTGACCATGTAGGGGACTCCCGCTGCGTCGAGCCGACTGATCACGGCTGCCAGCAGTTCGGCGAAGGTCACGAGCCCGCGGTGGGCTCCGATCCCGCCGTCATCGTCGGGTCGTGTCTGACGAGGATCCGCACGAACTCAGCCGCTTGCTCGTCAGCCGACCAATGCGGGTGTCGTTGACGGATGCCTGATTCGGTCAGCGCCCGGACATCGGCACTCAGCTCGGCGGCCAATCGCAGACGCTCCGCGGGCGTCATCGACCGGTACGCTTCGAGCTGCCGACTGTGGGCGTCGGCCGACGTATCGTGCGGTCGGAACACGGTCGCACTGTAGAACGGCAAGGGTCAAGGCGCTAGCGCCAGCGTCGAGCCGAGCGGGACGCCGTCGGCGATGTAGGCGCCGGTCGGGCCGTCGGGCAGGAGATCGAACGTCGACCCGCCCGCGTACGGCTCGAGGGTCGCGCTGACGACGATCGCGCCATCGACGCGGTCGCCCGCATCGAGGCCGCCGAGCGGCCGGCCGTCAGCGAGCGGATGTCCAGGCGAGGCGCGCAGCACGCGCCCGTCGTCGAGGGTGAGGCGGATGACCCGGTGTGTGGCGGGCACCGCGGCGCGACCCGCACGCACGACCGTCGCCACGATCCGGCGGCCCGACCCGTCCAGCGACCAGACGCGCATCCCGACCCGGATGTCCTCGACCGCGACCTCCCCGTCGGGTGTGGCGATGCGGGTCCCGGCGGCCAGGCAGATCGGACAGGGCGGCTCCCCAGCCGGCGCCTGCTGCTCGATGTTCAGGGTGCCGGTCGGGTCGATGGTGCCTACGGTTCGCTGGCCCTCGCTCGCGCCCGGCGCGGGCACGCTCAGATAGTCGAACCGGAAGCGAGCGTCAGTGGTCGGCTCGAGAAAGATCGCGTTGAGCTGCTTCCAGGACCGGTAGATGTCGAGCTTCTGGTCGTCGCTCGGGTCCGCGCCGGCTGCGATGCCGAGATGGGCGAGGATGGCGGCGAACACCTCGCGGTCGGCCGCCACGTCAGGGAACCGCTGGAGGGCGAGGTCATCCTCGTCGCCGCGCGGGACCGGGTACTCGTCGGGGTCGCAGTACCACAGCGGCCCGAGCTCGTCGATGAGTCGAAAGCGCAGCTCCGCCTGCGTCAGCGCTGGGCCTGGCGTTGGCGGAGGCGTCGCGGTGCCGCCGGTCGCGCAGGCGGTCAGCAGCAGCAACACGACAAGGACGAGCATTCCGGCGATGAGGGTGCGCTTCACCTATCGGGCTCCATGCGGCGTGGCCCCGCGGACGCGCGCGGGCCGGCCGCAGTTCCCTACCCCTGACGCTCGAGCCACGCTGCCGGCGAGACGGCGTCGACGACCGGGCTCGATCGGGCCCGAAGCTCGTCGTCGAGCGTCACCAAGGTCGAATTCGTGCCGCAACGCGGTCGCGGCGTAGATGGCGTCCGCCGCACGCAGGTGCAGTCGTCCCGCCAGTGCAGCGGCGTCCGCCGACGCATCGACATCGAGTGCGTGCAAGACGAGGCCGGGCAACCCGAGCAACGCTTGTCCGGCTTCCAGGGCGAGATCGGCATCACCCGTCCGACGTGCGATCGCAGCGGCGACCTCAACGAGCGTGAGGGTCGGTTGGTGAGCGGGAAGGTCGGCTTCGATGGCCGCCGCGAGGAACGCCGCCGCGTCCGCGCCGGCCGAGTCATCCGGGGTCCCGGCCGCCACGAGAACGGACGCGTCGATGGTGATCATCTCGAGCGGTCGGCGATCAGGATCTCCCGGGTCGTCCGCTCGCCCTTGGCAGCGTCAGTCACGCGCTGGCCGATCGCCTCCCAGCGTCGCAGCCAGCTGGCGGCCGCGGTCGGGCGGTCGACCCCGGCGATGGCCTCAGCAAGGCCCGGCGATTCGTCGAGCCATCGCTCGAATAGCAGGACGGTCACGTCTCGAACCGACCGACCCTCCAGGGCCGACCGTGCCTTGACCCGCCGATAGAGGCCGTCGGGGACGTCGATGGTGGCTTTCATGCTTGCTGTATAACCGTATTGATGGCCGGCGTCAACGAGGGGAGGAGTTCTCTAGCGCGCCAGCCATCGATCGACCCAGAGTCGCGCGGCGGCGACGGTGCCGCAACTTTGCGGCGATGATGCGGGACATGCGAACGCTCGCGACCGTCGCCACCTTCCTGCTGACGCTCGCCGTCAACGGCGCCGCGAACGCGCTCCCGCTGAACGGGCAGACGACCGCGGCGATCAGTGACCGATTCCAGGTGTTCGTCATCCCGGCCGGCTATGTGTTCGGGATCTGGGGTCTCATCTACCTGGGCCTCGGGACCTACACCGTCTACCAGGCCGTGCGCGCCGAGGATCCGGTCGTGCGCCGTCTTGGCTGGCTGCCGGCGATCAGCAACCTTCTCAACGCTGCGTGGATCCCGCTCTTCCACTACGAGGCGTTCGCGCCGACGGTCGTGGTGATGGTCGGACTACTGCTGACGCTGATCGCGATCCATCGGCGGCTGTGGTCGGTTCGGCACGAGCTGACTCGAACCACGTTCTGGACGGTTCGCGTCCCGTTCTCGATCTACCTCGGATGGATCACCGTCGCGACGGTCGCCAACGTGGCGCAGACGGTGTCGGCGTTCGGGGTCGACGGAACCGGCATCCCCGGCGAGTGGATCGCCGCGACGGTGCTGCTGGTGGTGTTCGCGATCGCGGTGCGGTTCATCTGGCAGTTCCACGACGTCGCATACGGGCTCGTGATCGTCTGGGCATACGTCGGCATCGCGGTCAAGGAAGCCAACGCGTCGGTCGTTCCGTGGGTGGCGGGCGCGGCGGCAGTCGGGATCGGCCTGCTCATCGTGGTGCGTGCATCGCGTGGCGAGCCGCTTTACACGCCTCGATAGGTCCGTTCGGATCGGCACGCGGGAGCGCGGAGACGTTCGCGGCGACCGATCGGGGCGGTCGTGATCATCGCCCCGATCGAGTCACGGCCGCATCCGCCCAGGCCACCTCGAACACCGCAAGGGGCTCATCGAACCCCTTGAGCCGGAGACGCCCACGCTTCCGGAACGTGAACCCCTTCCCCATGGCCAGGTCGTGGACCGCGCTCGAGGCGAGGATCGTCCCGGGCTCGGCGCTTGACTGCACAGGCGGGCGGCAAGTTGCACCGCGGCACCGAACAGGTCATCGGCTTCGGTCACCGGTTCGCCTGCCGCCAGCCCGATGCGCACACGCACTGGCGACTCCAGGCGGTCCTTCGCTTCGGCGAGCCGATCCTGGATCCGCACCGCGCGAGCGGATCGCGCCGACGACAGAGGTGAAGGCGGCCATCACGCCGTCACCCGTGTGCTTGACCTCCGAACCGCCATGCGTCGCGAGTGCCTCGCGCACGATCTCGTCATGGGTCCGCAGCAACGACATCGCCCTCGCGTCGCCGAGCTGCTGGGTGAGGCTCGTCGAGCCCTCCATGTCGGTGAAGAGGATCGTCCTGAACGCGATGTCGACGTACGGCTCCCCCGGCGGGTGCTCGACGATACCGCCCATGAACCGTTCGACCATGTGCTGGTCGACCTCGATGATCTGGTAGGGCATGAAGCCGTGCGACGCCCGGTGCACCCCCTCCATCGCCTCCATGCTCGGGGCCGTCGCCAGGCAGAAGGCCGTCTGGCGTTCCACGTCGAACCAGTAGGTCAGGAAGCGGACATCGAACTGGCCTTGGACCTCGAGGTCCCGCAGATGCGCCTCGGCCGCCTGCTCTGCGGTGAGGCCGACGAACTCGTGGCGATCCATGTACACCGGCACGCGCGCAAGGATGGCGGACGGTGCGGGCCAGGGCAATCCGCTCCTCTGGCGGATCGACTGGCTGCCTCGACCGCTACGGTCGCGCGGGCTCCGCCGGCACCTGTGTCAACGGCGATCAGCGTCCGATGCGGCGGTATGCGCTCTCGGAACGGCGCGCGACCCTCAGGACGATCACCGTCTCCGCATCGATCGCGTAGATGATCCGCAGGTCGCCGACCCGCAGCCGCCAGAAGTTCGTGCCGACGAGCTTTCCCGCGCCCCTGGGCTTCGGGTCGAGACCCAGCGCGAGGATTGGTCCGCGGAGACGGGCCGCATCACCCGGTGGCAGGCGACGGAGTTCCCGTTGCGCCGCAGGAGCGAGGACGACACGGCGTCGCCCATCCGTCAACGGTCCGAGTTCGCCGTACGCAGCCTTCGTTTCCGCCGCGAGCGTCTCGTCGGGCGCGCCCAGGCGGCCGGAGCCATCCGGGACGACGTCGAGCTCACCGACATCCTGACGCTGGTGAGCGCGATCGCCCACGCGGGTGAGTTGACGCGCGATCGATCAGGACAGTCGGAGCGTCTGCTCGCCGTCGCGATCGACGGGCTCCGCCGGCCGGCAAGCTGAGTCAACCGGCGCCGAGACCCAGCGCCCGGAGCCGCTCCGGCCGGAGGATGAAATCCATCTCGACGATCTTGTCTCCGCGGATCGTGACGCCCACGACCGCGAACGGCCGACCGTCCGAGTAGACCACGGCGCCGGCGCCGCCGTTGATGGTCGCGTGCCGGGCGCCGGCCGCGAATCGCCCGAAGGCGGTCGCCTGCGCGGCGACGGCACGGGCGCCTCGGACTTCGGTCACACCCGCGAATGGGCCGCGATCCGCCGCGGTGTCGGCCCGGACGACGACGTCGGGATCGAGGATGCGCAGGAGCGCCTCGAAGTCACCGGCCTGTGACGCGGCGATGAACGCATCGACGATCTCCCGCTGGCGGGCGAGCGGCACGTCCGAGGACGTCGGACCGGCGCCTCGGACGCGGCGTCGGGCGCGACTCGCGAGCTGGCGCGTCGCGGTCGGTGTCCGCTCGACGATCGGCGCGATCTCATCGAACGGCAGGCCGAACGTGTCGTGGAGGACGAATGCCAGCCGTTCGGCGGGCGGCAGCCGGTCGAGGACGATGAGCATCGCGAGACCGATCGAATCCGCCAGGATCGTCAGGTGCGCCGGGTCGGCCCCGGCGGACCCCGGACCGCCCTCGATGCTCGAGACGATCGGGTCCGGCAGCTGGACGCCGACGAGGTCTTCCCGCCGGGCGGAGCGAGTCCGCAGCCGGTCGAGACAGAGGCGGGCGACGATCGTCGTCAGCCAGCCACCCAGGTTCTCGACCTCGGCTGCGTCCGCCCGACTCGCCCGGAGCCAGGCGTCCTGGACGGCGTCCTCCGCCTCGGCCAGCGAGCCGAGCATCCGGTAGGCCACGGATCGCAGGTGGGGGCGGTGGTCCTCGAATCGAGCGGCGAGCCAGTCCGAGTCGGTCATCCGGTCACGTTCTCCGCTGAGGGTCCGTCAACCGAGTGACGACCGCAACCACAAGAACGTGACCGAGGACCTTCCCGATGACCACCGCTCCCGCCTTCGTCCGCGCCTCCAATCCCCTCACGCGCCGGCTGCTCGGCCTCGGCACCCCGATGGGCCCGAACGTGCTCCTCACCGTGCGAGGACGGACGAGCGGGCTGCCGCGCTCGGCGCCAGTCGCCGTCGTCGAGCTCGACGATCTGCGCTGGATCATCGGTGCCTATGGCGACGTCCAGTGGGTCCGCAACCTGCGCGCGGCTGGCAAGGCCGAGATCCGGGTACGCGGCCGAGACGAGCCAGTCATCGCAAGGGAGCTCGACCGGATCGAGGCGACCGACTTCTACGCCCGGATCCTCCCGACGTACGTGCGCCGGCTGCCGTGGTTCGGGCGGCTGTTCGCCCGGATCCTCTTCGCCGCCGCGGCCCCGGAGGTCCGCACCGACCCCGAGCGCGCGGCGGTCACGCGACCCGTCTTCGAGCTTCGATCGAAGGTCGACTAGCACTAGTGGACCTTGACGTCGGCCGCAGCTGGTCGTACCGTCCCTCCTACCATGAGTGGTATCAACCGCCGTCGGACTCGGGTCCTGCGCGAGGCACTTGCTCCTTACGGCGAGGGCAGGTCGGCGGAGCGGACCACGAAACTATCGATCAGTCTGCCGAGCGAGCTCGTCGAAGTCGTCCGCGCCACGGCTCGTGAGTCTGGATCGACGGTCAGCGCACTGATCGCGGCCGCCCTCCGGCGGACACTGGAGGATGCCGAGCAGGCCGACATCGATCGGGCCCTGGAGGCGCAGGCGCAGGAGAACCTGGACTGGGCAGAAGCATTCCTGCCGATCACCGCAAAGCTCTGGTCCGAGCTGGAATGGTAGGTATCGGCCACGGACCATCGTCCGGCGCACTGCGCCGCGGCGACATCCATTGGGTCGACTTCCCCGACATCGGTGGGCATGTGATCCGTGGTCCGCATCCGGGAGTGATCGTCCAGACAGATCGGCTTCGCGCTTCATCGACGGTGATCGTTCTTCCGATGACGAGCGCTGCCCGGGCCGCAGAATTTCGCCCGCCGTTCCTTGTCCACGTCCGCGCGCGCGACGCTGGGCTGCCCCGCGACGGATGGATCAAGTGTGACCAGCCGACGACCGTCCCGAACCTATTGCTCGGACCGAAAGGTGGCCGATTGAACCCGGAGACGCTGGAGCGCGTCGACGCAGCCCTGAGATTCGTGCTGGCCATCTGAGCGTGTAGCCGTACGCCCCGTTCGGTCAGTCGGGGCTGCCGAGAATACCGACGAGGGTGTCCACGGCCTCGGTGAGCCTTTCCTGGTCGTCGAACTCACCGATCCGATCCTTGAGCTCCTCGGCTGCCGAGGCGGCAGCGTCGAGATCTCGATCCTCGACCGCAGAGCGGACTTGTCCGGCCAGGCGCTCGAGGTCCTTTCGCTGGTTGCCCTTGAGACCATCCTTTCCAGCCGTCGCGCTGATCGCGGCATCGACCTCGTCGAGGGCAGCCAGGGCACGACCGATGAGGGTGGGCGTCGCCGCCGGAGCCGTGCTCGCTGACGGGACGGCGGACGGCGACGGTGTCGCGAGCGCGCTCGCGCTCGGCGCGACGGTGGGTGCCGACGAGCCGGTCCGCATTGCACTGCCCAGCATGGCCCACAGGAGCACCGCGGCCAGCACCACGACCACGGTTCCGGCCGACGCACGTAGAAATCGAGGCGTTGGCCGGACTCGGCCATCCGCAGGGGGCTCTGCGCGTGGTGCCGACGTCGTGTCCACGGGGACTGCCATCGCCGTCGTGGCATCGGTGCCGAGGTCGGCCTCTGACGTCGGCGCTGTGATCGCCGCGATCGGCCCCGACCGTCCCCACGCCCCGAGCGCCGCGGTCATCGACGACGCGAAGTCGAGCGCGTCCGGGCGGTCGGCGGGATCCGGAGCCAGAGCTGCAGCGATCGATTCGTCGAACGCCATGAGTTCCGGGACGACAGCCGACACGCTGCGAGCGGGCTCTCGAGCGATCGCCGCGAGCTCGGTCAAGGTCTTCGCCGGCCTCGGAAGCGTGCCGGTCAGCCCCGCGAAGGCAGCGACTGCCAGGGCATAGATGTCGGTGGCGGCCGTCGCCGACTCGCCGGCGAGGACCTCAGGCGCGAGGTAGGCCATCGTCCCGACGACCGTTCCGGGCGTCGTCAGGTCGTCCAGCGCGCCGTCGTCCGCACGGGCCAGCCCGAAATCGGCCAGCTTCGCCCGATCCGATGCGAACAGGATGTTGGACGGCTTCACGTCCCGATGGACGACCCCGCGGGCGTGGAGGTCGGCCAACCCGTCGGCCACGGAGACGAGGGTCGGGATGAGCTCGTCGGGCGTCAGTCGTTGCCCGTCGACCAGGCGATCCGCGAGTGAGCCGCCGGGACAGAGCTCCATGACGAAGAAGGGCTCGTGGCCACGCTTCGGATCGCCGGCATCGACGTCGAAGATGCTGACGACCCCTGGATGTGCGGCCGCCGCCAGGGTGCGGGCTTCGCGCTCGAAACGCTCGGCCACGACGGGGTCATTCGCCAGGTTGGGCAGCAGGATCTTGATCGCGACTTCGCGGCTCAGGCGCTCGTCATTCGCCCGGTAGACGGTCGCCATACCGCCCGCGCCGAGCGGGGCGAGGATCCGATATCGACCGGCGAGCAGGTCTCCGCTGGCTGGCATGGCCCGAGCGTACCGGAGATGCTCGCGACGGCGCTCGTGCCGAGCGACTACCGCGATCGGTCAGCATCAACGTCTTGTTAGTACTTTGGTACTGCCCTTGACCTAGTACTTCCGGCGGCGCACACTCCCGCCCTCGACGACGTCAGGCGGGGGCCGGGCGCCATGTCGAGGAGGGGTATTTCGCAGCGGGACGCCAGCATGCGTCGCGGCCCAGTACGCGACCAGGTGGTGGAGATGCGTCCCGCGCGCAGGACTGGGACCCGTGTCACATGACTCCAACAGCAGGGGGCTGACGGTCGCCTGTTTCGACGCGCCCAGCTCGCATGGTCAGGGGGAGGATGGAAGGCCAACAGTGGCCTCGGGAGGAGCGCATGGGGTAGCGGTCGTGGCCGGGGGACAGGTTACGGCAGCACGAAGCTTCAGGAGTGAGACATGCGTCGAATAGCGATTCCCCTCTTGGCAAGCCTGGTTGTTCTCGTTCTCACAGCGACGAGCGCCCTGGCGGCTCCGACGATCCACAACCTCGAAGTGACATTCAGCGGCACGACGGCCACGGCGACTGCGGATGTCAGCGGGCTCGGCAGCCAGAAGCCGGCGAGCGCACAGCTCATCGTGAACGGCGTCGCCGAGTACGAATGCAGCAACCAGGGTGGCAACATCGTCCCGGGTCAGAACCCGCAGCCGGCGACGGGTACGTCACCCATCCAGGATCTCGGCAACACCACCAACAATGGCCGCGGCGTCGTCGACGTCAGCGCGACGCTGAGCGCCCCGCAGACGATCAATGCCAGGACGGCCGGCTGCCCGAACGGCAAGACATGGACCGCGACGTTGAAGACGCTCGTCGTGACGAGCGCCACGCTGATCCTGCGCCAGCAGAACCAGATCTTCTTCCAGCAGACGTTCGACAATCCCAACAACTAGTCGATCGTCGCCGAACGATCGAAGACGGGCTGGGGCCGCTACGGTCCCAGCCCGCTCCACGTGACGAACTCGTATCTGCGTCAGACGGCGGCCCCCGCGATGTGCACGAACAGGCCCAGAGCGAGCGTCACGACCATGGCGAGCGCCGAGATCCTGCTCGACGCAGCCCATGATCGTGCTCGCCCCGGATGCGCGACGACCCAGGCGACCTCCTTCTCGACGGCCCTGGATCGGCGGTCCATCTAGCGGCTTTCGACCGTCGAGCCACCCGACGTGTCGACGCTCGTCGTCGCGCCGCCGGCGACGCTGATACGCGAGCCAGCGGTGGCCGAACCGGTGACCGAGTCCGTCGCCGTGACGTCGGCTCGGCTGCCGCCCGAGAGATCGGCGTCGATCGTGGTCGCGGTCAGGCCATCGATCTCCGCGACGGAGCCACCACTGATGTTGAGCGTCAGCGCGTCAGCCGTCCCGGTCGCCGTCAGCACGGAGCCACCGCTCAGGTTGGCATCGAACGAATCGGCCGCCAGGCCATCGATGGTCCCGCGCGAGCCGCCGCTCAACGCGATCCGCTCCAATTGCGGCGTGGCGAGGGTGACCTCGACCTTCTCGGTCGTCGTGTAACTCTTGGAACTGCGGATCTGCAACGTGCCATCGACGACTTCGGTCTCGATCAGGGGCAGGATGTTGCCCTGCGCGCGCACCTCGAGGGGCGACGCCGCGCCGATCCCTACCGAGAGATGGATCCCCGCACCGGCCTCGATCCGCGAGAACGAGTCGGTCTGGCGGGCTTCGCTCGTGACATCACCTTCGCCCCGTGTGCCCAACGTGTCACACCCCAGGGCGGTGATCGAGAGGGCCACCAGCGCGGCCATCGTGAGCATCGGCTTCATGGTCGATTCCTTTCGGGTCGGCCACGTCATCTGAGCGGCCAGGGTCGCATCGTCTCGCCCGTGACCCTTGACGCCATGAGCAGCGCCTACTCATTTCGTCCTGCTCCTCAGACGGGAACGGTCAAGGCATCAGGCGGCGGTCAGAACGGTTTGGTCACCATGAGCACGACGATGACCAGGACTGTCGCTGTCGTGATGATCCCGTAGGTGTTCGTCCGCCTCGCCGCCTCGGCGTAGGCAGCCGAGGTCGGATCGGCCTCCGCTTCCGCGATCTGCCGCTTGAGCGCGGGCGCGTAGAGGGCGATCCCGAGGATGACCATGATCACGTACAGCACGAGCGCGACGAGGATCCAACCCGTCGTGAACGAGAAGGCCCCCGCGAGGACCATCAGCACACCCGTGATCCCCAGCACGACGTAGGCGGGGGTAGCGATGAAGTTGTCGAGGCGCCGGATCCCCTTCATCGTCCACGCCAGTCGATCGCGGTCCATTCCGGCATACCGCAGCCAGTACGTATACGTCAGGTTGGCACCGACCGCCGTGATCGCCGCGAGCACGTGGATGAGCTTCAGCAGCAGGACAAGGCTCACGATGGTCTCCCTCGCTTTTGATGCCCCTTCCGACGAGCCTACGCGGGATGTCCACCGACACAAGCCGTGCCGCCCTGGGCCGAGTGGACTATCCGACGGTGGGACACTGATATGTCCGAAGGAGGAGCGACATGCCGAGTGGGGGCGCTGATCCGCGTCCGGCGATCATCGTCGTCGATGACGACGATCTATCGCGCGCGCACCTCGAACGGTGCGTTTCGGGTCGATATGGCCGGTCGTATCGCGTGCTGGCCGAGCCGTCCGCGTCGACCGCCTTCGAGCTGCTCGAGTCGCTAGGGACCGCGGGAACGCCGGTTGCGCTGATCATCGCCGACCAATGGATGCCCGAGGAGACTGGCGCAGCCTTCCTCGCTCGGACGCGCGATCTGCACCCCGCCACCCAGCGCCTTCTGGTCGGAACATGGGCCGACTTCAGCGCGCGGGAGGCCATCGTCCGAGCCTCGGTTCTCGGCGAGATCGACCACTACGCGAGCCATCCCCTGAATGACTCGGATGAACAGTTCCATACCGCGGTGACCGAGGTGCTGGCCCGCTGGTCGCGCGAGAACGGGCGTTGGGGAGAGGCGTTGCGGGTCGTCGGCGATCCATGGGATGAGTACGCCCATGGACTACAGGATTCCTTCCGACGGTTTGGACTGCCGTTCGCCTTCCACGACGTCGACTCGGTCGAGGGCAAGGCACTGCTCCACCAGTCCGGCGTGGCGGGCCCGCTACCGGTCGTGATCCTCGCCACCGGACGTGCCCTGGCGCGGCCGTCACCCGCCGACGTCGCTGGCGCCCTCGGCGCAACGACGACTCCCGTCGACCAGGTGTTCGACGTCGTGATCCTTGGTGCCGGTCCGGCCGGTCTCGCGGCGGCGGTATATGCGGCATCGGAAGGACTCGAGGTGCTCGTCGTCGAGCCGCTGAACCTCGGCGGCCAGGCGAGCTCGAGCCCGATGCTCCGCAACTACCTCGGGTTCCCTGCCGGCGTTGGCGGCGCTGATCTGGCCGCCCGCGCCTACCAGCAGGCCTGGACGTTCGGAGCCGACTTTCTCATCGGGCGCGCAGCCACGGGGATCCGCGCCGATGGCGACGATCGGATCGTCGTGCTCGACGATGCGTCGGAGATCCACACCGGTGCGGTGGTCGTCGCCACCGGTGTGTCGTATCGACGGGTCGGGATCGAGAGCCTGGAGGCCTTCGTGGGCCGGGGTGTCTTCTACGGATCCGGGGCGACCGAGGCGCGAGCGATGGCCGGGGAGTCCGTATTCGTGGTGGGTGGCGCCAACTCTGCCGGCGAGGCGGCCATCTATCTCGCGCGGTACGCCGCGCGAGTGACGGTCCTCGTCCGCGGGTCGTCGATCAGGGATGGCATGTCGGATTACCTCGTGCGCGAACTCGAGGCCATCCCGAATATCGACATCCGTCCGAACACCGAGATCGCCGACGCGCACGGTCACGGCCGGTTGGAACGCGTCGGCCTCCGGAACAACGGAACCGGCACCACTGAGGAGGTGCCGACGGCCGCTGTCTTCATCTTGATCGGGGCGGTACCGCGAACCGATTGGCTACCGTCGGAGATCGCTCGGGACGACCGTGGGTTCGTCCAGACCGGGGCCGATCGACCGCTCTCACCTGATGGGGATCCGTGGTCGTTGGCGACGACGATGGCAGGCGTCTTTGCTGCCGGGGATGTGCGCCATGGCTCGCTCAAGCGGATCGCGGCGGCGGTCGGTGAAGGCTCCACCGTCATCCGTCAGGTGCACGAGTACCGCGCGGCGCAAGCGCGGCCGCTTGCCGAGCGACCAGCCTGAGCTCAAGCCTTACGGCGTCCAGTCGGGCAGCGAGGTCTCGCCGACGCTGGTCGGGATGGCAGTCACGCTCGTCCCGTCCGGGTCCATGACGAACAGGCCAGGCGCCGAGAACACGATGTGCTCGCCGTCCGGCGACCACGCCGGCGTGTAGGCCTTCTGGTTCGTCAGTCTGCGGATATCCGAGCCATCCGGACGCATCACGTAGATGTCGTCGTACCCGGGGGCGGCCTGATCGCGCCCCGAGGTAGAAGAGGACGAACCTCCCGTCGGGCGACCAGTCGACCTGCCACCCCTCGCCCGCCGCCGACAGGTCCACGCGGTTGGAGCCATCGGCGTCGACGATGTACATCACGTGGTCGCCGGTGAGATTCGAGTTGAAGACGATCCGCTTGCCATCGGGTGACCAGGACGGGTACTCGCCGCCGTCGGTGTCCGGCACGCGGTGCTGTCCGGAGCCATCGGCGTTCATGATCGAGAGCCCCGAACACTCGATGCCCTGGCCAGGCGGGCACAGGATGTCACCAGGGCCTGCGTACGCGATCTTCGAGCCGTCGGGCGACCAGGCCGGCGACAGGCCGGCGGCCAAGCGGCGCTGGTCCGATCCGTCCGCGTTCATGACCCAGATCTCCTCTTCCCCGCTTCGCTCCGATCGGAAGGCGATGCGCGTGCCGTCCGGAGACCACGACGGGTCGAAGTCATATCCAGGCGAATCCGTGAGTCGGATCAGGTCGGTGCCGTCCGCGTCGATCGCCCACACGTCCTCGTGGTTGTCGAACGCGATCCGCCCCGAGAGGCTGGTGGACGCGACCGCGCTTGTCGGCGCAGAGGCGGACGACTGACTGCGCCCCGGCCCCGCGCATGCCCCGACGATGAGTGCCACGGCGAGGGATGCCGTGAGAACCCGGCCATCCATGTCCCTACTACACCTCGGTCGGGCCGGAAGTTCCCGGGAGGTAGACATGCAGGGACCCCGGCGACGTAGCCGCCGGGGTCCCGTGCCGCGCTCGGCTAGTGGATGGGTTACGGGCTCGAGATCGTCCCACCGTTGTTGATGGTCAGGCTCGAGGTCTCGTGGCAGCTCGCGGGAATGTCCCGCTGCGCATCGTTGGTGCTGTCATAGCTGACCAGCCACGAGTAGCTCCCCGCGGTCTGCGCTGCCGGCTGGCTCGCCGAGTCGGCCGTGTTCACGGTCTGCGGCGATGCTCCTGCCACGGTCCTGGTCGTCGTGTAGATGGCGGCGTCGCCACCCACCGCGCAGTCGCCGGAGGCGTACAGCGCGAACGAGACGGTGCCAGCGAGGGCCCCGCCCGACGGCGCGCTGATCGTCGCCGAATCACGCGGGATCCAGGTCTGCGTGGTCGTCATCGAGGAGGCGACCGTGTTGACGATGACCTCCTCGTCGCTGTCGCCACACGCGCTGTTGTGCGACGTGGCGTTGTTGTTGGGCAGATTGCCGCTGTACTCGGCCACCCAGTGGTACTCGCCCGGCAGGGTCGGCACGAACTGGGGCGCCGGGGTGTTGTAGGTGCCATTGCCGGATACGGTCACGGCCGCGGAGGTGTGGACGAGCGTTCCACAACCCGTGTCAGCCGGGCCGTAGAGCTTGAAGGTGATCGTTCCACCGGCAGCCGCGCCGGCCGTGTTGGTCAGGTTGATCGGGGGGTTGGTCGGCTGGGTCGCCAGACCGCCGATCGTCGCCGAGTCGGTGACAGGGTTGCCAAGGAAGACGTCAGCACCTGCCGTCGTGGCAAGGGTCGGCGTCACCGGGTTGACGGTGAAGCATTCGCTGGCCCGGGAGTCGGACGAGCCCGGGATGCCGTTGGCGGAATCACCGCTGAACGTGGCGCGCCAGCAATAGCGGCCAGCCGAGGTGACATAGGCCGTCGGCGACAGGACGGTGACGGGATAGGCCGTACCGGACAGGTTCGTCGAGCCCACGCTCGTCCCGCCGGTCGTGCACAGGGCGGGACTGTCCACCTTGCACAGGAAGAATGCGACCGAGCCAGCCGGCGTGGCGGTGCCACCCACCAGGCTGACCACCGCCGAGTCCTTGACGCTCACGACACCCGTCCCGATGGAGAGTCCACCGGCGGGGATGTCCGCGCCGTCCCCGTCCTTCGGGGTCGTGACGGTCGTCGAGGTGCAGTTCGTGATCGGTGGGGCCGTCTGCAGGATGGTGTCCTTGTAGTCGGCCGTATCCGAGTTACCGGTGACGGTGCTCGGGATAGTGTTGGCGAACGTGCGGCACGCAGTGCTGCCGCCGAAGATCGTGTCGGTCAGGTTGACGGCTGCCTCACCACGGAACCCGTCAGCGCTGTACTGGGCCTGGGAGACGGCGCTGTTCAGCAGCGAGGGTGCGCTCAGTGTGAGGTTGGGCGCGGTGCCGCTCCAGGTACGAAGGTACAGATCGAGGCTGTTGCCCTGCTGATCCCAGAGGATCATGAAGTCGCCGGCCTTGCGGTTTGCCCA
This sequence comes from uncultured Chloroflexia bacterium, assembly GCA_963812745.1. Lineage (GTDB taxonomy): Bacteria > Chloroflexota > Limnocylindria > Limnocylindrales > CSP1-4 > SPCO01. The sequence goes on along the minus strand of CAWEWE010000006.1, from coordinate 93,895 downwards.
CGGGTTGCAGTCCGCGATGAGCTCGGCTTCCGTCGCGCTCTCGTATGCGCAGCTTGCGGGCGGGGGGTCGGCCATGAACTCGTAGCCGATGAAACCGCTGCCGCTGTTCGAGTCGCGCTCCCAAGCGAAGTACAGCCAATCCTTGCCGGACTCGCGCTCGGTATCCAGCCAGGCGCGGCGGAGGTCCACCTGCGCGTTCGGATTCGTCTTGCCGAGTGTCGGTACGGCGTCGTTATGGATCACGCCGATCTTCGTCGTGTTGGAGTTGAGTGGACCGAGCTCCTTCACGTTGCCCGTGAGGTCCGGGAGCTCAGTGGCCCCGGCGTCCGGGACGTTGCCATCGATCGTGAACGGGCCATCGGCGGCCAGCACGGTCAGTGGGACGGCGAGCGCTCCCGAGATCACGAGTGTTGCGGCCACCAGGACCGCGGCCTTATGTCGAAGGCCACGACGTTGTTTCGTCACGGACGAACTCCCCATCTATCGATGCTTCCGCTGATGCGGCCCACGCTGACGAGGGCGAACGACGGATCCGATCGCAGGCGACGAGGCACGCACAAGAGAGGCAGGCGTGCCCTATCGAGATGTCGGATCGATTCGCGCGCTCACCAGGCCTCCCCCAGGAAGGCCAACCCCAGCGTCCCCTCGTGGGATCCGGCACGAGCTGACGGCGCCCGTGACTCGAACCCCCATTGACCTGCCGGCTGGGCGCCCCCCCGGGCTGCGGCCGAAACCGGACTAGGCAGGTGTAGTACTACCCCGAAAGTACTAGCGTCAAGCCTCTGATTTACAGCTCGACGTCATCGCGGTGCGTTCGTGCACCACGGTGCATCGACGCATCCAGTACTTTCGTTCTGGTATTGCTGGGAGCGACCGGGCGATGCATCTTCGAACTCGCGAAGCCTCAGCGACACCCGAAAGACAGGACACTGGGGCTTCGCTCCAACTGCGAGCGGTCGGCGGCTTGCCGCACACCGCACTGGGGGTCAACGATTGAGTCGCCTCGACCGGCGGAGACGAGCCGTCGTCACGACCGTCATGGCGGCGCTGCTCATCGGCGGCGCGCCAACGTCGACCTTCGGCGCGGAGATCGCGCCGGATCCGTCCGATGTCGTCCTCGTCCTCGACTTCTCGGCGTCGATCCTCGACGAGCCGGCAGACCGGAACCGCTTCGGTGCCGCCCTCGAGCGGATCGCGGATCGGGTAGAAGCGACGTCCTCGGACCTCATCGCCGGCGACACGACCGTGTCGATCGTCCAGTTCGCCGCGAGAGCTGCCGACTACTCCAGTTGCGGTGACCTGAAGCTCCTCGGCAGCGCGGAGGCCGTCGCCCACCTCGCCGTCTGCCTCCGATCGGTCGCGTCGGCGTATCGGAAGGGTCTGGCTCCCGCGCTCACTCGGAAGATCGGGATCGACACGAACTACGTCGCAGCGATGAACCAGGCGGCGAAGCACCTTCCGCCGGATGCCGTCCGACCTACGCTGATCCTGTTCACCGACGGCCGGCATGACGTTCGGGGCGTACCGTCGAGCCAGGTCCGCGTCGTTCGCGAGCGACTCTTCGCGAGCCGCTCCCCATTCGCGCTGTTGCCGGTCGGCATGGGCCTCGATGCGAAGGGGCGCGCTGCGCTCGAGCGGGGCCTCACCAGTATGCGCATCGTGAGCGACATGCCCCCGTGCGTCAGCGGGAGCACGTTCGACTGGCCCCAGGTCGTGTTCAAGTCACCCGGCGAGGCCGGGAACGCCGTCGCCGTCGCGCTCCAGAACGCCACCTGCACCTTCACCGTCGAGCCGCCTCCAGCGGTTCCGGTCCCCAAGGTCGGGGCCGTGCGGGGCATCCAGCTCACGGCGCTGGACGGGGCGATCGAAGTGCGTTGGGCGGCGCCCGTCACGTCGTCCACGTCGGCCTTGGTCGTCGACTACCGCGCCCGTTGTCGAGCCGGCGACGGGGAGTGGGTCGAGGCGAAGGAAGGCGTGTCGCTCCAGACGAGCGTCGTCGTCGATGGCCTGACGAACGGGGAGACGTATCAATGCGAGGTCGCGGCGGTCGGCACGGCGTCCGAGGGGGCGTGGACGGCCGCGACGACCGCGGTCGCGCCAATTCCGCCACCAGCGGCACCCGAGAAGCCATCGGTCGAAGCATTCGACCGCTCGGTGCGGGTCACTGTCAACCCGGGCAGCGCTCCGGACGTGTCCGCGTACCGCTTCGAATGTTCGGGCGACGGCGGCGTCACCTGGACTCCGGCCGTCCAGGTGGGATCGACCGACAGCTCGGTGCAGATCGGCAGCCTCACCAACGGCCTGCAGTACGTCTGCCGCGCGTACGCGACCAACGCAGTCGGGATGAGCGGAGCGTCGGCGGTGTCGGATGCCGTCATGCCCTGCGGATCCACCCTGGAATGCAATCCGCTACTGCAGCCGATCGTCGCCATCGTCGGCGTCGTCGCGGCGGCCGGGATACTCATGGCGTTCGCCGCGCTGTACCGGGGCCGTCGTCGGGGGTACGTCGTCGCCGTGCTCGACGTCGTGCACAGCGCCAACCTCGGACATCGGTCGCGCCTTGGCATCAGGCTCGTTCGCGACCCGGACACCATGCAGGTCACGGGGATCGTCGGAGCTCGAGGCCCGCGGCCGGACATCCGCATCCGCCGACTGCGTGGGGGCCGCTTCGAGGTGACCGACAAGCGGGGACGCCACGTCACGACGTCCGGCGAGCCGATCGTTGCGGTCGATGGGAGGGGCGGACGGCACCAGCTCGTCCTGCACGCATTCGCCACGAATGCGGCGTCCACGGTGTCGGCCGACCGCTGACGCCGGCCGACTCGCATATCCAAGCGGACCCAGCGTCTGACCGGCCGACTACCGACCGGTCAGACGTGGCGGCGTCAGCCCGCGGGGCAGGCCGGGGTGTCGAAGCCTCCGTCACCGACCGTGAGCGGTGCGCTGCCGACGTCGCGCGGGATCAGCCCGCCCACCGGCCCGCCGTTGGCGGTCGAAGCCGGTGTGCTGTTGGTCCGGTCCGCGCCGTCAGTGGCACCACCGACGCATCGGAGCGGCGTGATCCCGTGGACGTGGCCAAGTGCCGTTCCGACCATCGTCAGCGCGAGGGTCAGCGCCAGGGCCAGACTGAGTAACAGGCGTCGCATCGAGACGTCCTCCATCCTCGTTCCCCCGGCGTCTGACTGAAGGAACGTCTGGCGTCCTCGATCGGATCTCCCGGTCGTGCGGTCGCTGGTGGGCTAGCCGGCCGCCCTGGTCGCGTGTCGGGCGGTGGTGAGCGGTGCGATGTCCGGCACGCCGCGGCGGAGCAGCGACCAGCCCATCCACCCGATGGCGAGCGCGAGCGGGACCTGGAACGGGGCAGCAAGCGCCAGGATGCCGGTGATCCCGCCGATCATCATCAGGATCGACGCGCCCCGCGGGAAGACGTCCGCGCGGTAGCTAGCGATCCCGAACAGCACCCAGCCCAGGGCGAACGATACGAACGTGAGTGCCGCCCCGATGAGGATGACTCCGCTCGGTGCGGTGTTCAGGATCTCAGGTGCCTGCGCCCTGATGGCCGGAGCGACGAAGGTCTCGTACCACCAGTCGCCGGCGAGGAGGACCGTCCCGAGCGCGGCGACCAGGAACCCGACCAGGCCCAGTCGTCCGGCGGCGGTGGCCTGCCGCGCGTAGAGACCGGTCAGCGCGATGAGCAGGGCGAACGTCGCGACCAGCGCGAGCCCCCACCGAAGGCTGTGGGTCGCGATCGCCATCGACTCAGACATGGTCAAGGCGAACGCGAGTTGCGAGAGCTGGTTGGTGAGCATCAACACGGCGGCGGTGACGCTGGCGATCCCGGCCAGCCGGACGAACGACGAGGCGGCCACGGTGGCGACTCCTTCCGGCGCGTCCGGCGGTTCCTCGCGACAGCGCCAGTGTGAGCGGCCACACCAATGTCATGCGGTCGGGATGCTTTGGAACAGCCTACACCCGCCATGTCCGACTTCCGCCCGTTGTCGAGCTCGTACGGCAAGGGCGTAGGCTGACGACCTTGGCGACCCAAGCGTCGCGGAGGGAGGTCCGCATTGTCCAAGCAGCTCGCCGGATTCTTCGCCTTGACCTTCGCCATCTCCTGGGCGATCTGGCTCGCCATGATGGCGCTCTCCGTAGGGATCGACACCACAGCGGGCCTCGTCCTCAACGTCATCGCCACGGCCGGCCCCAGCATCGCGGCTCTGATCCTGGCGATCCAACTGGGACGGGGCGAACTCGAGCGGCTGCTTGAGGGCTTCTCGCTCCGGCGGGTGTCACCCCAGTGGGCGCTGGTCGCGCTGATCGTGCCCCTCGGGATGATCGCGATCGCGATCGCCGTCGCGGTCGGCGCGTTCGGGGCCGCGGTCCCCGTGATCACGAGCGGTGTCCTCGGCGTGCTCGTCGTGGAGTTCGTGCGGGTGCTGTTCCTCGGTGGACCGCTCGAAGAGGAGCTCGGCTGGCGTGGATTCGCGCTCCCTCGACTCCAGGAGCAGCGATCGGCGTTCAGTTCGAGCGTCATCCTGGGCGCGATCTGGGGCGTGTGGCACATCCCGCTCTACTTCATCTCAGGCACCGGGCAACAGGAGACGGCAGCCTCGGCCGGGCCGACGTTCGCCATCACGGCGTTCGTCGTCTGGACGATCGGCCTGTCGATCCTCTTCACGTGGCTCTTCAACCAGACCGGAGGCAGCCTGATCGTCGTGCTCCTGTTCCACGCCGCTGTGAATCTGGGCGCGTTCGTTCCGGCCGCCGTTGGCTCGACAGGGGCAGCGTCGTTCCTGTATGCGCTGGTCACCTGGGTCGTGGCATTGGTCGTGGCGGCCCGATTCGGCCACGAGAACCTCGCCACACGACGCCGTGTCGCCCTGCCGACAGCGCGGGGCCAACGCAGTTGATACCTGGGTACTGGTGATCGGTAGTACTTTCGTCCTGTGTCGGCCGCCGCAGAGGGGCGCGGAGGCCATCCCGCTTCCGGGGTAGGAGGTGGATGCCGGGGCGAAGAACACATGTTCGAGGGGGGGACATGTGTCGAGGGGGACACATGTCCGAAGGGGGACGCTGACAAAGCTCGCGGTTTCGCTCGTTCCCAGTAGCGCCCGAAACCACATCGAGAGGAATGGTGGTTTCCCATGACACGCTTCGTACGTGTCTTCGCGCTGAGCATCTCAGTGCTTTTGATCTCAGCCGGCACTGTCCTTGCCGATAGCCCGCACCAGGTCGGGCAGACGTCCATCAGCCAGTCCGGCAACAGCCTGATCATCTCCGCGTCCATCGCCGGCCTCGGCAATGTGTCGAGCGTCACGTTGGACCTGGATGGCACGGTCGACGTGTTCTCCCGCTGCTACAACCGCGGTGGCAACAAGCCGCAGGCGGACAACAAGCAGGAGACGATCAACGTCGACACGTTCGGGACGTTCCCGGTCAGAAACGGTCGAACCAATGCGTCGTTCACGATCACGCCGCTGTCGACCCTCACCTGCCCAGGCAACCAAGTCGTTCGGATCGAGTCGTTCAGCTTCGACCTGACGATCTCGTACCTGGGCGAAGAACTCGTGCACGCCACGGGCTAGCCTCGCCTACCCGAGGGCACACGGCCCCGCCAGCCTTCACGGGCGGCGGGGCCGTTCTCATGCTGACGTCGCAGCCTTTACCGGCGCGGATCGAGCTCGTCGGCGACCCGCGCCTCCGCGACGTCGATGGCCCCCCGCAGGTCGGTCGATCCGGTCGGGCTGGCCCATCCGATGCCGATCCGCACGAGGTCCGGCGCACGCAGCAGGGATTCGCAAGCGGCACGGACGCGTTCGACGAAGTTGATCGCGGCGATCTCGTCGGTTTCCGTCAGGAGGATGGCGAACCGCGTGCGATCGACCCGCGCGATGTGATCGCTCGAGCGGCTTTCCACGGACATCGTCCGCGCGAGCTGGATGAACAGCCGTTCCGCGACTTCGGTCCCCCACGCCTGGGCGAAGTCGTCGAGGCCCGCGACGTCGACGAGCACCACGGTGGCCGGCCGGTGGTAGCGGCTGACCCGAGCGATCTCACTCGAGATGACCCGATCCCAGAGACGCGGCCCATCCGTTCCGGTCAGCGGGTCGGTCCAGCCCGAGGGTGCGATGGGCAGGCCGTCCGTGGCGGCCCCAGACCCCATGACCTCGACGTCGTCGGCTTGCGGTTCCTGGTACATGCCGGGCGCGCGGTGCCTCCTGAAACGCCCGCAAAGCGCACGGCCCCGGTCCCGATCGGCGAGCAAGCAGATGGTCTCGCTATCGGGTTGCCACGACTCGACCCGAGAGGTACCCGGTCGCTCCGCCGAAGGTCCCGCCGAAGCCGCAAAAGCAATCGAACGCGCGTTCGACCCGAGCGGCGAAACCTGCTAGACTGTCGACCGGCGCCGGTATTTGCGCGCCACCAATACGCGGCAACAGATCACTCCTCTCTGGTTTCGGCGAGACAGGTTTCGCTGAGGCCGCACGAGATGGAGTGTTTTTCATGTTCTCGACAACGTCAGACAAGACCCTGACCTGTAGCGACTGCGGCCAGGAGTTCGCGTTCACCGCGAGCGAGCAGCAGTTCTACCAGGATCGACAGTTCAGCGAGCCGCGTCGCTGCCCGTCCTGTCGCGCCAGCCGCAAGGCAGCGCGCGGTGATGCCGGCGGTGGCAACGGCGGTGGCTACTCGGGCGGCGGTTACGACCGCGCTCCCCGCGAGATGTTCAGCGCGACATGCGCGAGCTGCGGCCGCGAGGCGCAGGTTCCGTTCCGACCGAACGGCACCAAGCCCGTCTACTGCAGCGACTGCTTCTCGAAGCAGCGCAGCTACTAGTCCTCGACTGATCGATCGACCGAAGCCCGGCGGACCCCGCCGGGCTTCATCGAATTCCTGGCGGCCGCCGCGGCACAATGGCGGCATGGTCGACACGTTCCTCGCCGACACCGCGATGGCCGGGAGCTATGACGCTGCTGTCGGCCCGTGGAAGGCGTCTCTCGGGATCCTCCTCCGCCGCGACGCATGAGAAACGGGCCCACAGCGGCGCTCATGCTCCTCTTCATCGCGCTCTTCTCGGCATCCCCGTCGCTCTCGGACGAGCAGCGGATGTGGTGTGCACACCATGGGCTTGCGGTCGTCGCCGCGGGGGACCGACTCGGGATCCCACCGTCACGGTTCGTTCGCCAAAAGGCCGAGGTCGAGGCGGTCGTGTTGGAGGGAGACTTCGAGCGAGCCATGCAGATGACCGAAGACTGGATCGCCCGCGAATCCGGAGCACCCGACAGCGACCCGCATCCTGGGTGGGGCTCGATGCTGGCATGGGAGACGGATGCACCAGCCGACTTCACGAAGGCCTGCATCACGGCGATCGCCGGTTGAGCGCCGCCAGGCTCAGCCTTGCGCGGGCGCAGATCCTCGCGTTCCGCCGGCGCGTCGGCGCACTCAACGACCGGCTCCCCGCCGGCCCGGACTCGCTGCGAACGGCCACGTGGGCGGGCCTGGGGGACAGCATGCCGCGGGCGGCGCTCCTGTCGATCCACGCGCGCGTCGAAGGGGTCGAGCCATCGACGTGGGAGGACCCGTCGCTGGTCCAGCTGTGGGGTCCGCGGTTCAGCGCCTACGTCGTCACAAGGCGCGACATCGCCGTATTCACGCTCGGGCGCCTCGACGAGCCTGGGCCGACCAGGCGGCAGGCCGATGAAATCGCCCGCCGGTTGGCGAGCTTCCTCGACGGCAGGACGATGCGCTACGACGAGGCGGGCGAGGGACTCGGCATGCACGGCAACCGGCTGCGGTTCGCGGCACCAACGGGCACGATCCTCATGCGCTGGGAGGGCGCCCGACTGCCGACGATCTGGACGGTCCCGGCACCGGAGGTCGATCCGCGGGAGGCTCGACTCGAGCTCGCGCGCCGGCACTTGCATGTCTTCGGCCCGTCGACGCCTGCAGCGTTCGCGCAATGGGCGGGCATCGGAGCGCCGAGCGGCCGGGCGACCTTCGACGCCCTCGAGGAATCCCTTACCCCGGTGCGGACGCCAGTCGGTGACGCCTGGATCCTGTCGAGCGACGAGGCGGCGTTCCGTGCCAAGTCGCCGCCTCCGGCCCCGGCTCGCCTGCTCCCGAGCGGGGATACGTACTTCCTGCTCTGGGGTTCGGACCGCGAATTGCTCGTCCCCGACGCCGATCGACGCGGCGAACTCTGGACCTCGCGCGTGTGGCCCGGCGCGCTGCTCGTCGGCGGCGACGTCACCGGCACATGGCGGCGCGCCAACGAGAAGGTGTCGATCCAGTCGTGGCGGCGCATCTCGTCCGCGGAACGCGACGCAGTCGAAGTGGAGGCAGCGTCGCTGCCCCTACCCGGCGTCCAGGGCCGGATCGTCGTGCGCTGGGACCAGGGCTAGGTGATCAACACAGGAGCCCGTTGTTGTAGCGATCGAGGGTCGTGGCGAGTGCGTTCGCCTGTGTCGTCTGCGCGGCCGTGAGCTTGGTGTGCGTCAGGCCGTTGAAGGGGACCGCGTCGAGGAGTGCCTGACCGGCGGCGATCGCGTCGTTCGCCGCCGTGCACGAGCCGGCCTCGGCGACGACGTTGAGCTTCGCGGCCAGCAGTTGGGCCGCCATGTTGAAGGCGGGATCGCTGGCGCTCTTCTTCTTGCCGTCGATGGTCGTCTGGTCGAGCAGGTTGAACGCCTTCGAGCAGTCGGGCGCGACATCCCGCGGGCGAAAGGTGCGGATAGTAGCAGTCTGGTCGAGTCGCGAGCACTCGATATGAGCGCGCTGATATGCGGCTGATACGTGGCTGAGATTGCCACCGCGGTGACAGAGGGCCAGACTCGACGGACTACGGACACAGGCCCTGGCGCGGGGGCTCCGAAGGGTCTGGGTAGACTGCTGCGCGCGCCCGCGCGCACGGAACATGACGACGTCGCACACCGACGTCCAAGGAGGAGTCATGCGCCCGACTCGCCTCGCCACGGCCGCTGCGGTCGCGCTACTCACATTGCTCTTGCCACTATCGGCATCGGCAGCCCCGATCACCCCAGGCGGCTCCACGGAAGTGACCGTCGGCAGCAACGACAACCTGTTCTCGCAGAACAAGCAGAACGAGCCTGGACTGGCCGTCAACCCGGTCGATACCGACATCCTGGCGGCGGGCGCCAACGACAATATCGACCTCGAGGCGTGCAACGCGGGCGACGACCGCACCTGCCCATTCACTCCGGGCGTCGGCGTGTCGGGCGTCCAGTTCTCGACGGACGCCGGCCGGACTTGGACGCAGCCGACTTACACGGGTAACTCGGCGCGCGTCGCGGCGAGTTGCCTGGGCCAGCCGGACCCGGCGCCGGGACAGCCGCCGGCGGGTGACACCGGCTGCGTGCCGGACCCAGCCGGGCCGATCGGCACCCTGCCCCGCTACTTTGAGAACGGACTCGTTTCCAACGGCGACCCTGAGCTGGTCTTCGGCCCTGTCCCGGACGAGAACGGTGATTTCGCGTGGGCCAATGGCCAGCGCCTGTACTACGCGAATATCGCGACCAAGGTTCCCGGCCAGGACCCGTTCAGCGGTGAAGGCGCGATCGCCGTGTCGCGTACAGACGACATCGCCGGTGCAATCGCCGGTGACAACGACGCCTGGATGGATCCTGTCCTCGTCACGCGCCAGAACTCGGCCCTATTCAGCGACAAGGAGCAGATCTGGGCCGATAACGCCGAGTCGAGCCCGCACTTCGGCAACGCCTACGTTTGCAACGTCGGCTTCCGCGGCGCGGCCGGATCGGAGCCTGTGCTCTTTGCCCGGTCCACCGACGGCGGCGACAGCTGGCGGACACGCCAGCTCACCGCTGCAACGAACAATGGCCAGACCGGTGGCCGCCAGGGTTGCGCGATCCGCACCGACAGCGAAGGTGTGGTCTATGTGGTCTGGATCGGCACCGACATCAAGACCCGGGAGGGCGTCTTCTTCCAGGCGCGCTCGTTCGACGGTGGCGCCAACTTCGAAAGGCCGCGGGCGATCGTCCAGCCGGTGGCCGGGATCGGCCAGTTCGACCCCGCCCAGGGCCGGTTCACCATCGACGGCATCGCCGGTGCCCGGACCAACACCTTCCCGAGCATCGATATCGCCAACGGCGCGCCATCCGGCGCCGACGCGACGGATCAGATCCTGATCACATGGTCTGACGACCGAGCCGGCACCAACAACGAGCGAGCCTTCGTGGTCAGCTCCACGGACGGTGGCGACACATACTCAGCCCCGATCAACGCCAACGACGGCACAGACCGGGCCAACTTCCCGGCCATCGCGATCTCCCCCGACGGGACTGACGCCTGGTTGGTTTACAACGCGTGGCTCGATCCGTGGCGGAATAACACCACGTCGTCGCGGCGGATGCTCGGGGTCGTCCGCCACGCGGACGTGAACGGCACGACCGGGGCCATCGGAGCATGGTCGACCGTGCTCCGTGGTGCCGTAGGCGACGGACGTGCATCGAGCGCGAATGGCCTCACGTCGGAGTTCCTCGGCGACTACAACTACGCCGTCGCCACCCGTGACTACGGGTCGGCGGTGTGGAACGACATGCGCAATGGCGCCACCTGCCCGGCGATCGACACCTATCGGCAGGCGTTCGTCGACGATGTGGTCGCCGGCGGGGCCACGCCGATCGTGGGTGACCGTCCTCGCGAGCGGTCCGCCGCGGCGGAGCTACCGGCAGCGCACTCGACGGCCCTGCGTCCGGGGCCGAACAACCAGTGCCCGGCGACGTTCGGCAACTCTGACATCTTCGGGGGAACCTTCAGCGACGACAGCTAGCGCTTCGCCGCTCATCTGCTGCCCCGCCGACCGCACGGTCGGCGGGGCAGTATTACGTAGGCCAGGTCGATCGAACTATTCGAACTGGATCGATTCGACGATCTGCCGCATCTCCGCTTGCAGCGCAGGCGTCGCGTTGCGCGACCACGAGCCGTCGATCCACACGATCGCCCCATCAACGTCGATGATCCAGACGTTGACCGTATCGCCGATCGCATCGGGATAGCGGCCATTGGCCGGCCCGCTCTCCTGCTGGTACCAGAGGAGAAACTCGCCCGGCGGACAATCGACGTCGTCGCGGATCCTGATCGACACGAGCGTCGCGGGGTGCCCGTCGATCGTGACGATTCGAGGGCGCGCCGACCAGTTCGGTGCCAGGGATCGAGGAGATCGCAGCCGCACGTTCGGCCGGGGTGTCACCCGCCGGAGGGTCCAACGGTTCATGCGCGCAGGGATCCGCGTAGACATTGCTCGGCGCCGGGGTCCAGAAGATGAATGCCGCCGCGCTCGACCCGGTGTGGAGCCGAAAACCGAGGTGACTGATCCAGCCAGGCGGCATGTCCACCGTGAGGGACTTGCCTGCGAGGACCATCGGGTGCCGGCCGGCCTCGATCGGGCCATTCGGGAAGAATGCGTAGTCGCTCGGCGGTGGGCTGGGCAACTGCGACGCGGTGATCGACGGTGACGGCGATGGCGACGGCGATGGCGAGACGGCGGGTGTCCCCCCACTCCCGGTGTCGCTGGGTAGCAAGTTATAGCCCACGAGCGCGACGACCAGCACGGCGGCGGCGGCCATCGCGAACTTCGCGAAAGTGTTCATGTCGGGCGTCCTCCACGGGCCGATGACGACCCGCTGATGGGTTCGGTCGATATCGGAGCGGACGGCGTGGTACACGCGTTCGGGCAACTCCGTGACGCCTTCGTCGAGGAAGGCGCGGATGAGGCGCTCGGTGTCGCGCGACGCGGTCATGCAAGCCGCTCCTTGATGGATGGCGTCCGGTCGTCGGCCTCGAGGCTCGCCCGGAGCGCCGCTGTGGCGAAATGCACACGGGACTTGGCGGTCCCGACCGGGATGTCGAGTCGATCCGCCACCTCGGCCATCGGAAGACCGAGGTAGTGGTGGAACACGAGCACAGCGCGCTGCTCGAGCGTCAGCCTCCGGAAGGCCCGCTCCAGCTGGTCGCGGTCGTGGACCGTAAGTGTCTCATCGGGGCCGGACGTGGCCTGGATGGGCAGCACCCGGATCGCAGTCGACCATCGCCGGCGACGCCTGGCCTCGGCGTAGCAGGCATGGGTCAGGATCCGGTGCAGCCAGGGTTCGAACGCCTCGGGATCCCGCAAGCTGCGCAGCTCGCGCCAGGCGGTGATCAGTGCGGCCTGGACCGCGTCCTCGGCCAGGTCGGCGTCGCGCAGGATCCGAACCGCGATCGCCATGCACTTGTCGCCGGCCGTGCGGGCAAGGGCGTCGAAGGCCTCTCCGTCGCCCTGCTTCGCGCGATCGACGAGCGCTCGCTGCACCCGACCCTCCTCGTCCGATGACCTGCCGATAGCCGGCCGGTCACCCTTGAAGAGCCACCAGGGAGCCTGGGAGTTCATTCTGCGCTCGGAACGTTCAGAGGTCGGACGCTTGACATTGGAGCGACTCCAAGGTCTAGCCTGTGGTGCGGACCGACCGGCAGAGGTCGGGTGACCTTGCGAAGGAGCGCAGCCAAATGATCCGCGTCGAGACCAGCGCGACCATCGACCGACCGGTCGAAGACGTCGCTCGCTACCTGGCAGACATCGAACACATGACGGAGTGGACCGACATGACCGTCAGTCGTCGGCTTACGGATGGTCCCGTCAGGGATGGGACCCGCGCGTACGCCGAGGTCGCGATGGGGCCGATCAGACTCGGTTGGACGTACGAGATCTCCGACGTCGACGCCAACGGCGGCTTCGGCTACAAGACGGTGTCGAGAAGCGCGCTCGGGATGGACGGCCACATTCGCCCCAGGCCGGTGTCGCCGGACCAGACGAAGGTCGACTACCTAGTCGAGGTACGGACTCGAGGACTCCTTCGGCTGCTCGAGCCGTTGTTCCGAGGCGAGATCGAGCGTGGCGAGACGGCGGAGATCGGGCGCCTGAAGGCACGGCTCGAGGGGGCTCGCGGATGACCGCAAAGGCGCAGCGCGTCTGCCTGCTGCTCGCGGACCTCTCCGGGTACACCGCGTATCTCGCCGCCAGCGAGCCGGAGCGAGCGCCGGCGATGGCGGCCGACTTGGTCGAGACCGTGGTCCGCCAGTTGCGGCCGACATTCCGGCTCGAGAAGCTCGAGGGCGACGCGGCGTTCATGATCGCGCCACTCGACGGGCTGACAGGCACGTCCCTGCTCGACGCCATCGACGCCACGACAGCCGCCTTTCGCTCGCGCATCCGGAGCCTGGAGCGGGCCACGACCTGCACCTGCGAGGCCTGCCGCAGGATCCCCGAGCTCGACCTCAAGTTCGTCGTCCACACCGGCGAGGTCGTCGCGCAGCGGATCGCCGGCCGAACCGAGCTCGCCGGGGTGGATGCGATCATCGCCCATCGCCTCCTGAAGGCCTCGACCCCGGCCACGCGTGGGCTGGCGCGCTATGCCTTGCTGAGCGACGCGTGCGTCCAGGAGCTGGGGCTCGATCCGGTCGCGCTCGGTCTGCTCGATGGCGTCGAAGCGTTCGACTACCTCGGCGATATCAAGGTGCACCTGCTCGACCTCGCCGCCCGGTTCGCGGCCGACCAGCCCAGTTGGTCACCGCCTCGCCGCCGGCCGTTGCTCGAGGCCGAGCTCCAGGTGCCGTTGAGCCCGATGGCGCTTTGGGAGGAGCTCACCGCCCCGGCAAGCCGGGCGCGATGGGAGGGCCTGCAGGACATCGAGGTCGTCGGCGGCGATGCCCGACGCGGTCTCGGGACCGTCACGTCATGCACGGCCGATCGGCTCGCGACGGTCGAGGAGATCGTCGAGTGGCAACCGTTCGCCACCTTCGCGCGCACGATCAAGCTCGTCGGCAACGCGCGGTTGACGGCCCGCCACGAGCTGCAGTCGGCCGATCCCGGCACGCGACTGCGGATACGCTGGTGGGGACCGCCGGCCACGTTCCCACACGCGCGGCGAGAGAGCGAGCGGTTGCGACAGCTGGTGACGTGACATGCGGATCGGGCAGTTGGCCGAGCGACTCGGCGTCAACGGCGACACGGTGCGGTTCTACGAACGGGCAGGCTGGCTACCCTCCGCCCCACGCCAGCAGAACGGGTATCGGGATTACCGCGAGGAGGACGTCGAGCACCTCCGGCTGCTGATCGACTTGCGGCGCATGGACCTGCCACTCGACACGGCCGCCCGCCTTGCGTCGTGGTGCCACTCGGGCCATTGCGAGGCCACGACCGCCGAGCTGCCGTTGCAGCTTGCCGAGAAGCGACGACAGATCTCGACTCGGATCGATGACCTACGCGCACTCGACGAGCGCCTGGCGCAACTCGAGCGCCATCTGGCAAATGCCCCGCGGAGTCGTCGCGAGTTGACCGTCTTGGCGACGGCGCCGTGCTGCGACGCCGCCGCCGCGATCACCTCAGGTGAGCCGGACGCCTGCGCGGTCTGTTCCGTGACCTGACGCCACTGCTACGGCGTCAACGGCAACCGGGTGATCCAGTACTCGTCGGTCGTGATGCCGAATCGCGCGTTCACGACGTACAGGCCGCGGAGGGTCGCGGTGGCCGTCGTCGGGACCGACACGGCGCCCTCGGGCGGCTTGATCTCGCCGACGAGGCTGGCCTTGCGGAGCCCACGCGACAGCCGGAGAACGGCGACCAGGTTGTCCTGGTTGCGCACGACATACAGCGTCCGGCCGCGCAGCTCGAGGCCGTCGCCGTTGCTGACCAGGTAGCCGCCGGTGTCGACCTTGTGCGTCTCGCCGGTCCGCGGGTTCACCTTGAACAGGAACCCGGTGTTCGACTGGACCATGATCAGCCAGCCGCCCCGGGCCGCGATGCCGTTGGCGTTGAACCCGGTCTGCAGCTGGAAGTCACCGGTCAGCGGCATCAGGTGCGCGACCGACGGATCCGGCAGCCGACCGAACCGTCCCAGCGGGATGACCGCCAGTTGTGCGTTCTGCGAGTCGGTGACGTAGACGGCGTTCCTGCTGATGTCGAGGTCGTTGAGGAAGCCGGTGCCCGTGAAGGTGTAGGTCTGGAGCGGGTCACCGCTCAGGGCGTCGTAGACGCGAACGGTGCCGGTCTGGCCGCCGGCAACCCACAGCCGACCCCATCGATCGAGGTGCAGCCCGGTCGCCATGCGACCCGCCATACCCTCGACGAGGATGTCGCCTTTTCCGGTAACGGCACTCCCCCGCCAGATGGCACCGGTCTGGAGACCACCGGCGAACAGCCACGGGCCGAACGATTCGATGCCCTCTGGTTGGAAGCCTGCCGGGAGGTCGATCCGGGTCGGCAGGTCGGCGAACGTGGTCTTTGCCGCAACCGCCGGCGCGACGGCCAGCGACAGGCCCATCACCAGGGCGATGAGCATGGCGAGGCGGCGAGGGGTCGATGTCATGACGGGTCCTCGTTTCGTGACGTTCCGGGCCTCATCACCCTAGGCGGACCGGCATTACGTCCGCATCACAGGGCAAAAGGGAGCGCGCCTGCGGGCGTCCCCCATGCTGAGCGGTGAACAGCGCGTTTACCGTCAGCCTGTGCGGTCCCCCAGGCCCGCGATGCGCCCGCTGGCGCGCTAGGCGATTCGACTCCGCCGCCCACCGGAGCTCTCGGTTCTGGGAGGAGGTTCCCGGGACGCGGTTCGATCGGCGTCCAGCCTATGCCCGGAGTCATGGCACGGATGCTCTCTGCCAAGGGTGCCGCTCTTGCATCGACCTTGCGTCCGCATATCAATGGTGCCGCCCGGCACCGAACACACGACGAGGCTCGCGACGTCGATCCGCGTGAGCGGTGACGCCGCGAGCCCGGGGGCGCGGGGTGGTTCGTCGCAGGTCAGGCCTGCGTGGTCGTCGACGAGTCGGCGGTGATCCACCGGATCAGGGTCGGGACGAGCGCCACGGCGCCGAAACCGACGAGGATGTAGATGATCGCCGAGATCGGATTGGTCTCACCGAACGCGTCGCCGGTGAGGGTCGCGACGAGGTCGAACTTGGCGATCCCGACGAGCAACCAGTTGACGCCACCGACGATGACGAGAAGAAGGGCGAGTGCCCGGAGGTAGTGCATGGTGTCCGCTCCTGCTGTGCCCGGGTCAGCGGGCTAGTTGGTTGTCGACCCTCTGTATAGGGTTCGTCGAGACATTAGCCGTCTGTAGCGAGCTTGTCAAGAGCTGTAGGCGTGATATCTTAGACAAACGATGTACACCATCAAGCAAGCGGCGATCCGCTCGGGTGTGAGCGTCCAGGTCCTTCGCGCGTGGGAGCGGCGGTACGGGGTCGTCCAGCCCGACCGGACCGCGTCGGGATACCGCCTCTACGACGATGCCGCGATCGAGCGGGTGCGAGCGATGCGCCAGCTGGTCGAGGATGGCTGGTCGGCCAGCCAGGCGGCACGGCAGATCGAGGAGCACGGCGTACCGACGTCCCCACCGGCCCCGCCCCGACCGGTCCCGGGGGAACGCCAGCGCGATGCCGACCTGACCGCCGACTTCGTCCAGGCCGCCGCGGAGCTCGACGGCGCCCGGATCGAGGCCATCCTCGATGAGTTGTTCGCCTCCGGCTCGTTCGAGCGGACCGTCGAGCATCTGGTGATGCCGACGCTGCGAGCGCTTGGCGATGCGTGGGCCGACGGCATGGTGTCGGTCGCCGCGGAGCACGCCGCCAGCCACGCCGTCCTCCGCCGATTGTCAGCGGCGTTCGAGGCCGCCGGTCGGCTCGACGTCGAGTCCCCCGTGCTGGTCGGGTTGCCGCCAGGGAGTCGCCACGAGCTCGGCGCACTGGCATTCGCGACCGCCGCGCGTCGGCGCGGGATCGGCGTCGTCTATCTGGGCGCCGACGTCCCCGAGCCCAGCTGGCGCGATGCTGCGAGCGTCACTGGCGCCCGCGGGGTGGTGGTCGGCATCCCGACCCTCGAGGACCGTGAAGCGGCCCAAGGTGTCGCGCGGGCGATGACCGAGATGGGCAACGTCGTGGTGGCGGTCGGCGGCCCGGGCGCCGCCGAGGCAGCCCTTCCGACCGGCGTGATCAGGCTCCCGAGCGAGATCCCCGGCGCTGCCGCAGCGCTCGAGCAGGCCCTCGCCGACGAGCGGTCCTGACGGGCGATCAGGAGTCGACCCAGTCGAGCGAGCGCTCGACGCCCTTGTGCCAGCGGGCCATACCGGCGGCGCGGTCGCGCTCGGACATCTGCGGCTCCCAGCGACGCGGCGCTGCGTTCATCGACCGCAGTTCGTCGAGGTCCCGCCAGAACCCCACGGCGAGCCCGGCCGCGTAGGCCGCGCCCAGGGCACTGATCTCGGTGATCGTCGGTGCGACAACGACGCTCCCCAGGATGTCCGCCTGGATCTGCATCAGGAGGTCGTTCCGGGTCATCCCGCCGTCGACCCGCAGCTCCCCGGGGAGCGGCGCCCCTAGGTCCGCCGCCATCGCCGTCCCGAGATCCGCCACCTGGTAGGCCGTCGCCTCCAATGCGGCCCGTGCCACGTGCGCCTTGGTCGAGAACCGCGTGAGCCCGGCGATCACGCCACGGGCATCGGGCCGCCAGTGCGGCGCGAACAGCCCGGAGAAGGCCGGCACGAACACGACATCGCCCGAATCCGGCACGGAACGGGCGAGCGCCTCGATCTCGTCGGAGGTATCGATGATCGCGAGGTCGTCGCGTAGCCACTGGACGAGCGAGCCCGCGACCGCCACCGAGCCCTCGAGCGCGTAGGTCGCCGGCGTGCCTTGACCGCCGAGCCGCGCGGCGACCGTGGTGATCAGCCCGTGCGTGCTGTGGACCGGCGTCTCGCCCGTATGCATCAGCATGAACGCGCCGGTGCCGTACGTGCACTTGGCCTCGCCGGCCCCGAAACACGTCTGCCCGAACAGCGCCCCCTGCTGGTCGCCGAGGATCCCGGCGATCGGCACCCCGTCGAGGTCGCCGACCCCCGTCCCATACACCTCGGACGAGCCGCGGATCTCGGGTAGCACCGACCGCGGGATCCCGAGCTCCTCGAGGATCCGGTCGTCCCAGCCGAGCGTGGCGAGGTCCATCAGCATCGTTCGGCTGGCATTCGTCACGTCGGTCACGTGCACGCCGGCCAGCTGCCACAGCAGCCACGTATCGATCGTCCCGAACGCCAGCTCCGCCGGGTCCCGCTCGACTCGATCGAGGATCCAGCGCAGCTTCAGCGCGCTGGAGTACGTGGATACCGGCAGCCCGGTCGTGGCCCGGAACCGGTCGATGTCCCCGATCCGCGCCACCGCGTCGGCTGTCCGCGTGTCCTGCCAGACGATCGCGGGGTAGACCGGCTGGCCCGTCCGCCGATCCCAGACCACGGTCGTCTCGCGCTGGTTGCTGATGCCGACCGCCGCGAGCGCACGCGCGTCCGTGCCGGCCTCGCTGAGCGCGACCCGCACGCATATCCTGACGCGTTCGATGATCTCGTCGGCGTCGTGCTCGACCCAACCGGGGCGGGGCGTGATCTGCGCGTGCTCGAGCTGGTGGCTGGCGACCGGGTGCCCGCCATGGTCGAACAGGATGCATCGACTGCTCGTCGTCCCCTGGTCGATCGCGGCGACAAGCGAACGCGGCGAGTGGGTCACGACGGCGTGATCTCGCCTCGCGTCCAGGTCGTGCCGGGCAAGGCGACCATCAGCACCCACGCCGCTTGGAACCGGCATTCCTTCGTCGTGCACGTCGAGATGTCGACCGGCTCGGGCTCCAGCGAGAGCTCGTCGCCGTTGATCTCGTACTTGAAGCGCCCGCCGTTGATGACGAGGCCGTCTTCACCTTCGAGGGTGTACGTGCCGTCATCGACCCGTTCCCCGTGGAAGTCCTTGGAGCCGAACGCACCGTCGGCCGTGAAGAAGTGGGAATGCTGGCGTTCGACCGCGCCCTCGCACACCGTGGTCGGATCGGCGACCACGGAATTCGGGTCGCCCGGCGCCAGGCCATTCCCGTAGACCGCGTCGGCCAGGAATTCATCAAGCCCGGCTGCCGTGAGCATCGGCACGATCCGTTCGCAGTCGTGGATCCCGACCCACTCGCCGACGATCGCCGGCGCAGCCGATGGGCTTGGGGAGGTCGGCGCTGGTGCGCTCGACGCAGACGCGCTTGGGGGTGCCGGCGTGTTGGATGGCGCGGGCGTGCTGACAGCCCCGGGGCTGCAGCCAACGAGCGCCAAGGCAAATGCGCCCAGACCCGCGGCGAACCGCGATCGCATGTCCACGATCCGATGGTAGCCGCCGGCCGTCCGCCAAACGCACTCACTCGTCATGCGTGGGGTGCATGCGCGGGCGACCCGATCGTGCCGCATGCCCGGGCGAGCCGATCGAGCCGCATGCGCCGACGACCGATCGAGCCGCATGCGCCGACCACTCGATCGCGCCGCATGTACTGGGTGCATGACGAGGGAACGCGTGCGGGCGACCAGGGGCGCCGCGCGGCGCCGCATGCACTGGGTGCATGACGAGGGAACGCGCGCGGCCGACCCTGGGGCGCCCCGCGGCGCGGCCATCCGGGTCAGTCGAAGTCGAAGATCGTGTTGCCTTCGTAGAACGTCAGGACGTACGAGCACCGCTCGCAGACGAGCATCAGCACGCGGTGGGCTGTGAGGCCCCAGGCGCTGTCGAACTTGCCCTCCTCACGGCGGAACGTGGTGTTGCCGCAGAGCGGGCACATCGGCAGGTTCCTGCCGCCGAGCACGCCGGGATCGTCAGTCGGTTCGGTCATGCCCAGAACTATGCATCACGGCTCCATCGCCACTCCACATTCCGGGACGAGCATGCGACGCATCAAGCCCAACACCCAAGGAGTCACCGCAAAGATGCGCAACCTCTTCATCACCCTTCTCGTCGTCGCGGCGCTCGTCGTCGGCGGCGGCTTCATCGCCCAGTCCGCCTACCAAGCGGGTCTCACGACGGCGATCACCACGACGGCGGCGAACGCCCCGGACGGCACGGTCGTCACGCCGGTCACGCCCGGCGCCTACCCATATGGCTACGGCTACGGCCCCGGCTGGGGCTGGGGACACGGCGGATTCTCCATCCTCGGGTTCCTCGGCACCTTGTTCTTCCTGTTCCTCATCATCGGCCTGCTGCGCGCCGCCTTCTGGCGCGGTGGCGGTGGCTGGGGCCACGGCCGCCGCTGGGACGGCCCGGGCAAGTGGGGCGACGGCGAGCATCGCGGTCGATTCCAGCAGACGTTCGACGACTGGCATCGCCAGGCGCACGGCGACGCGGGAGCATCGACCGGATCATCGACCGGATCGACCCCGCCCAGGGACGATCCTGCCTGACACGGCCCCCGCGGACCCCGCGCCCTCCCGGCTCGTTCGGGAGGGCGCATCCGTGTCGGTACGATGCAGCCCGTGACGAGCCACTTGATATGACCCGCACCATCCTCGTCGTCGATGACGAGCCACGGATCGTGGAACTGGCACGCGACTACCTCGAGCACGCCGGCTTCGGCGTGTCGGTCGCGACCGACGGATCCGCGGCACTCGACGCCGTTCGCCGGCGACGGCCAGACCTGGTCGTGCTCGATCTCGGGCTGCCCGGGCTCGACGGCCTCGATGTCACGCGCGAGCTGCGACGAGAGGGTTCGATCCCGATCGTGATGCTCACGGCCCGCGACGACGAGCTCGACAAGTTACTGGGGCTCGAGCTGGGCGCCGACGACTACCTCACGAAGCCCTTCTCGCCACGCGAATTGGTCGCTCGGGTCAAGGCCGTGCTGCGGCGTGCCGATCGCCCGGTCGACGCCTCGGACGTGATCCGGGTCGGCGACCTGACGCTGGACGTGCCGCGGATGCGGACCGAGGTGGCCGGCACGACCGTGGAGCTGACACCGACCGAGTTCACGCTCCTCGCCACGCTCGCCCGCCAGCCGGGACGCATCTTCACGCGGAGCCAGCTGCTCGATGCGCTGCACGGGGTCGCGTTCGAGAGCTACGAGCGGGCCATCGACTCGCACGTCAAGAACCTGCGGCGCAAGCTCGAACCCGATCCGCGCCAGCCGCGCTACGTGCTGACGGTCTACGGCGTGGGGTATCGACTGGCGGACGACCGATGAGCGACCGCGAGGACTGGCAGGCCTACCGCCGCGAGATGTGGCGCCGTCGCCGCTCGGGCGACTGGGGCGGCGGTCCGTGGCGCCGCGGCCCGGGGCCGTTCTTCGGGTGTCTGTTCGGGTTGATCTTCCTTGTCGTGGTCGGCTCGCTGGTCGCTGCGGCGGCAACCGTGGTGTCGACCTTCGGGCCACTCCCCGGTGTGATCGCCGCGATCGTGGTCGTGCTCGCGGTCGTGGGGCTGGGCGGTGGCCTGCGACGGTCGGCCCGATCGCTCGACGGCCTGGTCGATGCGACGTCGCGGGTCGAGGCGGGCGACTACAGCGTTCGCGTCCCCGCTCCTGAGCGCGGTCCACGGCCCGTCCGCCAGCTGGTCCGTGGCTTCAACACGATGGTCGAGCGGCTCGAACGCGATGAGGACCAGCGGCGGACGCTGCTCAACGACGTGAGCCATGAGCTCCGGACGCCCCTCACCGTGATCGCCGGCAACCTCGAGGCGATGATCGATGGCGTCCATCCAGCCGACGAGGCGCATCTCACCGCCATCCTCGAAGAGACGAGGGTCATGGAGCGGCTCATCGACGACCTGCGGACGGTGGCACTGTCGGAGGCCGGCACGCTCCAGCTGCATCGGGAACCGACCGACCCGGACGTGCTCGTCGACGAGGTCGTGCGCTCGTTCCAGGGCGCGGCGGGGACGACCGGGGTGACCGTTACGGCCGATGTCCCGTCCGACCTTCCGATCCTCGACATCGACCCGGTCCGGATCCGGGAAGTGCTCGCCAACCTGGTCGCGAACGGGGTGCGGCACACGCCGGCCGGGGGCACGGTCACGGTCCGCGGCGAGGTGACGGGCGACGGCCTCGTGCTGCGTGTCGCGGACACCGGCCCGGGAATCGATGCTGCCCTCCTCCCCCACGTCTTCGACCGGTTCGTGAAGGGTGCCGGTTCGAGCGGTTCGGGGCTCGGCCTGGCCATCGCCCGCCATCTCGTGGCAGTCCACGGCGGGGAGCTGGACGTGGAATCCACGGGGAGTGCCGGTACCACGTTCCGAATCCGCCTTCCCATTTGATGTTCGTGGTGCGAGAATGCACCACTTCGCGTTTTCACATGATGCGAACTAGTACCCCGTAGTACCAAAGTACGCACAGGGTATGCCGCGGGGGCGGTCGTAGGGGATATCGGGGGAAAGAGGGGGTTTCGGGACCATGCGTCGGTCGTTCGTGGGCGCAGCGTGCGCTGCTGCCTTGATCTCGGTTGCCACGATCGGTTGTAGCGGGGCGCAACCCGCGAGCCAGGCGGCGGCCACTGCACCGCCTGCGGCCGCGCCATCCGCGCTGCCGAACACCGGGCCTTCGGTCGCCCCAAGCATCGAGCCGACCGCGGCACCGACTCCGGTCCCCACGCCGATGCCTGACCCGTCGGTGCCCACCTATGCCGAATTCGACGCACGACGGTTCTCGAACGGCGCAAGCATCGATAACGTCTGGATGCCGCTGCAGCCCGGCCGACGCTGGATCACCGAGGGCGTGACGATCGAAGGCGGGGAGCGGATCCCACACAAGATCTCGTTCACGGTGACCAGCCTGACCAAGGTGATCGCCGGCGTGCGCGCCGCGGTGGTGTGGATCGAGGACATCAGCGACGGCGTGGTGGTCGAGAAGGAGATCGCCTTCTACGCCCAGGACGACGACGGGACGGTGTGGTACCTCGGTGAGCACCCCGAGGAGTACGAGGACGGCGAGTTCGTCAAGGCACCGACCTGGATCCACGGCTTCGAGGAGGCACGAGCCGGGATCAAGATGCTCGCCGATCCGACGCAGCAGACGTATGCCATCTTCCAGGGCTGGGCGCCGGCGGTGGAATGGTCCGACTATGGCCGTATCGACGAGGTGGAGCCCGAGGACTGCGTCCGGGCCGGCTGCTACAAGGAGGTCGTGCGCTTCGCCGAGTCGAGCCTCGGTGAGGAGGGCATCTTCCAGCTCAAGTCGTACGCGAAGGGCGTCGGCGAGATCCGCGTCGGCTGGCGTGGCGAGGCCGAGACCCGCGAGGAGCTCGAGCTCAAGGCCGCTGCGACGCTGACGAGCGCGGCGCTGGCCCGGTATGACGCGCTGGCCCGCGGTCTGGAGGCCCACGCCTACAAGATCAGCCCGAAGCTATACGGCCAGACCGAACCGTTGCAGTAACCACGTACCGGGCTCGCGACTGGGGACCACGCCCTGGACGGGCTCACTCGTGATGCACCTGGTGCATGCGCCGGCAGCGGTGCTCCATCGCCGCGGCATGCACCGCCCGCTGCCGCATGCACGGGCTGCATGACGAGTGAGTCTGGCTGGGGATGACGCCCCGGCACCTAGCGACTAGGGTCGGGTCACCCGCACGTCATCGACGGCCGCCTCGACGATCGACTCGTTCGCCGCGTCGGTCGCCACGAACACGATGCGGATCGTCTGGCCGGCCCATGGCGTCAGCGCGATCGACGCCGAGGCCCATGACGGCCGGTCGATGTTGGCCGCCCCGACCTCGGAGCGCACCAGCGTCCGCGTCCCGTCCCCCTCCTCGACGAACGCCTCGAACTTGTCGGCCGAGCTCGAGGTCGAGCCGTGCGCCAGGTAGTAGCGGAAGGTCAGCCGTCCGACCGTGCTCGGGGAGGGCGATCTCCGCCGAGCGGACCGTCGTCACGCCGCCATCGAGGTCGTTGGCGCTGTGGTACGCCCCGGCGGCCGAGCCGGTCGACAGCGCGCGCGACCCGGACGTCACGACGTTGAGCTGGTAGTTCGTGCCGGCGGGGTTCGCCCGATGCCACTGCCCGCTCGTCGCGGTATCGGTCCCGTCCGGGTCCACGACCCAGCCGCGGCTGACCTCGAAGTCGTCGAGGAACGGGCCGCAGTGCGTCTGGGTCAGCCCGATCGGCGCGTACGGGCAGCTCGCGAGGTTGATCAGGTACAGGATCGCCGACTTATTGCGCTCGGTCTCGCGGCTGATCAGCTCGTCGGCCGGGTAGAAGCGGCTCGTCGAGGTGACGCCGCTGGGATACATCTCGAACGTGTACATGAAGATGCGATGGCGTCCGTACGCCCAGTCGATCTCGTCACCGTCGGTGATGTAGAGCGAGCTCGACTGCATCGGCGTGTAGCCGTTCCGCGACGCCAGCCGCCGGCCGAGCTCGCGAAGCGCGGAGTAGTCGGTCGCGGTCATGTCGGCCGGGACGTCGGTCCGTGTGTAGCCGTAGGGCCACAGCACCTGCTCGCCGGCGGTGTGGAACGTGATGGCCGTGCGGATCTGCTGACGACCGTTGACGACACGACTGTTGATGAAGTCGCGCATCCGCTGCGTCTCGGGTGCGGAGAACGGCTTCGGGCCGCGGTACGTGCTCGATGACTTCGTCCCGGACGACCCGCCGCAGCACGCCCAGTTGTACTCGTAGTTGCGGTTCAGGTCGGTGCCGATGTACGTGCTGCCCGAGTTCGGCTGGCGGTTCTTGCGCCAGGCACGGTACGTGGAGCCGCCGATGTCGTACTCCCCGCCGTCGGGGTTGACCATGAACACGATGAAGATCTCGCGGGTATCGACCAACCCCTTGATCGTCGAGCTCGTGGTGTACCCGTCCGTCAGCCAGCGCATGACCGCGAGTGCCTGCTCGACGGTCAGGTGTTCGCGGGCATGGTGCAAGGCATCGAACAGGACCTCGGGCTCGTTCTCGTCGTCGGCGACGTTGTCCGAGATCTTCGCGGCCCAGATCTGGCGGTGCTGGTAGCTCTCCCCGATCGAGAACTTCTCGACGATGGCGGGATGGTCGGCGACCGCCTTGTTCAGCTCGGCGACCATCTCGGCGTAGTCGTGGTACTTCGAGTCCTTGGCGGGAAAGCCGGCGGCCACGGGGCCGGCCGTCACGAGCAGCAGGAGACCAGCAAGGGCAGCGGGGAGGGCGCGCATGCCCGGAGTCTGACGGCTCCATCACGCCGCTGTCACCCCGCGAATGGGGCTAGACCCTACCGGGACGGCCGACGGAACATCCGGGGCCGGTTCGGAGTCTCACCCCAAACGGACCGACCCCAATGCCCGGGCGCCGGACGTTGCACAGGAGGATCGTTCGATGCGATCGATCACTCGGGCCGGCAGGCGCACCATCGCCCTCGCCGCTGGCCTCCTCCTGGTCGCCTTCAGCGCGGCCCCCGCTCTAGCCTGCGGCGGGCTCATCGGACCGAATGGGGCGGTCAACCTCCTGCGGACGACGACGTTCGCGGGCTACCACGACGGGGTCGAGCACTACGTCACCTCGTTCGAGTTCGCCGGTGGCGGGGGTGCCTTCGGCAGCCTCACGCCACTCCCCGGGGTACCGACGAGTGTCGAGAAGGGCGGCGACTGGACGCTCCAGCGCCTGCTCCGTGAGACCGACCCGGTCCTTGAGCGGTCGGCACTCTTCGCGCTCGATGCAGCCTCCCCCGCGGCGAGCGCCGAGGTCCTCATGGAGGTCACGATCGACGCCCTCGACATCACGGTCCTGCGTGGTGGCGCTGCCGAGGTCGGGACGTGGGCGACCGACCACGGCTTCCGGCTCCCGCCTGACGCGCCCGAGGTCCTCGAGTTCTATGCGCAGCGCAGCCAGATCTTCCTGGCCGCGGCATTCGACGGCGAAGCGGCCGCGGCTCGCGGCCAGAACGTCGGGGACGGCACGCCGGTCCACATCACGATCCCGACCGACAACCCGTGGGTCCCGCTGCGGATCCTGGCCCTCGGCAAGTCCGAGAGCGAGGTCGTCCAGGCCGACGTCTATCTCCTGACCGACCAGGCGCCGGCGTTGCTGCCGGCTCCGGATGGCTTCAACGGGATGACGCTCCAGCATTCGCTGCCTGCCAACGACCTGCTGCTGTCGGACCTGCGGTCGGACCGTGGCATGGAGTGGGTGCCGAACAAGGCGTGGCTGACCAAGATCGCGCTCGATGGGACGGCGCCGCAGTTCGGCTACGACCTCGCGGTCGACGCGTCCGGTGCCGGTTCGCCGTCCCGTGTCGCGGCCGGACTCGACCTGCCCGGCGCGAGCCGACCCGACCGTCATGGCCGCCCTGCGCTGGTTCGCCGGCGTGACGTTCGTGACGATCGGCATCGGTGCCGTGTTCGTGTGGATCGCCCGGCACCAGATGGGTTCGCGCTACCGGCCCGCCTGATGGATCGCTCCTCGTCCCGCCGGCCAGGGCGTCTTGCCCTGTTCGGCGGGATCGCCCTGTCGCTCGGTCTGGCGGGGATCGCCGCGGCCTGGGTCCGGGCGCCCGGGCTGACCGGCGAACCCACCCAGGCCGACATCAGGATCCACTTCTCGAAGTTCAGCCCGACCGAGGTGGTCGCCACGGCCGGCGTGCCGATCACGATCACGCTGGTCAACACCGACCCGATCGACCACGAGTGGCTCGTCGGCGACGCCGCGTTCCACGAGCGCCACCGGACCGGCACGGAGCCGCAGCACGGCCTGCGCCCGACCGAGGTGTCGCTACGAGCCGGGTCGACGGCGACGACGACGGTGACGTTCGCCGCTCCTGGCGACTACCTGTTCATCTGCCACCTGCCGGGGCATGAGGCGTACGGCATGACGGGCGTGCTGCGGGTTCTGCCGGCGGGTTGAT
Source organism: uncultured Chloroflexia bacterium (assembly GCA_963812745.1). Lineage (GTDB taxonomy): Bacteria > Chloroflexota > Limnocylindria > Limnocylindrales > CSP1-4 > SPCO01. The sequence continues at coordinate 67,248 of CAWEWE010000006.1, read as the reverse complement.
GCATATTTCTCGGCGCAGCGTCGACCTTCGTCCGCTGATGCGCATGGGCCGCATCACACGTGGTGCGGGCTGGCCTGATCCAAGCATGGTGATGCGGCCCATAGGCATCAACAACTGAACCGTCGCGCCGGCCCGGAGAATGTGCATCGCGGCGTTGGCGGCCAAGTCGGGCTCGGCCGGATCGAGAAGCTACCCGACGACTGGTGGCTCGTGCACGACGCCGGGGAGGTCCAGGCCGGCGACCCAGGCGGAGACCTCGTCGGCCGCCGCGACCCAGACGCCGTCCATCGACTGTGCGCGTTCGATCAGCTTCTCGAGGGCCGCGACGCGGGCCGGTCGGCCGCTGATGAACGGGTGCATCGTCAGGTCGAACAGCCCGCCGACCTCGACGATCGCGTCGAGCTCCTCCGCCCAGCCGTCGCACACCTCGCTCGGACGGAGGATCGGCGACGACGCATAGCCGGGCACGTAGTTGTAGCGGTTCCAGTCGTCGAGGCTCCAATGCATCGGCAACTCGATCAGCCCCGACGCCCATTTGTACGGGTGGTCCGAATCCATCATCCCGGAGTCGTACGTGAACCCGTGCTTCGCCAGGAGGTCGGGGGTGCGGAAGTTCATGTCGCACGACGGCGGCCGATAGCCGATCGGCCGGACGCCGAGGACCGTGTCGAGCGCCTCGAGCCCTCGCTGGAGGTAACCCTCCTCGGTCGCCTCATCCTTGCCGCGCACGCTCTCGTGCAGGTAGCCGTGGTGGCCGATCTCGTGCCCGGCGTCGCGGATCGAACGGGCCAATGCCGGCCACGCCTCGGCGACCCAGCCCGGGATGAAGAACGTCGTCCGAAGCTTGCGCCGATCGAGCATCCGGAGCAGTCGGGGCACCGCGACCAGCGGGCCGTAGCGCTGGTGGCCGATGACGTCGAGGTAGTCGATGACCTCGGGGTGGTCGGTCAACATGACTGCTTCGGCGTCGACGTCGAACGTGAACATCGCGGCCGCGCGGATGCCGTCCGGCCAGCGGAAACCGGGGGGCAAGGGGTCCATCGCCCAACGATACTGGCGGGGTGCCTCCCCTGCCCGTCGTCCGCGCCGCCGTCCTCGAGGAGGTCGGCCGCCCGGTGGTCGTCCGCGAGCTGGAGCTGATCGAGCCACGTGTCGGCGAGGTTCGCGTGCGGATGCTCGCGTCCGGCGTGTGCCATTCCGACCTGCATGTCCGCGACGGCGAATGGGATCGACCGACCCCGATCGTGCTGGGTCACGAGGGTGCGGGGATCGTCGAGACGGTCGGTCCGGGCGTGACCACGCCACGGGTCGGGGAACTGGTGGCGCTGGCGTGGCTGATCCCGTGCGGCGTGTGCCGGTCATGCCGCCGCGGACGCACCTGGGAGTGCCCCGACTCCCCGTCGTACCGGCACGCGCTGCTGGACGGCCTGACCGCGTTCGATGGCGTTCGTTCCTACTGCGCGATCGCCACCATGGCCGAGGCCTCGGTCGTGCCGGCCGCGGCCGCCATCCCACTCCCCGACGGCGTCGACCCGGCCGCTGCCGCGCTCATCGGGTGTTGCGTCGCGACGGGCGTGGGCGCGGTCCTGAAGACCGCGGCTGTGCCGGCGGGCTCGTCCGTGGCGGTCATCGGTCTGGGTGGGGTCGGGCTGTCGGTCGTGATGGGTGCCGCGCTCGCCGGTGCGTCGCGGATCGTCGCGATCGACCGCGTGGCGTCCAAGCTCGACGTCGCGCGCTCGGTCGGGGCCACGGACGGATTGCTCGCAGACGATGACGCCGCGTCGACGATCGGTGCCCTGCGCGACCTCACTGACGGCGGTCCCGACTTCGTGTTCGAGGCGATCGGCCGGCCATCGACGGTCGAGCTCGCGATCGCCTCCCTGCCGCCCGGTGGCACTGCCGTGCTGGTCGGCATGACGCCGATCGGCGAGCGCGCCTCGTTCGAGGTCTATCCGTTCGTCGACGGCTCGCGCCGGATCCTCGGCTCCAACTACGGCTTCGCCGAGCCCGCCATCGACTTCCCGCGGTATGCCGGATGGGTGGCGGACGGACGGCTGCCGGTCGAGCGCCTCATCGACCGCCGGATCCGCCTCGACGAGGTCGAGGACGCGTTCGATGCCATGCGCGCAGGCCGGTTCGTCCGCCAGGTGATCGAGTTCTGATGCATGTTCACGGCCGCCGCCGGGACGTTCAGGTGGTGATGACTACGGGCCGCATCGGCCCGAGCGGGGCGGCTTGCGTTCGCTCGGTGCGACCTGCGGCGCTGGCCTTCGCTCGGCCACCGCCCACTACTGCGCACCTCCCGCGCACCACCGCGCACCACCGTCGTGATGCGGCCCATGGGCATCAGCAGGTCAAGGTCGGTCGCATGCCAGGAAATATGCATCAGCGGACATGCGCATCGACGTCAGACCGCCGGATCGTCCTCCGGCGGCGGCATGACCGGCGGCTCCGGTTCCTCGATCGGTGGCAACAGCGGGCCGCCCGTGATCAGGCGCGTGTTGCGGCCATGCGTCAGGAAGGACCAGGCCCAGCGCGTGAGCACCACGATCCGGTTCGCGAAGCCGACGAGATAGGTGATGTGGATACCGAGCCACAGCAGCCATGCGGTGAACCCGCCCTGCTGGCCGAACGGGCCCATCCACGGGATATCGGTCACGCCCGAGAGCCGGCCGATGACCGCCACGTCGCCGTGGTTGCTGTAGCGGTACGGCTCCCACGGTCGACCCAGGATCCGGCGCCGGATGACCTTGGCCGCGTACGAGCCGCCCTGGATCCCGCCCTGCGCCACGCCCGGGGTGGGGCGATCGGGTTTCCACGGTTGGACTGCGGCGTCGCCGACCACGAAGATCTCGGGGTGGCCGGGCACGGTCAGGTCGGGCTCGACGAGGACGCGCCCGTTCCGGTCGGTCTCGACCCCCGCCGCTGCGGCGACCTTGCGGGCGAACGATGAGGCCACCACCCCGGCGCCCCACAGGACGGTCCGGGTAGGGATCTCCTCCTCGGCGGCGGCACGGTCCGCCGTGGGTCGGATACGGACCCGGCTGTCGTCGATGTGCGTGACCGTCGTCCCGAGCCGGACCTCGACCCCAAGGCGCTCGAGCTGTCGCCTGGCCGATGCGGAGCGTCCGGGTGGGAACGTCGGCAGCACGCGGTCCATCGCCTCGACGAGGACGATGCGGGCGTCGGCCGGGTCGATCGACCGGAAGTCGCGCTTGAGCGTGTCGCGCGCGATCTCGCCGAGGGAGCCCGCCAGCTCGACGCCGGTCGGGCCGCCACCGACCAGCACGAAGGTCATCCACGCACGACGCCGTTCCGGATCAGCTTCCCGTTCCGCGGCTTCGAAGGCGATCAGGATGCGCCGCCGGACCTCGATGGCGTCCTCGAGGGTCTTGAGGCCCTGGGCGTACGTCGCCCAGTCGTCATGGCCGAAGAAGGTGTGGTGGGCGCCGGTCGCCACGATCAGCGTGTCATAGCCGATCGGACCGCCATCGGAGACCTGGACCTCGTGCTTGTCGAGGTCGATGCCGATGGCTTCGCCGAGGATGACCGTCGCGTTGCGCTGGCGCGAAAGGATCGAGCGCAGGGGCTGCGCGATCTCACCGGGCGACAGGGCGCCGGTCGCGACCTGGTACAGCATCGGCTGGAACAGGTGGAAGTTCCGGCGGTCGAGCAGGGTGACGGCGACCTCCGGGTCGCTCCTGAGGTTACGGGCCGCGTACAGGCCGGCGAACCCGCCGCCGACGATGAGGACTCGGTGTCGTGCCCGCTCCCGTGGGCCCTCGGTCACGCCGCCGGCGAGTCGTCAGGATCGCGCGAGCCGCCGGCGACGATCGCGCGACGGGGTCGTGCCACCGCGGGGCGTGTGACCGTCGGTCGACCCGGGACTTCGGTCATCGCGGCCAGATCGGGGAGTGCCGCGCGGTCCTGCTCGAGTTCCTCTTCCGTGTTCCAGCCCTCCCACTCGTCGCTCTGCTCGACCCAGATCTCGGGAGCGCGCTCGATGTGCGAGATGGGGCGCGGGCGACCTGCAGAGCGACCGGGTCCGCCGAGGTCGAGGCCTGGGCCGACCGGTGTCAGACGGATCGGACCGGCGGGATGCGTGTCGACGACCTCCAGTTCGCCATCGACCGGCAGGGCGTCACAGCGATAGCAGCGGGACAGTCGCAGGGCATTGACCGACCGGCAGTTGGCGCAGACCCACATCGCCGATGGGTCGAGGCCACGCATCCGCATGCGCATGGTGCGCGGCTGCACCACGAATTGATAGAGCAGCCAGCCGGCGGTCGGGCCGCCCAGCAGAACGATGGCCACGATGACAGGCGGGATCGCTCCGATACCCGCACGGACAGTGTCGATCAGTTGGCCGAAGTCGAATTGCACGCTCACGCCCCCTGCACATCCCTAGACTACACCGGAGCGCACCGATGTCACGCGTCGAATTGCGCGGGGCGGGCGCGCCGGGCAGGTCGCGCCGGGGCAGGTCGGCTACTTGTCGCGCTCGGCGGCCGAGGTCAGGGCTGCCTGGGCCGCGGCGAGGCGGGCGATCGGCACTCGGAAGGGCGAGCACGACACGTAATCGAGCCCGAGTGCCTCGCACTTGAAGATCGATGCCGGGTCGCCGCCGTGCTCGCCGCAGATCCCGACCTCGAGGTCAGGGCGGGTGGCGCGACCCTTGTCGACCGCGATCTTCATCAGCCCCACGATCGCATCGTCCAGCGTCTGGAACGGGTTGGCCGGCAGGATGCCGTCCTCGACGTACTTGAGGAGGAAGCCGCCCTCGGCATCGTCGCGGCTGTAGCCGAACGTCATCTGCGTGAGGTCGTTCGTGCCGAAGCTGAAGAACGCGGCGTCCTTGGCGATCTCGTCGGCGACGAGCGCGCCACGCGGGACCTCGATCATGGTGCCGAACTTGTAGTCGACATCGACGCCGCCGGCGGCTGCCTCGACGGCCTGGACCTCGGCTTCGAGCAGCTCCTTGGTCCGCTTGAGCTCGTTGGGGTGCCCGACCAGCGGGATCATGATCTTGGCGATCGGGTTCCCGCCGGCGCGCTTGACGGCGATCTGGGCGTTGAGGATCGCCCGCGTCTGGACCTTCACGAAGTCCGGGATCATCAGCCCCAGGCGAACGCCGCGCAGCCCGAGCATCGGGTTCTGCTCGTGCAGCGACTTGATCGTCGCGAGCAGCACCTTGTCCGCTTCGGAAGCGCCGCCGGTGGCCTCGGCCCTAGTCACCTTGACGAGCTGCTCCTCGAGGTTGGGCAGGAACTCGTGGAGCGGCGGGTCGATCAGCCGGATGACGACCGGCAGCCCGTCCATCGCCTTGAAGATGCCCTCGAAGTCGCCCTGTTGGAGGACCTCGAGCTTGGCCATCGCGGCGTCGAACCGGGCGATCGTCGCCTCGGTCTCGGCGTCGAGCGCTTCGCCGGCGGCCCGCTTCTCCTTGGCCCGCGTGGCCTGGTTCGCGACGAGGATCGCGTCACGCACGATCTCGAGCCGCTCGCCCTCGCGGAACATGTGCTCGGTGCGGCACAGGCCGATGCCTTGCGCCCCGAAGTTGCGGGCCTGGGCAGCCTCCTCGGGCTTGTCGGCGTTCGTCCAGACCTCCATCCGGCGGATCTCGTCGGCCCAACCCAGGACCGTCTGCAGCTCGGGCTGGTCCTCGAACCGGGCGGAGACCGTCGGCAGCGCGCCTTCGTACAGGGCGCCGGTCGTGCCGTCGAGGCTGACCCAGTCGCCTTCCTTGAACTGGGTGCCCGTCACGTTGCACTTGGCCTGCTTGCCGCCGTAGTCGACGAGCAGGTCGGCCGAACCGGCGACGCATGGCTTGCCGATCTGGCGGGCGACGACCGCGGCGTGGCTGGTCGCACCACCGCGCGCCGTGATGATGCCCTGGCTCACGGCCATGCCGTGGAAGTCGTCGGGCGACGTCTCGATGCGGACGAGGATGACCTTCTCGCCGTTGTTCACCCATTCGACCGCGGTATCGGCATCGAACACCGCCCGTCCCACGGCGGCGCCGGGTGAGGCGTTGAGGCCGTTGACGATCTTGGTCGCGCTCGCCAAGGCCTTCGGGTCGAAGGTGTCGCGCAGCAGCTGGTCGACGTGCGCGGGCTCGATCCGGGCGATTGCCTCCTCCTTGCTGATCGTGCCCTCGGCCACCATGTCAGCCGCGATCCGCACCGCCGCGGCCGCCGTCCGCTTCGCGGACCGTGTCTGGAGCATGTACAGGCGGCCGCGCTCGATGGTGAACTCGAGATCCTGGACGTCGCGGTAATGCGACTCGAGCTGCTGCCCGATGCGCTGGAACTCGGCGTAGACCTCGGGCATGTCGGTCTGCATCTGCGAGATCTTCGGGGCGGTCCGGATGCCGGCCACCACGTCCTCGCCCTGGGCGTTGGTGAGGTACTCGCCGAAGAGGACCTTCTCGCCGGTGTTGGGGTCCCGCGTGAACGCGACCCCGGTCCCCGAGTCCTCGCCCATGTTGCCGAACACCATCGTCACGACGTTGACGGCCGTGCCGAGGTCGTCGGGGATCGCCTGGTTCTTGCGATAGTCCTGGGCGCGCTTCCCGAACCAGCTCGCGAAGACCGCCTTGATCGCGAGGTCGAGCTGCTCGTTCGGATCGTCGGGGAAGTCGCGGCCGGTCTCGGTCTTGACGATCGACTTGAACTCGGCGACGAGGTCCTTCAACGCCGCGGCGTCGAGGTCGGTGTCCTGCTTGGCTCCGTGCCGTTCCTTGGCGGCCTCGAGCGCATGGTCGAAGCGCTCGCCGCTCACCTCCATGACGATCCGGCCGAACATCTGGATGAAGCGGCGGTAGGCGTCCCAGCCGAAGCGATCGTTGTTGGTGAGGGCCACCAGGCCCTGCAGCGTGTCCTCGTTCAACCCGAGATTCAGGACGGTATCCATCATCCCGGGCATCGAGAACTTGGCGCCCGAGCGAACGCTCACGAGGAGCGGGTTCGCCGCGTCACCGAAGCCCTTGCCGGTCCGCTCCTCGACCTGGCGCATCGCCTCGAGCACGTCGTCCCACAGCCCGTCGGGGAGGCGCTCGCCGGCCGCGAAGTAGTCGTTGCACGCTTCGGTGGTGATCGTGAAGCCGGGCGGTGTCGGGAGGCCCGCCTTCGTCATCTCGGCCAGCCCAGCGCCCTTGCCGCCGAGCAGGTCGCGCATCGTGGCGTTGCCCTCGGCGCCGCCGTCGCCCCACGCGTAGATGTAGCGCTTGGCCGCCTTGTGCGGGCGGTCCGCTGTCGCGGACGGGGACGTGATCGTGGTCATGTGGGCGGGGCCTCCGGGGGCGGCGGGCGTGCGGCCCGCGCGAGGGGTCGTTCAGCGCACCGCGATTGTACCGTCGCGGTCCGGCGGGCCTTGGCGAGACGCCGCCATGGGTCGTTCGACCTACGGCGTTTGCCGATGAAACCCACGCCGCTCGTCCGCCGTTCGACCGATGACGTCCCGGGTCACCGAGAACAGTGTGTGCCGCAGGTCACACACCTGAGGGAGGATCCCATGAACCCGAAACAACTCGAGTGGCTCGCGATGGAGCGCGGCGCCGAGTTCCGTCGCGAGGCGGCAAGCAGCCGCCTGCTGGCGAGGAGCCGGGACTCGGCCACGGAACGTCGTCGGCGTGTATTCGTGAGCCGATCCGTCAAGACAGTGCTTGAGGCGGCGCTCCTGGCGTTGGGGGTGGTCCGACCGACCCCGAGCCTCAAGCCGCCGACGACGCCCACGCCGTAGGCGCGTGGCGGCCGGGCGCTCTACCGGTCAGTGGGTCGCTGGGCTTCGACCGGCGGGCGCGCGATCCACGTTGCTGGCCCACGTCGCGATCTCGGCCCGACGCGACGCGCCGAGCTTCGCGAGGATGTGCTCCACGTGCGAGCTGGCGGTCTTCGGGGCGATCCCGAGTGAGTCGGCGATCTCACCGTTGGTCAGTCCTTCCGAGATGAGCCGGGCGACCGCGAATTCACGGACTGTCAGCGGTCGCCACGGCTCATCGACGACGACACGACCGCGGGCCATCCGTTGGAGTGCGTCCGCACGGTCGGCCAGAGGCCGCGAGTCCAGCCGCGACGCCACTGTTCGCGCCTCGATCGCGAGGGCCAGCGCCTCGGCGAACCGGCTCGAGCGGATCAGGCACTGGGCGAGATCCAGGCGTGCCCACGTCGCCTCCCAGATCCGGCCCTTGGCGTCCCAGCCGGCGATCGCCGCATCCAGGGCCGTGCGGGCCACACCCGTCGCGCCGTCCGCGAGCGCCACCAGACCGCGCCCGTGATCGAGCGCGGCGCCGGCAACGACGCGGACGTCGACCAGCTCGGTCGCCATCTCGTCGCACCAGGTTGCCGCGAGTGCCGGCTTCCCGGCGGCCTGCGCGGCGCGGACGCCGGTCACCACGAACGGCACGAGCAGGACCCGCTCATCGACCGCTCGCGCACGCTCCACTGCGTCGCGACACATCGCCATCGCGCGGTCGGGCTCGCCGTGTAGCAGGGCGACTTCAGCGAGCCCCCAGAGCGGAGGCAGGATGAGATCGATCTCCTGACTCCGGATCCCGAATTCGAACGCCTCGGTCAACTGGGCCATCGCCTCGTCCAACCGGCCTCGTCCGAGCTCGACGTATCCCAGTGCCCACCGTGCCGTCTCGGCGGCACGCCGGCAGCCGTGGTCCGCGACTGCTTGCCGAGCCACCGTGACCGCCTCGCCCCAACGCGCCTCCCCCCACGACACCATGGCGCCTGTGGCGCTCATGACGTGCGCGCAATGGGACTGCTCGATCGAATCGGCGTACCGCAGCCCTTCATTGATCCAGCGAGTCGCTTCCGGGTAATCCATGGTTCGCGCCGCAAGCGTCGCGGCGTCCCGGAATGCAGAAACCCCGGTCGATTCGTAGCCCGCAGCCTCCGCGCCGTGGGCGACAACGCCGACGCGAGTCATCCCGGCCGCGATATCGCCCGCGATGACGTCGATAACGCCATCCTTCCATTCGACCTCGTTGATGAGGTCGGGATCGCCGAGCCGTTCGGCGATCAGCCGAGCCGTCTCGATCCAGACCCGGGCCCTGGATGGGTCGCGTGCGTCGGTGCTTGTGATCGCGAGCCAGATCGCCAGGTCGGCACGAACGGCGAGTGCTTCATCCCGCTCATCGGCCAGCGCCTCAAGCTCGGCCCAGAGGGCCTCGGCCATCACGGTTCGCTCGGCGATCGGCCGGGCGTTCCGCCGCCAAACCGGAAGCAGTCCGTTGGACAATGCCTCGATCGCGAGGATCGGCTCGCCGGCGTCTCGGAACGCTGTTGCCGCGTCATGGGCGGCTTGCTCCGCGATCGCGTTCTCCTCGATGGCGCCGGCTTCTGCACCGAATGCGTCAAGGATCTGGCCGCGTTCCGCGGGTCCGATGTCGTCGGGCATGTTGTCGACGGCCCGTTGGTACAAGTCGAAGGCCTCGCGGTGGGCGGACAAGCGCGCGGCGTCTCGGGCACCGGCGAGCGCGGACTCGAACGCGCGGCGGCGCATGCCGGCTCGCTCGTAGTGCACGGAAGAATGGATCTCCGAGGCACCCTCGAGTTGCACGCCGAATTCGCCCACGCGGGCGTGGAGCCGACGTCGCTCCCCGATCGGCACGCTCCGATAGATCGCATCGCGTAGCAGCTGGTGCCGGAAGTCGTAGACGTCGCGGATCCCGGGCGGATCGAGGACGAAATCGTCGATGAGCTCCTGTAGCGGCGTATCGATAGCTTCCTGTGGTAGGTCCATGATCCCAGCGAGGACTTCGGCGTTGAAGCAGCGGCCGATGACCGCCCCAGCCTTGGCGACGGCCTGCGCTTCGGGCGAGCGATGTGAGAGCCTCGCGAGGACGGCGTCCTCGATCGTGTCCGGCACGGTCGCCTCGCGGATCGCCAGCCCGTTGGCGCGGGCATCCGCGCTCAACGCACCGAGTAGCTCCTCGATGTGGAGCGGGATGCCGTCGGTTCGCTCGTAGACTGCCGCAGCGACCTCGCGCGGCGCTGGAAGACCAGTGTCCAGGATCAGCGTCGTGACGAGCGCGGTGTCGGCTTGTGAGAGCGGTGTGAGCCGGATCTCCTCCGCGACGCGCTGCGTGATCCAACGTGATCGCCAGTCGCGGAGACTCGTGCCGGGCGGGGCCTCGTCGGTCCGGTAGCCGCCGCACAACAGCAACTGGCGGTCACGCGAGCGGCGCGCCAACTCGGCGATGATCTCGAGGCTGAGATCGTCGGCCCATTGCAGGTCTTCGAAACCGAGGAGGGTGGGTCCGGACAACTCGGCGAGGATCCTGTCGACGACGTCCATGACGAGCTGGCGGCGGCGGACCTGTTCAGCGTCGATCGTTGCGTCACGGAGCGCGAGCAGATCGCGGCCGAGCCCTTCGAAGCCCGGCAGCCACAACATCGTGCGGGCCATATCGAGGATGGATGCCGCGGGCACGTCCCGATCCTGCGGCGCCAGATAACCCCCGACGCTCGCAAAGCCCCGCTCTTGGGCCTTCTGGACGACCGCATCGAGGTAGCGCGTCTTGCCGATCCCCGCCTCGCCGGCGACCAGGAGGAACTGGCCGCGCCCGGCGAGCACGTCGTCGAGCCGACGATCGGCGAGCTCTAACAGATCGTCGCGACCGATCAGGAGCGGACAGCGGACCTGGCCCAGTGACTCGTCCATCGCTGCCGAAGTGTAGGGCGCGATCGTGTGCGCACATCGGTCGAACGACCGATGACGGGCGGATATTTCGAGCCGAACGTGACCTATCAGCAGCCCGGCCGAACTGCCGGCGTCGACCACGGAGGAAGCGATGGCCACGTTCATGGATGTCCATTCGGGGTTCTTTGGCGTGACTGCCGATCAACTCAAGGCGGCCCATGAGGCCGACCTGGCGATCGAGAAGGACGAGGGCGTCCATTTCGATCGCGCCTGGCTCGATCCCGACGCGGGAAAGGTGTTCTGCCTCGCGACCGGTCCATCACGCGAAGCCGTGATGCGGATCCACGAGCGAGCGGGTCACCCGACCGCCGAGGTCTACGAACTGACGGTGGAGGTATGACGGCTCATCTCGGACACCTCGAGAAAGGATGACGTGGCCCAAATGACCATCACAGATGGAACGGCAACACGCCTGCTCCACATCGTCTCCACGCCGCGCGGCCTTGCCTCGAACACCGCGCGTGTCTCGAGCTGTCTGCTCGAAGCGATGCGCGACGAGGATGAGGAGATCGATATCACGACCCTCGACCTCTTTCGGGCCGACCTGCCATCGGTCGCCGGCAAGAACATCGAGTCGAAGTACCGGTTGATGACGGGCCAGGCCCTCGATCAGGCCGGCCAGGAATCGTGGCGCCAGATCGAGCGAACGATCGAGCAGTTCCTCGCTTCGGACGTCTACTTGCTGACGGTCCCGATGTGGAACTTCGGCATCCCGTATGTCCTGAAGTACTACATCGACGCGATCGTGCAGCCGGGCTACCTCTTCCGCTACACGCCGGACGGCCGCGCCGAGGGCCTCGTCCACGGCAAGAGGATGCTCGTGGTCGTCTCGAGTGGCGGGGACTACTCGAGCGAGTTTATGGCCCCCTTCAACTTCGTCGAGAGCTACCTCCGGGCGGTATTCGGGTTCGTCGGCATCACCGACATCCGGGTCTTCCACGCCCAGGGGATGGACGTGGGCACCGAGTCGAGGAACGTGGGCCAGCAGGCCGCCATCCGTGCCGTTCGTGAGTACGCGCAGAGCGCCGAATGGCGGCCTGGGCGATCGGCTATCGAAACGCCCCAGCCCGCTTCCGTTGCCCCGGCCCTGGTTGCGTGACGACCACTCGAATGCCGGACCGGCGGAGGCTGACCGTCGATCGTCGCGGTCGCGCGGGCGGGTGGGTCTGGGGGACCCGCCTGCTTCGTGGTGCACAAGCCGGGTACCATCGTGGCCGTGACCGACCTCACCGCAACGCCGGCGCTGCCAAGTGACGCCCCGACGGGCGAGATCGCACGCGACGACGAACGCTATAACGCGGCGCTGATCGAGCGCGTCGACCAGCACGAGAGCCTGGCCTACTTCTGGGTCAAGTTCGACGAGGAGCCGACGCCGTTCGAGCCGGGCCAGTACATGACGATCGGCGTGTTCATCGACGGCCGCATCGTGCAGCGGCCGTACTCCGTCGCGTCGCCGCCACGCGTCGCCGGCGAAACGGGCTACGAGTTCTACCTTCGCCTCGTCAACGGCGGGACGTTCACCCCGGTGCTGTGGGACCTGCCGGTCGGCCATCGGATGCGGATGATCGGTCCGAAGGGCAAGTTCCTCCTCGAGCCCGGCGACGACCGGGTGCACCTCTTCATCTCGTCAGGGACCGGCAACGCGCCGTTCGTGTCGATGATGCGCGAGACCATGGCCGACGGCGACCTCCGTCGCGCCGTGTTCATCAACGGCGTGTCGTACGAGCGCGACCTGGGCTACCGGGACGTGCTCGAAGGCTGGGAGGCCAGCGGCGCCTACCCCGTGACGTTCGTGCCGACCGTATCGCGGCCCACGGATCCGGCCAATGCCGGCTGGACGGGGCGAACCGGTCGCGCGGAAACGGTCGTGGCACCGGTCTTCGCCGATCTCGGGCTGGAACCCGACGACACGATCGCCTACCTCTGCGGTAACCCGGACATGATCATCGCCGCCGAGCAGACGCTTGCTCGAGCTGGGTCTCCCGGAGACGGCGATCAAGAAGGAGCTCTACTGGCCCAAGGGCAAGGAACCCCGCGGGGTCGCCGGCGCGGCGGATAGCGCGGCCGCGGCAGACGAATAGCGGCGACCGACGCCGGCTGGGAGCCGGCGTCAGCGTGCGCGCCGCTCCGTCAGGGCGCCAATCGCTGCCAGGTTAGCTCGCCATCCGTCGTCCACATCACCTGCCGGCTGCTGGTGCCGTCAGCCGCATAGAGCCAGGTCGTCTTGTCGTCGTTGTAGGTCAGAAGGATCGACTTGCCGTCGGGCGACCATTGGGCGACGGCGCCGTCCGTGAAGGTCGGATGCCCCTCACCCAGCGGGATCTCGGGTCCTCCCCCGTCGACGGGCAGGACGATCAGCCGATAGCCGCCGCTCGCTTCGTATCGCTCGATGAGCAACCGGGTCCCGTCGGGCGAGAAGATCGGCGTGAGCTCCTCGGTCCCGGCGGAACCGGCCCAGGCTGGCTCGCGATCGATGCCGTCGTCGATCCCGACGACATGGATCCGGCCCTGACGGCCGGACACGCCGGTCTCCCAGGTGGCATACGCCATAGATCGGCCATCTGGCGACAGGCTGGGGCAGATTCACGAGCCCCGTTGCTGTGGCGATCTGGCGCAGGTCGGTCCCGTCCGGGTCGACCGTGTACAGGCGGTGCTCACCGCTGGTTTCGCTTGCAAAGACGACCTGCTGGTGATTCGGCCGCCAGACCGGATTGTGGATATCCAGCCCGACCTCGAGCGCGGTGGCGACGCCACTCTTGACGTCCACGACCGACGCGACGCCTTGCTCGCCGGTTGAGCGGCGCACGACGATCCGATCGGAGCTCGGCGACCACTCGAACCAGTCGACAGGTGGCTCGACGAGCTGACGAGCGTTCGACCCGTCCGCATTCGCGACGAAGTAGGCCTCGCCCCCGGCGACTGTTCGGACGAACACGAACTGCCGCCCATCGGGCGAGAACCATGGCGCGACGTCCTGTGTCGGGCCGCTGATCAGCGAGGTGACCGTCCCGGTCACCGGGTCGACCGCCGCGATGTCGCCATCGGGCGTGTTGAATACGATCTGCCCGTTCCGTGCAGGCCCGTATGGGGCCGGCAGGCGCGACGGCGAACCCACGGCGTAGGCCACGAGGCCGGCCGCGATGAGGAGTCCAAGAAGCGCGAGGACGGTCAGCGCTCGCCACGGAAATGGCCGCAGCGGCACCGACTGGGCGATGACACCCACGGGGAACCACCTTTCCAGGGAGGCCCAGGCAGGCCACTGGCGATACGCCGCGGTCTGCACGAGCATGTCGTCGAAGTAATCGGGGACCCGCGCCGGGGAGAGCTCGGTCATGAGTTCCGGGATAGCGCGTTCGAAGCGCTCGAAGGTCGTCATGCGAACTGTCCCTTCGGCACGGGTGCTTGCTCGGGATCGATATCGGCCAGCGCCGAGCGCATGAGCGACATCGATCGGTGAAGGCGGGATTTGGCGGTGCCCACCGGGATCCGCAGCGTGGCGGCGATCTCGGGCACCTCGAGGTCGAAGTAGTAGCGGAGCACGACCACCGCACGCTGATCGGGCGGCAGTCGCCTGAGGATCTCGTCGAGCAGGTCGCGGTTGGCGGTCGCGGCCGAGACGTCGTTGACCGACGGGCCATCCATCGATGTCAGCTCGACCTCGATGGGCCGCCGGCCGCGGCGCCGCAGGATGTCGATGCAGGAGCGGGCCACGAGGCTGCGCAGCCATCCCTCGAAGCGATCCGGATCACGAAGGGATGGGAGGCTCCGCCAGGCCCGGATGAACCCATCTTGGACCGCGTCCCGCGCGAGGTCGTGGTCCCGGAGGATCAGGCGGGCCGCCGCGTCCAGCCGCGCGACGAACAGGCCGGCCAGCACCGCGAAGGCGTCATGATCGCCTCGCTGCGCTCGTACGACGAGTTCTCGCTGGTCCACGGCCCACCCGACTTCGTGGTCGGCGCGGCGATTTCGTCGCGCTCAGATAGTAGTCGTCGGCGGTGTCCCAAAACGTTCCCCTCGTTCGCCGACGGCCGCGTCAGCGGCGGCGTAGGAGGAACAAAACCCGCGTGCTGTCGGCTATCCGCGCCTCGTGGACGATCTCGAAGCGACTCGAGGCGGCCGCCCGGAATCCGTCGAGGTCGTAGTCCGGGAAGACGTCGCGTCGAGTAGCGAGGAGTCGCTGCACCATCGGGTCGTCCTTGGGCACGAACTCGACGATCGCCCACGGGGCAAGGTCTGCGAACAGGTCCACCACCATCGGAAGCGGCACGTTCCGGGCGATCGCGAGATGGTGGACGAGGGCGAGCGCCAGTATCGCATCGGCGTCGGCGCGCTCGAGCAGTGAGCGCCGCTCGCGTCCAGCCCAGCCGAGCGCCGGCGTCGGGTTCGGCGATGTCGACGACGAGCGGCAGGATGTCGGTCCGCCTCGCCGTGCGGACGGCCCGAAAGTGTCGCTCGGCGGCGGCCGGATCGATGTCGAGGGCCACGACGCGCTTGCCCGCGTCGGCCGCGATCCGGCTGAAGCGACCGGTGTTCGCGCCGAGGTCCCACACGTTCCGTCCGGGCAGCTGGCGCACGAACGCGTCGACAATGCGGTCCTTGTCGGCCGCCGCCCGCTCGCTATAGCTCGTGTCCTCGGCGTAGTCGGCCCACTCGGTCCCGCCTGCGTGCCAGTCGAGCCGCGCGACGGTGGAGCGCAGATTCCGGACCAGCCCCTCGAGCCGCGCCCGTGGGAGTCGCGCTTGTCGCGCGGCGCGTCCGTCGTCGTCGTTGGCCGCGTGGCGGACCTGGGCGCGGGCATGGAGATGCAGGTGGGAGAGGAGGCCGAAGTCGAACCGTGTCCGCCACGGCAGCAGGCGGCTTGCCAGATCGAGGGGGACCCCGTCGGGGCCGAGCCGAAGGAGATCTGCGAGCCGGACGTCGCGCCGTCCGGCGAGCGCGAGCGGCGCCAGGAAGTGCTCACAGAACTGGCGGTAGGCGATCCACGGCGAGCCGTCCTCGAGCGGCTCGAACGACGACGAATCGATATGGATCGGGCGGGCTTCGTGGAACTGGATGTTGTAGGCCGACGCGTCCTTGAGGGTCCAGCCGGCAGCCATCGCCTCGAGCTGGATGTCGAGCGTCAGCAGCGCCGCCTCGCGCAGCTCGCCGAACGTCCACTCGTACGAATAGCTCAGGAACTCGATCCGCTGGGGTCGGATGACCGCGTGTGCGTCGGGGGTGGACGCGAGTTCGAGACCGACGGACTCGTACGGGATCAGCCGTCCCTGTGCGAGGAGCCTCCCCTTGAGCGGGCTCGCTTCGAACGCATCCCACTCGGTCGCGAACGCCTGTTGGACCTGGCGGTAGGGCTGGCCGTCGCGCCAGAAGACGAAACCGCTCGGATCGCGGAACGACGCCCCATCGCGCCCGTCGGCGTTGCCGACGCCGTGCCGCGCGCCGGCGTCGTGCAGGTCAGGGGCGGGTGGCAGGGTCATCCACGGGCGTTGGCTCGCGCTCGTCCGAGCGCCGGAGCGCGCGCATCACGCGGGCGATCTGCGAGCGGAAGAAGATCGGTATGGCGATGATGGCGGCGATCGCCGCCTGGATGATGAGGCTGCCTGAACCCGGGTCGATGTAGGCAGGAAGCAGGATCATGCGTGCCCTCCTCGGCAACGTCGCCATCTTCAGCCACCGGAGGATAGCCCGGGAGCGGAAACCGCATCAGTCGTGCGGATCGAGGATCAGGTCAGTCACATCCTTGAAGTCGTACAGGTGGTCGTTGTCGGGCCACGTGAAACTGCGGTCAGGAAGTGGCTCGAGGTCGGCGCCGAAGTATTCGCGGAGCACGACCCTGAACGTGTTGACCGACGTGAACGTGTCGGGAAGCACGGCGTCGACGCCCGGCAGGTACATGGCGACCAGATTCCCGAGGCGGATCCGCAGGTATTCCGGGGTGTTCTTCACACAGTCGACGGCTCGGCACATGAGCGGACCTTCGTCGCCCTCGATGATCACGATGGGGCGGGTCTCCGCGGGCCCGGCGAGCAGGTTGTTCACGATGTCCTTGATCTGCGAGTTCGCATACGCGAGGTGATCGGCGTAGAGCCGCGGCTCCACCCCGGCCGTCGCTTCTGCTTCCGACAGCGCTGAGCCGTCCGCCTTGAAGACGTAGGGGTCATGCGGGAGGAGGATGTGGGCGAAGACGAACTTCGGGCCTGGCGCCGTCGCGACCCGGCGTAGCTGCCGGAACCCGAAGAGCGTTCCCTCGCGATGGCGGTCACGGTCCGTCTGCTCGGCGCTCACGACGCCGCGGATCCGGTCGATCGCCGGCATGACGGTGAGATCGTTCAGGACGCTCTCGAACTCGCTGGCCTCGCCGTACACGAGGTTCTCATCGGCGATCGCGATCGACCGAGACGGGCCGTACCACGACGCGATCTGGTAATAGCGATACCCCTGCGACTTCAGGAACCGGCCGACCTCGTGCTCCCGGATCATGTCCTGCGCCGGCGTGCGGTCGTCGGAGTCGCGGCCGACCTCGCGCGTCAGGTGGTCGAGGTAGCGCATGTTGAGCGTGGCGGCCAATGAGAAGTCCGTGGCCCGATAGTTCGCGTGGCTGTTCGATGGGACCTGGAACCCGCGCTCCTCGAGCCAGCCGTATAGGTCGTTGTCGGTGATGTCGAAGCGGCGCTCGAGCGCGTCTGCCGAGCCGTATCGGTCGAAGACGAGGAAATAGATGTCACGCCCAGGCGCGGCGTCGCCGTGGGTGACGACCGAGGTCGCGTGCGAGACGGGCTCCCGGCGAGCGCGCGCGATCTCGTACGGCAGGATGTTCGCGGCCGCGATGACGACGAGGATCACGGCAACGACGTTGAGTCCGGCCGTCACCTGGGCCACTCTCGCCGACGCGCGCGCCGCGAGGATGAACGTCGCGATCACGACCACGACCCACGCTCCGACCTGGGCGGCGTCGCTGATGCCGCGACCGCCGAGGAGCCCGGCGACATGCCCGTACGCGAAGTACGCGATCACGAACGCAGACGCGACGATCGCCCCCTTGCGGACGTCGCGGAGCACGATC
Source organism: uncultured Chloroflexia bacterium (assembly GCA_963812745.1). Classification (GTDB taxonomy): domain Bacteria; phylum Chloroflexota; class Limnocylindria; order Limnocylindrales; family CSP1-4; genus SPCO01. Next base: position 49,478 of record CAWEWE010000006.1, on the reverse strand, counting down.
GCCAGCACCGCGGTCAGGGCCGCGGCCGCGGCGACAGCCCGCGCCAACGGGGCGACGGCGTCGAAGGGAAGCACCAGCTCGAGGTTCGCGGAATAGAGGAACAGGACCGCGTACGCGGCGAACAGCAGCGGGTGCAGCGGGACCCGCGTCAGCAGATCGACCCTGAGCGATCCCCCGACGGCGTCACCGGCCAAAGCATCAACGGATGGTACGTCGAGACCAGAAAGCGCGACGCCCCGGAGAACGCGACGACGTATTCAGCGCGGGGCGTGGCGCTCGCGATAGTGGGCGCCGAGCGCGTCGCCACCCCAGTCGGTCTCGAGGTCGCGCCAGACGGCGTGGATGTGGTTCGCGCCGTTCTGCGTGTTGTCGTACTCGAGCAGGAACGACGGTCCACGCACGGCGTAGTAATGACCGCGCCCCGGTTCCTCCGGACCGGCCCACGCGAACGTGATCGGACCCAACCCGGTTTCGACGATCCGCTCCCAGGCCGTGGCGGCGACGTCGTCGGGGGCCCGCCCGACGTAGTGGCGGATGAGCCGTTCCAGGCTGGCCTGCTCGGCGGTCGACAGGTCGTCGTGACGGATGCCGGTCGGGATCGACCGAAGGTCGGCCCGGGCCCCGTTGCCGCTATGGATGTCGGGTGGCGCGACGGCATCGACGACCGCGACCGCGCGCGCCTCGGGCGACAACGTCGCGAGCAGCTCGCGCGCGAGCGTCTCCTCCCCCGTCAACGCTCGTGCGCCCGCGGTCGGGCCGTCCGGCACCACGGCGGGGTTCGCGCCCAGGAACGACGGCGTGCAGCCGATCACACGGCCGTCGGCGATCGTCATGTGGACCGTGACGTGGTGGCCGCCCACCCGCCAGGACCACGGATCGGCCCTCGACGGGTCGCCGAAGACCGCGAACCAGTACAGCTCGGGGTCGCGGCGTAGCCAATTCGCTCGGCCGTCCGCTCGCTCCAGTGCCCCGAGGACGGTCTCGAGCGCGATGATGGCCCGGACTTCGGTCGCGCCGCGTTCGCTCAGGGCCGCGGTCACGACGTCCAGCGCCGCGAGGCGCTGCTCGATGCCCATGTCTGCGAGCGCCAGCCCGCCGCGCTCGCCGGGGGTGTACGCCCAGACGTAGCGCTCGTCGTCGTCGAACGCGTAGGTCGCCTTTTCGCGCTGCCCGGGATCGAGCATGGCGAGCCACGTCTGGACGGTCCGGCCGACGTCGCCCGCGGCGGTCATCCCGCGCGCGCCGCCTCGAGCCGGTCGAGGATGAGGCGCGTGACGCCTTCGACCGGCACCCGTTCCTGCGCCATCGAGTCGCGGTCGCGCACCGTGACGGCGCCGTCCTCGAGCGAGTCGACGTCGACAGTGATGCACCACGGCGTGCCGATCTCGTCCTGGCGCCGGTAGAGCTTGCCGATCGCGGCCGTGTCGTCGTACACGGCCATCGTGTGGCGCTGGAGGTCGGCCTTGATCTTGTGGCAAAGCTCGACGATCTCCGGCCGCTTCTTCAGCAGCGGCAGCACGGCGACCTTGTACGGGGCGAGCTCCGGGTGGAGGGCGAGCGACACGCGCGTCTCGCCGCGGACCTCCTCCTCGCGGTAGGCGTCGATCAGGAACGTGAATGGCGCCCGATCGCCGCCGGCCGATGTCTCGATGATCCACGGGATGACGTGCTCGTTGGTCGCCTGGTCGAAGTACTCGAGCCGCTCGCCGCTCGCCTCGGAATGGCGCGAGAGGTCGTAGTCGCCACGGTTGTGGACGCCCTCGAGCTCCTTCCAGCCGAACGGGAAGCGGTACTCGACGTCGACCGCCTTCTTGGCGTAGTGCGCGAGTTCGTCGGGCCGGTGCTCGCGGAAGCGCAGCCGCGACGGCGTCACGCCGTACTGCTCGTACCACGCCCTGCGCCGCGGCAGCCAGTCATCGAAGGCGGTCGCGGCTTCGCCGGGTCGGACGAAGTACTGCATCTCCATCTGCTCGAACTCGCGCATCCGGAACACGAAGTTGCCGGGGCTGATCTCGTTGCGGAACGCCTTGCCGACCTGGGCGATCCCGAACGGCAGCTTCTTGCGCGACGACTGCAGGACGTTCTTGAAGTTGACGTAGATGCCCTGGGCGGTCTCGGGCCGGAGATAGACGACGGCCGCGTCCTCCTCGACCGGGCCGAGGTACGTCTTGAGCATCAGGTTGAACTGGCGCGGCGGCGACAGGGGTCCCCCATCGACCGGGCAACGCAGCCCCAGGCGCTCGATCACGCCCGGGTCGAGCAGCTCTTGGGGGCTGAGGTCTTCGGCACCGGGCAGCTCGTCCACGCGGAAGCGGCGGTGGTCGGTCAGGCATTCGACCAGCGGGTCGCTGAACGACCCGACATGGCCCGACGTGATCCACACCTGGGGATGCATGAGGATGCCCGCGTCCAGCCCGACGATGTCGTCGCGCAGCTGGACCATCGCCCGCCACCACGCCCGCTTGACGTTGTTCTTGAGCTCGACGCCGAGCGGTCCGTAGTCCCAGACCGCATTGATCCCGCCGTAGATCTCGGACGAGGGATAGATGAAGCCGCGCCGCTTCGAGAGCGACACGATCGTGTCGAGGTCGGCGACGGCCGGGGCGACGTCGTCCTGATCGACGCTGGGGCGTGGTCACGGGAGGGTCTCCGCTGATACGCGACCGTGGCATGGCCGCGCGGGATGGCTGGGACTCGATGCTAGCAGAGCCCGGCTAGGTGGCGGTCGGACCGGGCGAGAAGCCCGCCAGCAGCACGCGCACGGCGTTGCCGCCCATGACGGCGGCGATGTCCGTCTCGGACAGGCCTTCCGCGAGCAGCGCCTCGGTGAGCAGCGGCATCCCGGTCGCATCGAACGGCGTCGGTACGGCGCCGTCGAAGTCGGAGCCGAGTCCGACGTGGTCGATCCCCGCCAGGTCGATGGCGGCGACGATCGAGCGGGCGATCGCCGCGGCGTCGTCGCCGCCGCTGGCGACCGGCCAGAAGCCGATGCCGACCAGCCCACCGGTCGCGGCGATGCCGCGGACCTGGTCGTCGGGCAGGTTGCGAACGCCCGGGACCGCGGCTCGAATGCCCGTGTGCGACGCCACGATCGGTCGAGCCGCCACCGCCAGGACGTCGTCGATCGTCGCCGACGAGGCGTGGGCGACGTCCATGATCACGCCCGTCGCCTCCATCCGCGACAGGAGGTCGCGGCCGACCGACGTGAGTCCGCCCTTGACCACACCATGGGCGGAGCCGCCGTAGGCGGTGTCGAAGAAGTGCGCGGGCGACAGCATGCGGTAGCCGGCGGCGGCGAGGAGATCGAGGTTGGCGAGGTCGTCCTCGAGGACCTGGGCGCCCTCGATGGCCAGGAACGCGGCGGTGATCTGCGGGTCGATCGCGCGGCGGGCCAGGTAGTCCTCGAGGCCCTGCCGTGTCTCGATGAGCGTCAGCGCCCCGGCCGAATCGGCCGCCATCGACCGGAGCCTGCGAGCGAGATGCAAGCGCGCGCGCGAGCGTGCTGCCCCAGGTGGCGCGCGGCCAGCGCTGGGCGAGAGCGAGCAGGGTGACATCGTCGCTGCGGTCGTCGTTGCGTTCGAGGTTCGCGCGGCGCGGCACCTTGGTCGATGCCGCCATGGCCGTGATCGCGACGCCGCCTTCGATGAGGCGCGGGACGTCGACGTGGCCGTAGCTCGCGCGCCGGCGCAGGTCACGGCCCCACAGCAGCGAATCGGCGTGGAGGTCGACGACCGTCAGCGACCGATGCAGCTCGACGGCCCGTGCCGAGGCACGGTACGGGCGTGGCTGGAGGACGCGGTTACGACGTCGTTCGACGAGTCCCGAGGCGGCGCCGCCGAGAGCGACAGCGCCGGCCAGGGCTGCGGCGAGGGACGCGCCGGTCCCCGCCGCGATCGCGGCGGCGCGGGTCAGGCGCGCCACCGCTCCGAGGTCATCGTCGGGTTTCGGTCTCCTCGACCTCGATCGCCTCCGGCTTGCGACCGCTGCGGGTCAGCAGCAGCGCTCCGAAGGAGGCCAGACCGAGGAGTGCCAGTAGCAGGCGAGTCCCACCGAGGCTGGTCGGTCCGCCCGACTCGAACGTGTCGGTCGGGGGCAGGGTGGTCCCGGGGCGCGTGCCCTGGGTCGGCGCGACGGCGCCGGTCGGGGCAGGCGTGCCCTGGGTCGGTGCCGGGGTCCCCTGCGTTGGGGCCGGGGTCCCCTGCGTTGGGGCCGGGGTCCCCTGCGTTGGGGCCGGCGTGCCCTGCGTCGGCGCGGGCGTGCCCTGCGTTGGCGCGGGCGTGCCCTGCGTCGGCCCGGCGCCGCCACACTCGATGACGAGCGGGATGAACCGCCCGACCGAATCCATCGGCGTGTAGCCGTCCTCGCTGTCGTCGGCGATCAGGACGTGGGCGCGAAGCGTGTGGTCGCCGGGCACGAGCGGCGTCGATCCCTCGAAGCCGTCGGCCAGGGTCCCGTCGCCGTTCACCCAGGCGAACTGCCCGTGGGCCGGATCCTGCTGGATCTTCTGCTGGCCGTCGATGTTGATGTACGCCTCGTCGGGCCGGGTCTGGCGCGCCTGCTCGTCGCCCTGGGCGAGGACGAGGGCGTAGAGGACCTCGGTGTCGCAGTCGTACTTGAGGTAGAGCTTGGCGCGGACCGGCCTGCCGGCAACGCCACCGGCGGTCATGTCGACGAAGAAGTCGGCGCTGAGCGACCAGTCACCGATCGCGCCGTCGACCGTCGCGGAACCCGCGTTCGGCGTCGGTGCAGCGGCCATGGACACCGGCGCGAATGCCGCCGTGAGGAGAAGGGCGGCGGCCACCACCGCGGCCGCTGTCCGAGTCAGCGACATCCGCCGACGTCGCCCTGTCGAAAACCCCCGCATAGGACCTCCTGGAACTCCGGGATACCTCCCGGGCCGGTGAGCCGCCAGCGGATTCCCCCTAGTCGACTCGGATCACTGCCGCATCATGGCAGTGCGGGTACCGCCGGGTCCAGTACGGATGGCCCATCCGGCATCAAATCCACGTCAACAGGTACCCACCTGCAACGTTCGCCACCACACGCGACTGCAGCGGACCGGACCGCCGTTGCCGGTTCGCCGGCGCACCAGCGGTCATGGCCCGATGGTCCCTCGCCGATGCGCTCAGGTGATCGCGCGGACCTCGTCGAGGAACGGCAACGAGCGGGCCTCGCGCTCGAGGACATGGCGGACGAAGTCGCGCAGCGCCGTCTCTGCCTCTCGCTCCACCTCGGGCAGCAGACGCAGGCCGGCGAGCGCCTCGATATCGAGACGCTGGTACGCCTTGAGCAGCTTGAGCGCATCGAGGCTCAGGCTCGTCCGATCGTGCGGGGGGCCGGGACACCGATCGCAGACGATGCCACCCAGCGGCGGGACCCAGCGGAAGCGCTCGTCCGACTCGAGCACGCGGTCGCACTCGACGCAGCGGTCGACCTCGGGGCGGACGCCCAGCTCATCGAGCAGGTGCATCTCGAACCAGCGCGCAACGCGTCCCGGGGCCATGCCCGCATCGAGCAGCTCGTAGGCGCGGCGCAGCAGGGCGTACAGCGGCTCGGCCGCGTGGCGCTCCTCGAGGCTGCGATCGGCCAGCTCGGCCAGGTACCACGCCGTCGCCGTGCTCTCGAGATCGTCACGGAGGTTGAGCCAGGCGTGGCCGACGCTGACCTGGGTCACGACGTCGAACGTGCGGCCGCGCGCCAGGGCGACCGTGAGCTCGGCGAACGGCTCGAGGCTGCCACCAAGCCTCGAGGTCGGCTTGCGGATGCCCTTGGCGATGGCCTTGAGCTTGCCACCCACCGGGGTGATCAGGGTCAGGACCCGGTCGGCCTCGCCGAGGTCGAAGCGCGAGAGCACGATCGCGTCCGTCGTGTAGCGTCGGGGGATCGGCATCGCGCTCCGGACGGTAGCACTCCGACCCCCGAAGCGTGGTCCGGACGGCCGGTCCCTGCGTGTGGATTCCTGTCAACGATTTCGTCGACGATCCATTCATCCGGATCGGGACGACCCGCGTATCCGTATCAGGCGCCGGTGCGGTCGCGTCCCCCGCATCGGCGCTTATCCATGCCCGCGAGGTGGCCGATCCGCGACCGGTTCGGGCGAATCAACAGGCTACTTCCGGCGAACATGTTTCGTTGTACACTGGCTCGGTGACCACCGCCTCGCCGGATCTGGACCTCGCGGACCTCATCGCCGACACCGAGGGCGAGCTCGTCCGGCTGGTCCGCGACCGCGATCCATCCACCCACGGGCTGTACGAGATGGTCCGCTACCACCTTGCGCTCGACGGCAAGGGCGCGAACGGCGGGAAGCGGATCCGACCCCTGTTGGGATTGCTCGCATATGCCTCGATCACCGGCGACCACCGCAAGGGCCTGCCCGGAGCGGCCGCCGTCGAGCTCGGTCACAACTTCAGCCTCGTCCACGACGACATCGAGGACGGCGACACGGAACGGCGGCACCGGCCCACGCTGTGGACCGTGCATGGCATCCCGCAGGCGATCAACACGGGTGACACGCTGTTCAGCCTGTCGCGGATCGCGCTCCATCGACTGACCGACCTGGGTTTCCCGGACGCCAAGGTGATCCGGATCATGCGTCTGTTCGATGAGACCTGCCTGGCGCTGTGCGAGGGCCAGTACATCGACATCGCGACCAGCGAGTCGAACGAGGTCATGTCGATCGAGGCCTACTTCGACATGATCGGGCGCAAGACGGCGGCGCTCATCGCGGCATCGATCGAGGCGGGGGCGCTGCTGGCGACCGACGACGAGGCGGTCATCGAGCGGTATCGCGCGTTCGGTTGGGCGCTGGGGATCGCGTTCCAGCTCAACGACGACCTCCTCGGCATCTGGGGCGCCGAGCAGACGACCGGCAAGGAAGCCTCGGACGTCGCCCACAAGAAGAAGACGCTGCCGCTGATCTACGCGGTCGAGCACGCCGGTCCGGAGGATCGCGAGCGCCTGCTGGAGCTGTATGCGACGTCGTCGCCGTCGGCGGACGAGCTGGCCGAGATCGTCCGGATCCTGGAGCGGGTCGGCGCGCGTGACTACACCCGGGATACTGCCCTCCGCTATCGCGACGAGGCGCTGGCCGAGCTGGACGCGGCCGGCGTGGTGCTGCCCGCGGCGCGGGCGCGGCTGGAGGAGATCATCGTCGGGGTGATCTCGGCCTAGGCTGGTCCCACGGCGGCCGGTGGGGCCGCCGGTCCCGCCCCACGCTAGCGGGCGACGTCCACAGCAGCAGTCGTGCGCGCCGTTCCCGCACCACGGGAGCGCGGCGGTTCGCCGAGGCCGCGCGGCCTAGCGATCCGCCTCGTCGTCCTCGGGGTCGGTCGTCTCGCGCGAGCGGACGACCAGCACTTTCGATACGCGCCGGCCATCGGTCGACTCGACCGTCAGCGTCAGGCCGTCGATCGCCACCTGGTCACCGGGCTTCGGCACGCCGCCGATACGGTGATAGATGAGGCCACCGACCGTGTCGTACTCGTCCTCGTCCTCGAGCGGCACCTGCATCTCGAACAGCTCGGCGAGGTCGTCGACGGCGGCGCGCCCATCGACCCGCGCCTCGTCGTCGGACAGGCGTTCGATCATCGGCTCTTCGACGTCGTACTCGTCCTGGATCTCGCCGACGATCTCCTCGATCAGGTCCTCGATCGTGACGAGGCCGGCGGTCCCGCCGTATTCGTCGAGCACGATGGCGATGTGGACCTTGCGTCGCTGCAGCTCGTGGAGCAGGTCGTCGACGGTCATCGACTCCGGCACGAACACCGGTGTCCGCAGCAGCGTGCGAAGGGGAGGCGGCTCCGGAGCGTTCCCCTTGAGGAACGGCAGCAAGTCCTTGGCGTAGATGATCCCGATGATCTCGTCGATCGACTCCTCGTAGACCGGGATCCGGCTGTGGCCCTCGGCGACGATCGAGTCGATGGCGTCCGAGATCGTCGCGTCGACCGCGAGGGTGACCATCGCGATCCGCGGCACCATGACCTCGTGGACACGCTGCTCCCCAAGCTCGATGACCGCCTGGATCATCTGCTCCTCCTCGGCCTCGAGGATGCCCTGCTCGCCGCCCTGCTCGATGATCAGGCGCAGCTCCTCGGAGCTGATCCGCTCGTCGACCGGGACGTCGGCACGGAACAGCCGGCTGACGTAGCGCGTGACCAGCGTGAGTGCGCCGACGAGCGGGCCGAAGATCGTCCCAAGGATCTCCATCAGGCGGCTCGTGGAGAGCGCCACACGTTCGGCGTGGGCCAGGCCGATCTGTTTCGGTACGAGCTCGCCGAACACGATCGTGAACAGCGTCAGGAGGATGGTGACGACGACCAGCGCGATCCCCGAGGCGGCATTCGCGATGGGGCCGAACTGGCGGAATATGTCGGCCGCGCCGTCGACCAGGCTGACCGCAGCGAACGCCGAGGCGAGGAAGCCGAGGAAGTTGATGCCGACCTGGATGACTGCGAGGAAGCGGCCCGGGTTCGACTTGACGTGCTGGATGCGGACGGCGGCTCGGTTGCCCTCGTCGATCATCTGTTGGACCCGGCTCCGCCGGAGCGTGACGAGCGCGATCTCGGTCGCCGAAAAGACGCCGTTGAGCAGGACCAGGACGACGATCAGGCCCAGCTCGAGGAGCGGTTCGCTCACGAGGGGCCGTCACCGGTCGCGGGTTTTGACGGGTCGGTCTCGGGAGAGGCGTCGACCTCCAGCGCCGCATCGACCTGCGACGCGGGATCGGCCGACGGTCGGGCGCGCGGTTCGCGGATCCGGGCCGGGACCCCGACCGCGAGCTTGCCCGGCGGGACATCCTTCGTGACGACGGCTCCCGCGCCGGTCTTCGCCCCCGCGCCGATGTCACGCGGGGCGACGATCATCGTGTCGACCCCGATGAACGCGCCATCGCCGATCGTGGTCCGCGCCTTGCGCGTCCCGTCGTAGTTGGCCGTCACGGTGCCGGCGCCGATGTTGACGTTCGCGCCGATCTCGGCGTCGCCCAGGTAACTCATGTGGTGCTGCTTCGAGCCGGGCCCGAGGTTGGTGTTCTTGAGCTCGGCATAGTTGCCGACCTCGGCGCCGCGGCCGACGACGCTGCCCGGTCGCAGGTGGCTGTACGGCCCGATCGTTGCCTCGTCCTCGACCGTCGACGACTCAACGATCGACGCCCAGACGCGGGAGTTGCGCCCGATGGTCGAATCGACGATCTGGCTGCCCGCCCCGATGACGCTCCCCTCCCCGACCGACGTTGCGCCACGGAGGATCACGTTGGGCTCGATAGTGACGTCCGGCGCGAGCGTCACGTCCCAGTCGAGATAGACCGTGGAGGGGTCGCGCATCGTCACGCCGTCGCGCATGTGCTCCTCGTTGCGCCGGACGCGAAGGCTCCACTCGGCCTCGGCGAGCTGCGAGCGGTCGTTGATGCCGTCGAACCGGCCATCGTCCGCGAACGCGACCGCGCTCACGAGCCGGCCGTCCTCGCGGGCGAGACCGACGAGCTCGGTGAGATACAGCTCACCGGTCCGCTGCGACGGCTGGAGCGCACCGATCCGGCGTCGGAGCCAGCCTGCATCGAAGGCGTACAGCCCGGCGTTGACCTCGATGTTGGCGAGCTCCTCCTCCGTGGCGTCCTTGGCCTCGACGATCGCCTCGACCGTGCCGAACTCGCTGCGGACGACGCGACCCAGTCGATCGGGGTCGGCGGCGAAGAACGTCGCGAGCGCGATGGCTGCGTCGTCCTCGCGACGCGCATCCAGGATGGCCAGGAGGTCGTCGCCGGTCACCAGCGGGACGTCACCGGACAGGACCAGGATCTCGGTGGCGTCCTCGGGTACCGCCTCGAGGGCGGCCCGGACGGCGTCGCCGGTACCACGCGGTTCGTCCTGGAGCGCGAAATCGGCGCGGTCGGCGAACGGGCCCCGGATCGCGTCGACCGGTGGCGAGTAGACGACGACCGGGCGCGCGCCCTGACCGGCGACACCGGCAGCGTCTGCCCACGCATCGAGCACGAACGCAAGCATCGGCCGGCCGCACAGGGTGTGGAGGACCTTGGGCACCGACGACTTCATGCGCGTGCCGAGGCCGGCGGCCAGTACGACGGCGGTGGTCCGGGCGGTCGGGGTGCTCACGATCGAGCCCGAGGGGTCGGGACTTGGGGGGTTCATGCGCGGCGCCGGGCGTGCGCGTGGCGGCCGGCGCCCACGCTGCATCCGAAGCCCGACGGGCGGAAGGGTAGGTTCATCAGTTGGTCCGCCGGATGGTATGGGCGGCCCGTGCGAGCGTCAAGCGAGCGACGCCGGCCTAGGGTCGGCGTGCGACCGCTTCGATCTCGACCTTGAAGCCCTTCGGCAGCGCCGCGACCGCGACCGTGGTGCGGGCCGGGGGCGGGTCCGGGAAGAACGTCGCGTAGACGCCGTTCATCGCCGCGAAGTCGCCCATGTCGACGAGGAAGACCGTGGTCTTGACCACGTCCGCGTAGCCGACGCCGGCCGCATCGAGCACGGCCCCCAGATTGCGCAACGTGCGCTCGGTCTCCTCCTCGACCGTGCCCTGGCGAAGCTCCTGCGTCGTCGGGTCGATCGACCCCTGGCCGGCGCAGAACACGAGATCGCCCGCGACGATCGCCTGGCTGTACGGACCGACGGCCGCAGGCGCGTTCGTGGTCGAGATGGCCTGGCGATTCATGTGGCTACTCCCTCGTGCCCCGTGCGGATGGTCGTCGCGATGATCGATGGCGGCCCGTCGCCGATCGACGGGATCGTGCCGTCGTCGACGGCCGCTCGGACGACGGTCGCCGCCGTCTCCGCCTCGCCCAGCGAAGGATAGAGGGTCCACAGGGTCGGGCCGGAGCCGGTCAGCCCGATCGGCTGGCTGAGCACGCGCGTCAGTGCCCGCCGCACGCCCACCAAGCCGGGCTCGACCAGGACGACGGCCGGCAGCAGGTCGTTGGCGGACGCCAGCACGCCGGCCCGGGCGAGGAGATCGGTGGCCGACAACCCATTGCCGAGCTCCTGCGCGAGGTGCGCCGAGGTCATCCGCACGGAGCCGTCGCCGCTGCCCCGCGCGCCGTCGAAGACCGCGAAGACATCGGGCGTGCGGACCGCGACGGCCGGCGTGACGAGCAGGATGCCCGGGTGACCGTGCACCCCTTGGAGTGGCGTGATGCGCTCACCGCGGCCCTCGACGAGCGCCGGCACGCCGGACAGGAAGAAGGGCACGTCCGAACCGATGCTCGCCGCCGCATCGAGGCGACGGTCGGCGTCCAGGTCGGCAGCAGCGCCCCACGCCTCGAGCGCACCATCGAACGCCGCGGCTGCGTCCGACGAGCCGCCACCCAACCCGGCCGCGACGGGGATGCGCTTCTCGAGCCGGGCGGCCAGCGGTGGCGTGGCCGGTCGACCAGGCCCCTCGCCGACGACGCCACGTGCCGCGGAGATCGCCCGCAGCACGAGGTTGTCCTCGAGCGGGCCGGCATCGAGACCGCTGACATGCAGGCTGTCGGTGCGACCGGCGGCGCGCGCCGGGGCCAGCGTCAGGACGTCGTGCAGGCCGAGGGGCACGAAGACCGAATGGAGGTCGTGGAAGCCGTCCGGCCGCCGGCCGACGACCGACAGCGTCAGGTTCAGCTTCGCCGGTGCGACGCGGACGACCGGCGTGCGGTGTGCCGCATCGGGTCCGCCTGCGGTCATGCTCGCCGACCCCGCCGATCCTGCCCGATCGGACCGAGCGCCTCGCGCAGCACCAGCCACTCGCCGACGGCCAGGGTCTGCGGCCGCCGGTCCGGGTCGATGCCGGCCGTCGCCAGGGCCGCTGCCACGCGCCCCGCGTCGACGGGAAGCTGTCGCGCCAGCACGTTGTGGATCATCTTGCGTCGCTCGCGGAAGGCCGCCTGGACCAAACGCCAGAGCTGGTCCTCGTTGTCCGCGTCCAGTCGATCGTCGGCGTCATACGGCTCCACGACGATGACGGCCGACTCGACCGCCGGCTCGGGCTCGAACGCCTCGGGCGGCACCCGGAACGCGACCCGGACGCGAGCGTGGTACTGCACGAACACCGACAGGTAGCTCATCTTCCCTGGCGGCGCCGCGATCCGCTCCGCTACCTCACGCTGGACCATCAGGACGAGCCGGCGCGGTCGCGGCGGCTCGCCGAGGAGCGCGTGCAGGATCGGCGACGTGATGTGGTACGGCAGGTTCGCGACGACGTCATAGGGCGGGGCGACGAGGTGGACGAGATCCTGATCGAGCGCGTCGCCCTCGACCAGGGTCAGCCGGTCACCGTCGAGGGCGACCGCGAAGCGATCGCGCAGGAATGCCGCGAGCCCGGCGTCGAGCTCCACGGCCGTCACGGTCGCACCGGCGTCGAGCAGGCCGCCGGTCAGCAGGCCGAGCCCGGGCCCGATCTCGAGGACGCGTTCGTCGGGCGCGGGCGCAGCCTCCGCGAGGATCGCCGAGAGCACATCCGGATCGGCCAGGAAGTTCTGCGAGAGCGCGTGACGGGCGCGCAGCCCGGCCGCCCGCAGCGTCTCGCGGACCTGTGCCGCATCGATGGTCGCCGGCGAGCGCCGCGCCATCAGCGCGTCGCGAGCGGCAGTGACGGGCGGGCGTCGAGGTCGAGCGACGCGCGCTCCCCGAGCTCGAACCGGCGAGCTGCCGCCGCCCCGATCATCGCGCCGTTGTCCGTGCACAGACCAGGTCGCGGTACGATCAACGGAACGCCGACAATGGCTGCTTCGGCCGCCAGCCGCTCGCGCAGGCAGGCATTGGCAGCCACGCCGCCGCCCAGGATGATCGACCTGGCGCCGACTTCGCGGGCGGCACGCGCCGTCTTGGTAGCCAGCACATCGACCACGGCGTCCTGGAACCCCCACGCTAGCTCCGCGGTCGTGGCCGCCGACAACGGTGTCTCGGCGTCGTCGGGCGCGATGCCTTCGGCGGCCCGCGCGTCCGCGACGATCCGGCGCGCCGCGGTCTTGAGCCCCGAGAAGCTCAGGTCGTACGTGTCGCCCATCCACGCGCGCGGGAAGACCACGTCGCGGCGGACCGCGCCCTCGGCCGCCCGCTGGATCTCGGGTCCTCCCGGGTAGCCCAGCCCGAGCAGCCGCCCGACCTTGTCGAATGCCTCGCCCGCGGCATCGTCGACGGTCGTGCCCAGCAGGCGGTACGTCAGGTGATCGCGCATCTCCGCGAGGAACGTGTGACCGCCCGAGACGACCAGCGCCACGAGCGGGAACAGCGGTTCGATCCTGGAGCCCGCGTCCTCACCCGGGTCGAGCAGCCAGCCGGCGTAGACATGCCCCTCGAGGTGGTTCACCCCGACCAGCGGCCGGTCGTGGATCCACGCGAGCGCTTTCGCGAAGTTGATCCCGACCAACAGCGAGCCGGCCAGACCCGGGCCGTAGGTGACCGCGACCCCGTCGACGTCGTCCCACGACACGCCGGCCGCAGCCCACGCCTCATCGAGGGTCGGCACGATCCAGCGCAGATGCGCTCGGGCGGCCAGCTCGGGCACGATCCCGCCGGTCGGCGCGTGCAGCGCGACCTGCGATGCGACCACGTTGCTGAGGATCCGACGGCCGCCCTCCACGAGGGCGATGCCGGTCTCGTCGCATGACGATTCGATCGACAGCAGGAGCGGGCCGCTCACGGGCGGCCGTCCACGACGGGATGGTCGGGCGTCGTCGGTCCGGACGGGGCCGGCGAGGCGTCGAGCTCCGCACGCAGCCGCTCGATCCGGTCGCGCATCGCCGGGTCCGAAAGCGGTAGGGTGGTCATGATCAGCGCGTCCTCCTGGTCGTCGCTGTAGTAGCGCGGTCGGAGCCCGACGGGCCGGAACCCGTACTTCTCGTAGAGCTTCCGGGCGGCAAGGTTCGACAGCCGGACCTCGAGCGTCGCCTCGTGCGCGCCCCGGTCGACCGCGACGTCGAGGAACGCCAGCAGCAGCCGCTCGCCGATCCGCTGCCGGCGCCACGCTGGGTGGACGGCGAAGGTCGTGATGTGCGCCTCGTCGACCATCAGCCACATGCCGCCGTACGCGGCCACCGCGTCGCCGGCGCGGGCGACCAGGTAGTGCGCGAGCCGGTTCGACTCGAGCTCGCTGCGGTAGGCGTGCGGCGGCCACGGCGCGCTGAAGCTGGCGTGTTCGATCGCCTGGACGGCCGACAGGTCATCGAGCCCCATCGGCTCGATGACGATCCTTACCGGTGGTCGCGCGACCATGCGATCGTTCCGTCGGCCGCGCGGACGCCGCGGGGCAGGGTGACGTAGTCGGGCACGAGCGTCTCGAGCTCGCTCGGACCGCCCGCGCGCAGCCGCTCGGCGCCGGACCGGATCAGCTCGTGGCCGAGCTTGGCCCGGGCGATCTCGCCACGCTCCAGAGCATCGGCTGGCGCGCGACCGTCGAGGTCGAGCGCGACCAGCCGCTCCCAGGCCGTCAGCGCGGGCTCGGCGCCGGCTGGCAGCGGCTCGGGTCGCCGACCAGCGCGGACCAGGAGCCGGTCCCTGGGGCCCGCGGGCAGCAGCAGCACGGCCCGTTCCACACCCGATGCAGCAAGCAACGCCTCGGCGGTCGACACGCCGACCAGCGGGATGCCCAGCCCGTGGGCGATGCCCTTGGCGGTGGCGATCCCGACGCGCAGGCCGGTGAACGTGCCGGGACCCGTCCCGACCACGATCCCGGTGAGGCGCGACCGCCGGATGTTCTGCTCGCCGAGGAAGCGCTCGATCGACGGGAGCAGCGTCTCGCCGTGGCGATGGCCGGCCGTCCATGTCGAGATGCCGTCGACGACACCGTCGGGCGAGCCGGTCGCGATCACGACCGCGGTCGTCGCGGTGTCGATGGCGAGGATGGCCGGCCGCCGGCCGTCGTGGGTCACCCGGCCGCCTCGAGATAGCGGCGATAGCGATCGCTCCAGGCGACCAGGGTGATCGTCCGTGGCTCGTCGCCGGTCCCGTCGATGCGGACGTCGAGCCGGTCGAGCGGGAGCGCGTCACCGAGCCGCTCCGGCCATTCGACGAGGGTGACGCCGGTCGCCTGCCGCTCGTCGATGAGCCCACCGGCGAGCGCGTCGTCGGCGCTCACGAGCCGGTACGGGTCGATGTGGAAGAGCGGCAGCCGGCCCTCGTACTCGGCCATCAGGATGAAGCTCGGCGAGGTGATCGTGGCGGTCACCCCGAGACCTGCCCCGAACGCCTTCGCGAGATGGGTCTTCCCGGCACCGAGCTCGCCCCACAGGCAGATGAGATCCCCGGGCTGGGCCACGGCGGCCAGCGACCGACCCAGCGCGGTCGTTGCCGCGGGGTCGGAGCAGATGCGGACCAGCGACTCGGCCGTCTGCGCAGGCATCGCGCTCACCCGAACCGCTCGAGGTCGCCGAGCGCGACCGCAACGACCGAGCCGTCATCGAACCGCACGGTGCCCGCCTCGAGGTGGACGCCGCCCGTGAACCGCCGCGGTCCGAGGAGCCCGGTCCATGTCCCCTCGCGCCCGGACAGCTGCCCGGCCCGGACGCGGACGTGGTCGGGGCGGGGCGCCGGGAGCTCGAGCTCGGGTTCGTCGAAGATGAGCATCGGCGGGTCGGCCACGATGGCGACATCGCGACCCTCGAGGGCGTCGAGGATGTCCATGACCGGGCCGGCCAACGGCCGCCGCACGGCGCCCTCGAGCACCAGGACGGCGAACGTCGGGAGGCGATGGAGCGCCGCCCGCTGGCGTGCCTCCGACGCAAGGAAATCGCGCCGTTCCTTGCTGGCCAGGCCGGCCACGATGATGCCGCGCACGCCCATCGCGCGGGCGCGAGTCAACGTCTCGGCGTCGATCCGGGAGCCGACGACGAGGACCTTGCCGGCGAGCCCGACATCGAGCGAGCCGCCGCGCAGCTCGCCCTCGACCCACGAGGCGACGTGGAGCGCGCCGCGTGTCGGGCCGCCGAGGGCGACGATCCCGCGCAACGCCTGGCCGGTCGCCCGCACCACGACGCGGGTCCCGGGGTCGACCTCGCGCACGATCCCGGCGATCGGGCTGTCGATCGGCTCGGTGACTTCGCCGCCGGCCACCCGCCAGCGGCCGCGCCACTCGAACAGGAGCTCGCCATCGGCGATACGGCCGCCCGGTCGCGGCTCGGCGGTGTCGGGCACGAGCGCGTCGACCAGCCGGGCGTCGCGGACGCGCTCGATGATCGGCGCGCCTGGCACTACCGACTCGCCGGCGGCGACCAGCGCCCGATCGCCGGCCACCAACGGGAACGTGACATCCACCGGGCCCTCGAGCAGTCGCCGCAGGCGGACGAGCCCGAGATCGGCCGACGGCTCGGCCAGTTCCTGCTGCCCGCCGTCTGGAGCGGGCCGCTGGTCGTCGCCGGGGTCGTGCCCGTTCTGCTCGTCGTCGTGCTCGGTCATGCGTCCGACCCGGCCCAGAGCGACGACTGCCACGCAGCCAGCAGGTCGCGCCGCCGATCGGCACGATCCGGGAGCTTGAGCGGCACGTCGCGCAGGTCGACGACCAGTCCGCCGAGCCCGCCGGCGACATCGATCGCGAAATGGCGGCCCCGGCCACCGAGCCGCACCCGGTCACGGAACTTGAACTCGGCGACGGCCGTCGCGCCGGGCGGCAGGTCGACGAGCTCGAGGCCACCCGGCACCAGGTCGAGCTCGCTGGCGCCGTCCGACGCATGGACCACGACGCTGCCGGCCGACTTGCCGGCCCGCAGCCCGGCCGGCGTGACGACACTCCCCAGCGGGGCGAGCAGGTCGTCGACGAGATCGGAGAACAGCACGCGGCGCTCGCCGGCGTCGGGGATCGCTCCCAGCGCCCCGAGCAGCCGCGCATGATCGAGTGCGTACTGGCTCGCACCCGGCCGCCGCAGCACGTCGATATGGGCGAGCGACACGGCCGGGGCCGGGACCGACGTCCAGACGCCGCTCGCGACCACGATCAGGTCGGGCACCGGACCGTCGTCGAAGCGGGCCGTCGCCGCTCCCAGCCGGACGAGGGCGGCGCGGGCGGCGGCCATCCGGAGCGCGGTGCCCTCCCCTGCGGCGTCCGACCAGGGCGCGATGCGCAGCTCCCGCATGCGGTCGCGGATCCGATGGCGGTCGGCCGGTATGGTCGACCAGACCAGGACGCCATCGACCACGGCGTCGTCGGGATCGTCGGGGGCGACCGCCGCCGACGGGACGACGGCCAGACGCACGAAGGACGGTCGGCCGCCGGACGCCGGGATGGCCACCGCCCGGACCCCGGCATCGTGCCCGAGCACGATTGCCTCGATCCGGCGGTTGAGGACGTCGGCGAGCGCCCGCGTCCCCGCTCCGAGCGAGCGGCGCGGGTCATCGGGGGGCAGGGCCAGCTCGAGCAACAGGTCGGCGAGCGGATCCTCCGCATCGGGATCGCTCGTCGCGCTGGGCTTCGCGACGGCCGGGGCGAGCAGCACCTCACCGGGTCGGGCGCCGACGTCCCCGAAGACATCGAGGCCCTCCGACATCGAGCCGGACAGGATGATCGGGATCTCGGGCCGGCGCATCGCCACCGCCGCGACGAGGGTCGCCAGCTCGCGGATGCCCGCTCGTTCGTCGGCCCGCGGCGGATCGCCCGCGCCGACCACGATGGCCGCGACGTCGCGATCCAGGAGCAGCCGCGTCATCGCGAGCGGGTCCGTGGTCTCGACGCTCGCCCCGCTCGGCCGCCAGCCGCTCCGCCCGGCCGTTGCTACCAGCCCGGTCAGCGTGCGTTCGGAGCCGGCCACGACGGCGAGTCGGCGCGGCCGCCTGCTGCGCACCTGGAGGCGCGGCAGCGCGTCGCGGTCGAGGCCGACGATCCCGAGGGCGTGGGCCACCATCGGGTCGGCCGCCGTGGTCCGTGCGACCAGAAGCTCGATGGCCGGGTCGACGTCGGCGCCGGCCGGGATCGATAGGCTGCCGATCAGCCGCCATGCCCCGCCGGCCCGGCCGATCAGGGCGATGGAGACGGTCGCGGCGCCCTGGTCGATCACGAGGAATGCGTGCGGCTGCGTCACCGCTTGATGCTACCCGGACTCGAGCGGACCGGCCGACCGGCCGATCGGGCGTGTCGGCTGCTCAGCCGTCCCAGACGAGCTCGTCGTCGAGCTCCTCGAGCCTGGCGATGAGCAGCTCGATGCCGGTGTCGTCGGCCATGATCTCGGACGCCGAGGCGAGATCGCCCCCGAACACGCCGCGCAGGACCGGGTCGAAGAACAGCATCGCGTTGGCACCGAGCGCGCGATACGGGCGGCTGGCCTCCAAGAAGTGGACCGCGGACGAGGTCAGACCGCGCAGCTGGATCTCGCGCGCGACCTGCTCGACCAACTCGTTGCGCTGCTCCTCGTTCGGCTCCATCGGGAAGCTCATCGGACGCCGGCCTGCCCGGTCGCCGGACTCGTCTCGGCGATGGCGGTCTGGAACGCCTCGTAGGGCGCCGCGCCACGGAGTGCGAAGGTGACGTGCTCGATGCCGGGCGAGCGCTCGAGCTCGTCGCGCACCGCAGCCACCGTGATCCGCGCCGATTCCTCGAGCGGGAAGCCACCGACACCGGTGCCCAGCGCGGGGAACGCGACGCTCGTCGCGCCGATCTCGCGGGCTCGCGCCATCGCGCTGCGTACGGCCGCGTCGATGACCGGCCCGCTGGTCCGCCGATCGCGATCGAGGGAGACCGCGTGGATCACGGCGCGGGCCGCGAGGTTGCCGCTGCCGGTCACGATGGATTCGCCGAGCGCGACCGGGGCCTGCCGGACCGCGGCGAACTCGATCGCGTCACCGCCCGCTCGCTTGATCGCACCCGATACTCCCGTCGACATCCACAGGCTCAGGTTCGCGGGGTTCACGATGGCGTCGACCTCGAGGTCACAGATATCGCCATTCCAGAGCTCGATGCGCGCCACTACCCTCTCCACCCGGCTCGCGTGACCGTCCGCAGATCGATCGCTCCGGCTGCGGCATGGTACACCCGGGGCAGACGCCCAGACATCTGGGTCACCACCTCCCACGTGTTGGTGGTGCGCAGCCGCGCCAGGTCCTCGACACTGATGCGTTCGGCCCCCTGGGCACCCAGCAGGACGAACTCGTCGGCGGGGCCGACGGGCGGTCCGGGGACGTCCGTGACGTCGGCCATCACGGCGTCCATCGTGATGCTGCCAACGAGCGGTACGCGCATCCCACGGACCAGCGCTTCGGCCCGGTTGGCCAGCGCCCGGGCGTAGCCGTCGCCGTAGCCCAGCGGCAGCGTCGCGATCCGGCTGGGCCGTGTCGTGGTGAACGTGGGTCCGTAGCTCACCCCGTAACCCGCCGGCAGGTCGACGACCCGGATCGGGCGAGCGTGGAGCGACATCACCGGCCGGAGGAGGTCGGCACCCGGCATGCGCAGGTCGCGGCCGGCCAGCTCGTCCGGCACGATGCCGTAGATCGACAGGCCGGGGCGAACGCCGCCATAGGGCGTCACGCCGGTCAGCAGGCCGCCGCTCGCCGCGACGTGGCGGGGCGGGGCGGCGCCGTCGCGCTGTTCAGCGCCACCCCTGCCGAGCTCCGCCGAGGCTATCTCGAACCGCTCCAGCTGGCGGGCCGTGATCTGCGCGTCATCGCTCGCCTGGAGGTGGGTCCACACCCCGACGAGGCGCGCGACGCGGGACCGCTCGATCGCGTCTGCCATGGCCGCGATCTCCTCGGATCCGACCCCGCCGCGGCCGAGACCCGACTCCACCTCGATCTCGAGCCGGAGCGACCGGGCGGGTGCGACGTCGTCGCGTGCCGCGGCGACCGCGGCGGCGGTGAGCATCGCGTCCAGCGACTCGCGATCCCCGGCGGCGATCGTGATGTCCTCCCGGACCGCATCGCCGACGAGGGCCGGCGGGATCGGATACAGCACGCGGATCGGGACCTCGATGCCCGCCTCGCGCAGCTGCAGGGCCTCGTCCATCGTCGCCACGGACAGCCCGTCGATGCCGCCGGCCTCGAGCGCACGGGCGATCGGGACGGCACCGTGGCCGTAGGCGTCGGCCTTGACCACCGGATGCACCGGCACCCCACCCGCGAGCGACCGGAGCGTCGAGACGTTGGCGGCCAGGGCGTCGAGGTCGAGCTCCAGCCACGCCAGCCGCGGGATCGGCGGCAGGCCGGCGTCCTCGAGTCGCGCCTCGATCGGCGGTCGGATCGAGGGCGTCACCGAGCTGGTCGCCGCGTCGTGGGAGTGATCAGGCGGGCGCCGGGTCGGGTTCGGGCACGGCGGTGGCATCCTCGCGGACGCGGAACCCGAGACGCTTCCCGCTGCTCCGCCGCTCGGCGATCGTCGCCAGCCGGCGGCGGGCGATCGCGAGGCCATCCGGCAGGTCGGAGGCAAGCAGGCCGGCATCCCCGAACCGCTCGCGGAGTGCGTCGCCCGCCGTCCCGTGGAGGTAGACCCCGAGCCGGGCGGCGGCGTACGGCGCGAGACCCTGGGCCAGGAGCGAGCCGATCGCGCCGGCCAG
The DNA here is from genome assembly GCA_963812745.1 of uncultured Chloroflexia bacterium. Taxonomy (GTDB): domain Bacteria; phylum Chloroflexota; class Limnocylindria; order Limnocylindrales; family CSP1-4; genus SPCO01. The sequence goes on along the minus strand of CAWEWE010000006.1, from coordinate 29,023 downwards.
CACGTCGCCGGTCCCACCGGTCGCCAGCGCCGGGTTCTCGAACGGCGCGACCACCACCTCCCCGTCGGGGCTGGCGATCACCGTCCGCGCCCCCTTCAGCACGACGACCTGCCGCCAGGCAGCCGCCGCATCCTTGGCCGCCGCGACCCGGGCGTCATCGTCATCGGCGAGATCGCCGTCCGCGTCGGGCGCGACGCCGCTGCCGGCCCGGAGTCGCTTGAACTCGCCGGCATGCGGCGTCAGGACGGCCGCCCGGCGGTCGCCCTCCCACCAGGCGTCCATCGATGCGAGCGAGCGGAGCGCCTCGGCGTCGAGCACCATGGGCGGCCGTTCCTCGCCACCCGAATCGATCAGGTCGCGCACGAGCTCGGCCGTCGCCAGCCCGGGGCGCAGGCCCGGACCGACGACCAGAGCGTCATGCTCATGATCGAGGATGCGGGCGAGGGCCGGCTCAGGGTCGATCTCCTCGACGTCGTCTTCGGGGAGCGCCATCGTGGTCGCCTCGACGACCTTCGCTGCGAACAGCGGCTGGAGCGTCTCGGGCACGGCCAGCGTGACCAGCCCGACCCCGGTGCGTCCCGCCGCCCGACAGACGAGCAGTGCGGCGCCTGCGTAGTCGAGCGACCCCGCGATCGCGAGGAGCTTGCCGAACGAGCCCTTGTGGCCGCGAGCCGGCCGCGGCGGGAGCAGCCCGACGGCCATGTCCTCGTCGAGCCGGGCAGCGCCCTGCGGCCAGGGCCGCTCGTCCGGCCCGCCGCCCGTTGCCGGCGGCGCCTCGTCGGGCCGCCGGCCGAAGCCGAGGGCGCGTCGCTCAGGCACGGGTGGCTTCGTCGGTGTCGGGCGCGTCGGCGGCCAGCGCCGCGGCCCCGTTGGACTCGGCCATGTCCCGGATCCGCTCGATCCGCGCCAGGATCCGGCGCTCGCGGTCGTCCAGCCGATCCTCGATGTCCGGCGGGAAGAGGTAACGACCACCCGCGGTCCGAAGGCCGAACGCCATCGCGACCGCGTAGTCGGCCTCGTGGCTGATCGTCACCGCGATCCTGCCCATGCCGAGCTGGGCGGCGCGCGCCGCCGCACGACCGTGGAGGCGGACGGCCGGCTGTCCCGTCGGCAGGCGCTCGATCTCGATGTCGCGCCAGCCGATCCCGCGCACCCCGAGCCCGAGGACCTTCGAGACCGCTTCCTTGGCCGCCCAGCGGCCGGCCATCGTCTCGGGGCGGTCGCGCACGTAGCGCTGCTCGGCCGGTGTCAGGACCCGGTTTGTGAACCGCGCCCCGAACCGCTCGAGCGAGGCGCGGATACGGTCGACCTTGATGATGTCGATGCCGAGCTCGGTGATGCCGGCCTCGGCCAGAGCGGGCGGATGCCGCGCGACGTCGATGTCGGCACCACCCATCAGCTCATTCCACCGTGACCGATTTGGCGAGGTTGCGTGGCTGGTCGACGTCCGTGCCACGGGCGACCGCGACGTGGTAGGCGAACAGCTGGAGCGGGATGATGGCGAGCACCGGGCTGAGCGCCTCGTGCGTGTCGGGCACCCAGCAGACGTCATCGGCGAACCGCTCGATCTGGGGGTCGCCCTCGGTCGCGACTGCGATGACGCGGGCGTCGCGGGCGCGGCCCTCCATCACGTTCGAGACGAGCTTGTCGTAGACCGACGAACGGGTCGCCACCGCGACGAGCGGGCACTCGGCGTCGAGCAGCGAGATCGGTCCGTGCTTCATCTCGCCGGCGGCGTAGCCCTCGGCGTGGACGTAGCTGACCTCCTTGAGCTTGAGGGCGCCCTCCAGCGCGGTCGGGTATGTGTAGCCACGGCCGACGAACATGAACCCGCGCGAGTTGACGTAGCGGCGGGCCAGGTCCGCCACGCCCGCGGCGTTCTCGATCGCCTTGGCAGCGGCGGCCGGCAGCGCGTGCAGCGCCGCCCCAAGCTCCTGCTCCTGCTCGAGCCCGAGCGCACCACGCGCCTTGGCGATCGCTGCGGCGAGGATGATCAGCGTCGTCACCTGGGCGACGAACGTCTTCGACGCCGCCACCGCGATCTCGGGACCGGCCTGCAGGAACAGCACGCGGTGGGCCTCGCGGGTGATCGCGCTGCCGACCGTGTTGGTGACCGCGATGATCGGGGCGCCGCGCTCGCGCGCGAGGCGGGTCGGCGCGATGGTGTCGGCGGTCTCGCCCGACTGGGTGACGGCGATGACCAGCGTCTTGCCGTCGATCGGCGGCGGGCTGTAGCGGAACTCGGAGCCCACCGTCGCCCGGGCCGGGATGCCGATCCAGTCCTGGATCGCGGCCGCACCGACCAGCGCGGCGTAGTAGGCCGTCCCGCAGGCGATCAGCTCGACCCGCTCGATCCGGGCCAGGGTCTCCGTGAAGCCCTCGAGCTCCTCGAGCCAGATGTGGTCCTCGCTGGTGACGCGACCGGCGATCGCCTGGCGGAGCGATTCGGGCTGCTCGTGGATCTCCTTGAGCATGAAGTGCTCGTAGCCACCCTTCTCGGCGGCTTCGGTCGTCCAGTCGATGGTCGTGACATCGCGTTGCTGGGGCGTGCCGTCGACATCGGTGATCGTGACGCCACCAGGGCGCAGGTCGGCGACATCGCCGTCCTCGAGGAACTGGACCTGATCGGTGTGGGCGAGGATGGCCGCCACGTCGCTCGCCAGGAACGACTCGCCGTCGGCGAGCCCCACGACCAGCGGCACGTCCTTGCGGGCGCCGACCAGCCGGTCGGGCTCGCCCCGGTGCATGACGGCGATCGCGTACGCCCCTTCGACCTGGCGGAGCGTGCCGCGGACCGCGTCGGCCAGGTCGCCCTGGTAGCACTCCTCGACGAGGTGGGCCAAGGCCTCCGTGTCGGTCTCGGACGTCAGGCGGTGGCCGCGCGCCTCCAGCCCGTCGCGCAGCTCACGGAAGTTCTCGATGATCCCGTTGTGGATGACCGTGATGTCGCCCGTGCAGTCCTGGTGCGGATGGGCGTTCAGGTCGTTCGGGCGGCCGTGGGTCGCCCAGCGGGTGTGCGCCAGCCCGATCGCCGCGTGGGGCGTGCGGTCGGCGATCGCCGCCCGCAGGTTCTCGAGCTTGCCGGCCTTCTTCTCGACGAAAAGGTCGCCGCCATCGTCGACCAGCGCGATGCCCGCCGAGTCATAGCCGCGATACTCGAGCCGGGCCAGTCCCTCGATGAGGATGGGACCGGCCTCCCGGGGTCCCGTGTAACCCACGATGCCGCACATGTCAGGTCCTCCGATCTGCCCCGACGAGTGCCGCGGGACGTGGTGACTCCTTCCGTGTGGGCACCGGCGCTAGTTTAGACGCTCCCCCGCGAGGGCCGCGAGCGCGTCGGCCAGCTCGGTCACCAGCGCTTCGTCGGGTCCTTCCACCATCACCCGCAGTGCGGGCTCGGTCCCGGACGGCCGGACGAGGACACGTCCCGTGCTGCCCAGCCGCGCGCTCGCATCGGCGATCGCGCGTCGCAGCGAAGGGTCGCCCTCCCACTGGTCCTTGTGACGGGCCTTGACCGCGCGCTGTTGCTGGGGCAGCAACGTGATGGCTTCGGCCAGCGTCGCGAGCGGCGCGCTGCGCGTGGTCATCACGCGCAGGACCTCGAGGGCCGTGACGATGCCATCGCCCGAGGTCGTGTGCTCCAGGATGATGACGTGCCCGGATTTCTCGCCGCCGAGCATCGCCCCCGACACCTGCATCCCTTCGAGGATGTACTTGTCACCGACCGGGGTGCGGACGACCTCGCCGCCCGCCGCCTCGACCGCGCTCTGCAGCCCGCCGTTGGACAGGATCGACACCACCAGGCCGCCCGGCAGGGCACCGCGTTCGAGCCGCTCGAGGGCGAGGATGCCCAGGAGCTGGTCACCATCCACGATGCGGCCCTGACCGTCGACCGCGATCAGCCGATCGGCGTCGCCGTCGAGCGCGAAGCCGACGTCCGCCCCGCGCTCCGCGACCGCCCGGGCGAGCGAGCCAGGCGACGTGGCGCCCGACTCGACGTTGATGTTGACGCCGTCCGGTTCCACGTGGATCGCCTCGACCCGGGCGCCCGTGGCGCCCAGGATCTCGCGCCCAGCCGCACCGCCGGAGCCGTTCGCGCCGTCGAGCACGATGTGCAGGTCGCCCGCGTCGATCGCGGCGGCGAGGCTCCGTCGGTGCTCGAGGTAGCGCTCGATCGCGGCAGTCGCGTCGATGCGCCGGCCGAGCGTGGCGTTGCCGGCACCGCCGAGCTCGCCCTCGCGCCAGATCAGCGCCTCGAGCTCGTCCTCGATCGAGTCGTCGAGCTTGAGACCGTCGGCATCGAGCACCTTGAGCCCGTTGTCGTCGGCCGGGTTGTGCGAGGCGGAGACCATGATCCCCGCGCGGTAGTCGCCGGATCGCGTCAGGTAGGCGAGCGCCGGGGTCGGGACGACGCCGACGACGTGGACATCGACGCCGAGGCTGGTCGCCCCGGCCACGATCGCCGCGACGAACATGTCGCCCGATCGGCGCGTGTCCTGGCCGACGACGATGGCGGAACCGGGCTCGGCCAGTCGCTTGGCGGTCGCCCGACCCAGCGCGTAGGCCAAGGTCGGCTTGAGGTCGACGTTCGCGACCCCGCGGATGCCATCAGTCCCGAAGAGCTGCCCCATCCGCTCAGGAGGGCGCGGGTGTCGGTCGAGCCGTCACGACCACCTGGACGCGCGCCGGGCTGGCAGCCGCCAGCGTGACACCGGGCGGCAAGGCGGCGGTCACCGTGACGTCGGTCGTGCCCGGCCCCAGCGTGGTCACGTCGAGGTCGACCGCCAACGTGGCGCCGATGAGGCGGTCGAGGTCGGCCGTGCTGCCGCCGACCGTGATCAGCACTCGGTCGACCCCGACCTCGTAGTCGAGCGACGGCTGCACACCGATGAGTCGGAGACCCACCTCGAACGAGCGCGTCGCCGTCAGGGCCCGAACCCCGATCGTGACCGTCACCGTCTGGGCGTCGAGCGCCACGACCCCTGAGGGCAGGGCGAGACCCACCTCGAGCGTGCGCGACGCCGACAACCCGGTGACCGGGATCGGTACGGTGTCGACCGTGGCCAACGCCTCGAGCTCGTCGACGTCGCCCTCGACGGTGATGAAGCGGGGCTCGACACTGGCTGCTGACAGCTCGAAGCCGGCGGCCGGCGAGCCCGTGATCTGCGGCCTGACCGGCAGCTGCCGGGTCTGGCGGTCCGAGAAGATCGGGATCGTCACGCGCGCGGTCGACGGCTCGAGCCTGACCTGGGCGACGGCGTCGCCGACGCTGTCGATCGGCACCAGCTCCACATCCTGGTCGACGTCGATACCGGACGGCTGCACGATCACCGACGCCCGGGCGGCGACCACCCTGGCCAACACCGAGGACGGCCCGATGACGCGGGCTTCGAGCGGGTCCACGGTCGCGTCGCCGACCGACATGTTGACCGGGACGTCGCCGCGCTCGACCTGCACCGGCACGGACTTCTGCGTGACCCGGTCCAGCTCGACCGTGACGGTCTGGGGCTCGAAGCCGAGGACGCGGACCCGCGGATCGATCGATCGCAACTGGATCGGCACGCTCCGCCGGCCGCTGCCCGGCGCGACATCGCTGAGATCGACCCACGCCTCGAAATCGGACGAGATGGGGCGCACGTTCGATGGCGTGAAATAGCGGATCTCGGTCACCGGCCGCAGGGTCGTGAGCAGGAAGGTATCGGGCGGTTGCTCACGGGGCGTGACCGGGACGACGCCAGTCAGGGTCGCGGAGCTCTGGGACAGGACGAGGCCGCCGTACAGCAGCGTGGCGAGACCGATCGCCGCGAGTTTCAGGGGCCAGTTGTGGATGAGGACCCCGAGGACTCGGGTCACCGCGGGGCTCGTACGGCCGACGTGGACGCGGGCTCGGGGGTCGACCGCCAGCCGCCAAGGGCGCGCCGGCGGCGACCCTGGCTCGGGTCGAGCAGCTGGCGGATGGTGCGGGCGAGCTGCGACTCGTTGAGGTTGCGCACGATCCGTGATCGCTCGACGAGGCTGATCTGGCCGTTCTCCTCGGACACGACGACGACGATCGCGTCGGTCTGCTCGGCGATCCCCAGCGCCGCACGGTGGCGGGTGCCGAAGCGCTCGACCTGGACGGTCGTCTCGGCCAGTGGCAGCAGCACCCCTGCGGCGAGCACCGTCTCGCCGCGGATGATCACCGCCCCGTCATGGAGCGGCGTGCGCGGCGCGAAGATCGTCCGGATGAGGTCGGCCGATACGTCGCCGTGGATCATCACGCCGGTCTCGGCGGTGTCCTCGAGGCCCGTCTCGCGCTCCAGCACCAGGAGCGCACCGTGGCCCTCGGCGGACAGCTCGGCGGCAGCGCGTGCGACTTCCTTGGCCACGTGCTCGACGGCGCGCGAGTCGGCGCCGGCCAGCATCCATCCGAACGAGCCCACCCGGCCGATCCGCTCCAGTGCGCGGCGGATCTCCGGTTGGAAGATGACCACGAGCGCGAACAGGCCAACGACAGCACCGCCCTGCAGGATGCGCGTCAGCAACTCGAGCCCGAGTGCGACGGCAAGCACGTACACCACGATCAGGACGCTCACGCCGATGACCAGACGGACCGCCCGCGTACCCCGGATAAGGCTGAAGAGCCAGTAGATCAGCAGCGACGTGATCGCGATGTCGAGAACTGTCGTCAGTCGGACCTGTTCGAAGATCGACCCGATGAGCTCCGGCATCGTGCGTGGAGTGTAGCATCGCGCCCCCGCTCGACCGCTCAGGGCCGATGGGTCAGGCGCAGATGGCCTCGAGCCGAGGATCGTCCGGCAGCCGCGTGGCAAGGCTGCACACCCGCTCTCGGGTCGATGGGTCGCCGCCAAGGTCGACCAGGCGTGAGAGCAGCACCAGCTTGTCGGCCGCTGTCGTGCGCCAACCGCGGTCGACGTACAGCTCGGCGAGCGCCAGGTGGAGCGTCGCGTCGGCTGGGTTGGTCGCAAGCGCCTGGTAGCACGCGTCGATGGCGGCGTAGACCTGACCTGCGGCGCGATGACCACGTGCGGCGGCCAGCGCCGCGGTCCGCGTCGCGTCGGCATCACCCGACGTCGCGGCGTCCTCGACGGCGGCCATCGCTGCCGCTGCGTCGAACGGCGGTGGCGGCAGCTCGGGTTCGGGGCCGATCGGGCCGGCGAGCAGCGTCCGTGCGCGGCCGAGCGCATCGCCGGCCGCAGCCGCCGCAGCCGGATCGGCCGCATAGCGGTCGACCATCGCCTGGAGCGCCTCGCGGCGCCCGCGCGACTCCGCCAGGTCGAGCGCCCGACCGGCGGCATCGATCGCCTCGGCGCGACGGTCGGCCGATTCGAGGACGGGGACCAGTCGATCGAGGGTCTCGGCAGCGTGGACGCGGTCGCCCAACGTGAGCAGCGTGTCGATCCGTCCGCGGAGCGCGGTCTCGTCGGTCGGCGAACGGTCGAGCGCGAGGTCGAAGGCCGACAGGGCCTCGTGGGCCTTGCCGAGTCGTGTCAACACGAGGCCGATGCCGACGAGCGGCAGCGCGCGGTCGGGCGCGACCCTGGCAGCGTCGCTATAGGCGTCCAGCGCCTCGTCGAACCGCCCGCGCTGGCTCGCGACGTGCCCGCGCCGAAGGGCGTCCTTGTAGCGCTCGAACAGGGCCTCGCTCATGCGGAGGTTCCGATCAGCTCCACGAGCAGCGCCTTCTGGACATGCAGGCGGTTCTCGGACTGCTCGAAGATCAGGCTGCGTGGGCCATCCATGACCGAGGAGGTGATCTCCTCGCCGCGATGCGCCGGCAGGCAGTGCATCGCCATCGCGCCGGGGCCGGCCGCGTCCATCAAGGCGTCGTCGATGCGGTACAGCGCGAACGCGTCGCGACGCGCCTCGGTCTCGGCCTCCTGGCCCATCGACGTCCAGGCGTCCGTGTAGACGATGTCCGCGCCGGCGATCAGCTCCAACGGGTCCTGGCCGAAGACCAGGCGTCCGCCGGTCTCGGCCGCGCGGGCCTGGGCGGCCGCCACGATCCGGGCATCCGGTGCGTACCCGGCGGGATGGGCGAGTCGTACCTCGGCCCCAAACGCGGCGGCGACCAGCGCGAGCGAGTGGTAGACGTTGTTGCCGTCGCCGACGAAGGTGATGACCGCGCCGTCGAGCCGGCCCAGGTGCTCGCGGATCGTGAAGACGTCTGCGAGGGCCTGGCAGGGATGCTCGCGAAGGGTCAAGCCGTTGATGACCGGGACCGATGCCTGGGCGGCGAGCTCGAGCACGACTTCGTGGGGGCCGGTCCGGGCGACGATGGCGTCGACGAACCGCTCGAGGTTGCGTGCGACGTCGCGGACCGCCTCGCGCGCGCCCATGACGGCGTCTTCCGGAAGGTAGATCGCGGCGCCGCCCAGCTGGGTCATGCCGGCCTCGAACGTCACCCGCGTGCGCAGGCTCGGCTTCTGGAAGAGCATCGCCAGCGTGCGGCCGGCGAGCAGCTTGTCGGCGTGGCGTCGACTCGCGCGGAACTCTGCCTTCAGCTGCGCCGCGGTGTCGAAGACACGGTCGACCTCGTCGGCGGACAGATCCGCCGCGCTCAGGAGGTCGCGACCGCGCAGCGTGGACGTGTCGGTCGAGGCCGTCATGTCGCAACTCTAGCGGTCGATGTTGCGCGTGCGATCCCCGGAAGGTCCTGGGGCTCGTCGGCCAGGCCGGTTCGACCGGTTCGATCGTGGGGTGAGCGAACCGACGAACGAACGGGTGCGACCAGGCGCTCAGCCGTCGGTTCGTTCGTGGGGTGAGCGAACCGACGAACGAACGGGTGCGACCAGGCGCTCAGCCGTCGGTTCGTTCGTGGAGTGAGCGAACCGACGAACGAACGGGTGCGACCAGGCGCTCAGCCGTCGGTTCGTTCGTGGAGTGACCGGAGCATCGGGCTGCGCCCGGCGCACCGGCCCCTAGCGCGGCGGATGGGCGTCGAGCGCAAGGCGCTGGCGAGGACGTGAGCGAGCGGACTCGGACGTCCGTGAGCTCGCGCCCGCAGCCGGCAACGCAGCGATCGGCGCCCAGGCGCCGTGCTAGCGCTTGGTGTACTGGGGGGCCTTGCGGGCGCGCTTGAGCCCGTACTTCTTGCGCTCCTTCATGCGCGGGTCGCGGGTGAGCAACCCGGCCTGGCGGAGCGGCAGGCGATTGGCGGCCTCGTCGACCTCGAGCAGCGCACGCGCGATCCCGTGGCGGATCGCCCCGGCCTGGCCGTGCACGCCGCCACCCTCGACCTTGATCATCGCGTTGAAGCGACCCTCGGTGCCGGTGACCCGGAACGGGAGTCGCACCTCGGCCTCGTTGACGGCGTTGCCGAAGTGCTCATCGAGCGATCGACCGTTCACGACGATCTCGCCCTCGCCCGGCAGCAGCCGGACGCGCGCGATGGCCGTCTTGCGGCGGCCGGTCCCGGAATAGAAGGCGGGGATGGACATGATCGAAAGGCTCCTCGTCAGGCGAGCGGCTCAGGCTGCTGAGCCTGATGGGGGTGGTCGGATCCGGCGTACACCTTCAGCTTGCGCAGCTGCTGGGCGCCGAGTCGCGTGTGCGGCAGCATGCCTTTGACGGCGCGGCGGATGACCTCTTCCGGTCGCCGCTCCAGGAGGTGACCGAGCGTCTCCTCCTTGTACCCCTGCGGGTAGCCGCTGTGGCGGATGTAGAGCTTGCTCTCGAGCTTGTCGCTGGTGACCGCGATGCGCTTGGCGTTGAGCACGATCACGTGATCGCCCGAGTCGAGGTTGGGCTGATAGGTCGGCTTGTGCTTGCCGACGAGGACGCGCGCGATGCGCGAGGCGAGACGGCCGAGCGTCTCGTCCGTCGCGTCCACGACGTACCAGCGTCGCTCGATCTCGCTCTCACGGACCGACATGGTCTTCGCGTTCATCGTTCCTCGCGTACTCCGTTCGTCCTGTCCCTGCCGCCTCGTCCGACGACGACGCGCTGCAGACACAGTCCCTTTGCCGGGGCCGCCGGCCCCTTTGGCGCGGATCCCGGGTCGGCGAGCGCCGTCCGGACCGCATCGATATCGCCGTTGCCGAGGCCGATCTCCAGCAGGAGGCCGACCATCCGTCGGACCTGTCCCCGAAGGAACGAGTCGGCCCGGACGTCGATCGTCACGTTCCGACCCGATCGCCGGACCCGGACCGCGGTCACGGTCCGGACCGTGGATCGGTCCGCTGCCCCGAAGGCCCGGAAGTCGTGCCGGCCGATGAAGGCCGACGCGGCTCGCGCCATCGCGGCGGTGTCGAGCGGGTCCCGCACCCCGAGCGCGGTGCGCTCGCGAAGCGGGCTGGGCGGCCCGTTCCAGACGGTGTAGCGGTATTCCCGGTACCGCGCCGCATAGCGGGGGTTGAACCCAGCCGGCACCGGACGCAGGTCTCGGATCGCAAGGTCCCGAGGCAGGATCGCCTCGAGCGCCGCCCCGAGCTCCGTTGCCGTCAGCCGGCCCGCGTACGGGAAGGCGATGACCTGTCCCGCGGCGTGGACGCCGGCGTCCGTTCGTCCGGCCCCGTCGACCCGCCGGACCACCCCGTCACCGAGGCGCGCCAGCGCGTCTTCCAGGACCCCTTGGACGGTGCGTTTGCCCGGGTTCACCTGGAACCCTGCGAACTCCGTCCCGTCGTATTCGACCGTCGCGCGGTAGCGCGTCGGCGACACCCTCTCGGGCATCTGCTTGGTCAGACCAGTTCGATCTGGACGATCTCCGCCGCATCGCCGCGGCGTTGCCCGATCTTCACGATCCGGGTGAACCCCGAGGTCCGATCGGCGTATTTGGGCGCGATCTCGTCGAACAGCTTGTTCACGACGAGTGGCTCGTTCGGGAATTGGGCGACGACCGCGCGACGAGCCGCCAGGTCGCCCCGCTTGGCGAGCGTGATGACCTTCTCGACCCGGCCGGAGATCTCCTTGGCCTTCGCCTCGGTGGTCTTGACCCGCTCGTAGCGCAGGACCGACACGGTCAGGTTCTTGAACAGGCTCATGCGCGGTCCCGTCTTGCGACTGAGCTTGCGACCGCCGATCCGATGCGCCATGGGTCAGGCCTCGGGCTCGTCCTCGAACGGTTCCTCACCGTCGAGATCGTCGAGCACGTCGCCTTCGGTGTCCGGGACGATGAAGCCGCGCATCCGAAGGCGCTCCTTCATCTCGTCGAGCGACTTCTTGCCGAAGTTGCGCATGCGCAGCAGGTCGTCGTCCTTCAGCTGCAACAGCTGGCCGACCTTGACGATGTTGTTGCGCTTGAGCGAGTTGTACGCGCGCATCGGGAGATCGAGCTCCTCGATGGGCATGTCGAGCATGTTCGGGGGCAGCGCCGCGACACCCGTGGCGGCAGCAGCCGGAACGGCCGCCATACCGACCGTCACGAACGGGCGGAACTGATTGACCAGCACCTCGGCCGAGCGGCTGAGCGCCTCCTCGGGGCTGATCGTGCCGTCCGTCTCGATCTCGATCGTGAGCTTGTCGAAGTTGGTCATCTGGCCGACACGCATGCTCTCGACCCAGTAGTTGACCTTGCGGACCGGGGTGAAGATCGCATCGACCGCGATCACGCCGATCGGCAACGCCTCGGCGCGCTCGGCGCCCAGGTAACCGACGCCGCGCTCGACCGTCAGGTCCATCTCGATCGTCACGTCATCGGTGTCGATGGTCATGAGCACGAGGTCCTGGTTGATGATCTCGACATCGGCCGATTCGGCGATGTCGGCGGCGGTGACGGCGCCGGCGCCGCTCTTGATGAGCCGGAGCTGGACCGGGTGGGCCGCGAAGCTCTTGAGGCGGAGCTTCTTGACGTTCAGGACGATCTGGGTGACGTCTTCCTTGACGCCGGGGATCGTCGAGAACTCCTGGTAGACGTCGCGGATCTGGATGCTGGTGACCGCCGCGCCTTCGAGCGAGGAGAGCAGGACCCGTCGGAGCGCGTTGCCGAGGGTGACGCCGTAGCCAGCCTGGAGGGGACCGGCTTCGTACTTCGCGTACGTGCCGACTTCCTCGACGGACTCGATCTGCGGGTTCTCGAGTTGTTCGATCATGTGGGGCTTGTTACCTCGAGTAGTACTCGACCACGAGCTGCTCGTTGAGGTCGAGCGGCATCTGGTCGCGGCTGGGCGGCGTGACGACGGTGCCGGACAGCGACCCGGCATCGATGCTCAGCCACTCCGGCGGCTGATGGTTGCGGAGCGTCTCCTTGACGACCTTGAACGGCTCACGACCTCGCCGCGACTCGCGGACCTCGACCTTGTCGCCCGCCTTGAGCTGGTACGACGGGATGTTGGTCGGGACGCCGTTGACGGCGAAGTGCCCGTGGGTGACGAGCTGGCGAGCTGCCGCACGCGATGGTGCGAACCCCGCCCGATAGACGACGTTGTCCATCCGCGTCTCGAGCGACCGGAGCAGGTTCTCGCCGGTCACGCCGGGACGATTCTCGGCGGCGATGAAGTAGTTGCGGAACTGCCGCTCGAGGACGCCGTAGGTCTTGCGGACCTTCTGCTTCTCGCGCAGCTGCAGGCCGTACTCGCCGACCTTGCGGCGGCGGACGCCGTGCTGTCCGGGCGGCGTCGGTCGCCGCTCGAACGCGCACTTCTTCGTATAGCAGCGCGAGCCCTTCAGGAAGAGCTTCGCGCCTTCGCGCCGGCAGATCCGGCAGACGGCTTCGGTGTATCGGGCCATGGGACTCCGGTGCGACTAGACGCGGCGCCGCTTGGGCGGGCGGCAGCCGTTGTGGGGGATCGGTGTGACATCGGTGATGGCGCTGACCTCGAGGCCGGCGGCCTGCAGCGACCGGATGGCCTGCTCGCGGCCGGCACCCGGTCCCTTCACGTAGACCTCGACCTGGCGCATGCCGTGCTCCATGGCGCGCTTCGCGGCGCCGTCAGCGGAGAGCGCCGCCGCGTACGGGGTGCTCTTGCGGGAGCCCTTGAAGCCGGCCACACCGGCTGAGCCCCAGCTGATGACCGCGCCGTTGAGGTCCGTGATGGTGATGATCGTGTTGTTGAACGTGGCCTGGATATGGACGTGCCCCTGGGGGACGTTCTTCCGCTCGCGCCGACGCTGCTTGACCGCCTTCTTGCGTTCCGCCATGCCTGGTCAGTCCCTCGTCACTTCTTGCGCCGGATGCCGACCGTCTTCTTCGGTCCGCGTCGCTGGCGAGCGTTGGTCTTGGTGCGCTGGCCGCGGACCGGCAGGTTGCGCCGGTGGCGGAGGCCGCGGTACGAACCGATCTCGATCAGGCGCTTGATGTTGAGCGCGGTCTCCCGCCGAAGGTCGCCCTCCACCTTGTAGCGACGATCGATCAGCTCGCGCAGGCGGTTGACCTGCTCCTCGGTGAGGTCGCGGACGCGCGTGTCGGGGTTGATGTTCGTCTGGGTGAGGATCTTCTGGCTGGTGGGCAGGCCGATCCCATAGACGTACGTGAGCGCGATCTCGACGCGCTTCTCGCGCGGGATATCGACACCGGCGATACGTGCCATCTGCTCAGCCCTGCCGCTGCTTGTGCTTGGGGTTGGTGCAGATGACCATCACGGTGCCATGGCGCCGGATGACCTTGCAGTTATCGCAGCGCGCCTTTACGGAAGCTCTGACCTTCAACGGATCCTCGATCGTGGTTCGTGCGGGCGTGATTACTTGAGTCGGTAGGTGATGCGGCCGCGGGTGAGGTCGTACGGCGATAATTCGACGCGGACCCGGTCACCCGGCAGGATGCGGATGAAGTTCATCCGAAGCTTGCCGCTGATGTGGGCGAGCACCCGGTGGCCATTCTCGAGCTCCACCGCGAACATCGTGTTGGGAAGCGGCTCGATCACCGTTCCTTCCACTTCGATCGCATCCTTCTTGGCCACAGGCTGGTGTGCTTCCCTTTCTCACGCGGAGTGCCGGCCCGGACGGGCCGACACACGAACGCGTAGCGTATCAAAAGACGCCGATCCGAGCAAATCCCTGGACCGGACCGTCAGACACTTGTCAGTATCTCCGGCCCGTTCTCCGTGATGGCGATCGAGTCCTCGAAGTGGGCAGCCAGCGAGCCGTCCACGGTCGACACCGTCCAGTCGTCGTCGAGGACGTGCGCCCGGTAGTCGCCGAGCGTGAACATGGGCTCGATCGCGAGGCACAGCCCCGGCTCCAGCTTGCGGCCGCGGCGGCCGGTGCGGTAGTTGGGGACCTGCGGCTCCTCGTGCATCTCCGTCCCGATCCCATGACCGACGAACTGGCGCACGATCCCGAAGCCGTATGGCTTGGCGACGTCCTCCACCGCGGCCGAGATGTCCTCGATGTGGTTGCCGGGCACAGCCGCCGCGATACCCGCCATCATCGCTTCGCGGGTGGCGTCGATCAGGCGCTGGATCGGCTCGGGCGGCACGCCGACGAAGAACGTCCGGGCACCATCGCCGTGCCAGCCATCGACGATCGCCCCGGCGTCGACCGACACGACCTGGCCCTCGCGGATCGTCCGCTGGCCCGGGATGCCATGGACGATCTCGTCGTCCAACGAGATGCACAGGCTGGCCGGGAACGGCCGGCGCGGGTTGATGCCCGGGTAGCCCTTGAACGACGGGATTGCGCCGGCGGCGCGGATGTGGGCCTCCGCCAGCTGGTCGAGGTGCGCGGTGGATACGCCCGGCTTGAGCTCCCGCTCCACGATCGCCAGCACCTCGGCGACGACCTGGCCGGCACGACGCATCCGGGCGATCTCGGCGCGCGACTTGCGAGTGACCACGTCAGGCGTCCGTCGGCTGCGGCTCGCCGGTGACGGCGGCATACACGCCACGCGCGACGTCGTCGATCGACTGGAGCCCGTCGACCGAGCGCAGGTTGCCGGTCCGCGCGTAGTGGTCCATGACCTCGCGCAGGCTGGCCAGTTGCAAGTCGAGCCGGGCCTTGATCGTGTCGGGCTTGTCGTCCTCGCGCTGGATCAGCGGTGAACGGTCGATGTCGCACTGGCCCGGCACCTGCGGGGGATTGGTCCACTCGTTGTAGACATGGCCGGCCGCCTGGCACACCCAGCGACCCGACATCCGGCGGATCAGCTCGTCCTCGGGAACCTCGATGTGGATGGCCTGATCGACGCGGTCGCCGCGCTCGGCGAGGGCGTCGTCGAGCGCCGCCGCCTGGGCACCGGTGCGTGGGAAGCCATCAAGGATCGCGCCGTCGGCCGCATCGGGCCTGGCCAGCCGGTCCTGCAGCATCCGGATCGTGATGTCGTCGGGCACCAACTGGCCGCGCTCCATGAACCGCCGCGCCTCGAGCCCGATCGGCGAGCCGTCGCGGACCGCGGCCCGGAACAGGTCACCGGTCGCCACGTGCGGGATCCCGAGCCGCTCGGCAAGGAGGGCCGCCTGTGTCCCCTTCCCCGCGCCGGGAGCCCCCAACAGGACCAGGACGGTCATCGAAACGCCGGGCGAACCGCCGCTGTCACCGGATGAAACCTTCGTAGTTCCGCATCATGAGTTGTGCTTCGATCTGCTTCATGGTCTCGACCACCACGGACACGACGATCAGGAGGCTCGTGCCGCCCAACCCGATCGCGCCGAGGTCGGGGAAGGCGGCGCCCACGATCGTCGGCGACACGGCCACGATGGCGAGGAACATCGCGCCAGCGAACGTGATCCGCGACACCACGCGCGCGAGGTAGTCCTGGGTCGGCCGGCCCGGGCGGATGCCCGGGATGAAGCCGCCGTTCTTGCGGAGCTGCTCGGCGGTCTCATCGGGTTTGAACGTGAACGCCGTGTAGAAGTACGTGAACCCGACCGTCAGCAGGAAGTACAGGACGATGTACAGGACGGACGTCGGGTTGAGCAGGAACACGATGCCGTCGGCCACGCTCTTGACGACCGAGATCTCCGAGGCTGTGAAGTACGAGGCGAGCTGCACCGGGAACAGCAGGATGCTGACGGCGAAGATGATCGGGATGACGCCGGCCTGGTTGACCCGCAGCGGCAGGAACGTCTGACCGCCCTGGTACATCCGCCTGCCGCGGACACGGCTGGCGTACTGGACCGGGATCCGGCGCTGCCCTTCCTGGATGTAGATGATCACGGCGACCGCCGCGATGGCCACGATCGCGAAGGCGATCAGGGCGGCGATGTTCGGGTTGACCGTGAACGCACCGATCGCGCCGGGCGCCTGGCTCACGATGCCGGCGAAGATGATGAAGCTGATGCCGTTGCCGATGCCGCGCTCGGTGATGAGCTCGCCGATCCACATCAGGGCGACCGATCCGGCGGTCAGCGTCGCGATCTGGGTCAGCGTGTCGAAGCTGCCGAGGTCGAACGCGCCGGTCAGGACGTTGCTGTTGTTGAGCAGCGCCAGGAAGCCGTAGGCCTGCAGGAGCGCCATCGGCACCGACAGGTAGCGCGTGTACTGGGTGATCCGGTTGCGGCCGTATTCACCCTCGCGACTGAGCGCCTGGAGCGAGGGCACCACGCCCTGCATCAGCTGCATGATGATCGACGCGTTGATGTAGGGGTTCATCCCCAGCGCCACGACCGAGAAGTTGGACAGGCCGCCGCCCGAGAACAGGTTGAGCAACCCGAAGATGGGGTTGCCTTCCAGGAAGGCGGCGAGCTGCCCGCGGTCGATGCCCGGCACCGGCACGGCGGCCAGGAACCGGAAGACGATCAGCAGCCCCAGGACGACCAGGATCCGGCGCCGGATGTCCGGCGCGCGGAAGGCGTTCAGCAGGGATTCGAACACGGGTTATCGAGCGTCGTCGTCGGACGGGTCAGGATCGGCGTCGGGTTCGGGTTCGACGGGTTCGACGGGCTCGACCGTCTCCGCGGCGGCGGCGGCATCGCTCGACGCGGCAGGCTCGTCCGCGGCGACGATCGCCTCGTCGGTGACCTCCTCGGCGGCGCCTGCCTCCTCGGCGGCATCGGTCGACACGTCGGCACTCGCCTCGGACTGCTTCGACGCCTTCGGTGCCTTCGACTTCTTCGCGGGCTTCGTCGGCTCGGCTGCGGCCACTTCCGACTCGGCGGGCTCGAGCCCGATCGCCTTGAGCGGCCTGGTCGGAACCTCGAGGACCTGGACCGTCCCGCCGGCCGCCTCGATCTTTGCCCGCGCCGACCCCGTGAAGGCGTCGGCCACCACGAACAGCGGGGCGCCCAGCTCGCCGGCGCCGAGGATCTTGAGCGGCTTGTCCAGGCTGCGCACCAGCCCGACCGCTCGCAGGATGTCCTGGTTGACGGTGATCTGGGCCTTCGACTTGCCCTTGCCGCCGGTCGGTGCCTCAGCCTCGAACGCGCCGCGCTCCGCCGCGGCCGCGATCGCGCCGACGTTCACGACCTCGTAGTGGATCTTGAAGCGGTTCTTGAAGCCGCGCAGCTTTGGGATGCGGACGTGGAGCGGCGTCTGGCCACCCTCGAACCACGGCGGGATCGAGCCGCCGGCGCGTGCCTTCTGGCCCTTGGTGCCGCGACCGGCGGTCTTGCCCTTGCCGGCGGCGATGCCACGACCGACGCGGGTGCGCTCCTTGCGCGAGCCCTCGGCCGGTCGCAGGTCATGCAGTTTCATGTTGTTTCCTCGGGAGTGTCCGCGGCGTCTGCCTGGGCACGTGACCGCTTCGCCGGGGCGTCGTCGATCTCCTCGACGGCGACCAGGAAGCGGACCTGGCGGACCATGCCGCGCGTGGCGTCGTTGTCGGGCACCACGTTCGTGCTGCCGATGCCGTGCAGGCCGAGGGCCTTGATCGTGGCCCGGTTGCGCGCGATGTGGCTGATCGTCGACCTGGTCTGGGTGACCTTCAGCTTACCGGCCATTCGTGGCCTCCGCCGTCGGTGCCGGCTGGCCGGAGATGTGGCTGATGAGCTTCACGCCGCGACGTGCCGACAGCTCCTCGGCCGAGTGCAGCCCGCGCAGCGCCTCGATGGTGGCGCGCGTCACGTTGACGGGGTTCGTCGAGCCGTAGATCTTCGACAGGATGTCGCGGACGCCGGCTGCCTCGAGCACGGCGCGCACCGAGCCACCGGCGATGACGCCGGTGCCCTGCGATGCCGGCTTGAGCATGACCTTGCTCGCGGAGAACTCGACGTTGACCTCGTGGGGGATCGTCGTGCCCACCATCGGGATCCGGATGATGTTCTTCTTCGCGTCCTCGACGCCCTTGCGGATCGCCTCGGGCACCTCGCCGGCCTTGCCCAGGCCCGCCCCGACGTGACCGGCGCCGTCCCCGACGACGACGACCGCGCTGAAGCTGAAGCGACGGCCGCCTTTGACGACCTTCGCTACGCGGTTGATCTGGACGACGCGCTCCTCGAGCGCGAGCTTGTTGGGATCGATCCTTGCCACGGTGCTCCTCTCAGAACTCGAGACCGGCGCTTCGGGCGGCATCGGCGAGCGACTTGATCCGCCCGTGGTACCGGAACCCGGCTCGATCGAAGACCACGCGCTCGATCCCGGCGGCCTTGGCCCGCTCGGCCAGGAGCCGGCCGACGGCGGCTGCCTCCTCGGCCTTCGAGGACTTGGAACCGCGGAGATCCTTCTCCAGCGTGGATGCGGCGGCGAGCGTCCGGCCGGACGCGTCGTCGATGACTTGCGCGTAGATGTGGTTGAGGCTGCGGAAGACGGCCAGACGCGGCCGCCCGGCCGAGCCCGCCATGTTGAGGCGGATCCGGTCGTGGCGCTTGCGTCGGGCGGCGCCTCGGCTGGCGAGCTGCGTCATCGGGTCAGTCCTTCGTGCTCGTGGTGGTTACTTCTTGGCGCCGATCTTGCCGGCCTTGCCCGCCTTGCGGCGGACCTGCTCACCGGCATAGCGCACGCCCTTGCCCTTGTACGGCTCGGGCTTGCGGGTCGCCCGCACTTGCGCGGCGACCTGACCGACCAGCTCCTTGTCGATCCCGATGACCGCGAGGCGGGTCGGGTTCTCGAGCTCGAAGCTGATCCCGTCGGGTGGGTCGATCTCGATCGGGTGGCTGTAGCCAAGGCTGAGCGTCAGCTTGTTGCCGCTCAGCGCGGCGCGGTAGCCGACCCCGGTGATCTCGAGGCCCTTGCGATAGCCATCGGTCACCCCGACGACCATGTTGTTCACGAGCGTCCGGGTGAGGCCGTGGAGCTGCTTGTGCATCTTCTGCTCGGTCGGCCGGGTGACGACGATCGAGCCGTCAGCCTGGGTGACCGACATGTCCGGGTGGAGCGACCGGCTGAGGGTGCCCTTCGGCCCCTTCACGGTCAGCTCGCGCCCCTGGATCGTCACGTCGACACCCGACGGGACGGTGATGGGCAAACGTCCGATACGCGACATCGTTCCTGCCTACCAGACGTACGCGAGGACTTCGCCGCCCAGCTGGGCCTGGCGAGCCTGCTGGCCGGTCATGATGCCCTGGCTCGTGCTGACGATGACGATGCCGAGCCCGCCGAGCACCCGCGGGATGTCGGTCTTGCGCGCGTAGACGCGCAGGCCCGGCTTGCTGATGCGCTTGAGGCCGGATACGACCGGGACCTTCCCGTCGACGTACTTGAGGGTCAGGCGCAGGACCGCGGCGGCCCCGTCCTGCTCCTCGTTGACGTCGGCGATGAAGCCCTCGTCCTTGAGGATGCGGGCGATCTCGCGCTTCGTCCGCGATGCCGGCACGACCACCTCGGTGTGGCGTGCCCGCGACGCGTTCCGGACGCGCGTGAGCATGTCCGCGATCGGGTCGGAGATGTTCATCGGTCTTCCTACCAGCTCGACTTCGTGACGCCGGGCAGCTCGCCCAGGAGCGCACGCTCCCGGAAGCAGATGCGGCACAGCGCGAACCGTCGCATGAAGGCGCGTGGTCGCCCGCACACGAAGCAGCGGTGGTACGCCTGCACCTTGTGCTTGGGACTGCGCTTTGCCTTGGCGATCATCGATTTCTTTGCCATGTCTCTCCTCCCCCGCGGTTACGACGCGAAGGGCATGCCGAGGAGCTCGAGGAGCTTCTTCGATTCCTCGTCGGTCTTCGCCGTCGTCACGATGCTGATCTCCAGCCCGCGGAGACGGTCCACCTTGTCGTAGTCGATCTCGGGGAACGCGAGTTGCTCGCGCATCCCGAGCGAATAGTTGCCCCGGCCATCGAACGACTTCCCGGGCACGCCCCGGAAGTCGCGGATGCGCGGCAGGGCGAGGGTCGTCAAGCGGTCGAGGAAGTCCCACATCCGCTCGCCACGGAGGGTCACCTTGGCCCCGATCGAGTTGCCCGTCCGCAGGCGGAACTGGGCGATCGACCGCTTGGCCTTGGTCACGATCGGCTTCTGGCCGGTGATCGTGCTCAGGTCGCCGATGGCGGCGTCGAGCGCCTTGGCGTTGGTGAGCGCCTCGCCCAGACCGATGTTCACGACGATCTTGGACAGGCGTGGCACCTGGTTCGCGTTGCGGTACTCGAACTGCTTCTGCAGCGCGGGTACGACCTCGGCCGCGTAGCGCTCATGGAGGCGGCTGGTCACGACTTCACCTCCAGCTGCTCCCCGCAGTGGCGGCAGACACGCACGCGGCGCCCGTTGTCGAGCGTCTTGTGGCTGATACGGGTCGGCTTGCCGCAGCTCCCACAGACGACCATGACCTTGCCGATCGGCACGGGCTGGGCGATCTCGAGGATGCCGCCCTGCTGGATCTTGGGCATGCGGTCCGTCGAGCTGGACGTCTGGCGCGGCTTGGTGTGGCGCTTGGCGATGTTGATGCCCTCGACGACCACGCTCACGCCACCGGCCGACGAGCCGCGGCGGAACACGCTGCGCCCGCCACGCGGCGCCGCTTCACGCCGGATCACGCGCTCGACGGTGCCGCGCTTGCCGGCGTCCTTGCCGGACAGCACGACGACGGTGTCGCCCTTGCGGATCTCGGGCACCTTGGGCGACCGTGCGACGGCGGTTCGGACAGCCATCACAGCACCTCCGGCGCGAGCGACACGATCTTCATGTAGTTCCGGTCCCGCAGTTCACGGGCGACCGGGCCGAAGATGCGCGTGCCACGGGGATTGCCCTGGTTGTTGATGAGCACGGCGGCGTTCTCGTCGAAGCGGATATAGCTCCCGTCGGCGCGGCCGTATTCCTTGTTCGTGCGGACGATGACCGCCCGGACCACGTCGCCCTTCTTGACGGCGGCGTTGGGGATCGCCTGCTTGACGCTGGCGATGATCACGTCGCCCACGCCCGCCGTGGTCTTGAGGGAGCGACCCATCACCCGGATGCACTGGATGCTCCGGGCGCCGGTGTTATCGGCCACCTTGAGTCGCGTCTGGGGCTGGATCACGAGACCGCCTCCTCCTCGGAGCGGTCATCGGCAGACACGTCATCACCGTCCGCGGTCTCCGCGGCGGCGGCGTCGCCACCCTCGTCTCCGCCTGCCTCGGCAGCGCGGGCGCGACCCGGATGGGCTGCCGCGTGGATGGCCTCGGTCACGGCTTCTTCCTCGCCGACCACGGCCTCACCGGGCAAGCCGTGCTCGCCGGCGCGCTGGACCACGCTGACGAGCCGCCAGCGCTTCGTCGCCGACATCGGGCGTGCCTCCTCGATGAGGACGGTGTCGCCGATGCGGGCGTCGTTCTCCTCATCGTGGGCCTTGAACCGCGTCGTCAAGCGGATGACCCGCTTGTACAGCCGGTGGCGCGCCAGTCGCTCGACGGACACGACGATCGTCTTGTCCATCCGGTCGCTGACCACGCGGCCGACCTTCGTCTTCCGCTTTCCTCGCACCTTGGGTGTCGCTCCTGTCATCGCCTGATGTCCTATGCCGTCTTCTCGAGCTTGCGCTCGCGCTGGACGGTCAGGATCCGAGCGATCGTCCGCCGCGTCAGCGGGATGCTGCTGTAATCCTTGAGTTGTCGCGTGGAGAGCGCGAAGCGCGCTCCCCACAGGTCCTGCTTGGCTTCCTTGAGGGCGTCATCGAGCTCGGCGTCGGAGAGCGAGCGGATCTTCTTGAGGTCCATCGTCACGCCTCCTTCGCGCCTTCGCGGACGACCATCCGGGTCGCGACGGGCAGCTTGTGCCCGGCGAGGCGCATCGCCTCGACCGCCGATTCGTGGTCGACGCCGGCCATCTCGAACAGGATCCGCCCGGGCTTGACGACCGCGACCCAGTGGTCGGGTGCGCCCTTGCCGGAGCCCATGCGGGTCTCGGCCGGCTTCTTGGTCGCCGGCTTGTCCGGGAAGATGCGGATCCAGATCTTGCCGCCGCGCTTGACCGAGCGGGTCATCGCGCGCCGCGCCGCCTCGATCTGGCGGCTCGTGATCCAGGCCGGCTCCTGGGTCGCCAGGCCGTACTCACCGAACGCCACGGTGTGGCCACCCTTGGCCAGCCCGGACATGCGCCCACGCATGACCTTGCGATGCTTGACGCGTCGCGGCATCAACATCGTCAGGCCCCCGGTCCGGCCGGCGCCTGTGCGCCGGCGAGCTCGGGGCGACGGACCGGCTCCTGCGGGAAGTCGCCCCGATAGATCCAGACCTTGACGCCGATGCGGCCGTAGGTCGTGTGGGCGTGGATCTGGCCGTAGCTGATGTCGGCACGCAGCGTGCCCAGCGGGATGCGGCCTTCCTTGTCCCACTCGCGACGGCCCATCTCGGAGCCACCGAGGCGGCCGGCGACGGCGATCTTGACACCCTTCGCCCCGGCCTTCATCGAGCGCTGGATGGCCTGCTTCATCGCCTTCTTGAAGGCGATCCGACGGGTCAGCTGGCCGGCGATGTTCATGGCCACCAGGTGCGCGTCGAGCTCGGGCTGGCGGATCTCCTTGATCTCCAGCTTGACCTTGCGGTTGCTGAGCGCGCCGATCTGCTGGCGCAGCACCTCGACGTTGGCGCCGCCCTTGCCGATCACGATGCCCGGCTTGGCGGTGTGGATCGTGACCGTGACGTGGTTGATGCCACGCTCGATCTCGACCCCGCTCACGCTGGCATTCGCGAGCCGACGCTCGATGAGCGTGCGGATCGCGATGTCCTCCTTGAGCGAGGCGGTGTATTCCTTGTCCGCGTACCACTTCGCGGTCCAGGTGCGCGAGACACCCAGGCGGAAGCCGTACGGATGGACCTTGTGTCCCATGTCAGGCCTCCTGGTCCGCGACGACGATGGTGATGTGGGTCATGGGCTTGTGGATGGGGAACGCCCGACCCTGTGCCCGCGGCTGGAACCGCTTGATGGTCGGACCCTCGTCGGCGATCGCATCCACGATCACGAGGTCCTCCGCGGACAGGTTGTGATTGTTCTCGGCGTTGGCGGTCGCGCTCTTGAGCACGCGCGCCACGTCGGCGGCGGCCTTCTGCGGCATGAAGCGCAGCAGCGCCGTCGCCTCCTCGACCCGCTTGCCCTTGATGGCAGCAGTCACGAGGCGGGTCTTGCGCGTCGAAGCGCGCTGGTACTTGGCGGTCGCGGACACTCGCATCGGCTGCCTACTTCAACGACGTCGACCGCTCGGTGTGCTTGCCATGCCCGCGGTAGTTGCGGGTCGGGCTGAACTCACCGAGCCGGTGGCCGACCATGTTCTCGGTCACGTAGACCGGGATGTGCTTGCGACCGTTGTAGACGGCGATCGTGTGTCCGATGAACGTCGGGAAGATCACCGACGCACGCGACCAGGTCTTGACGACCTTCTTCTCGTTGCGCTTGTTCATCTCCTCGATCCGGCCGAGGAGGCGGGCCTCGACGAACGGGCCCTTCTTGATGGAACGGGACATCGACCCCTACCTCCTACTTGCGATGCCGCGATCGGACGATGAGGCGTCCGGTCGTCTTGGACCGCCGTGTGCGGTAGCCCATGGCGGGCTTCCCCCACGGGGTCTTGGGCGGCATCCCGGTCGGGGACTTGCCCTCGCCACCGCCGTGCGGATGGTCGCGCGGGTTCATGACGACCCCGCGGACCTCCGGGCGCTGGCCCATGTGCCGGGCACGGCCGGCCTTGCCGAGGTTCTGGTTCTCGTGATCGAGGTTGCTGACCTGGCCGATCGTCGCCATGCACGCCATCGGGATGCGGCGCATCTCGCCGGACGGCATGCGCACCGTGGCGTAGCCGCCTTCCTTGGCGAGGAGCTGGGCCGACGTCCCGGCGGAGCGCACGATCTGGCCGCCCTTGCCGGGCGTCAGCTCGATGTTGTGGATGGTGGTGCCGAGCGGGATGTTCGCCAGCGGCAGCGCATTGCCGATGCGCGCCTCGGCATCGGAGCCGGCGACCACGATGTCCCCGACCTTGAGGCCGTGGGGCAGCAGCATGTAGCGCTTGTCGCCGTCGCGGTAGTGGAGCAGGCCGATCCGCGCCGAGCGGTTCGGGTCGTATTCGATCGTCGCGAGGCGAGCCGGCACGCCGGTCTTGTCGCGCTTGAAATCGATGCGCCGGTAGTGCTGCTTCTCGCCGCCGCCACGATGACGGACCGAGAGGCGGCCCTGGTTGTTCCGGCCCGAACCGCGGATCTGCGGCTCGAGCAGCGGCTTGTGCGGCTCCTTTGTGGTGATCTCCTCGAACGTCGAGCGAGTCATCTGGCGGAGCCCCGGCGAGGTCGGCTTGTAGCTACGAAGCGGCATCGATCAGACCCCCTCGAAGAATTCGATCTTCTGGCCGGGGGCCAGGGTGACGATGGCCTTGCGCCACGGGGTCGTGTGGCCGACGATCCGGCCGCGCCGCGTCCCGCGCCGCTTCTCCTTGGCCTTCGTGGTCAGGACGTTGACCGCAGTGACGGTCACGCCCTCCTTCTTGTAGAGCTCCTCGACGGCCGCCTTGATCTGGATCTTGTTGGCGTCGTCGTGCACCGCGAAGGTGTACTTGCCGCGCCCGGACTCATCGATCGACTTCTCGCTGACGATCGGGCGCAGGATGATCTCGGGCGCGGTCAGTTCGCTCACGCGTCCACCTCCTGCGGGCCGCTGCCGTAGACGGTCTCCATGCGCGCCAGCGCGGGCTGCTCGATGAGCACGAGGTCGGCATCGATCAGGTCGACGACGTTCAGCGAGTCCGCGAGGATCACATTCACGGTCGGCAGGTTGCGCGCCGACAGCTCGAGATTCTGGTCGCGACTCGGGGCGACGACGAGGATGCGGCCGTTCGCCTCGAGGGCGCGCAGGACGCCGGCCAGCTCCTTGGTCTTGATAGCGTCGAGACCGAAGCCGTCGATGACCTTGAGCTGCTCGTCGCCGAGCTTGGCCGTCAGCGCACCGCGCAGCGCGAGACGCTTCATCTTGCGTGGCAGGCGCTGCTCGTAGGAACGCGGATGCGGCCCGAAGACCGCACCGCCACCGCGGTAGTGGGGTGCCCGGATGCTGCCCTGCCGGGCGCGGCCGGTGCCCTTCTGGCGGTACGGCTTGCGACCGCCGCCACGGACCTCCCCGCGGGTCTGGGTGTCGTGGGTGCCGGTCCGACGCGCGGCGAGCTGGGCCGTCACGACCTGGTGGAGCACGGCGGTGTTGACCGGGGCCGCGAAGAGCGCATCGCTGAGCTCGACGTTGCCGACGGTCTTGCCGGTCCGGTCGTAGAGGGGGGTCGAGGGCATCGTCAGGCCTTCTTCACGAGGATGAGCGAGCCGCGCGCGCCGGGCAGGCTGCCGGCCACGAGCAGCAGGTTGCGCTCGGGATCGGTGCGCACGACGCGCACCTTCTTGATGGTCACGCCGTCGTCGCCCATGTGGCCGGCCATCTTCAGGCCGCGATAGACGCGACCCGGCGTCGTCCCCGGGCCGATCGAGCCCGGCTCGCGATGGTGGTCGGAGCCGTGGGTCTTGGGACCGCGATGGAAGTTGTGGCGCTTGATGTGGCCGGCGAAGCCCTTGCCCTTCGACACGCCCGACACGTCGACGTCGTCACCGGCGTCGAACAGGTCCGTGATCGAGAGCTGCTGGCCGACCTCGTACTCGTCGACGCTGTCGACCCGGAACTCGCGCAGCGTGGCCAGGCCCTGGGCGGCTTTGGGCAGCGACTTCAGCTGGCCCGACTCGGGCTTGTTGAGCTTCTTGGACGGCTCAGTGCCGAGCTGCACGGCCGTGTAGCCGTCACGCTCGCTGGTGCGCAGGCGCGTGACCGTATTCGGCTCGATGGCGAGCACGCTGACGGCCACCATCGTCCCGTCGTCCTGGAACACCTGCGTCATGCCGACCTTCCGGCCGATCAAACCGATACTCATCACTCGTCCGTCACATCTTGATTTCGATGTCGACGCCGGCGGCGAGACTCAGTCGCATCAAGGCGTCGACGGTCTTCGAGCTCGGATCCAGGATGTCGACGAGCCGCTTGTGGGTGCGGATCTCGAACTGCTCCCGAGAGTCCTTGTCGATGAACGGCGAGCGCAGCACCGTGAACTTTTCGATGCGCGTGGGCAGCGGGACCGGGCCGAGCACGTCCGCGCCGGTGCGCTGGGCGGTCTCGACGATCTGCGCCGCCGACTGATCGAGCAGTCGGTGGTCGTAGGCCTTGAGGCGGATCCGGATCCGCTGCTTCGCCATGTCGTCCCTACTCGACGATGCTGACGATGGCGCCGGCGCCGACGGTCCGGCCACCCTCGCGGATGGCGAAGCGCTGGCTGACCTCGAGACCGATCGGCGTGATCAGCTCGACGCTCATCTCGACGTTGTCACCGGGCATGATCATCTCGGCCCCATCGGGCAGCCCGATGGCGCCGGTCACGTCCGTCGTTCGCAGGTAGAACTGCGGCCGGTAGCCGTTGTAGAACGGCGTGTGGCGACCGCCCTCCTCCTTGGTCAGCACGTAGACCTGCGCGGTGAACTTCGTGTGCGGCTTGATCGAGCCTGACTTGGCCAGCACTTGGCCGCGCTCGATCTCATCGCGCTCGATGCCCCGGATGAGGCAGCCCACGTTGTCGCCGGCCTGGCCCTGGTCGAGCAGCTTCTTGAACATCTCGACGCCGGTGACCACGATCTTGCGGGTGGGCTTGACGCCGACGAGCTCGACCTCGTCGCCGACCTTGACGATGCCGCGCTCGATGCGGCCGGTGGCGACGGTGCCCCGGCCC
The DNA here is from genome assembly GCA_963812745.1 of uncultured Chloroflexia bacterium. Classification (GTDB taxonomy): domain Bacteria; phylum Chloroflexota; class Limnocylindria; order Limnocylindrales; family CSP1-4; genus SPCO01. The sequence continues at coordinate 2,127 of CAWEWE010000006.1, read as the reverse complement.
TTGATGCCGAACACGTCCTCGACCGGCATCAGGAACGGCTTGTCGATGGCCCGCTCGGGAGTGGGGATGTACGAATCGACCGCGTCCATCAGCTCCTGGATTGGCTTGTAGGCCTCGTTGGACGGGTCATCGGGCGCCTCGAGCGCCTTCAGGGCGGAGCCGCGGATGACGGGGATGTCGTCGCCCGGGAATTCGTACTTGCTCAGGAGCTCGCGGACCTCGAGCTCGACCAGGTCGAGCAGCTCCTCGTCGTCGACCATGTCGACCTTGTTGAGGAAGACCACGATGTAGGGCACTTCCACCTGACGCGCCAGCAGGATGTGCTCGCGGGTCTGGGGCATCGGGCCGTCGGTGGCGGCCACCACCAGGATCGCGCCGTCCATCTGGGCCGCGCCCGTGATCATGTTCTTGATGTAGTCGGCATGCCCCGGGCAGTCGACGTGGGCGTAGTGGCGCGCGTCGGTCTCGTACTCGACGTGGGCGATGGCGATGGTGATACCGCGCTCACGCTCCTCGGGCGCGTTGTCGATCGACTCGAACGCGCGGTACTCGGCCTCGCCCTTCAGGGCAAGGTACTTGGTGATCGCCGCGGTGAGGCTCGTCTTGCCATGGTCGATGTGGCCGATCGTCCCGACGTTGACGTGCGGCTTGGTGCGCTCGAACTTCTTCTTTGCCATCGTGCTTGCTCCCTAGACCTTGGACTTCTGGACGAGTTCCGAGGCCAGGCTGGCTGGCACCTCGGCGTAGTGGCTGAATTCCATCGAGGACGTGGCGCGGCCCTGCGACATGCTCCGCAGGTCCGTCACGTAGCCGAACATCTGCGCGAGCGGGACGAAGGCGCGGACGACCTGGGTCTTGTGGCCGACCGTACCGCCCCGATCCTCGATCGACTCGATATGCCCGCGGCGACTGTTGAGATCGCCGATGACGTCGCCCATGAACTCCTCGGGCATCGTCACCTCGACCCGCATGATCGGTTCGAGGATGGCCGGATCGGCCTTGCCGAAGGCGTCCTGGACGGCCATCGATCCCGCGATCTTGAACGCCATCTCGGACGAGTCGACGTCGTGGTACGAGCCGTCGAACAGCGTCACCTTGACGTCGACGACCGGGTATCCGGCGTAGATGCCGGTCTCGAGCTTCTCGCGGATGCCCTGGTCGACCGACTTGATGAACTCGCGCGGGATCGTCCCGCCCACGATCTTGTCGACGAACTCGTAGCCCGCGCCCTTCTCGGCCGGCTCGAGCTTGATGATCGCGTGGCCGTACTGGCCCTTCCCGCCGGTCTGGCGGACGAAACGGCCGTTGCCTTCCGCGGCACGACGGATCGTCTCGCGGTAGGACACCTGCGGCTTGCCGATGTTGGCCGCGACCTTGAACTCGCGGATCATCCGGTCGACGAGCACGTCCAAGTGCAGCTCGCCCATACCGGCGATGAGCGTCTCCGACGACTCCGGGTCGGTATGGACGCGGAACGTCGGATCCTCCTCGGCCAGGCGCTGCAGCGCGATCGCGAGCTTGTCCTGGTCGGCCTTCGTCTTCGGCTCGATCTTGACCTCGATGACCGGCTCCGGGAACGTGATCGACTCGAGGATGACGGGGTGCGCCTCATCGGTGAGGGTGTCACCGGTGAACGTGTCCTTGAGTCCGACCACCGCCGCGATGTCGCCGGCGTAGACGGCGTCGATCTCCTCGCGGTGGTTGGCGTGCATCTGGAGGATGCGTCCGACCCGCTCCTTCTTGCCCTTCGTGGTGTTCAGGACGTAGGAGCCCGACTTGAGCGTGCCGGAGTAGACCCGGAAGAAGGCGAGCTTGCCCACGAACGGGTCGGCAGCGATCTTGAAGGCGAGCGCGCTGAACGGCTCGTTGTCGTCAGGGGTGCGCAGGACCTCCGCACCGCTCTTGGGGTCCAGACCGATCATCGGTGGCACGTCGAGCGGCGACGGCAGGTAGTCGATGACCGCGTCGAGCATCTTCTGGATGCCCTTGTTTCGGAGTGCGGACCCGGTCAGCACCGGGATGATCTTGGTGGTCAGCGTGCCGAGGCGCAGCCCGCGCTTGATCTCGGCGACCGTGAGCTCCTCGCCCTCGAGGTACTTGTGGGTGAGCTCGTCGTCCATGTCGGCG
>CAWEWE010000005.1:0-290358 GCA_963812745.1 uncultured Chloroflexia bacterium | reverse complement strand
CCGGCCGTCACCGCCTCGTCCACATTGCTCACGAAGCTCAGCCGCTGCGCCTCGCCGCTTCCCTCGCGCTGCATCTCCACCGCGACGAAGGGCAGATCCTCGACCTCGATCGACACTTTCTCGACCGGCGTCACCAGGTAATAGCGGCCGTCATCCTCAAGGCGCAGCACCGAGGCGAACAGCTTGACCAGCGGCTTCCGCGCGATCGGTCCGCCCTGGTAAAACCAGGTGCCGTCGCGGGCGATTTTCAGGCCGATATCCCCGCAAAGATTAAGGTTTGGCAATACTGCCGAAGGCCGTTTGCCGTCCGCCTTGGCAGGTGCTACCAAATCGTCTCTTTCGTCTTGGTCAGGCATGTTCATGCCGCATCAGACCGCATCGTCCGCTCGTTGAGCAACTCGGCGCAAGGCGCCCGGAACCAACACGATTGTGACCGATTTGCCTCTCAAAGTGTTTCAACTCTCCCCGGCCTTTGGCCCTATAGTCCCTTAATCACCAGGATCGAGCCAAACTGAAGCCATGACAACACTTGCCCCGACCGAGAGCCAGCTCGTCGATCGTATCGAGGAGGTTGGCGCCAAGATCAAGAAAGTGCGCGAGACCACCTCCTCCATCATTTTCGGCCAGGAGCGCGTCATCGACCTTGCCCTCATCACGCTGTTGTCCGGCGGCCACGCGCTGTTGATCGGCGTGCCCGGCCTCGCCAAGACCAGCCTGGTCGAAACGCTCGGCACCGTGCTCGGGCTGCAGAACAAGCGCATCCAATTCACGCCCGACCTGATGCCGTCGGATATCGTCGGCGCCGAGGTGCTGGAGGAAACGACAGCCGGCCGGCGCGGCTTCCGTTTCGTCGCAAGGCCCGATCTTCACCCAGCTCTTGATGGCCGATGAGATCAACCGCGCGAGCCCGAAGACGCAGTCGGCGCTGCTCCAGGCAATGCAGGAGCACCACGTCACGGTGGCCGGCACCCGCCACGACGTGCCGCGCCCCTTCCATGTGCTCGCCACGCAAAATCCGCTGGAGCAGGAAGGCACCTATCCCCTGCCCGAGGCGCAGCTCGACCGCTTCCTCTTGCAGATCGACGTTTCCTACCCGGATGTCGCCGCCGAGCGTCGCATGCTGTTCGCCACCACCGGCGTCGAGGAGCGCGCGCTCAAGACCATTCTCTCCGCCGAGGAGCTGATGGTGGCGCAGCGTCTCGTGCGCCAGCTCCCGGTCGGCGACCAGGTGGTCGACGCGATCCTCAAGCTCGTCCGCTCGGCGCGGCCCGGCACCGGCATCGACCAGGAACTCGACGACATGATCGCGTGGGGCCCCGGGCCTCGCGCGAGTCAGGCGCTGATGCTCGCCGTGCGCGCCAAGGCCATGATCGAGGGAAGGCTCGCGCCGTCCGTCGATGACGTGATCGAGCTTGCCGAGCCGGTGCTCAAGCACCGCATGGCGCTCACCTTCGCCGCCCGCGCCGAAGGAGTCGACATGAGCGACATGGTGGCGAGGCTCGTCCAGCCGCTAGGGTGATCCGAGCTTGGCCGACGCGCGGCGAAAATCGCTTCAGCCTTTTTCGGCCGAGGAAGCCGAAGCCCATGGCGCTGGCGGCGCGCATGCCCGCGCTCCTCATCGAGTCGCAGCGCGTCGCCCACACCGTTGCGCACGGCACGCATGGCCGCCGCCGCGCCGGACCGGGCGAGACCTTCTGGCAGTTCCGCCATTACGACCAGAACGATTCCGTCACCGGCATCGATTGGCGCCGCTCGGCGAGCTCCGACAATCTGTTCGTGCGCGAGCGCGAATGGGAGGCGGCGCATACGGTCTGGCTCTGGGTCGACCTCTCGCCGTCGATGCGCTTTCGCTCCTCCCTGTCGAAGACCACCAAGGAAAGCCGCGCCGTCGTGCTCGCGCTGGCGCTGGCCGAGCTGCTTGCGCGCGGCGGCGAGCGCGTCGGCGTGCTCGGCGGACTTCCCTTCACCGGACGCGCCGCCGCACGCAGGGTCGCCGAGGTGCTGTTGGGCGACACCAGCGACGCGAGCCTGCCGCCGAAGGCCAAGATTGAGCCGCTTCTCGGAGTGCCTGCTGTTCAGCGATTTCCTCGAGCCGATCGAGGACACCGCCGCTCGTATGGAGGCCATCGCCGCGCAGGGCGTGCGCGGCCATCTCGTGCAGATGCTCGACCCCGCCGAGGAGACGCTGCCCTACGTTGGCCGCACCGAGTTTGCCGCGAGCGAAGGCAGAGACCGCGTGATCGCCGGCCGCGCCGAGAATTTGCGCGAGCGCTATCAAGAGCGCCTCAGGCGCCATCGCACCGATCTCGTCGAGCTGACGCAGCGGCTCGGCTGGTCCTTCCTGGTGCATCACACCGACCGCCCGCCGGAAGAAGCGGTGCTGGTGCGTGCATAACCGCCTCGCCGGACTCGAGCGCGACTATCGCTATCGGCCGCCGAAGCCGGAGCCGCTGAGCGGCCGACACGAAGCGGGGCGCCAGCCATGATGACGCATCGGCGCCATCGGCTTCCTCCAGCCTTGGGTCCTGGCGGCGCTTGCCGCGCTGCCCGCGATCTGGTGGCTGCTGCGCTTGACCCCGCCGAGCCCGCAGCTCGTGGTCTTCCCGCCGACGCGGCTGCTCAAGGACCTCAAGACCACCGAGGAGACGCCGGCGCACAGCCCTTGGTGGCTCACGGCGCTTGCGCATGCTGCTTGCCGCGCTGATCATCTTCGCGCTGGCGCGGCCGGTGCTCAACCCGGACCGGCAAAGCTTCGCCGGCGAAGGCCCCCTCCTGCTCGTCGTCGACAATGGCTGGGCGTCGGCCGCGCATTGGCCCGAGCGGCGCGAGGCGATCGAAGCGGCGATCGAGCGCGCCGGCGCGCGACGGCCGCACCGTCGTGCTCGCGCCGACCGCGCCCGGCCAGCCGATCAGCGATCCGCTCGAGCCGCCGAGCAGGCGCGCGAGCGCGTCGGCGGCACTGCTGCGCCGAGCCTTACGCGCCGGACCGCAAGGCACTCGCGGCGACGCTCGAAGAGCGAGCTCGGCGGCAAGACCGAGCTACAGCGTGCTTTGGCTCTCCGACGGTCTCGATTATGGCGAGGGCGACGCCTTCGCCGAGACGCTTCGCCAAGCTTGCCGGCTCGACCGGCAGCTTTGCCGATGCTGCGGCCCGGACGCGACGACGCGGCGCTTGCGCTCGGCCAGGCGTCCGGCGAGAGCGGCGAGCTTGCCGCGCGCATCCTGAGCGGCGGCCGAGGGTCCGCGCGCCGGCATGGTCAAGGCGCTGACCGGCCGCGGCGAGCCGCTCGGCGAGGCGGCGTTCACCATCGCACAAGGCAAGCGCGAGACCACCGCCACATTTCGATCTGCCGCTCGAAATCCGCAATCAGGTGGCGCGGATCGAGATCGCCGGCGAGCGCTCCGCCGGCGCCGTGCATCTGCTCGACGGGCGCTCGCAATGGCAGCAGCGTCGGCATCGTCTCGGGTGAATCGCGCGAGGCGGCGCAGCCGCTGCTCTCGCCGCTCTATTATGTGCAGCGCGCGCTCTCGCCCTACGCCGACGTCGTCACGCCGAGCGAAGGCAACGTCGCCAACGCCATCGCACGAACTGATCGAGCAGCAAGGTCTCGACCATCGTGCTTGCCGATATCGGCAAGCTCGTCGCCGGCACCGAGGAAGAGCTCGAAGCCGTGGGTCAAGTCGGGCGGCGTGCTGATCCGCTTCGCCGGCCCACGGCTCGAGCAAGGCGGCGACGAGCTGCTGCCGGTTGCGCTTGCGCCGCGGCGGCCGCTCGCTCGGCGGCTCGCTCTCCTGGAGCACGCCGCAACCGCTTGCGCCTTTCGAGGAGAAGAGCCCGTTCCGCGGCCTCACCGTGCCTGAGGACGTGAAGGTCAACCGCCAGGTGCTGGCCGACCCGACTGTCGCCAGCGAAGCCGAGATCTGGGCGAGCGCTTGCGGACGGCACGCCGCTCGTCACCGCCGCCCAAGCAGGGCAAGGGCTTCATCGTGCTGTTCCATGTCACCGCCAATTCCGACTGGTCGAACCTGCCGCTGTCCGGCCTGTTCGTCGAGATGCTGCGCCGGGTCGTGACGCTCGGCCCGAGCCAGGTCGCGATCGCGACCACCGGCAGGCAGGCCGCCGGCAAGCACGCGCCGCGCCGCGCCGGCGCAAGCGTCGCCTCGGCGAGCGCGCTGCCGCCGATCCAGACGCTCGACGGCTTCGGCCATCTCGATCCCGCCGCCGCTCCGCGTGGTCGCCGCTCGCGCCGGACAAGATCGACACCGCCTTGCCCGGACCCGACCATCCGCCCGGCTATTACGGCCCGGCCGGCGCGCCGCGCGCCTTCAACCTGATCCGCGCCAAGACCGTGCTCGAGGCCGCTCGGGCCGATCGAAGGCGCGGCGCGAGTCGAGCGGCTACGCGTTGCGGAAGCCCATGGCGCTCGAACCTTGGCTCTACCTCGCCGCGCTCGGGCTGTTCGCCATCGACATCATCGCCGTGCTGTTCTGAGCGGCGGCTTTGCGCTTCGGCCGCCGCGCCGCGCCGCAGCGCCGCGATCCTGCTTCGCCGCGCCGCTCCTTCGCTCGTCCGCCGCTGCTGCCGAGCGCAGGCAGCCGGCGCAGCCGATGCTGCGCCGCGGCACGGCGGCGACCACGCACCGACGATTTCGCGCTGCAAGGCGTCGCTGAAGACGCATCTCGCTTACGTGGTCACCGGCGACGCGCGAGATCGACCGACGAGCCAGGAAGGCCTTGCCGGACTCGGCAAGGTGCTTGCGCGCGCGCACCGCGCTCGAGCCCGGCCGAGCCCATGGGCGTCGATATCGACAAGGACGAGCTGGCGTTCTTCCCGATCCTCTATTGGCCGGTGCGCGAGGACGCCGAGCCGCTTTCCGACGCGACGCTCGCCAAGGTCGACGCCTTCATGAAGCAAGGCGGCCTCATCATCTTCGACACGCGCGACCAGGACACGCTGGCGCCTCGGCAGCGGCGCGCAAGAGCACGGCGCTGACCCGGCTGATCGGCCAGCTCGACATTCCGCCGCTCGAGCCGGTGCCCGAAAGATCACGTGCTCACCAAGTCGTTCTATCTGATGCGCAGCTTCCCGGGCCGCTGGGACGGCGGCGTCGCTATGGGTCGAGGCCGAGCCGGAGGACGAGGCCGAGCGCAGCGAGCGCTCGCGCCGCACCGACGGCGTGAGCTCGATCGTCATCACCTCCAACGATCTCGCCGCGGCCTGGGCGCTCGACGAGGCCAACCGGCCGATCTATCCGGCCGTGCCCGGCGGCGAAGTGCAGCGCGAGATGGCGTTCCGCGCCGGCGTCAACCTCGTCATGTACGCGCTCACCGGCAACTACAAGGCCGACCAGGTGCACGTCCCGGCCCTGCTCGAGCGGTTGGGACAGTGACGACCATGAGCTGGTCGATCGAGTTCATTCCCTTCGTGCCCTGGCCGGTGCTGTGGGCGCTCGCCGCGCTGGGCGCGCTGCTGCTTCGCGCTGCTGTTCTGGCGCTCGCGCCGCGGCGCGATCTTGCGCGCCGCGAGCTACGCGCTGCTGCTGCTCGCCATCGCCAACCCGCATCTGAAGCAGGAGGACCGCGAGCCGCTCAACGACGTGGTCGCCGTGGTGGTCGACGAGAGCCAAAGCCAGGCGATCGCCGGCCGCAACGCGCGCACCCGAGCCATCCGCAAGGACCTGGAGGAGCGGCTCAAGGCCATTCCCCAATCTCGACATGCGCTGGGTGCGCTTCCACCTCGACGTCGAGCCGACAGCGAGCGCGACGGCACCATGCTGTTCACCGATCTCGCCCAGGCGCTTGCCGACGTGCCGCCCGGACCGGCTCGCCGGCGTCGTGCATGATCACCGACGGCGAGGTGCATGACGTGCCGGCATCGGCCGCCGGCGCTCGGCTTCGATGCGCCGGTGCACGCGCTCATCACCGGCAAGCACGGCGAGTTCGACCGCAGGCTCGAGGTGCTGAGCGCGCCGCGCTTCGGCATTGTCGGCGGCGAGCAGAATCGTCGAGGTCAAGGTCACCGAGACGGCGCCGACGCAAGGCGCGCGGACACCGTCAAGCTCACCGTCACGCGCCAGGGCGAGCCGCCCGCGACGCAGAGCGTGCGGGTCGGCGAGACGGTCGAGATCCCGGTCAAGCATCGATCACGCCGGGCCGAACATCGTCGAGATCGAGGCCGAGCCGCGCCAACGGCGAGCTCACCACCGTCAACAATCGCGCCGTGCTGACGGTCGAGGGCGTGCGCGAGAATTTGCGCGTGCTGCTCGTCTCGGGCGAGCCGCATGCCGGCGAGCGCACCTGGCGCAACATGCTGAAATCCGACGCCTCGGTCGATCTCGTGCATTTCACGATTCTTGCGGCCGCCGGAGAAGCAGGACGGCACGCCGATCAATCAGCTCTCGCTGATCGCCTTCCCGACGCGCGAGCTGTTCCAGGAGAAGCTCGACCAGTTCGACCTGATCATCTTCGACCGCTATCAGCGCCGCGGCGTGCTGCCTCTGCTCTATCTGGAGAACGTCGCGCGCTACGTGGAGAAGGGCGGCGCCGTGCTGGTCTCGGCCGGCGACGACTACGCCTCGCCCGCTCAGCCTCTATCGCACGCCGCTCGGCCAGATCCTGCCCGCCGTGCCGTCAGGGCCGCGTGGTCGAGGAGCCGTTCAAGCCGAAGCTCACCGAGCTCGGCGACAAGCATCCCGGTCACGCAGCGACCTGCCCGGCGCTCGGCGACGAGCCCGTCCTGGGGCCGCTGGTTCCGCGTCGTCGACGCCGATCCGCGCGACGCCGAGGTGCTGATGCAGGGCGCGCGAGGCAAGCCGCTTCTCGTCATCGGCGAGCGCGGCGAGGGCCGCGTGGCGCTGCTGCTCTCCGATCACACCTGGCTCTGGGCGCGCGGCTATGAAGGCGGCGGACCCTATACCGACCTGCTGCGCCGGCTCGCCCATTGGCTGATGAAGGAGCCCGACCTCGAGGAAGAGACCCTGAAGGCCACGAGCCGCGGCCAGACGCTGTCGATCGAGCGGCGCTCGATCAAGGACGAGATCGAGACCGTCACCGTCACCGCGCCCTCCGGCAAGGAGGAGACCGTCACCCTCGACAAGGGCGAGCGCGGGCTGTGGCGGAAGGCGGTCAACGGCGACCGAGCAAGGCGTCTACCGCGTCTCTTCGGGCAAGCTCGCCAGCGTCGTCACCGTCGGCAACGCCAATGCCCGCGAGCTTGCCGCCGTCACCGCCACGGACGCCGTGCTGTCGCCCCTTCTCGATGAGACCGGCGGCGGCGGCTTCTGGCTCGGCCGCGACGAGGCCGAGGCCGGCGAAGCTCGCCGCGGCTCGTGATGCTGCGCAGCGGTCAGGTCATGCATGGCGACGACTGGCTCGGCCTGCACAAGCGCGACGCCTATCACGTCAAGGGCGTGCGCCTGTTCCCGCTCTTCACCGGCCTCCTCGCGCTCGGCCTCCTGCTCGGGCTGCTCGCCGCGACCTGGTTCCGCGAAGGCCACTAGCGCGCATAGCCTCTGACCTGACACCGGCGGCGTCTTGCGAGCGCGCCGGGCACAAGCTCGAGCGCAAGCAGCCGCGCGGGATCGACCGGGCCCGGCAGCGTGATCTGCCCCGGCGGCACGGGCTTGAAGCCGAAGCGCCCGTAATAGGGCATGTCGCCGACCAGCAGCACGAGGCCGAAGCCCTGCGCGCGCGCCCGCGCCAAGCCTTCGCTCGACCAGCGCCCTGCCGAAGCCTCTGCCCGCCGCGGCCGGATCGACCACCAGCGGCCCGAGCAGCAGCGCGCTCGTCCTCGCCGCCGATGCGGATCGCGGTGAAACGGATGCCGCCGACGACCTGTCCGTCGAGCACCGCGCAGAGCGAGAGCCCGGCGACCGGCGCCACGCCTTCGCGCACCCGGTAGGCGCTCCGGGCAAAGCGGCCGGGGCCGAAGGCCTCGGCCGAGAGCTCGGACAGAATGGATGCGTCGCCGTCGGTTTCGTGGCGAATTGCAATTTGCGGAAGACATGGGAGCGAGATCCCGAAGAGGCTGATCGAGAGAGGATCCCTCGAGCCGCGAGCGGGACAGCATGAGATAGCGACGGAAACGGCGCCGGCGGCGAGGGACGTAGGCGGAGCGCGCGAGCGCGCGCGCCGCTCGTCGTCGGGAAAGTCGTGTCTGGCCGATCCTCGTCCACATGGCGGCGCTGCCATATCACGGCGCGGGCGCCGGTCCAGCGGCACGAGCGGCATTCGCTCGTGTGTTCCAGACTGCGCACGAACCCCGGCGTTCACCAAGCGTTTATCGCCTCTCGTCATTCTTTGAATCTGCTAGACTTATTGGCTGGCGAGGAGGGGCGGTTGAGCGCACGCCCCTTGACGAGGTCAGCGGGGACGAATCGATGGCTGACACGGCGCGACTGCTCGTTCTTTATCACTCCTCCTACGGGCACACCGAGACGCTTGGCCTATGCGGTGGCGCATGGCGCGCGCGCCGTCGACGGCGTGCATGTCAGCGTCAAGCGCGTGCCCGAGCTGATGCCCGAGGAGTGATGCGCGCGGCCGGCATGAAGGTCGATCAGCCCGCGCCGATCGCCGACCCGCAGGAGCTCGCCAATTACGACGGCATCATTTTCGGCACGCCGACGCGCTTCGGCAACATGACCTCGCAGATGCGGAACTTCCTCGACCAGACCGGTCCGCTCTGGGTCGACGGCGCGCTGATCGGCAAGGTCGGCAGCGTGTTCACCTCGACCTCGACCGGCGGCGGCAACGAGACCACCATCGTCTCGTTCCACTGGACGCTTGCTGCATCACGGCATGGTCGTGGTCGGCCTCCCCTACTCCGCGCCCGACCTTCGCCGACATCAGCGAGGTCAAGGGCGGCTCGCCCTACGGCGCCGGCACCATCGCCGCGCCCGACGGCTCGCGCATGCCCTCGCAGAAGGAGCTCAACCTCGCGAGCTTCCAGGGCCACCACGTGGCCAAGATCGCGCAGCGCCTGACGCTCTGGCCTGAGCGCCTACCAAAGCGCCGCCCTGTCGGCGCCGCTCGAAAATCTCGGCGAGCCGCGCGCGCGTGCCGGCATCGATCTGCTCGGGAAGCTCCGTCGGCTGCGAACATGCGCGCCTCGGCGATCTCGCCGCTCTTGTAGTAGTCGCTGCGCGCTGCCAGTGGCGGACCACGAAACACGGCGATGTGGTCGCCGGGGAAGTTTGCGAAATTGGAGAAGATGCCGTGCAGCTCGGGCTGCGCCGGTGAGCGTCACGCCCACTTCCTCTTCGAGCTCGCGGGCGAGCGCCGCGACGAGCGTCTCGCCCCATTCGACGCCGCCGCCGGGAAACCACCAGCCCGGCCGATAGCCGTGGCGCACGAGCAGCACGCGGCCTTCGCGCGTCGATGACCGCGCCTTGCGCGCCGAGCGTCATGCCGCGCCGCATGCGCCAGATCGGGCGGAACATCGCGGTCAGCATCGGTTCGGCCTGAGCCGCCCGAGCAAGCCAGGCTTCGGTCTTGCGTCTTTCCGGTCACGGCATGCTGCGCCTACTTCTGCTTCGCGGCGCTGGCTCGCCGGCGCGTCGGCGGGCGCCGGCTTGCGGCGTCGGCGCCCCCGGCTGCACCGACAAGCCGAACAGGCGCCAGCGGCCGTCGACCGCCTGATACAGCATCTCGAAATCGATCTGCACCGGCTGGCCCGGGAAGTAGCCCTTGAGGTGCAGCATGCCCTTCTGCTGATCGAGCGCCGGACGGCTCGCTCAATTGCGGCGCGATGACGCTCATCGGCGAGAGATCGACGCCCTTGCGAGGCGAGATCGGAGAAGGACTGCGCCAGCCGCGCGGCGGTGTTGGCGTCGCGGAAGCCGGGCGCACCCATGTCGCGCAACACGGTGAAATTGCCGGTCTGCAGCGCGTCGTTGAGCGTGATGAGCGTGGTGCGCAGCAGCAGCACGATCTTCTCCGCGTCGGGCATCGCCACTTGCGGCGTGCGGGCGCTGGGGTTTGCGCGTTAGCCTCCGCGCCGAGAGCCGACAGCATGGTCAAGGCCGCGATCAGGGATTTGCAGAGCATTGCCGGGCACAGCCTGTTGATCAAATCGCGCTGAGCGCAACTCTATCATTCCCTTGTTTTGCGGGGGTAGGCAAAGCGCGGATAGGTTTGGAGGCCGGGGATTATTTGGGAAACGGCCCGGCGCTTGCGCTTGCCTCGACAATGACTCGGCTTTGGTGTTTATTCGCGCTCACCCCCCAAAGGCAGCCGAGGGACTTTTTCGTCGATGCGAAGAAGCAAGCGAACGCGTAATTCTGGGTCCAGCACCTGACGGGCAGAATCTTGAGACAGGGCTTCGGTGCCGGCGCGTTGGCGGCGATAATGGCGGCGATGGCTTCATTCGCGGTGGGAGCTTCGCCGCTGATGAATAGCCCCTCCCCGTCCGCATCGGTTTCTTCTCGAATCTCGCTGTTTCATCAGGCGCTTATCTACGCCAAGGAAGGAAATCCAAAGCTCGTCGACGGGCGCTGGAATCTCGGCCAGAGCGAGTCCAAGCTCGGTATCACGCTGTCAGCCGACGAGACCAAACAACTGATGGCGTGCACGGGGGAGATCGTGTGTGCGACGCCTGACGTCCACAACGAGGACGAGGACAGAATTGGAGTCGAGTTTTCGGCGACCGCAGTGAGCGTGCTCAGGCCGGACTTGCTGGTGACGGCGAAGCACGTCTTCTTCAAACGCAAACAAGCGGTGGTGCCCTTCGGAAACTGTAGCTTCCGCAGCTATTCGCGCAGAAAGATCGCCATTCCAGTTGTTGTCGAGAAGGACCAAAGAAAGGGATACGTTTTCAACAATGAGGATTTTATCGTCCTGCGCCTCAAGCGCGAATTGGAAGGCTGCAGCTCGTTTGCGATCAACGATTCTGATGCATCGCTGCGCGAGGGGGAAGAGGTGCTCTCGGTTACCGGCCAACAGCGTCAGACCCTGAATAAAATTTCGAACCGGGAACCGTTGATCGCGAAGGGAAAGATAAGAAGGGTCCTCGACGGAGTTCCTCGGGGGCGGGCCGTTCTACTACTCCGACATCGACTTCGACGTGGGAGGTTCGGGGGGCGCGGTCTTCGCGTTAATGGATGGTCGCCCGGTTGCAGATGACGAAGGTCGCCTTATCCTGAGGGGAATATCGGTGGCTTACGGACCGCGTGCGAAGAACGGTAGGCCCTACAGCGATGACCGAAACTATACGATCATCGTCGGCCTGCAGGCGGAATTCAGAGACCTGGTCATGGGCAAAGCCCATAAGCCGCCTGCCGTGGAACCGGCGCCCTGCGTTCAAGGCGGGGCGGCCAAGATCGATGTGATTTCAGAATTGATTCCGTTGCCTCAGTCAGAAGCGCTTGCGCCTTCCCTTCAGCAATACGCATGCAGCCGCAAATCGACGCCCGGCCGCAAAGCTGAAAAGGCCAGCGCCGGTTGCACAGAGCTGGCAAGATTGAAACGCGCCGCATCGCAGCGCGTAAAAGAAAAATATGACTTCACGCTAAAGAACGACACAAGCTGTCGGATCTGCTTCACCTATAATCGTTGCAATCGCTACGGCTGTTGGGACGAAGCGGTGAGGTTGAGCGCGAAATCATCGCTTTCCGCCGGAATGGGAGAGCGGGCGCCCGCGATCACGACTCCGCAATTCTGCAAGTAAGCAGGACCGGCAGGGGCTTCCGCGGCGGCGCCTGTCGGATACGCATGGAGCACCCTTTGCTACCGCTCGAGCGTTGCCCTCGCCGCGCGAACACCCTGCTTCCGCGCGCAATGATCGCAAGGGGTTAGCTGGATGGGATGCGCCGACGGCGTCCGCTTCGGGTCACGAGCAGAGCGGTTTCCCACAGATCTATTTGCAGCTTGATCCTGCTTGAGCGGAACCTAGATCGCCGGATGCCGGTTTGAGGTCCAGGGAAGCTCCAATTGGCGGCGCCGATGCTGCCGCCAACAACCGGGGGGATTGGAGCAATGATCAAACTTGAGCAGATCCATCGCGCGTCCACTTCGTTCGTTGGTCTTTGGCCATATAAAGGAGGATCGCGGGGGTCCTCGCCATCGGGGATAGGGCGCATCTTCCAGGCCTTGCTCAACAAGCGAACCGCGGGCCGTGCATACAAAAGAGCGGTCGACGATTGCCTCGAAATTCTGTTCTGCGGCTTTCCTGAAAGCTTGCTGCCCTCGGTAAGGAACCAAGCCGACGTTTCGGGCCTGGTGCGGCAGGCCCAGGTCGGAGGGACCGATGCTCGCATCTGCTCCGTGCAGGTGGTGATCGTCCTCGCCAGGAAGATCATTGGCCGCTTGAGCGAACAGGAACGCCAGACGGTCGCCCAGGCCTTCCTACGCAATGACGCCAGCAACCCGACCTACAAGGGCTTCAACCGAATGTTTCAGGTCGTGCAGCACCTCAAGGTCTCCCCCGCCCTGGTTTCATATCTGACCACGGAGGTCGCGGGGCAGCTTCGCGGCCTGTCTCAGCAAGCAATTTTCAACTCGTGGGTTGAGGCGCAGATCGGCGGCGCGATGGGCCAGCTACGCGAGCAAAGCAGAGAGGAAGCCGAGCGTAAGAAAGACCTCTGGCAGTGAACCCGATCGGCATGCGAGGCGGCCATTTGCTCGGCATACGCAAGCCTGAATATGCGCATTTGCAAGGGAGACGCGGCCCTTTAGTGTCCCACAAAAGGATCACACAGGTGCACCCCTCTCCTTGTTCAAGCTCGCCCATCTCTCCGACATCCATCTGAGCCCGATGCCGCGCGCCAAGCGGCGCGAGTTGATGAGCAAGCGCGTGCTCGGCTACGTGAATTGGCATCGCGGGCGGAAATACGTGCATCGCCGCGAGATCCTCGATCTCATCACCCGCGACATCGTCGAGCAGGAGCCGGACCACATCGCCGTGACCGGCGACCTCGTCAATCTCGGCTTGCCCGAGGAGTTCCTGCGCGCCGCGGAATGGCTGCATCATCTTGGCCCACCCGACAAGGTAACCGCCATCCCCGGCAATCACGACGCCTATGTGCGGCTGCATCCGGAAGCAGGCACCGGGCGCTGGAAGCCTTACATGCAGGCGAACGCGGCCGGAGAGAGACTGTTTCCGACCCCGCCGGCGCTGTTTCCATTCGTGCGCCGGTTCGGCGACGTGGCCTTAATCGCGCTATCCTCGGCCATCCCGACCATGCCGTTCATCGCCGCCGGAAAGATCGGGACGGCGCAGCGGCAGCTTCTCGCCACGGCGCTCGATAGGCTGAAGCAGGCAAATCTGTTTCGCGTGGTCTTGATCGCCACCGAAGAGCATCGTGCCCTCGAAGCCCTTCAAGGCGCTCACCAGCATCTCCTTGGTCGCGAGGTCGAGGTGGTTCGTCGGCTCGTCGAGCACGAGGAAGTTCGGCGGGTCGAGCAGCATCCGCGCCATGCACCAGCCGCGTCTTCTCGCCGCCCGACAGCGCGCGGATCTTCTTGTCCACGTCGTCGCCTGAGAACTGGAACGCGCCGAGCAGGTTTCGCAGCACGCCGATGCGATTCGTGCGGGAAGTCGTTCTGCGATCTGCTCCCAGCACCGTCAGGTCCGGATCGAGCAGATCGAGCGCCTGCTGGGCGAAGTAGCCCATCTTCACGCTCGCGCCGAGCCGCACGCTCGCCGCGCGTCGGGCGCGAGCGCGCCCGGCGACCATCTTGAGCAGCGTCGTCTTGCCGGCGCCGTTCCGGCCCATCACGCACCAGCGCTCGCCGCGCCGGATCGTCAGATTGAAGCCGTCGTAGACGACGCGCGCGGCCGTAGGCCTTGTCGACGTCCTCGAGCACCGCGACCTGCTCGCCCGATCGCGGCGGCTGCCGGAAGTCGAAGCTCACGACGCGGCGCTTCTTCGGCAGCTCGATCTTCTCGATCTTCTCGAGCGCCTTGACGCGGCTCTGCACCTGCGCCGCCTTGGCGGCGTGCGCCGTGAAGCGGTCGATGAAGCGCTGCTCCTTGGCCAGCATCGCCTGCTGGCGCGCGTACGCCGCTTCGCGATTGGCCTCGCGGATCGCGCGCTCGCGCTCGTAGAAATCGTAGTTGCCCGAGTAGACGGTGATCTCGCCGCCGTCGATCTCGGCGATCCTGCGTGACGATGCGGTTCATGAAGTCGCGGTCGTGCGACGTCATCAGCAGCGCGCCGGGCAGCGACTTGAGGAACGCCTCGAGCCAGACGATCGACTCGATGTCGAGGTGGTTGGTCGGCTCGTCCATCAGCAGGACGTCCGGGCGCCCGAGCAGCACGCGCGCCATCGCCACGCGCATCTTCCACCCGCCGGAGAGCGCGCCGACGTCGCCGTCGATCCGCTCGTCGTCGAAGCCGAGGCCGTGCAGCACCTCGCGCGCCTGGCTCTCGAGCGCGTAGCCGCCGAGGTGCTCGTACTCCTCCTGCACCTCGCCGAAGCGCGCGAGGATCGCGTCCATCTCGCCGGCCGCGCGCCGGATCCGCCATCGCGTGCTGCAGCGCTTCGAGCTCGTGGTGCAGGTCGCCGACGCGCCCGCTGCCGGCGATCGCCTCGTCCAGCACCGATCGGCCCGACATCTCCTCGACGTCCTGCCGGAAGTAGCCGATCGTCAGCTTCTTCGGGACCGACACGTCGCCGTCGTCGGGCGCCTCCTCGCCGACGATCATCCGGAACAGCGTCGTCTTGCCGGCGCCGTTCGGGCCGACGAGGCCGACCTTCTCGCCCGGATTGAGCTGAAAGGACGCGTCGACGAACAGGATCTGCCGGCCGTACTGCTTGTTGATCGGTTGAACGAGATCATGGGAGGAGCAAGAGCGTACTGCATGGGGTGGATGTCGCTCTGGCAATGGCTCGGGCTCGCGAACCCGAAGACCGACGACGGTGAGAACCGCCTCCAGGAAATCGAGAAGGCGCTCGCCTCGTTCGGCTCCGAGCGGGCGCGCTACCTCGCGTGCTTCGCCTACATCCTCACACGACCCGCTCGGGCCGATCACGACGTCACCGACGCCGAAGCGATCCTGATGGAGCACATCGTCGCGGAGCGCGCCGGTGTCACCGAGGACCAGGCGGCGACGATCGTGCGCGTCGCGCGTGAGGCTGCCCGGCACTCGGGCGGCACCGAGGACTATCTGATCACCCGCGAATTCGAACGGCTCGCCAGCAGCGACGAGAAGCTGCAGCTGCTCGACGCGCTTTTCGCGATCAGCGCCGCCGACGACTCGATCCTGACCGTGGAGGACAACGAAGTGCGGCGCGTGGCGAGCGAACTGAAGCTGGAGCATGGGGACTACATCGCGACCCGCAGGAAATCCTGGAGCACCTGGAGGTGTTCCGGAGGAACTCGCCTGATCGAGGCGCCGCAGGGGAGTGAGGACGGGAGGGTCCACGGCTCGCCCTTTCTATCTTCTGTCCTTTCCTGGCTCTCCTGTCGACCTACCGTGCGGCGCTAATTGAATCCATGAAGCGCTTCATTGCTTGCGCCCTCTTCGCCGTTCTCCTCGCGTCCGCCGTCGCTTCTCTATCGCAGTCCTCCTCAGCTTCGAAGAAGGCCCCGCCTCGGCCATCCGGCGACTGCCGCAGGGGCGCGGGCGTTTCTCGACGAAGCCAACCGCGAGCTGCTTCGGCTCGGCAACGCGTCGAACCGCGCCGGCTGGACGCAGGCCACCTACATCACGCCCGACACCGAGCAGATGGCGGCGCGAGCCAACGAAGCGCTCGTGAACGCGCTCGACCCGCTATGCGAAGGAGGCGCGCCGCTTCGACAGCGTGAAGCTGCCGCCGCGCGAGCGCCGCCAGCTCGACGTGCTGAAGAACTCGCTGACGATGTCGGCGCCGCCGGATCCGAAGGAGGCGGAGGAGCTCACGCGGCTGGTCGCGTCGATGGAAGGCGCCTACGGCCGCGGCAAGTACTGCCCGCGGCGGCGACGACCGGACGACGGACTGCCTCGACATCGAGAAGATCACCGAGATCCTCGCCGAGAACCGCGACCCGAAGCGGCTGCAGCGAGGTGTGGGAAGGCTGGCACACGATCGCCGTCGCCGATGAAGAAGGACTACGCGCGCTTCGTCGAGCTGTCGAACAAGGGCGCGCAGGCGCTCGGCTTCGCCGACACCGGCGCGATGTGGCGCGGCAAGTACGACATGCCGCCCGACGCGTTCGCGAAGGAGCTCGACCGCGCTGTGGGAGCAGCTGCAGCCGCTCTACGTCTCGCTGCACGCCTACGTCCGCGCGCAAGCTGCGCGAGAAATACGGCGCCGTCGTGCCCGAGAAGGGTCCGATCCCGGCGCACCTGCTCGGCAACATCTGGCAGCAGGACTGGTCGAACATCTACGCCGCTCGTCGCGCCGGCCGGGCGACGCGCAGGCGTTCTCGCTGACCGAGCAGCCTGAAGGCGAGAAGATCGACCCGCTCGGAGATGGTGCGCATCGGCGAGCGCTTCTTCACCTCGCTCGGCTTCGAGCCGCTGCCGAAGACGTTCTGGGAGCGGTCGCTGTTCGTCAAGCCGCGCGACCGCGAGGTCGTCTGCCACGCCAGCGCGTGGGACATCGACAACGTCGACGACCTGCGCATCAAGATGTGCATCGACGTGACCGCCGAGGACTTCACGACGATCCACCACGAGCTCGGGCACAACTTCTACCAGCGCGCGTACAACAAGCTGCCGGTGATCTTCCGCGACAGCGCCAACGACGGCTTCCACGAGGCGATCGGCGACACGCTCGCGCTGTCGGTGACGCCGGAGTACCTGGTGAAGATCGGCCTGCTCGACAAGGCGCCGGACGCGTCGGCGCGACATCGGCGCTGCTGCTGCGCGCGCGCGCTCGAGCGGCTGGCGTTCCTGCCGTTCGGCCTGCTCGTCGATCAGTGGCGCTGGCAGGTGTTCTGCGGCGAGATCACGCCGGCCGACTACAACAAGGCGTGGTGGGAGCTGAAGCTGCAGTATCAGGGCGTCGCGCCGCCGTCGCCGCGCGGCGAGGAGTTCTTCGATCCGGGCGCCAAGTACCACGTGCCGGCGAACACGCCGTACGCGCGCTACTTCCTCGCGCACGTGCTGCAGTTCCAGTTCCACCGCGCGCTCGCGAAGACCGCCGGCTGCACGACGCCGCTGCACCGCTGCTCGATCTACGGCAGCAAGGAAGCCGGCACGCGGCTGAAGGCGATGCTGGAGATGGGCGCGTCGCAGCCCGTGGCCCGACGCGCTCGAGGCGCTGACCGGCCAGCGCGAGATGGACGCGACCGCGATGGCCGACTACTTCGCGCCGCTCAAGACGTGGCTCGACGAGCAGAACCGGGGGAAGAAGGTGGGTCGGTGATAAAGCCGCGCTTATTGATGCGGGCTTTTTGGAGTTGGGAGTTGATAGCGACAAGCGTCAGAACGAGAAACGATACGCCCATGTCGATCTTCCTCGGCTGACCGACGCTGGTTGGCCGGCGGAAGAAGGGTGAGGTCATCGTGCCGTTGTAGCCGGTTACGGTTGACGCGGTTGGCGAAGTTCTGGACGCCGACGTTGAAGGAGATCCGGTAGCGCGGCTGCTCTCCGCCGCCGACCGCATTCACCGACACGACACCGGCCGGCCCTCCGATCACCGAGATCCCCGGAGGCGCCTGCACCTTCCGCTTCCCAAACGAAATCGTATAGGACGCGTTGGCGTTGCCGTTGATTTGCCGTGAGCCGCGCTCGGTGTTGCGGCCGACGCCGAGCGGACGGTCGTTGAACACCAGGTCGCCGTTGTCGTCGCTGCCGGTCCGGATCGTGTAGGGCGGCGCCGAGCTCATGTTCGCGTGATGAAGAGATTCAGATTCTTGCAGCGCCTGGCTGTTGATGCCGACGTTGACCCGGTGGCGGATGTCGTTGTTCGCCGGGCCCCACTCACCCGCAGGTCTGCCCGCTGAACGGAATGCTGAACGCGCCGTCGGTGTTGTTTCGCTGGTAGCCGAGGTTGTAGTTCGACGTTGAATGCTGCCGCGCCGCCAGTTGAAGCGCGCCTGCTGCGCCGCCGGAGACGGCGTCACGAAGCTGACGCTGAAGTTCGACGACAGCCTGTGCGCCTGTGACTCGCGCGTCGTCGATCGACCTCGACCACGTTGCGCGAAGCGCGGGATCGGGCCGAACGCCGTTGACCGGCGCGTTGAGATTGTCGCCGCGCAGCAGTTCCGGAGCCGCGCGTGTCGGCGTAGGTGGCGCCGAACGCGGATCCGCGGCGTGAGCGTCTGCTCGATGCCGGCGCTGAGGCGCGTCGTTGCGCACCATCGGAGATCGTCGCCCATCAGAGTACCGGTTGGTCGGCGGCGACGATGCCGTCGTCGCCCGGATCCGGGTAGAACGGATCGAGGATGTTGAGTTCCTGCTGGCGGAAGCCGTCGACGCGCAGCGTCTGCTCGTAGGTGCCGGTGCTCAGCCAGTCGTAGAAGATGCCCGCGCTCGCCCGGAGCGTCGTCCTGCCGCTCTTGAACGGCGACCAGGTGACGCCGAAGCGCGGCGCGAAGTTGTTGTAGTCGTCGAGGTGCGTCTGCACCTCGTAGCGCACGCCGGGGCTGAGCGTCAGGTTCTTGCTGCACGCGGATGTCGTCCTGGACGTAGACGCCGCGCCTGCACGTTGCAGTAGCTGATGTTCGGATCGCCGATGCGGCGCGTGTAGCTGCGCGGGCCGGCCGGCGTCGAACGCCGTCGAGGCTCTCGAACGTGTAGGTGCCGAGGTAGTTCGACGTCTCGTCGGATCGGTACCAGTCGCCGTCGACGTCGATGCCGGCGCGCAACGAGTGGATGCCGCGGACGTAGTCGAGATCCGATGCGAGGTTGAGTCGATGCGCGCGCGTCCGCCGCCGGCCTGCTGCGCGCCGCCGCGTCGTGAACGCGTCGTTGACGCGGATCGTCGGCGCCTCGACGACGGAGTCGCGTCTCGATGTCGGTCCAGTTGAGCTGAAGCCGGTGTTGATGAAGAAGCGGCGGCCGAGCGGCCCGGCCTCCTGGATCGCGGAGCGTCGTAGCGTCGTTCTCGGTCGAGTAGGCGCGCTCCGACTCGTCGTAGCCGCCGACGCCGAGGTTCTCGTGTCGTGAACCGGTCGACGTTGAAGCTGACACGCGCAGCGTCTGATCCTTCGTGAGCGCGTAGTCGAGCTGGCCGTACGACGTACAGTTGTCGCGCGGCTGCCGGAGGTCGAGCGTCTCCGAGCGCGTGCCCGCCGGGCAGTCGCCGCGTTGCAGGTTCGGCGTGTCGATACGATGTCGCTGCCGTTGACGACGAGCGAGAACGAGCTCTTCTTCTTGATCAGCGTGCCGCCGAAGTTGACGCCGTAGTTCTGCGATCTGCTCCGGGCCCTTTGCTCGGCGTGAACGGGTTGCGCGCGTTCAGCGAGCCGTCGCGGAAGCCGAAGTTGGTGCTGCCGCGCAGCGGCCCGATGCCGGGCTGCGTGATGATGTCGATGAAGATGCCGCCGGCGTAGTGGTTCTCGGCGGCGAACTGATCGCGCGTGATGTGGATCGACTTGATCTGCGCCTTCGGCGGCAGCTGCGCCGCCCTCGAAGCTGTCGACGCGTGATGCACGGCGTCCGGGCCGGCCATCTCCTGAGCTGCCGCCGCATCTCGTCGGGATCGTCCGACAGCGCCTCGATCTGCTCGCGCGTCAGCGCGGTGCCGAACGTGCGACGCGCGATCGGCCGCCGCCGCCTGCGTGTCGCGCCCGACCGTGACCGCGTCCTCCAGCCTCTGGAGCGGCAGGATCGACCACGTGCTTGTTGTCGCCGGCGCGCAGCGCGGACGTCCTTCAGCATGCCGCGTCTCGAAGCCGGGAAACTCCGCCTGGATCGTGTAGCGGCCGGGCGTCAGCCTTCGAGCGTCGCGAGCCCCTTGTCGTTCGTCTTGACCGGGCCCGGCACTGCCTTCGTGGATCGTCGACGCGGACCGCCGTGACGGCGGCGTCGGGAATGACCGCGCCGGTCTGATCGACGACGGTGACGAGCAGCCGCGCCTCACGCGCACCCTGCGCGCCGTGGCGTCGCCGTCGGCCGAGCCGACGAGCGCGAGACGCAGCAGAAAGCAATGAAACGCCGGCCTACGGCGTCGTCGCCGCGGGCGGACGCCGGAACCGGTACACGACCTCATCGGGCCGCACGAGGCCCAGCTCGCGGCGGGCAAGCTCCTCCAGGAAGCGATCGTCGGTCCGCAGCTGGTGGATCTGCTCGCGTAGCGCGTCGTTCTGCTGGAGGAGCGCGACCGCCTCCTCACCCAGCCGTTGTCGCTCGCGGCGCAGCGCCAGCAGGCTCGGGACGCCGTCCGGCATCAGGAGCAGCGATCCGAGCACCAGCGCGATCGCCAGGATGAGCACGATCGTCACCGCCTGTCCGCCACTCCACCGCACGAGCGTTTCGGTCGTAACGGAAAGCGTGCAGGGAGGCAACGCGCGAGCCTAAAACATGCTGTTAGAACGCTCCCGCGAGGCACCGAACGGCATTCTGATTGTCGAATAGTGCTGGAACCGCTGGTGTACTTTTTAAAAAAAAATTTCCAAAACGATGGTCGTCTCTTGACTCGTGCAGGAATGCGCCTCTATACTCGGACCCGGTTGAGGTAGTGGAGGGGGAGGCGGTTCTCGCCTGGGAACGGCTGGAGGCCCCATGAGTGGCCTCCCAATGAGGAGGATAGGGTATGGCGGCAAAGAAGGGTAAGGCGAAGAAGAAGGCTCCTGCGAAGAAGAAGGCCGCGAAGAAGAAGAAGTAACAAAAGGCAGCCGTGAGGCTGCCTTCGTTCGTTTTGCTAGGCACGTAAGCTCGTAAGTTCAGTTCAGTTCCCGAACCGAAGATCTGAAATTTTCCTCAGGCGAGAGCGGGCCCATCTCGGGTCCGGAGAAAGGCCCTCAGGCATCCTGCCGAGGGCCTTTTTCGTTGTGCGTGCTCGACATAAGGGAGCGAGCGTATGGTCGCGACGACGCCGGTGCATCCCGAGGGACCGCGCTACGCGGCGCCGATCGTCTATCTCCCCGGCGTGTGGCTCGCGCCGCGCGTCTGGCACGAGGCGGCGGGCTATCTCGCGCATCGCGGATGGGACGGCGGCATCGTCGATCTCGATGCCGGATCGGGTGGCGTCGCGCGCCGCGCGGACGCCGTCGCCGCGCACCTTGCTGCACTGCCCATACCGCCGGTGCTGGTCGGACACGACGCCGGAGCGCTCGTCGCGCTGGCGTCGGCGACCCGCATCGCCGTGCGCGCGCTGGTGCTGGTCGCTCCCCTTCGCCCGGGCGCTTCTGCGACGCACGCCCTCACGTGGTCCCGCGGGCTCGTGTGGTCGCTGCTGCGCCGGCGTCCGGTGCCGCCCCCGGGCGGCCGGACGGCGGACGCGTTTCTGGCCGGCGCGCCTCCCGCGCTCCGGCAATTGCTGCGGAGCGAAGATCCGCGCCTGTTGTCGGAGCTGGCGCGACGCTCGCCCATTGTACGGCCGCCGCACATGCCGCCGACGCTCGTGCTGCACGGCGCGCTGCGACCCGCTCCTGCCGCCCGACGAGGCGCGGGCGCTTCGCCGACCGGCTCGGTGCCGAGCGCGAGGACTTACCCGACCGGGGCGCACTGGCTGCTCGCGGCCGCGGCCTGGCAGCGCGCCGGCGATCGGGTGCACCGCTGGCTCGTGCAGCGACTCGGCGAGCCGCTCCTCGAGCTCTACGCCGAGGCGATGGCCGACCGCGGAGCCGACGAGCTGAGCCGGTGCTACTTCGGGCTCGAGGAACGTGTGCAGCCCGCACTCGACTCTTCGCCGGTCCCGGCCCAGCGCCCGTCGCGCTCGTCCTCGCCCGGCGACGCACGGGCCGCGTGCACGGCGCGCATCCGATGCTCGCGTAGCCCTGTGTCGAAGAGCGGGTGCGTCGGGATGCCGTGGCGCTCCATGTAGTAGAACGTGTCGCGCGACGTCCACGACGCCATCGGGTTCACCTTGTAGAGCTCGCCCTGGAACGCCTCGACCGACGCGGATGCTCCTGCCGCGTCGACGCCTGGTCGCGGCGCCGGCCGTTGATCCAGGCGCGCACGCCGGGCAGGAAGCGGCTTGAGCGGCTCGACCTTGTTGATGTGGCAGCAGAGGTCCGGGATTGCGCGCGTAGAGGTCGAGCCCGTGCTCGGCGGCGAACTCCTCGCGCGGCATGATCGGCTGGAGCTCGACCAGCTTGATCCCGAAGCGCGCGCTCGATCTCGTCGCGATAGGCGAGCGTCTCGGGAAAGTGGAAGCCGGTGTTGATGAAGACGACCGGCACCTCGGGCGCGATCTCGCGCAGCATGTGCGCGAGCACGACGCCGTCGTGCTGGAACGAGCAGGTGAGGATGACCTTCGGGCTGGAACTGCCGCCAGGTCCACGCGAGGATCGCCTCCGGCGTGGCGCTCGCCAGCTCCGCGATTGGCCGCGTCGAGGTCGAGGCGGTCGTCTGGCCGGCGGCGGACATGAACGCTGCACGCTAACATAGGGATCGAGCCGGGGAAAGCGCACATGCGGGGTGCACGGTCGCGTTGACCGGCGCGAGCGTGACTGTTAGCTCGCCGCGACATGGATGCTTACGTCGTCGATGCCTGTCGCACGCCGCGCGGCCGCCGCAAGGGCAGCCTCGCGGGCGTCCACCCGATCGATCTCTGCATCGCGCCGATGGACGCGATGGTCGCGCGCACCGGCATCGACCCGACGGCAGCGTCGAGGACGTCGTCATCGGCTGCGTCACCGAGACCGGCGAGCAGGGCGCCGTGCGTCGCGCGCTCGGCGGTGCTCGGCCGCGGGCTGGCCGGTCGAGGTGCCCGGCGTCACGCTGAACCGCTTCTGCGGCTCCGGGCAGACGGCCGTCAACCTCGCGGCGCATGGCGGTCGCGGCCGGGCGCGCACGACCTCGTCTACGCCGGCGGCGTCGAGAGCATGACGCCGCGTGCCGATGGGCGCCGACATGGGCGCCGCTGCCCGCGAGCCTCATCGACGAAGTACGACCTGGTGCCGCAGGGCCTCGTCGGCCGAGATGGTCGCCGAGAAGTGGAGCTTCACCCGCCAGCAGCTCGACGAGTTCGCGCTCGAGAGCCAGCAGCGCGCCTGGGCGCGCCATCCAGGAGAGGCCGCTTCAAGAAGAGCCTCGTGCCGGTCACGGTGACGCAGCCGACGGCACGCAGAAGACGTTCGACACCGACGAGCATCCGCGCCCGCAGTCGACGCTCGACGGCCTGATGGCGCTCAAGCCCTCGTTCAAGCCCGACGGCGTGATCCACGCCGGCAACTCGAGCGGCATCGTCGACGGCGCCGGCGGCGTGCTGCTCGCGTACGAAGCGCGGGCTCGAGCGGCTGGGCCTCAAGCCGCGCGCCCGCGATCGTCGACACGGTGGTCGTCGGCTCCGAGCCGGTCATCATGCTGACCGGCCCCATCCCGGCGCACGCAGAAGATCCTCGAGCGCAACAGGATGACGATCGAAGGACATCGACCTGGTCGAGATCAACGAGGCGTTCGCGCCGGTGCCGATGATCACGATGCAGGAGATCGGCATCCCGCACGACAAGGTGAACGTGAACGGCGGCGCCATCGCCCTCGGCCATCCGCTCGGCGCCACCGGCGCGATGCTGATCGGCACGCTCCTCGACGAGCTCGAGCGCCGGGACAAGCGCGTCGGCCTCACGACGATGTGCATCGGCTTCGGCATGGGCATCGCGACCATCATCGAGCGGGTGTAGTCAGCGCGCCGCGCCACCCATTCTCCACGCGCGCAGCGCGCCGCCGAAGCGAGCCGGGGAACGGAGCGCCATCCGGCTTGCCGGTGGCGGCTGCCGAGCTGGAAGCGCGAGTGGAGCAGCGCGCGGAACACCTGGGTCACCACCGTCAGCATGCCCTGGTCGGCGAGCGGGCGACCTTCGAGCGTGTAGCGGGTTCTGCTCCGGACGGAACCGGCGGACGACGCGGTTCGACAACGGCCGGAACGGGTTATGGCAGATGACGAGGTCCGCCCCGTGCTCGATCGCGACGTCGATGTTTCGCGGGCGCCGCACGCCGCCGTCGACTTAGTCGACGCCGCACCGCGGGCGGGCGTGTAGGAACCAGGGAGGGCGGCCGACGCCTGCACGGCCTCGGAGATGGTGAGCCAGCTGTCCTCGTCGTGGCCGAACACGGCGCGCTCGGCGGTGTCGAGCGTCATGGCGACGATGTAGAGCTTAGAGCTCCTCGCCGCGCGTGCGATAGAGCACGCGGAAATCGTTCGACATGCCGCTGCGCTCGATGTTCGAACGCAGGTAGCGCTCGAGGCCTCGCGTTGTCGAAGACCCCGACGGCAGATACGCGAGCGGGAAGGGGAACTCGCGGGCCGAGCCGATCGCGTCCAGCACCAGGGTCACGCACTCGACCAGCGCGTCGAGACTCGGCTCCCGCCCGGCGCGTCGGGCGGAGCCATCGGTCCAGCCATCCCGGGCGGTCGAGGGCATCGACTCCATCGTGGCCGGCGTGCTCGGCTCGTAGTAGCAAGGACCCATGCGCGGTACGCCGCCGACGTTCGACGAGGGCACGGTCTCTTCTACCCTGACTGTGAGTCCACTGAGGGGCATTGCGGCTGCCTGGCTCTTCGGCAGCGCCGCGGCCGGGCGCCTGCACGCCGAGAGCGACGTCGACGTGGGCGTGTTGCTCGATCCGCGGGTGCACCCGAGCGCGGCAGCGCGATTCGAGGTCCGGGTCGCACTGTCCGGCGATCTGGCCGCGGCGCTCGGCGATCGGATCGTCGACGTGGTGGTCTTGAACGATGCCTCTCCCCTGTTCGCGCGACGGGTCGTTCTGGAGGGCAAGCTGCTGCTCTGCCGGGACGCCGTCGCCGAGCATTCGTTCCGGCGCGACGTGCAGCTTCGCGCGGCCGACCTCGAACCCTTCGTCACTCGGGTCCGGCGGCGTGCCCTTCGAGCGCTCGCCCGATGACGTTCATCACCGATCGTCTCGGCCACCTCCGTCGCCAGCTCGATCATCTCCATCGGATCCGGCCGCGCGTTCGGCAGGCCTCCGATCTCGAGGCGGACGTCGGCCTGCACAACGAGGTACTGTTCGGGCTATTCGTCATCTGCCAGCAGATCATCGACATCGCGGCCGAGCTGTCCGCCCGACGTGGGCAAGCCGTCGACAGCTATCGCATGGCGATCCGAAATCTATCCCGGGACCCGCGATTCCCGCCCGATCTCGTCGCGGAGCTCGAGCGCCTACCTGGCTTCCGCAACATTTGCTTCACGAGTATCTGGAACTCGACCTCAATCGGGCGGTCGACGCGCTCGAGCGGCTAGAGCCCATCGAACGGTTCGTTCGAATCGTGTGTGATCTCGAAGCCGAAGCCGATCGTTGAGACCACCGCTCACCCGTGTCCGGCTGGATCACGCCCGCTGGCCGCGCTGCTTCCACCACTCGATGATCCCGGGAAGGATCGACAGGGACACGATGGTTTGTAAGGACCCGGCGACCACGGCGAGGACGATTCGGAGCCGGCGCCGCGATGCCCCGTCGCCGGGCGCGCGTCAGGCGACGTGCAGGTTCCGCTGCGGGACGTCGCGCAGGAGGACTTCGTCGGGCGCCTCGGTCGACTCGGTCGTGAGCAGGCGCTCGAGGCCCTCGCGGACCTCCTTGCGCGTCATCAGGACGCCGTAGCTCTGCAGGATCTGCCGGATGAGCTCGTAGTGCGTCTCGATCGACTGCGGTGACCGAGAGGTAGCCGTGCGCCCCGGCGCTGCGGCCCGCCCAGAGGTTCAGCGGCGCCATCTTGAAGAAGGTGAGGTCGGTCTCGGCCGGCTCGAGCAGGATGATGTCGCCCGCGAAGTGCGGATCGTCCTGATACTGCCGGATGCCGAGCTGGAGGCGCGAGTGGAGCAGCGTGCGGAACACCTGGTTCAGCACCGTCAGCATGCCCTGGTCGGCGAGCGGCCGGCCCTCGAGCGTGTACTCGGTTCCGCTCCGGGATGTAAGCGCCGCACGACGCGGTTCGAGAACGGCCGGAACGGGTTGTAGCAGATGATGAGATCGGCGCCGTGCTCGATCGCGACGTCGATGTTCGCGGTGCGGCGCACGCCGCCGTCGACGTAGTCGACGCCGCTTGAGGCGCGCGGGCTTGTAGAAGCCGGGGAGCGCGGTCGACGCCTGCACCGCCTCGGAGATCGTGAGCGAGCGTGTCCTCGTCGTGGCCGAAGACGACGCGCTCGGCGGTGTCGAGGTTCATCGCGACGATGTAGAGCTCGACGCCGCGCAGCCGGTAGAGCACGCGGAAGTCGTTCGTCATGCCGCGCCGCTCGATGTTGTGGCGCAGGTAGCGCTCGAGGCTCGACGTTGTCGAAGATGCCCGACGGCAGGTAGGCGAGCGGGAAGGGGAACTCGCGCGCGGAGCCGATCGCGTCGACGATCGGCTTCACGCACTCGACGAGCGTCGTCGAGGCGTCGGCTCGCGCCGCGCGCGGCGCGAGCGGCGTCCTCGAGGCTGCCGGATCAGGCTCGGGCGTCTGGACGAGGAAGTCGTAGAAGACGTCCGGGAACGTACGTGATCAGGTCGACCATGAACTCGAGCGGCTTGCCGACGAACTCCGCGAGGTTCAGGTTGTAGAAGTCGAGCGGCGAGAGCTAGCTGAACTCCTCGGAGCTGCCGTCGAGCGAGCTGCAGCATCTCGGGCGGCGTGACGCCGCCCGCGAGCGGCGCCGCGAGGAACGACGCCGGCCGACAGCCCGACGTAGATGTCGAAGTCGGTCGTCTTGCGGTTGACCAGGAAGTCGTCGAGCGCCTTCAGGCCGCCGAGCTTGTAGGCGCCGCCGGTGACGGCGCCGCCGGCGAGGACGAGCGCGACGCGCGGGTTCCGCTTGCGCGCGGTGAGATCGCTCTTCTGGACGATCGTGAGCCCCATGGTCGCCTCCGTACGCCCCGACCAGCGTGCGCACCCGAAGAGTGCCATCGGCCGGAGCGCTGCGTCATTGCATCGCGCTATTGACAGCAGGTCGCGCGCATACGAGCAAGTCCGAAAACTGCCGACGGGGCAGGTTCAAGAAACGAGTCCGGCGAACGCCACGCACGTTCGACAGCTGATCGTGCACCGGAGCGGTCGTGCGCATCGGAACGGACGGCGTGAGCCGCGATCCGCGGCGGCCAGCGCGGCCGGCGTGTCGATGGTGATCCACCGGGCGGCGGTGACGTAGCCGATAGACCGGCAGCCCCTGCGGCGAGCAGCGTCGGGGTACGTGACGCGGGTGATGCTGAACGCGGCCGCCGGCTCCATCCAGCGCGAAGATCGCCGGCTCGAGCACGTGCAGGCCCGGGAACATGAGCCCGCGCAGCCGGCTCGTCGCGCGCGGCGGCGGCCGCCCGACGATGCGGCGGACCCGGTCGCGTCGCCGTCGATCTCGACCAGCCCGTAGCGGGCGGCGTCCGGGTCGGCGCGCAGCGCCATGGTCGCGATGCCGCCGCGCGCGCGATGGCAGTCGATCACGTCGCGAAGCGGCAGCTCGAGCAGGCTGTCGCCGTTCAGCGACCACGAACGGCTCGCCGCGCGAGCAGCGGCTCGGCGCGCTTGATGCCGCCGCCCGTGTCGAGGATCGGGTCCTCGCGCGAGTAGCGGACGCGCAGCGCCGAAGCGCGCGCCGTCGCCGACGTGCTCGCTCGATGCGGCTGCCCGAGGTGATGCAGGTTGATCACCACCTCGCTCGATGCCGCCGGCGCGCAGGAACGTCGAGGATGTGCTCGAGCAGCGGCCGGCCGGCGACCGGCGACGAGCGGCTTCGGCGTCGGTGTCGGTGATCGGCGCGAGGCCGCGTGCCGCAGCCCGCCGCGAGCACCATCGCGCGGCGGATCACGGCGCGAGCTCCGGCGCCAGCGTGCCGGCACGGGCGCGCGCACGGCGGCGAGCGTCGGGCAGCGCGCGCGAGCATGCGGCGCGCCGACCGTCGTACACGGTCGGGCAGATAGGCGAGGTAGCCCGGCTTCCCCTTCACGCTCTCGAGGAAGTGGAAGCGCCCGATCACCTTGAGCGCGTGCTGGAGCGCGCAGAGCCGGTAGCGATCGGCGAAGCCGCCGTGCGACCGGCAGCCCGGCCGCCGGCGCGGCCCGCGAGCGAAGCGCGCCACCAGCGCGGCCTCGAGCGCCGGCGTCGACGACGCGTCGGCGGTCGTCCGGTCGGTCAGGAGCTGCGCCAGGTCGAACGCGTCGGGCGCGAGCGAGCGCGTCCTGGAAGTCGATCAGCACGAGCCGTGCCGTCGTGCACGTGGATGTTCCACGCCATGTAGTCGCGATGCGAGAGCACGTGCTCGGCGCGTCGCGAACGGCGCGCGACAGCGGCTCGAGCAGCGGCGAGGAGCCGCGCGCGCTCGTCGGCCGGCAGCGTCGCGCCCGTGGCGCGTCTCGATGCCGTGCTCGACGAAGTGCTCGAGCTCCGCGCGTGCCAGCGCGCTCGTCGAAGCGACGGCCGAAGGCGACGCAGCGCGGATCGGGCGCGCGTCGCGCCCGCCGTCTGCAGCGCGACCAGCAGGTCGACGGCGCGCTCGAAGAGCGTCGCGCGTCGCGCCGGCGTCGCCGGCGACGGCGGCCCAGAGCGTCGTGTCGCCGACGTCCTCGAGCAGCGAGCAGCCCGTCCGCGCGCGGACGCGTCGTGGTGGACCGCGGGGACGGGGAAGCCGCTGGGCGCCGAGCTAGCGCGCCGACGTTCACGAACGGCAGCTCGCTCGGCGCGCCGCCGCCGCCGATCTCGTCCGACCCGCCGGTGAAGCGTCCGTCGCCGAGCACCATCACGACCGCGGTCGCCGGCGCGGCCGCCGGCGAGCGTCAGGCGCACGTAGCGGCGGCTGGAGGCGTCGCCGGCAGCGGCTCGTCGCTGACGACGCGCGCGTCGGCCCCGAACGCCGCGCGCACCGCACGCGCGAAGCGCGTCGTGCGGGATCGTGGCGCGGGCATCGCTGCGGCGCGGGTAGCAGGCATTGTCGGACGAGTCAAAAGCGTGCGCGCGACGTTGACACACGGGCGCGTCGCCTTGACACGTCGCTAGCGCATGTCCTTACGTCATGCGCGCCGCGAACGGTCGAGTATCGTGCCCTACGTCGCGATCCTCGTGTCCTCGTGGCTCGCCGTGGTCGTGGCCGGCGTGTTCCTCGGACCGCGAGCGCGCTGCTCGGTCCGCGGAAGCCGTCGGTCGGTGAAGGGCGAGGCGTTCGAGTGCGGCAACCCGCCGAGCGGACCGGCGTGGGGCCGCTTCTCGGTCAAGTTCTATCTGACCGCGATCCTCTTCATCGTGTTCGACGTCGAGGTCGTGTTCCTCTATCCGTGGGCGGTCGCTCTTCCGCACGCTCGGCTTGTTCGGCTTCGTCGAGATGGCGATCTTCGTCGCCGTCCTCGCGCTCGGCCTCGTGTACGTGTGGCGCAAGGGCGCGCTCGAGTGGGATTGACGGCCGAGGCGGTCGCATGACGCCGCGTCGCGCGCGATCCTCGCCGCTGCCGGTCGCGCCGCTGCCGCTCGACGGAGATGCGCGGCGGCGAGGCGGTCGTGGTCGCTCGCCGCGCGACCACGCTGCTCGACGGCGCTCCGGACGCTGCGCGACGATCCCGAGCTGCGCTTCGACCTGCTCGACCGACCTGACCGCGGTCGACTACCTCGGCCGGGCGCCGCGCTTCGAGGTCGTCTACCAGCTCTACTCGCTCGCCTTGCACCATCGGCTGCGCGTGAAGGTCCCGGTCGCCGAGGAGCGACCCGTCGTGCGCCAGCGCCGGCGGCGCTGTGGAAGAGCGCGCAACTGGGCGCGAGCGCGAGGCGTTCGACATGTTCGGCATCCGCTTCGCCGGCCATCCCGACCTCCGCCGCATCCTCATGTACCCGGAGTTCCGGGGCACCCGCTGCGCAAGGACTATCCCGCTGACCAGCGCCAGCCGCTCGTGCCCGAGCGCGATCCGATCGCGCAGCCCGTGGTCCCGCGGACGGAGGGCCGCTGACATGCACCGCGCGCCCGGCTCGACCGCGCCCGAGCAGTTCTCGAGAACGACCCGGCGACGACGAGATCATGGAAATCCAGATGGGGCCGTCCCATCCGGCGTCGCACGGCACCATCAAGTTCAACCTGAAGCTCGACGGCGAGACCATCGTCGACATCGACGTCGAGATCGGCTACCTGCACCGCGGCTTCGAGAAGATGTGCGAGCAGGGGACGTGGAACCACGTCTTCCCGTACGCCGACCGCCTGAACTACGCCTCGCCGCTCCTCAACAACGTCGGCTTCGCGCTCGCGGTCGAGAAGCTCGCCGGCGTCGACGGCGCCGGAGCGCTGCCAGTACATCCGCGTCATCGTCGGCGAGATCTCGCGCATCACCGACCACCTCACGTGCCTCGGCATGGCCGCCAGCGAGATCGGCGCCATCTCGGCCGGCTTCTACATGCTCGAGGCGCGCGAGTTCCTCTACGACCTGGTCGAGGCGATCACCGGCGCGCGGCTCACCGTCACCTACTGCCGGCTCGGCGGCGTCATCGAACGACCTGCCGGCCGACATCCGCGAGCGCATCGCGCGACGCGCTTCGACGCAGCGTGCGCGCGCGTGCTCGCCGACTGCGACGCGCTGCTCTCGCGGAACCGCATCTTCGTCGACCGCATGGCCGGGCGTCGGCGTCATCGCCGCGAGGACGCGATCTCGTGCGGGCTCACCGGCCCGCTGCTGCGCGCGACCGGCGTCGCCTACGACGTCCGCAAGGCCGAGCCCTACCTCGTCTACGACCGCTTCGACTTCGACGGTGCCGACCGGCACGACGCGGCGACAACTACGACCGCTTCATGGTGCGCATGGCCGAGATCGAGCAGAGCATGCGCATCGTCGAGCAGGCGCTGGCGCAGATGCCCGACGGGCCCGATCGCGATCACCGATCCGCGCTTCGTCCTGCCGCCGAAGCAGGAGGTCTACGGCTCGATCGAAGGCCTGATGAACCACTTCAAGCTGGTCATCGAGGGCCAGAAGGTGCCGCGCCGGCGAGGTCTACGTCGCCACCGAGGGCGGCAACGGCGAGCTCGGCTTCTACCTGGTGAGCGACGGCAGCGGCCGGCCCTACCGCGTGCGCGTGCGGCCGCCGTGCTTCTACGGCATGGGCGCGCTCGGCCAGATGCTCACGGGCGCACATGATCGCCGACATCATCACGACCTTCGGCCAGATCAACATGATCGGCGGCGAGTGTGACCGCTGACGCCGCGGCGCCCGCGCTTCTCGGACGCGGCGCTCGCGCGAGTACCGCGACATCCTCGGCCGCTATCCCGAGCGCCGCGCGGCGCTCATGCCCACGCTCTGGCTCGCGCAGCGCGAGTTCGGCTGGCTGTCGCTGCCGGTGCATGGCGTACGTCGCCGAGCTGATGGAGCTGCCGCTCGCGTGGGTGACGTCGGTCGGCGTCGTTCTACACGATGTACTGGAAGGAGCCGATCGGGCCGCTGGCACCTCCAGCTGTGCCGGAACCTGCCGTGCGCGCTCCGCGGCGCGCGCGAGATCCAGCACGCGCGTCGAGAGCCGGCTCGGCATCCGCGACGGCGAGACGACGGCCGACGGCCGCTTCTCGCTCGAGGAGGTCGAGTGCCTCGCCTCGTGCGGCACGGCGCCGGTGCTGCAGCTGAACAACGCCGACGTACCACGAGAACCTCGACGTCGAGCAGCACGCTCGCGCTGCTCGAGCGGCTGGCGCGGCGAGTAGGCCGACGGGTGTCGAGCTCGCGATCGCCGCCGCGAAGGCGGTCGTTCGTCCTGCTGCTCGTGCTGCAGGTGGTGGGCCTGGGCGTCTTCTTCGAGCGCAAGGTCAGCGCCGCTGATCCAGGACCGCATCGGCGCGAACCGCGCGTCGATCTTCGGCTTCGCCGGGCTCGGGCTCATCAACACGCTGGTCGCCGACCCGGTCAAGTTCCTCCTGAAGGAGGACGTCGTGCCCGGCGGGCGCCGACCGGCGTGCTGCACTTCCTCGCGCCGTGCCTGGCCGTCGTCCCCGTCGCTGGTCGACGTTCGCCGTCATCCCGTTCGGCGACGTGCTCGAGCATCGGCGGCCGCGTGATCGAGCTGCAGGCCGCGGAGCTCGACGTCGGCGTCCTCTACGTCCTCGCGATGGCGTCGCTCGGCGTCTACGGCGTCGTGCTCGGCGGCTGGGCGTCGAACAACCGCTGGTCGCTGCTCGGCGGCATCCGCGGCTCGGCGCAGATGATCTCGTACGAGATCGCGATGGGCCTCGCGCTGGTCGGCGTCGTCCTCACCTACGGCACGCTCGACCTGCAGGCGATGGTCGCGCGCGCAGGGCGCGCTCATCGGCGGCTGGCTGCCGGCGTGGGGCATCCTCTACCAGCCGCTCGGCTTCCTCGATCTTCCTGGTCGCCGGCATCGCCGAGTCGAAGCGCATCCCGTTCGACCTGCCGGAGAGCGAGTCCGAGCTGGTGAGCGGCTACTTCACCGAGTACTCGGGCGCCAAGCACCTGATGTTCATGATGGCCGACTTCGTCGAGGTCGTGCTCGTCGCGGCGCTCGTCGACGACGCTCTTCTTCGGCGGCTGGCAGGTGCCGTGGCTCGCCCGCGACGGCTTCCACTTCCCGTGGGGCGGCGACGCTCGCGCTGCCGTCGCTCGTCGTCGCGCTCCTCCAGGTGACGGCGTTCGCGCTGAAGCTGTCTTCTTCACCTGGCTCCAGATCGTGATCCGCTGGACGCTGCCGCGCTTCCGCTACGACCAGCTCATGCAGCTCGGCTGGAAGGGGCTCCTGCCGCTCGCGCTCGCCAACGTGGTGCTGACGGCGCTCGCCATCCTGCTCTGGCGGAGAGCACGGCGCGTGAGCCCGCTCGCGTTCTTCCTGGTCGGCGGCGCTGACGGTCGCGTGCGCGCTCGGCGTCGTCGCTCAACCGCAACCCGGTGCACAGCGCGCTGCGCGCTGGTGGCGCACGCTCTTCCTGCTCGCGGTGCTTCTTCGTCGGGCTCGACGCGCAGCTCGTCGGCGTCCTCCAGGTCATCGTCTACGCCGGCGCCATCGTCGTGCTGTTCCTGTTCGTCATCATGCTGCTGAACCTCCAGGCGGAGGTGCGCGCCGACGCGCCGGCGCCGCCGCTCGTCGTCGCGGCGGCCGCCGGCGGGCCTCGCGCCTCGCGACGCTGATCGTCGCGGCGGGCTCGCGCGCGCGCACGCCGGCGGCGCCGCGCCGCTCGCGAGCGGCTTCGGCGAGACGCGCGCGCTCGCCGCGCGTGCTCTTCACGCGCCTACGCTGCTGCCGTTCGAGCTCACCTCGGTGCTGCTGCTGGTCGCGATCGTCGGCGCCGTCGTGCTCGGCGCGGAAGCGGGACTGCCGTGACGTGCCGACGCCGCTCGCCTGGTACCTCGGCGCTGTCGCGCCGTGCTGTTCGCGATCGGCGCCTTCGGCGTGCTCGTGCGCCGCAACGTCATCGTCATCTTCATGGCGATCGAGCTCATGCTGAACGCCGTCAACCTGGCGTTCGTCGCCTTCGCGCGCACCAGCGGCTCGATGGACGGGCAGGTGATCGTGTTCTTCGTGATGACGGTCGCGGCGGCCGAGGCGGCGGTCGGGCTCGCGATCATCCTCGCCATGTTCCGCAACCGCGAGACCGACCAACGCCGACGAGCTGGCGTCGCTGCGATGGTGACCGACGACCCGCTGCTGCGCTGGATCGTCGCGCTGCCGGCGCTCGGCGTGCTCTTCCACGTCGTTCGTCGGGCGGCGCGCGACCGCGCGCCGTCGACGATCGTCGGCCCCGGCGCTGGTCGCTCGGCGCGTTCGCGGTCGCCGTCGACTGCCGCGCTCGCGGCTCGCGCGGCGCTCGGCCCGGACGCCGTCGCTCGCGCGACCGCGTCTTCACCTGGATCGCGGCCGGCCGCTTCGCGGCCGACGTCGGCGTTCCGGCTCGACGCGCTGTCGGCGGTCATGGTCGCTCGTCGTCACCGGCGTCGGCTTCCTGATCCACGTCTACTCGGTCGGCTACATGCACGACGACCCGGGCTTCGCGCGCTACTTCGCGTACCTGAACCTCTTCACCACCGCGATGCTGGTCCTCGTGCTGGCCGACAACCTCCTGCTGCTCTTCGTCGGCTGGGAGGGCGTCGGGCTCTGCTCCTACCTGCTGATCGGCTTCTGGTACGACAAGGTCGAGAACGCCGTCGCCGGGAAGAAGGCGTTCCTCGTGAACCGCATCGGCGACGCGGCGTTCCTCCTCGGCCTCTTCCTGCTCGTCTGGACGATCGGACGCGCGGCGTGTGGACGCTCGACATCGCCGCGCTCGCAGCGCCACGGCGGACATGCTCGCCGACGCGACGGTCGGCGGCTGGCCGGTCGCCGACGGTCGTCGCCTGCTCCTCTTCGTCGGCGCCACCGGCAAGTCGGCGCAGATCCCGCTCTACGTCTGGCTGCCCGACGCGATGGCCGGCCCGACGCCGGTCTCCGCGCTGATCCACGCCGCCACGATGGTGACGGCCGGCGTCTACATGATCGCGCGCCTCCACTTCCTCTACGCGCTGGCGCCGGCGGCGCTCGCGGTGGTCGCCGTCGTCGGCGCGGCTGACGGCGCTCCTCGCGGCGATCATCGCGACCGCGCAGACCGACATCAAGAAGGTGCTCGCCTACTCGACCGTCAGCGCAGCTCGGCTACATGTTCCTCGGCGCTCGGCGTCGGCGCGCCCGGGCGCGGCGCGTCTTCCACCTCGTGACGCACGCGTTCTTCAAGGCGCTCCTCTTCCTCGGCGCCGGCAGCGTCATCCACGGCATGCAGCGGCGAGCAGGACATGGAGCAGCATGGGCGGGCTCCGCGCGCGAGATGCCGATCACGTTCGCCACCATGACGCGTCGGCGACGCTCGCGATCGCCGGCGTCCGGCCGCTCTCGGGCTTCTTCAGCAAGGACGAGATCCTCTGGGGCGCGTTCGCCGCGGCCGCATCCGCTGCCGGTGCTCGGCGTGCGTCGGGCTCGTCGTCGCGCTGCTCACCGCCTTCTACATGGGGCGGCTCCTCTTCCTGACGTTCTTCGGCGAGAGCCGCGTCGACCGAGCACGCACGCGCACCACCTGCACGAGTCGCCGGCCGTGATGACCGTGCCGCTCGTCGTGCTGGCGCGTCCTGTCGGTCGGTCGGCGGTTCCTCGCCGGTCCCGGCCATCGTCGCGCCGATCGTCAGCGGCGAGGCCACGGGCACGCGGCGCACGCGCCGCTCGGCTTCATGGTCGCTCGCGCTCGGGCTCGCCGTCGGCGGCCTCGGCGCTCGCCTGGGTGCTGCTACGTGCGCGCAGCCCGGCCTGCCCGGCGAGCTCGCCGTGGCGCGCTCGGCGGCTTCTACGCGCCTCGTGCGCGACAAGTTCCGCGTCGACGAGCTCTACGACGCGCTCGTCGTGCGGCCGCTGTTCGCGCTCGCCGACGCCTCTGCGCCCGCTTCGTCGACCCGCGCATCATCGACGGCACCGTGAACGGCGCCGGCGCGTCTTCGTCGCGCGCGACGGCCGGCGCTCTGGCGGCGCTCGCAGACCGGCAACGTCCAGCACTACGCGCTCTCGTTCCTGGTCGGCGCGCTCGTGCTGCTCGGCTACTACGTGGAGCGCGCTGATGCCGCTCGCTCACGCTCATCGTCTTCACGCCGCTCGTCGGGCGCGCTCTGCTGGCGCTGCTGCCGCGCGAGCACGAGCGCGGGCATCCGGCGCGCGGCGCTCGTGTTCTCGCTCGTGCCGTTCGCGCTCTCGCTGCTCGTGCTCGCCGCGCTTCGAGCCGGGCGACGGCGGGCTTCCAGCTCGGTCGAGCGCGCGTGCGTGGATCCCCGCGTGGGGCGTCGCGCTACCACCTCGGCGTCGACGGCGTGAGCCTCTTCCTCGTCCTGCTGACGACGCTTCCTGACGCCGATCGTGATCCTCGCCTCGTGGGGCGACGTGCACAAGCCGCGTGAAGGAGTACTTCGTCCTCATGCTGGTCCTCGAGACGGGGATGCTCGGCGCGCTCGTCGCGCTCGACCTGTTCCTCTTCTACGTCTTCTGGGAGGTGATGCTGGTCCCGATGGTCCTCCTGATCGGGGTGTGGGGCGGGCCGCGCCGCGTCTACGCCGCGGTCAAGTTCGTCCTCTTCACGATGGTGGGCAGCCTGCCGATGCTGGTCGCCATCCTCTACTGCGCGTGGCGGACGAAGGCGGCGGCGGCGCGCTCAGCTTCGACTACGAGCGCTTCCTGGCGCTGTCGCTCACGCCGGCGCGAGCAGCTCTGGCTGCTTCGCGGCCTTCGCGCTCGCGTTCGCCATCAAGGTGCCGCTCTTCCCGCTGCACACCTGGCTGCCCGACGCGCACGTCGAGGCGCCGACCGGCGGCTCGGTCATCCTCGCCGGCGTCCTCCTCAAGATGGGGACGTACGGCTTCCTCCGCTTCGCGCTGCCGCTCTTCCCGCACGCCGTCGCACGCGGCGGCGCCGCTGCATCGTCGGCGCTCGCCGTGGTCGGCATCGTCTACGGCGCGCTGGTCGCGACCGTGCAGCCGGACCTGAAGAAGCTGGTCGCGTACTCGTCGGTGTCGCACCTGGGCTTCGTGCATGCTCGGGCTCTTCGCGCTCACGCCGACCGCGGTCGTCGGGCAGCGTCTACCAGATGCTGAACCACGGCCTCTCGACCGGCGCGCTCTTCCTCCTCGTCGGCATGATCTACGAGCGCCGCCACACGCGGCAGATCGCCGACTTCGGCGGGCTCTGGAGCGGTCGTGCCGGTCTTCTCGGTCGTGCCTCCTGCTCGCCATGCTCGCGTCGGCGGGCCTGCCGGGCCTGAACGGCTTCGTCGGCGAGTTCCTGATCCTGCTCGGCGCGTTCGGGCGCTGGCCGTGGGCGACGGCCATCGCGACGACGCGGCGTCGTCCTCGGCGCGCTCTACCTCCTCTGGATGTACCAGCGCGTCGATCTTCGGCCCGGTCACGCACGAGGAGAACCGGCACGCTGACGCGACCTCAGCGCGCGCGAGCTCGTGGTCATCGCGCCGGTGCTCGCGCTCTGCTTCGTCATGGGCCTCTATCCGGCGCCGTTCCTCACGCCGCATCGAGCCGGCCGTCGACCGATCGCGATCGTGCAGGCGTGCAGGCGGCGCCCGCGGCGCGGCGTGGCACGTCGCCGGCGGCGACGGTGGCGTCCGATGACGCGCGACGCCTCGGCCGGATCGCCGGCTGGCAGGCGGCGCTGCCCGGCCATCATCGTGGCCGTGCGCCGCGCTTCGCTGGTCATGCTGGCCGACCTCTTCACTGCGCGGCACGCGACCGCGACGGCGCTCGCCGTCGCTCGGCATCGCTCGGGCTGGTGGTCGCGATCGCCGGGCGATCGCGCGTGCTGGCTGTGGGCCGCCGGCGACGCGGCGCGCGGCTTCCAGCGACACGCTGCGCGCCGACCGCTACGCGCTCTTCTTCACGCGTGCTCCTGTGCGTCGGCTCGCTGCTCACCGTGCTCATGTCGGTCGACTACCTCCGCGACCAGCCGCTCGCCGGCGGGCGAGTACTACGCGCTCGTCCTGCTCTCGACCTCGGGCATGATCTTGCCTCGCCGCCGCGAACGACCTGATCGTCCTCTTCCTGGCGCTCGAGATCATGTCGGTGGCGGTCTACGTGCTCGCCGGGCTGCTCCGCCACCGAGGCGCGCTCGACCGAGGCGGCGCTCAAGTACTTCCTCCTCGGCGCCTTCGCGAGCGGCTTCCTGCTCTACGGCATCGCCTTCTTCTACGGCGCCGACGGGCAGCACGCGGCTCGACGTCGATCGCGCACGTGGTCCGAGCGACGGGCTCGGACGCCGTACGCGCTGGCTCGGCATGGCGCTCCTGCTGGTCGGGCTTCGGCTTCAAGGTGGCGCTGGTCCCGTTCCACGTCTGGACGCCCGACGTCTACGAGGGCTCGCCGACGGCGGTCACCGCCTTCATGGCGGTCGGCGTGAAGGCGGCCGCGTTCGCGGCCTTCGCGCGCGTGTTCATGGCCGGCGCTCGCGCGGCGTGGCGACGAGCTGGAGCGGGCGTCGCTCTGGGTGCTGGCGGCGCTCACCATGACGGTCGGCAACGTGACGGCCGTCCCGCAGCGGAGCGTGAAGCGCATGCTCGCCTACTCGAGCATCGCGCACGCCGGCTACGCGCTGATCGGGCTCGTCGCGGCACCCGCGACGGGCGGCGCGGCGCTGCTCTTCTACCTCGCCGTCTACGCGCTTCATGAACCTCGGCGCCTTCGCCGTGCTCATCGCCCTCGGCCGCCGCGGCGAGCCGAACGAGGACGCTCGACGACCTGGCGGGCGTCGGCTTCCGCCACCCGCTGCTCGGCGCTCGCGATGACCGTCTTCATGCTGTCGCTCGCCGGCTTCCCGCCGACCGCCGGCTTCGCCGGCAAGTTCTACCTCTTCAGCGCCGCGGTCGACGCCGGCTACGTCGGCCTCGTGGTCATCGCGCGTCGCTGAACAGCGTGGTCTCGGTCTACTACTACCTCGGCGTGCTCGTGCAGATGTACATGGCCGAGGGCGAGCGCACGGGCGTGGCACCGACGCGGCGGCCGGCGCTGCTCGCGACGATCCTCGTGACGATGATCCTCGTCGTGGGGGTCGGCATCGCCCCGTCGCGCGTGCTCCAGGCGGCCACCGCAGCGTTCGCGTCGCTACGCTGACTGCGGCGCCGGGCGCGTCGTCAGCCCGCGCGACTCGATGGGTCGAGCCGCTCGAGCAGCGCCAGCAGCGTGTGGTTCACCGGCACCGGCACGCCGGTCGCGCGCGGCGGCACGGACGACGGCGCCGTTGATGGCATCGTGCTCCAGCCGGCGTCCGCGACGGCGGTCCTGGAGCATCGATGTCGGGAAGTCGGGCAGTCCGCTCAGGCTGTCGTCGAGCACGGTCTGCGTGCGGCGCCGGCGCACGGGAACGCCCGTGCGCCGTGGCGACGGCGTCCACTTCCTCCATCGCGCGGACGACCAGGTCGCGGCTCGCCGGCTGGTCCAGGACCTCGCGCACCGTCGCGTCCGCGAGCGTGCGTGACGGCATTGAATCCCGCGTTCCACGCGAGCTTCTCCCACGCGGTCACCAGCACGTCGCGGCGGAGCTGATGCGGCACACCGGCGGCGGCGAGCGCCTCGGCGAGACGTCGCGCGCGCGGGCTCTCGCGTGCCGTCGGGCTCGCCGAAGAGGATCTCGCCGCGACCGCTGTAGAGGATCGTCCCCGGAGCGGTCAGCTCGACGCCGATGCGCGTCAGGCCGACCAGGAGCGGCGGGAGGCCCAGGCGTTCGGCCAGGATGGTCTCGTTCTCGATGCCGTTCTGTAGCGACAGGACGATCGTGTCCGGGCCGACCACCGGACGGAGCGCGTCGGCCGTCGCGACCGTGTCGTACGACTTCACGCAGACGAGGACGAGGTCGGCCGGCGGGGCGTCGGCGGGCCGCTCCACGGCGCGCACCGGGTGGAGATGGATCGTCTCCGCGCCGAGCAGCGACGCGCAGCCCCTCGCTGCGGAGCGCAGCCAGGTTGGCGCCGCGTGCGACGAACGTGACGTCCTGCCCGCCCCGGGCGAGCCGCGCGCCGAAGTAGCCGCCGACCGCACCGGTGCCGTGGATGAGGACGTGCATGGCGCGATCTTGCCAGGCCGGCGCGCGGCGTGACAACGTCGCGCGCGATGCCGGGCGAGGCCTATCCGCACCTCTTCGCGCCGCTGGTCCTCGGGCCGCGCACGGCGAGGAACCGCATCGTCTTCGGCGCGCACTTCACGATGTTCACCGAGCCGGCGCCGCGCTACGGGCGAGCCCGGGTTCTTCGGCGAGCGGCTCGGCCGCTACCTCGCGCGAGCGCGCGCGCGGCGGCGCCGGCGTCGTCATCGCCGGGCAGGCGCAGGTGCACCCGACCACCGCGTACCAGATGCAGAACAACGCCGTCGGCCTGGGACGAGGCCGCCGTCCCGCACTTCGGCGCGCGTGACGCGCGCCGATGCACGCGCACGGCGCGCTGGCGCTTCCTCCAGCTCGCCCACAACGGCGGCGTCAACACGGGACGCTGGTCGAAGCTGCCCGTGTGGGCGCCGTCGCAGTGGCGAACAACGTCGAGGCGCCGAAGCCGCTCGAAGCGGCACGAGATCCGCGAGCTCGTCGACCACTTCGCGCGCTCGGCACGCGAACGCCGCCGCGGGCGGCTTCGACGGCATCGAGATCCACGGCGCGCACGGCTACCTGATCCACGAGTTCCTCTCGCCGCGTCGCAACCGCCGCACCGACGAGTACGGCGGCACGCTCGAGAACCGGCATGCGCTTCGTGCGTCGAGGTGCTCGAGGCGGTGCGCGCGGCGGTCGGCGCCGGCGTCGCGGTCGGGCTCCGCCTGGTCGGCGACGAGGAGATCGGCCCGGCGCGGCCTCGGCGCCCGACGACGCGGCCGAGATCGGTGCGCGGCTCGAGGCGCGCGGGCCTGGTCGACTTCCTCGAACGTCAGCATCGGCCTGTCGGGCGTCGGCATGGTGCGGCCGCTCTACGCGCCGCACGTGCTGCGGCGTGTACGCGGCGGCGCGCCGTGAAGCAGCGCGGTGCGCGCGCACGCCGGTGTTCGCCGTGCACCGCATCCTCGACGCCGGACGAAGCCGAGGGCGATCCTCGCCCGCGGCGACGCCGACGCGGTGACGCTCGTGCGCGCGCTGATCGCCGACCCGGAGTGGGCGGCCAAGGCGCGCGCCGGCGCGCGCCGACACGATCCGCCGCTGCACCGGCTTCAACCAGGGCTGCTACGGCAACCTGACGCTCGGCCTGCCCGTCACCTGCGTGCACAACCCGACCGTCGGACGCGAGGACACGTTCGGCGCCCTCGAGCCGGCGGCCACGCCGGCGGCGCGTGGTCGTGATCGGCGCATCTCGGCCACGTCGCCAACGCGGTCTGGACGTGGGGCCTCGCGCGGCGCGCCGGGGCGAGCGTCCTGCTCAGGATCGAGGACCACGATCACCAGCGCTGCCGGGCCGAGTACGACGAGGCGCTGCTCGAGGATCTCGACTGGCTGGGGTTCAAGCCGGATCTCGGGCCGGTCCGTCAGAGCGAACCCGATGGCGAGGCCGCGTACGCGGCGGCGCTCGGGCGACTGCGGGCCGACGACCTGGTGTACGGCTGCGATTGCACGCGGTCGACGTTCGCGGCCTGGGCGGCGGCGAACGGCCGCGCATGGGCGGGCCCCGGCTGCCCGGGCGGTTGTCGTGCGCGGGATCTGGACGGGCCGGTCCTGCGGGTCGCGCTGGGCGACGGGAGCGAGGCGTGGTCGGATGGGCTGGCCGGACCGTGCCGGGCGGATGTCGCGGAGTCTGGTGACCTCCCCATCCGTGACCGGCATGGGAACTGGACCTACGGGTTCTGCGTGGTCGTCGATGACGC
The DNA here is from genome assembly GCA_963812745.1 of uncultured Chloroflexia bacterium. Lineage (GTDB taxonomy): Bacteria > Chloroflexota > Limnocylindria > Limnocylindrales > CSP1-4 > SPCO01. The sequence continues at coordinate 249,091 of CAWEWE010000005.1, read as the reverse complement.
GCGGCAGGGCGTCGATCTCGTCGTCCGCGGTCGGGACCTGCTGGAGGCGACGGCGAATCAGATCCGGCTGGCGCGTGTCCTCGGACGTGATGGGCCGCCGACGTTCGCGCATCACCCGCTGATCACCCGGCCCGACGGCAGCAAGCTGTCGAAGTCATCGGGTGACACCGGCGTGCGCGAGCTGCGAGCCGCTGGTCGGTCACCGGCCGAGCTCATCGCGATGGCCGCGGCTGCGACGGGCTACGACGCCGAGGGCGGCTAGGCCTCCGGCTCGGCCCGGTCCTCCATCTCCCACGCGTGGTCGAGCGCGTGCCACGCGATGCGGCGCGCGGCGTAGCGTTGCGTCCACTTCCGGTCGGCGAGCGGGCTTCCATTCGATAGTTGGCGCAAGAGCTCGAGCACGGCCGCCCGCTCCGCGTCCACGTCGGGTCGATCACTGAACCGCGGCTCCTTCAAGCGGATGCCGAGCTCGCGAGCGTAGGCGTGGTCGGCCTCGATGACGTGGCCGATCATCTTGTCCCGGTCGCGACCACCACCGCGCGGACCCTTGCGCAACACGGCCGGGGCACCGGCGGCCACGCGGTCGAAGACGGTCCAGGCGGCTTCGACGAGGCTTGCAAGACGCTCTGCCTCCGCGCCGGTCACTCGCCGTCGGTCGGCCTTGGTGATCTCGGACGGCACGCCGAAATCGGTCCCGCCGCCACCGTCGACGGTGTCGACCGCACGAAGGGCATCCTCGTCCGCGGTCGGGAGGGTCAGTCGGGCGACCTTGGTGACGGCGCGATAGCGCGGCGCGTACGCGACGAGTGCCTCGCGTGCCAGCTCGACGGTCTTGCCGGCGCGGCACCAGCCGGGCCAGTCGATGGCCCACACGAATGCCTTCTTGGCGCCGACCTCCTCGCCGATGTCGATCCGGTCCCTGGCCATCGCCCTCAGGATACGGGCACGACCTTGAAGACGAAGCCGGTCTGGCCGATCGGGCCGAAGCTGCGGCGCGCCATCACGTACAGCTCGCCCGACGCGTCCTCGCCCATCCCGGTCACGAAGAGGTGGTCGAGCTCGTCGGAGGCGACCGACAGCCGACGCCAGTCCCAGCGGGCGTCGCCCGGGCCGGGTTCCGCGACCAGCAGCGAGCCGTGCGGCTGGGGGTTGTTCGTCCAATCGGCGCTGTAGTCGGCGAACACGGTTCGGAATCCGGCTACGGCCAGCTTTGCAGTCCCTCCGCCAGATCGTGGACGAATGTTGCGATCGTCCCGGCGTGGCGCTCACCGGGGTCGAGGTCGGGGTTGTAGATCGTCACGCTCGCGCCGATGCAGGCGCCGTGCGCCAGCGCCGCAGCCGTCAACTCGCGGAGGTCGGCCCACGTGAGGCCACCCGGCTGCTGGTAATCGACCGCCGGCAGCGCGGCCGTCGAGAGCACGTCCAGGTCGACATGCAGCCACCACGGCGCGCTGTCTCCGGAGACCCGTTCGAGGGCACGACGCGCAGCGCCGGCGGGGTCCTGGGCGACAGCCACGTCATCGACGACGGGGACCACGTCGTCAAGCGGCTCCGCCCCGGCCGAGAGGATCTCGGAGCGATCCCGGGGCCCGAGGATCGCGACGCGCTCCGCCGCCAACCGCGGGATCTCGGTGCGTAGGAGCTCGTCCAGGTCGTCGAGGCCACGCCCGAGCAACCAACCCAGCTCCATGTCGGCGGCCTCGCCGGTCGTGGACGTGTATGGCGGCCAGGCGTCCTCGTGGCCGTCGATGAACAGCAGCCCGGGTAGCGAACTCCCGGCGTCGAGGCAACCGGCCAGCCCACCGATCAGCACCGGACAGTCGCCGCCGAGCAGGATCACGCGGTCCCCGCGCTGTCGAGCGCTCGCCACGGCTGCGCGGGTCCGCGCAAGGGTCGATGCCAGGATCGCGCCGTCGATGACGCCGTCGTCGCCACGGATCCCGGCCGGCGGGTCGACGGTGACGTCGCCCGCATCGACCACGCCCGCCGAGCGCTCCGTCAAGCCGGCGCGCCGCAGGGCCGCGGGCGTATTCGCGACGCCGCCGGGCATCCCAGACGAGTTCGTCGGGACGCCGAGGATCGTGACGGTCACGTCGCGGCGCGAAGTCGCGTCACCAGCTCGGTCAGCGCGGCGATGTCGCGGCCATCGTCACCCAACGCGTCGACCAGGGCCGACGCCACGATGACGCCGTCGGCGCCTGCGTCTGCGATCGCCTTGACGTGGGCCGGCGTGCTGACGCCGAACCCGACCGCCACGGGGACGGGCGACACGGCACGGACGTCGCGCACGAGCTCGCCGACCGATGCCGGCAAGGCAGCACGGGCGCCCGTCACCCCGACGAGCGACACGCAGTACAGGAAGCCGCCGCTCCGCGCGGCGATCATGGCCCGCCGCGCGGGCGGCGTCGTCGGGGCGACAAGGTACACGACCGCCAGCCCGGCATCGCGGGCCACGGCTTCGAACGGTGCGCCCTCGTCGGGCGTGAGGTCCGCGACGATCACCCCGGCCGCGCCGGCACCAGCAAGGCGTCGCGCGACGGCCTCTCCATCCCCACCGCCGATGACCTGGTTGGCGTAGGCCATCGGCACGAGTGGCAGGTCCGGGCGGGCCGCACCGATCCGCTCGATGAGTCGCAGTGAGCCCTCGAGTGACGCACCGGCCTTGAGCGCCACGCCCGACGCTCGCTGGAGCGTCGCTCCGTCGGCAAGCGGGTCGCTGTAGGGCAGGCCGACCTCCAGCAGGTCGGCGCCGGCATCGGCCGCGGCGAGCGCGATGTCGAAACCGGTCTCGGCGTCGGGATAGCCGCCGACGACGTACGGGATGAGCGCAGCACGGCCGGTCTCGCGCGCTCGCGCGAACGCAGCGGCGATGCGACGGGCACCGGCGGTGTCGTTCGTTCCGGTCGGCGGCGCCGCCACGCTCGTCACCGGCCCGCCTGCCACGCCGCGGCGAGCTTCTTCGGTGCGGTCCTCGCCCAGGCGCCCTCGATGACCTCGCGCAGCACCTCATCGGGGATCCCGGCGAAATCGACATCGACCCAGCCGAACCGACCGACGTACGCCGCGTAGCGAGCGGCATCCGGGAAGGCAGTCGTCAGCTCGGCCTGCTCGCCCAGGCTCGTCTTGATGCTGCCGCCGGACCCATCGACCGCCATGATCACGAAGATCTTGTCGCGCACACGGAAGGTCGGGTGCCCCGCGTTCTCGTCGTCGCCCCAGGTCTCCTTCTCGGCCGTCTCGGGCAGGGCGAGGCACAAGGCCCGCACCTCGGCGCCGGTCATCGGACGCTGGCCCACGGTTCGACGTCGTCGAAGCGGGTCAGCGCCGCAAGGTCCTTGTCGCCCCTCCCGGAGAAGCCGAGCAGGACCAGCACATCGTCGGGCCAGCCACCCGCCAGCCCGTCGACCCCGGCCAGGATCTTGGGGAGCGCCGCGATCGCGTGTGCGGTCTCGAGCGCGGGAAGGATGCCCTCCGTCTTGGTGGTTGCCTTCATCGCGGCAACCGCCTCGCGGTCGGTGGCGGCCGCGACCTCGATCCGCCCTGCCTCCGCGAGGGCGGCCAGCTGCGGCCCGATGCCCGGGTAGTCGAGTCCCGCCGACGCGCTATGCGCCTCGACGACCTGACCGTCGCGATCCTGGAGCATCAGCGATCGCGAGCCGTGCAGGATCCCCGGGCTCCCACCGAGGATCGCGGCAGCATGCCGTCCCGTGTCCATGCCGTCGCCGGCTGCCTCGGCCACGGCGAGGCGGACCGTCGGCTCGCCGATGAACCGCGCGAGCAACCCGATCGCGTTCGAGCCGCCGCCGACACATGCCAGGGCAAGATCCGGGAGCCGACCCTCGACCTCCGCCAGCTGGGCCGCGGCCTCGTCGCCGATCCGTCGCTGGAGGTCGCGGACGATCGTCGGGTACGGATGCGGTCCCATCGCCGACCCGAGCACGTAGTGGGTCGTCTCGACATTCGTGACCCAGTCGCGCATCGCCTCGTTCACGGCGTCCTTCAGGGTGGCCGTGCCCGACGTGACGCTGCGCACCTCGGCACCGAGCGCGCGCATCCGCAGGACGTTGGGACCCTGGCGCTCGATGTCCTCGGCGCCCATGTAGACGACGCACGGCAGCTCGAGCAGCGCGCACGCGGTCGCGGTCGCGACGCCGTGCTGGCCGGCACCAGTCTCCGCGATCACCCGCGTCTTGCCCAGGCGGCGCGTGAGCAGCGCCTGGCCGAGTGCGTTATTGATCTTGTGGGCACCGGTATGGGCCAGGTCCTCGCGCTTGAGGTATAGCCGGGGAGCCGGCACGGGCCGTCCGGCGAGCCGCGACGCCTCCTCGCCGACGGCTATGGCGAGTCGATCCGCGCGGTAGATGGGGGTCGGGCGGCCGGCGAACCGTTCGAGCAGCACCCGGAGATCGGCCCAGAACGCCGGGTCGTGGCGCAACGCGTCGTACGCCGTCTCGAGCTCGGCGAGCGCGGCCATCAGGGTCTCCGGCACATAGCGGCCGCCGAAGTCGCGCTCCATCCCCCATCGACCGGCGCCATCCGTGTCGAGCAGCCCGGCGTGGACGGGTGTCGGCCCGAACGCGACGTTCGGGCGGTCGTCGCGGGCCACCTTGGCGCGCTTCACGTAGAGCGCCACACGGAATGGGTCCTTCGTCGCGCGCTCCCCCGCTCCCCGTGGGAACTCCAGGCCGGACGACGCATCCACGGCGGTGGCCGGGATGTCCCGCAGCGCCTCGGCGACGTTCCCCGCGTTCAGCCCGCCGGCCAGCATGACCGGCACTTCCCGGGCGATCGCCGCGACCGTGGCGACGTCCGATCGGCGGCCCGAACCACCGGCGTAGGTTCCTCCTGCAGTGTCGATGAGCACGCGCTCGGCGCCCGCATCGAGGAACGCACGGACGACCGCGACGTGGTCGACCGCGTCCTCCGGCGCGCTCGCCGGCGTGCAGCACGCGCCAGTACCGGGCTGATGGCGGCTGCGCGCCTGCGGCCGATCCGTGGTCCTGGATGACGTCCGGCTCGACGGCCCGGGCGATATCGGCGACAGCCTCCGAGCCGACGTCCGTCGCCACCAGGACGACGTCCGGCCCCGCGGAGCCGCCCGTCGACCGCGCTACCCGGGCGAGCTCGACCGCCTCGTCGTGCGTCAGCTCGCGCGGCGTGCCCTCGACCACGTTCAGCCCGACCGCATCGGCGCCCCGGCGAGGACGGCCGCGGTCATGCCCTCGGCGGTCGTGATCCCGCACACCTTGACGTACGGTCGCCGCGCGACGTTGGCCGGATCGTCGGGCTGGCGGCCGGCCGAGACGAACGAGCGGACCGCGGCTGACGGATCGTCGGCGCGCATCAGTGCCTCGCCGACCAGCGCGGCATCGAACCCGAGCGCACGCCAGCGCGCGACGGTCGATGGATCCCGGACGCCCGATTCGGCGATCGCGATCCGGTCGTCGGGCACGAGCGACGCGAAGTCGGTCGGCGCGCTCCGTATCGACCTCGAGCGTGCGCAGGTCGCGGTTGTTGATCCCGATCAGGCGGGCACGCGTCGCCAGCGCCGCCTCGAGCTCGCGTTCGTCGTGGGCCTCGACCAGCGGCTCCATCCCGAGTTCGAACGTCCGCTCGACGAGTCGGGTCAGCGCGTCAGCGTCGTGCAGGACGGCCAGAAGGAGCACGAGATCGGCGCCCGCGGCTCGCAGCATCGGCAGCTGGCGTTCGTCGACGACGAACTCCTTGGCCAGCACCGGGATGGAGACCGCCGCTCGCACCTGCCGCAGGTCGTCGATCGAGCCGCCGAACCAGTGCGGCTCGCACAAAACGGAGATCGCGGCCGCACCGCCCGCCTCGTAGGCACGCGCCCTGGCCACGAGGTCATCGCGCTCGGCGGCGATCCGACCGGCCGACGGCGACGACCGCTTGAGCTCGGCGATGACGTGCAGACCCGGGGCGGCCAGCCGGCCGGCGATCGGTCGGACCGCCGGGCCGTCGGCCGTACTCGGTGGTCGCGGACCGGTCGAGCTCCTCGGCCAGGTCGGCCCGCCGCCGCTCGGCGATCTGCTCGACGACGTTGGTGCCGGCCGCGACCGCGGTCATGTCGCGGCTTCCGCGGGGACGTGCGCGGCGCGCTCGGCGCGGAGTCGCTCGAGCAGATCTGTGACCATCCCGGCGTCGATCGTCAGCGCTGCCCGCTCGATGCCACCTTCGAGGTTCTCGACCTCGCCGGCGACGAGGAACGCCGCGCCGGCGTTGAGTAGCACGACATCGCGCTTGGCGCCCGACTCGCCGCGGAAGATGGCCTCGATCGTGCGCGCGTTCTCGTCGGGTGTGCCGCCGGCCAGCCTCGTGGTCGGCGTCACGCGCAGCCCGAGCTTGGACGCCGGGATGTCGTGGCGCTCGATCGCCGTCCGGGGCGACGTGGTACAGGACGCCGCTGTCGTCGAGCGGCAGCTCATCGATCCCGGCGCCGTGGATGACGAACGTGCGCTCGGTGCCGAGTCGCTGAGCGACCTCGGCGATCCGCGGGGCGGCCGTCGCGTCGCCAATGCCAAGCAGCTGGCGGCTCGTCCCGGCGGGGTTCGTCAGCGGCCCGAGCAGGTTGAACGCCGTGCGGACGCCGATCTCCCGACGGGTCGGGCCGGCGTGCTTCATCGCCGGGTGGAAGTTGGGCGCGAACAGGAACGCGAACCCGTTCGTCTGGAGGGCCTCGCCCGCCGATGCCGCGTCGTGGTCGATCCGGACACCGAGCGCGTCGAGGACATCGGCCGAACCGGCCTTGGAGGTGATCGCCCGATTGCCGTGCTTGGCGACCGGGATCCCGCCGGCCGCTACGACCAGCGCAGCGGCCGTCGAGATGTTGAACGTCCCGCTGCCATCGCCGCCGGTGCCGACGACGTCGATCGTCCCGTCCGGCGCCTCGACCGCGACCACGCGCTCGCGCATCGCAGACGCGAAGCCGGCCAGCTCGTCCACGGTCTCGCCGCGCATCCGCAGCCCCATCAGGAGTGCAGCGAGTTGCGCGGGCGTCGCCTCGCCGTCCATCACCGCGCCCATCGCCAGTCGGGCGTCGTCGAGCGTGAGGGTCCCGCCCTCCACGATCGTGGCCAGCGCCGAGCGGACCGCCTCGCTCATGGGGTCGACTCCTCGGCGGCCAGCCCGGCCGTCGCGAACGAGCCAGTCGCGGCATCGAGCCGTGACGCCTCGCCCTCACCGGCCTGGCGCAGGAAGTTGGCGAGCAGGTGCGGGCCCTGCGGCGTCAACACGCTTTCGGGGTGGAACTGGACGCCTTCCATCGGCAGCGCGACGTGGCGGATGCCCATGATCACGCGGTCGACCTCGCTCATCGCGGTCACGCGAAGCTCGGGCGGGAGTGTCGCCGGGTCGATCGCCAGCGAGTGGTAGCGCGCGGCCATGAAGGCCGGCGGCATGCCTTCGAGGAGGCCCGCCCCATCGTGGGTCACCTCGGTCGCCTCGCCGTGGACGAGCGTCGGTGCCCGGACGATCGAGGCGCCGTAGGCGGCGGCCATCGACTGCATGCCGAGGCACACGCCGAGCAGCGGGATCTCGCGCTCGGCGGCCACCTTGATCGTGTCGACCGACACTCCGGCGTCGTCGGGGTCGCCCGGTCCGGGCGAGATCACGATCCCGCGCAGGTCGGCCTCGGGATCGTCGGCGAGCTGCTCCAGGCCGGCGCGATCGATGGCGTCGTTGCGCAGCACGGTGACGTCGGCACCGGCGGCCTGCAGCGCCTGCACGAGGTTGAACGTGAAGCTGTCGTAGTTGTCGACGACGAGGATCATGTCGAGGCCTCGGCGGTGGCAGCTTCGGCCGGTTCCCGCGGCGTCTCCGCGACGCCCGCCGCCTGTTCGATGGCGCGGCGCAGCGCCGCGGCCTTGTGCTCGGTCTCCTCGAACTCCGACTCGGGCACCGAGCCCGCGACGATGCCGGCACCCGTGTGGACGTGCGCCTGGCCGTCCTTGAGGACGGCGCTGCGGATGGTGATCGCGGTGTCGAGGTTGCCGTCGTAGCCGAGGTAGCCGACGGCGCCGCCGTACAGCCCGCGCCGCTCGCCTTCGGCTGCCGCGATCAGCTGCATCGCGCGGACCTTCGGCGCACCGCTGAGGGTGCCCGCCGGGAAGACGGCCTTCAGCGCGTCGAGCGCATCGAGCTCCGGCTTGAGGCGGCCTTCGACGTGCGACACGAGGTGGAGGACGTGGCTGTAGCGCTCGACCTCCATGTACTTGCTCACCGTCACGGTCCCGGCGCGGCTCACCCGGCCGATGTCGTTGCGCCCGAGGTCGACGAGCATCACGTGCTCGGCGCGCTCCTTCGGGTCCTTCTGGAGCTGCTCGGCGAGGATCTCGTCCTCGCGGCTGTCCTTGCCCCGCGGGCGCGTACCGGCGATCGGGTGCGTGGTGAGCTTGTCGCCCTCCGCCTGGAGCAGCAGCTCCGGCGAGGCGCCGACCACCTCGAACTGCGGGGTCCGCACGAAGAACAGGTACGGGCTGGGGTTGACCCGGCGGAGGCTTCGATACAGGCCGATGCCATCGAGCGGGCGGCCGGTCGTCGGGTCGGTCGGGAGGTCGAAGGACTGGCGTCGCGCGAGCACGACCTGGATCGCCTCGCCGGCCGCGATCGCGTCCTTGGCCACCTCGACCGCGTGGATGTACTCCTCGCGGCCGAGGCTGGTGTCGATGGGGCCGGCGAGCGGCGCGCTGCCGTAGCTTCGCGTCGGCGGGCCGGCGAGCTCGGCGGCGCTCGGGCGCGCGGTCCGCTCCAGCGCCTCGAAGACGGCCGTCTCGGCGATCCGGTAGCGGCCTTCGAGGTCGGGCGCGTCGGTGTGGAGCGACGCGATCGCCGACAACGTGTGGGTCAGGTGGTCGAAGACGAGGACCAGGTCGGTCTCGATGAACGACGCCGTCGGGACGCCGATCGGGTCGTGGTCCGGGAGCGGGACGGTGGTCTCGAAGGCCGACACCGCGTCGTAGGCGATGGCCCCGACAGCGCCGCCGGTGAACCGTGGCATCCCGTCGGTCGGTTCGACCCGGCGGCGGCGGACGAACTGGCGGATGGCGTCGAGGGGATCGGGCGCGGGGTTCGTCTCGACCGGCAGGTCGGGGGTGTAGGTCGGGACCGTGACGGGTCGGGTCTGGATCCGGGCGCGACCGTCGCGGACCTCGAGGAGTCGGCGCGGGCCGACGCCGAGGAACGAGTAGCGGCCCAACCGTTCGCCGCCTTCGACCGACTCGAGGAGGTAGGCCGGATTGCCGTCGTCGAGGCGCAGGAAGGCACCGATCGGGGTCTCGAGGTCGGCCGGGCGCGTGGCGCGCAGGCGGATCGTGTCCGCGTTGCTGGCGAGCCGTTTGGCCTGGCTCAGGCTGATTGGATCTCCGGTGGTCATCGCTGGGCCTCGAGAATCAGATACGACCGATCGTCCCCGGGACGAAAGGTCGTGCCTTCCGCGGTGCCACCCTCATTCGGCGATGCCGCACTCTCGTGACCGACGGGTGGGCTTCCCCACCGATCGGCGCTGCCTTGTATCGCTGGCGCTCTGCGCCGGAGCCTACTGGGATCGCTCCCGTTCGGTCCGGAGGCTCCCGGGTCCATTCGCCGCCGCCGTCGCCCCGGTTTCCACCAGCCACCGGGTCTCTCTGCCGACGCTCGACGGGTACTCGTCCCGTTCATAGCCCGCTCTTCGTGATGTCGGCGGAGTATGTGTCGGCTGGCGTGGAGCGTCAAGCGTGCGGTGGGCGCGGCCGGTCGGCTCTCCGCGGGCGGCTTTCTTGGCAGAAGTTTCACCCGGGGAACGTTATGGCGTGAAACGCCCCGATCCTTGGCAGAACTTGCACCCGGTGACGCGTTATGGCTCCAAATGGCCATCCGCAGGCGGATGACTTGCCATAGCGGTCCCTCCATGAAATACGTGCCAGATTCGGTGCGTCACCTGGCGGTTCGCAGCCAGCGCAGCACCCGGACGAGCGTTGTCACCTCGCGAGCTAGCCTGGAACAGAAGATTGAGTCGCCACGCGCCGCAGCCTGCCCGTAGGTGTTGAGGGGCACCGCAGCGAGCGACGCCCGATCGGGAGTGGCATGGATATCGACCTGGTGGTTCGGGCGCAGCGTGGTGACGAGGAGGCCTTCGCGAGCCTCGCCGTCGCCGTCGGCGACCGCCTCCATGCCGTGTCGCACAGGATCCTGCGCGACATCGGCCTCGCCGAGGACGCGACGCAGCAGGCGCTGCTCGCCATCTGGCGGGACCTCCCGACCCTCCGCGACCCGGCGCGCTTCGACGCCTGGTCGTACCGGCTCCTCGTGCGTGCCTGTTACGCCGAGGGCCGCAGAACGCGCCAGTGGACGCCGAACCTCCGACTCCTGCCGGCTGACGAGCCGACGGGGCCGGACGCCACGAGCTCGGTCGTCGATCGCGACCAGCTCGAGCGCGGCTTCCGCCGGTTGTCCATCGACCATCGCACGGTGGTGGTGTTGCACCACTACCTCGACCTGCCGCTCGAAACGGTCGCCGAGACCCTCGGCGTCCCGATCGGGACGGTCAGATCCCGACTACATCACGCGATGCGTGGGCTTCGCGCGGCACTCGACGCCGACGCCAGACCTGCACGCCAGGAGGCCGTCAGATGAGTACTGATCGTGAGGCCACGCGCATCGTTCGGTCGTGGTTGGAAGAGGGCGTCACGGCGCTCCCGGACCGCGTCCTGGATTCCGTGCTCGACCAAGTCCCCGCGACCCCACAGCGCCGCTCCTGGTGGCCGGCGCGGAGGCCCAACGAGATGAACACATACGCGAAGCTGATCGCTGGCGCTGCAGCGGTGCTCGTGGTCGCGGTCGTCGGCTATCAACTGATCCCTCGAACGTCGGGCCCTGGCGTCGCGGGCAGTGCCCCGGTGTCGACGCCTAGCCCGTTCGGCGGCACCGTGCAGTTCCAGATCGACGGAGGCCCCGCCACGACGGAGGTCGACGCCGTCGCCGATGGCGCGAGCGTGTCCGGCACGGCCGTCACCACGTTCCGAGAAGCCACCCACACCGTTCAGCTAGGGTGTGCTGCCCAGAAACGTGGCAGCTGGGTCCTGGGCGGCACGATCGAGAAGACCACCGTCCCCGGCGAGACCGCCGGCTACTGGTCGGCGGTCATCGTCAAGGAAGGGTCGCCCCAGCAGATCGGGATCTGGCTCTCCGCCGACCCCTCGGGCGCTAGCGATTGCGACGCCTTCGTGGCGTCGATCGAGCCAGCCGAGCTTGGAGCTGAGCATTTCAGTCCAGTGGAGTCCGGGTCACTGGTGCCCCCGTCTGCCGCGCCCTGACCGCGCCCGAGGAGAACGCTCGGTGTGTCCCAGGCGCCCTAGATCGAGCGCGCCCGGCTCAGCCGGGCGCGCTCACGCTTGTAGAGCGCGCGCCGGACGAGATCCGTTCCCCCGCACGTGCACGTCTTATGGGCTTCCTCCGCGCGCCGGAGGTCAAGGGGGCCTGCCGTTGAAGCGAGCGTGTGGGGGTTCGTATCCCACGCAGCGCTTGACGGGCAGTGCTGGATAGCGCGGGAACCGGGGATCGGTCGTCGAGCGTTCGCAGAGGCGGAACGTGGATCCGCGGCGGGTCTCGACGATGCGGGAGTACCGGCACGTCCCGCACAGGCCGGGTGGCGGGCTCGTCACGGTGTGGCGGAGAGGGTGGGATTCGAACCCACGAAGTCTTTCGACTCAGCGCTTTTCAAGAGCGCCGCCATCAACCACTCGGCCACCTCTCCGCCGGAGAGGATACCCGGGGAAGGCAACGTCTCTCCTCGCGCGATGTCGCCTGAGAAGCGACGCCAAGAGATCGAGGCGTCCTTGTTCGAGGCCTCAGGTCGGTGATGTCGCCTGGAGGGCGACGCAAACAGATCGAACGGGGTCCGGCGGCGCGTTCGAGGCCCTCGTGTCGCTTGGGAGGCGACGCTCGTCAGCCGGTGGCCTCGATCACGTCGCGGCCCATGTACGGCCGCAGCACCTCGGGCACGACGACCGAGCCGTCGGGTCGCTGGTAGGTCTCAAGGATGGCCGCGACCGTTCGCGCCAGCGCGAGTCCGGAACCGTTGAGTGTGTGCACCAGCTCCGGCTTGGCGCCTGCCTCGGGTCGATAGCGGATCGCCATCCGGCGTGCCTGGTAGTCGCGGAAGTTCGAGCAGGAGCTGACCTCCAGCCAGCGCTCGACCCCCGGTGACCAGACCTCGAGGTCGTACTTCTTCGCCTGGACGAAACCCATCTCGCGGGTGCTCATCAGTAGCACGCGGTACGACAGCCCCAATCGCTGGAGCAGGAGCTCCGCGCGCTCGGTCATCCACTCGAGCGCCGCTGGCGAGTCCTCGGGCTTTTCGAACAGCACCATCTCGACCTTGTCGAACTGGTGGACCCGCAGGATCCCGCGGGTGTCCTTGCCTGCGGCGCCGGCCTCGCGCCGGAAGCACGGCGTGTACGCCGCATAGCGGATCGGCATGTCCGCCATGTCCAGGATCTCGTCGCGATGCAGGTTGGTGACCGGGACCTCGGCCGTCGGGACCAGATAGAGCTCGTCGCGGGTGACGACGTACATCTGGTCTTCCTTGTCGGGGATCTGGCCGGTCCCCGTGGCCGATGCCGTGTTCACGACCGCCGGCGGCCACACTTCGGTGAAGCCGTTCTCGCGCGTATGCACGTCGAGGAACCACGAGATCAACGCACGCTGGAGCGCCGAGCCGGCGCCTTTGTAGACAGGGAAGCCGGAACCCGTGATCTTCGCGCCGCGCGCGTTATCGATGATGTCGAGCGCCTCGCCGATCTCCCAATGGGGCTTGCGCGACCAGGTGGCGCCGACCGCAGGCGCGTCGGCGCCGACCTCGCCCTCGACTGGCGACTCTCGGGCGAGCAGCTCGCCCCAGGTCCGGACCGTGACGTTGGCGTCTTCGCCGCCGATCGGCACCTCGGGGTCCGCCGGGTTGGGGATGCGCAGCAGCACGTCCTCGACGGCCGACTCGACCTCGGCGAGCTCGGCATCCATGGCCGCGATCCGCTCGCCCGCAGCCACCGAGGCCGCCTTGAGCTCCGCGACTTCCGGGCTGTCTGGCGCCGCGCCGCCCTTGATCGCCTCGCCGATCCGCTTCGAGGCAGCATTCCGTTCCGCCTTGAAGGCCTCGCTCTCGCCAAGTAACTGCCGCCGCCGCGCATCGAGCTCGAGCGCTCGGTCAACGATCGACGGGTCCTCGCCCTTGTCGACCGCCCCCTTGCGGATGACGTCGGGTTCGTCGCGCAGCCGCTGCAGGCCGACGCTCATGCCGCCGCCCCGGCCGCGCCGGCCGCCTCGGTCGCCCGCCCGATCACGAACGCCCGGTCGAGGCTCGCCAGCAGCCAGCCGGCGCGCGGCCCGTTCGGCCGGTCGAGGAAGGCCCGGTAGATCGCCTCGAACGCGCGTCGACCCGGCACACCCTCGTCGGTCGCGACCGTGAAGATCAGCGTCTGCCATGCATCGCCGCTCGCGGGCTCTTCGCGGGAGGCCCGCTCAGCGAGGCGCGCGAGGAACCGGCGCTGGGCCGGATCCAGCTCGGCGGCACCCTCGGGCAAGCCCTCGCGATGGATCGTGAGGCGTGCCGCATCGGGGGCGTACTCGTCGAGCCAGGCACGCGCCGCCCCGGCACGCTGGTCGAGCAGCGCCCGTTCATGCTCGGTCAGGGCACTCCCCTTCTCCGCCTCGACGCGCTCGACGACATCGACCCCGGGGATCTGGATGAGCAGCGCGAGATGCCCGAACGGCGGTCGGAAGGCGGCAGCCTCGGTCGCCACGTCCGCGGCGGGATCCAGCAGCGAGTACCGGAAGGTCGCCTCGTAGCCGGGCGGCAGATCGCCACGAACCTCACGTCCGGCAGTCGCCGCCGCGAACTTGTCGAACTCGTCGAACAGCCGCGGGATCTGGTCGGTGCCCTCCGGGTCGAAGTCGATCGCGTGGTTCGGCCGGTGGCGGAGGAACAGGAAGCGGAGCTGTTCCGGCGGCACGACCTCGGCGATGGTGTGGGCCGCCGCGCCGCGACCCTTCGAGGTCGACATCTTCTTGCCGCCGATGTTCAGGAACTCGTACGGGATGTTGAGCGGCGGCTCGCGCTCGAACACCTCGCGAGCGATCGCGTCGGACCGGTCGCGCGAGCCACCGGCCGTGGCCAGGTCCTTGCCGTTGGGCTCGATGGTCACGCCGAACAGCGACCACTGCGCCGCCCACTCCAGGTTCCACGGCAGCTTGGCGTTCCCGCCGAACGGCGAGATCCAGCCGCTCTCGCCACAGCCGCGTGCCCAGGCGACGAGCGCCGTGCGGCATTCGTAGAAGACCCGCTCGCCATCCCACTGCGTGACGATGGTCGTGCCGACCTTGCCGCAGTTCGGGCAGATGACGCTGATCGGGTGCCAGGTGTCCGGGTGGCGCACATTCGCGACGCGCTTGTAGATGTCACGGACCAGTGCCGCCTTGTCGAGCGCCATCCGGATGTACGGATCCAGCTCCCCGGTCGGGTAGATCTCGCTCATCCAGTAATAGCGATCCGGGTGAATCCCAAGACCGGCGAACGTGTCGATGAACGTCTGCGCGTGGTGGCGCGCATAGGAGGCGTGGCCGTCGTCGACCTGGTCGGGCACGTGGGCGAGCGGTCGACCCATCTCGGCGTCGACCGCGTCGGGCGTCAGCAGCGCCTGCGCGTCCATCGGGTCAAAGTCATCGACGCCGTAGAGCAGCATGGTCTGGATCCCGTTCGCGCGCAGCGCGCGCGTGATCGCATCGAGGATGACCGGGCCGCGCAGGCTGCCGACGTGGACGGTCCCCGACGGGGTCTTCGAGTCGTTGACGACCTGCGGGCCCGCGTCACGGACCCGCTGAGCGAGTTCGTCGGCCCAATCCACGGCGCTGGCCGTCTCCCTCAGGTGATGCTGGTGATCTTGTAGGTGAAGTCGCCGGCGGGGACCTTGACGACGACCTTCTCCCCCTTCTTGCGACCGAGCAGCGAACGGCCGACCGGGCTCTCGTTCGAGATCCGGCCCTCGTTCGGCTTGGCCTCGGCGGAGCCGACGATCGTGAAGGTCTCCTTGCCGTCGTCGCTCTCGACGCTGACCGTCGACCCGATCTGGACGTGGTCGGTCGAATGGTTCTCGTCGATGAGGGTGGCGTTCTTGATCAGCGCCTCGAGCGTCTGGATGCGACCCTCGACGAACGCCTGCTCGTTCTTGGCGTCCTCGTACTCCGCGTTCTCGGACAGGTCGCCGTGTTCCTTGGCGTCGTGGATCCGATTCGCGATCTCGGGTCGCTTGACGGTCGTCATCTCTTCGAGCTCCGCGCGGAGCTTCTGGAGGCCGTCCTTGGACAGGTAGGTGGGCTTGTTGTTGTTCACGATCGGTCCCCGCATGGCGAGGTCGCGCTCATGTGCACGACCGGGTGGTCGGTCA
Organism: uncultured Chloroflexia bacterium; assembly: GCA_963812745.1. Classification (GTDB taxonomy): domain Bacteria; phylum Chloroflexota; class Limnocylindria; order Limnocylindrales; family CSP1-4; genus SPCO01. The sequence goes on along the minus strand of CAWEWE010000005.1, from coordinate 233,660 downwards.
GCTGATAAGAAAAAGGACTCCAGGCCGCTTGCGGTCTCCCCGCGCGCCTGAAGGTCCCAGCCGGAGGCGAATGGTAGTCGCGTCCCGGATGGGTGTCAAAAGGGTATGGAGTCCCCAAACGGGCTGGTCAGGTGCCCTCGGCCAGGCGGTACAGGCGGCGTTTCACCCGCTGCAGCGAGCCCCGGTCCGGCAGCGCGACGAAGAGCGTGTCATCGCCCGCGATGGAGCCCGCGACCTCGGGCCAGCGCGCTCGATCGAGCGCCGCGGCGATGGCGTGGGCCGAACCGGGCAGGGTGCGCAGCACCAGCAGGAGACCGGCTTCGTGGATCTCGAGCGGGAGATCGGACAGCAGCTTGCGAAGCCGTTCCTCACCGGAGGTCTCCGCCTCGATCAGGCGAGGCGGCAGCGCGTACATCGTCGTGCCTTCGCGCGACACCTTGATCAGGCCGAGCTCGGCGACGTCGCGGCTGATCGTCGCCTGCGTGGTCCGGAAGCCGCGGTCACGCAGAGCGGCCGCCAGCTCCTGCTGGGTCCGGATCGGTCGCTGCCCGACGAGATCGCGGATCGCCCGCTGCCGCAGCTGTTTCATGACTTCCACGGCCCTGGCTCAGCGGCCCCGGTCCAACCAGACGATCAGCACCACGGCCGCGAGCGCGAAGCGGTACCAGACGAAGACATCGAGCGACTGGCGCCGCAAGAACCCGAGCATGAAATGGATCGCGACGAGCCCCGAGATGAGCGACGCGATCATCCCGACCACGAGCGGCATGATCGTGATGTCGACACCGCCCTCGCCGGCCAGCAGCTTGCGTGCCTCGAACAGGCCGGCACCGGCGGTGATCGGTGTCGCCATCAGGAACGCGAAGCGGGCGGCGCTCTCGCGATCCATCCCGACCAACCGCCCGGCGGCGATGGAGATGCCCGACCGGCTGATGCCCGGGACCAGCGCCAGCGCCTGGGCGACACCGATGCCGATCGCGATCGGGAACGTGACGTCCTCGATGCCTCGCGACTTGGCACCGAACCGGTCCGCGACGAACAGCAGCACGCCACCGAGGACCAGCGTGAACGCGACGAGGCCAACCTGGCGGAACGAGCCCTCGATCAGGTCGTTGAAGACCAGGCCCACGATCGCGGCCGGGATCGTCGAGGCGACCAGCAGCCACGCCAGCTTGCGATCCGGGTCGCCGAGGAACGAGCGGTCACGGGCCGCGGCGATCCCGGCCGGGATCAGGCGGACCCAGTCGGCCCGGAAGTAGACGAGCAACGCGACCAGCGTGCCCAGGTGGAGCATCACGCTGAACGCGAGCGAGGTGATGAACGGGTCGTTCCAGCCCGCCAGGAACGGGACCACGATCAGGTGCCCGGAAGAAGACACCGGCAGGAACTCGGTGAGTCCCTGCACGATGCCCAACACCAGGGCTTGAAGGACCAGATCCATGGAGCTATCGCTCCGACTGCGTGCCGGGCGCTACCGGATGAACAACGGGGCGAGCACCAGGGTGATCGTGGCGAGCAGCTTCACGAGGACGTGGAGCGACGGGCCGGCGGTGTCCTTGAACGGGTCGCCGACCGTGTCGCCGACGACCGCCGCGGCGTGGGCTTCGGTGCCCTTGCCGAGGACGTTCCCATCGGCGTCCTTGAGGTTGCCCGACTCGATGTACTTCTTGGCGTTGTCCCACGCGCCGCCGCCGTTGTTGAGGACGGTCGCGAGCATGACGCCGGCGATGGTCCCGACCATCAGCATCCCGGCCACGGCCTCGGCCCCGAGCAGCAGCCCCACGATGATCGGCGTGGCGACCGCCACGACACCCGGGGCGATCATCTCGCGCAGCGCCGCCTTCGTCGTGATGTCGACCACGCGGGCGTAGTCCGGGCGCTGGCTGTAATCCATGATCCCGGGCATCTCGCGGAACTGGCGACGAACCTCGACGATGATCGCCTGGGCCGTCGTGCCGACGGCGCGGATGGCCAGCGAGCTGAAGAAGTAGACGAGCATCGCGCCGATCAGGGCGGCGATGAAGACCTCGACCTTGGCCAGGTCGACCGCGGCCAGCAGCTCGCCGCCGCGGTTCGTCTGGATCAGGTTGACCTTGTCGATGTACGCCGAGAACAGCAGGAACGCGGCCAGCGAGGCGGACGCGATCGCATAGCCCTTGGTGAGCGCCTTGGTCGTGTTGCCGACCGCATCGAGCCGGTCGGTGATCTCGCGGGCGCCTGCCTCGGCTCGGCTGAACTCGGCGATCCCGCCGGCGTTGTCGGTGATCGGGCCGAACGTGTCCATCGCCAGGATGTAGGCCGTGGTCATCAGCATCGCCATCGTCGCGACGGCCGTCCCGAAGATGCCACCCACGTCGCGCCCGGCCTCGTTCACGATGCCGGCCTGCGTCCCGAGCCAGTGGCTGACGAAGAGCGCGATGCCGATCGTGATGGCCGTGACGAATGTCGTCTCGAAGCCGACCGCGGTGCCCGAGATGATGTTCGTCGCGGGTCCGGTCTTCGACGCCTCGGCGATCTCACGGACCGGCCGGAACGTGCCGGCCGTGTAGTACTGGGTGATGTAGACGAAGGCGACGCTCGTGGCGAGACCGACCACGCCGGCGCCGAAGAAGTACAGCCAAACGGGCAGGCCCGACGGGGCGTTGCCGTTCGTCTGCAGCATCACATTCGTCGTCACGAACAGGGCTACGACGGAAAGGATCGTCGTGACCCAGTAGCCGCGGTTCAGGATGTTCAGTGGGTTCTCGGTCTCCTTGCCGCGGATGAAGAAGATCGCGACGATCGTCGAGAGGAGGCCGAAGGCGCGAACGACGAGCGGGAAGAAGATCCAGGCCGCCGGGTTCGGCCAGCCGGCCGCCTGGGCGATCGTGAAGACACCGACGCCGAGGATCATCGCGCCGATGTTCTCGGCCGCAGTCGATTCGAACAGGTCAGCGCCACGGCCCGCGCAGTCGCCGACGTTGTCGCCGACGAGGTCCGCCACGACACCCGCATTCCGGGGATCGTCCTCGGGGATGCCCTTCTCGACCTTGCCTACGAGGTCCGAGCCGACATCTGCGGCCTTGGTGTAGATGCCGCCGCCCAGCTGGGCGAAGAGGGCCACGAACGATGCGCCGAAGCCGAAGCCGACGATGAGGAACGGCGCGTCGTGGGTGGCCTGGCCACCGGATAGCCCGCCGAAGAGGGTGAAGATCCCGTAGACGCCGAGCAGCGACAGGGCCACCACCAGGAAGCCGGACACGGCCCCGCCGCGCATCGCGACCTGGACCGCCTCGACCAGGCTCCGGCGCGCGGCAGCCGCGGTCCGGACGTTGGCCTTGACGCTGATGTACATGCCGATGATGCCCGAGGCCATCGAGCAGGCGGCGCCCACGATGAACGCAAGCCCGGTCCGCCAGCCGAGGTCCAGGCCGAAGATCTTGGTGTCGGCCACGTCCGCCGTCTCGAAGACGGTGATGACCGCCCCGATGACGACGGCGCCGACGACGGCCAGGATGCCGATGGTCGTGTACTGGCGACGGATGAAGGCGACCGCGCCCTCGAAGATCGTGCCAGCCACCGCCTGCATCTCGGCGGTCCCGGTGTCTCGCGACAGGACGTCCCGGGCCAGGTAGAGGGCGAACAGCACGGCGATGATCCCGGCCGGCAGGATGATCAGTTGGAGCGCACTCGCATCCATCAGGGTCGTCGGGTCCTCCATGGGTGGCTGGTCGGCGGCCGTCCCTTGCGCGTGAGCATGCGGGGTCGAGGCCGGGTTCCGAGGAGATGCCGCTGGTCCCGTCGGCATGCGCCGCTGGGTGGGACCTTTCAGGCCGGCGGCGAGTGTAACAAGCGGTTCTTGAGCGGGTCAAACTCGCTCGCCACCGCCGGTTATGCACAACGGTGAACTGCCTCGCGCGGCGGGAGGGTGGTCGCTGGCAAGGCGGAGCCGAGCACGTGAGCGAGCGCACTTGGAAGTGCGTGAGCGAGCGCGCACAGGCGACAACGCAGCCAGTGGCCGCCATCCCGGCGCGCCCCCCTATACTGCCGGACTTGTGAGTCAACGACCCGCACTCGGGTGTCTCTTCGAGATCGTCGAGACCCTCGTCCTGACACTCCTGATCTTCTTCGTCATCCAGAACTTCGTCGCGCAGCCGTATAAGGTCCAGCAGAAGTCGATGCAACGGACGCTCGAGGAAGAGCAATACGTGCTCGTCGACAAGCTGACGCCACGCTTCGACCCGTACAACCGGGGCGACATCGTTGTCTTCGAGCCGCCCGAGGAATGGGTCGATTCCGGAACGCCGTTCATCAAGCGGGTGATCGGCGAGCCCGGCGACGTCGTCGAGATCCGCGAGGATGGCATCGTCTACGTCAACGGCCAGGCCCTCGACGAGACGTATCTCTATTCCGATGAGGTGGGCGGCCCGCCGGAGCCGACGACGTCCCTTCCCGAGCAATCCAAATGGACCGTGCCTGACGGTGAGCTGTTCCTGATGGGTGACCACCGGGCCAACTCGGCCGACTCGCGGACCTTCGGCTCGGTGCCGCTGGACCGCATCATCGGTCGAGCATGGCTGCGCTACTGGCCGCTGGACACGTTCGGCATCCTCGCGACCCCCACGTACCCCGGCGTGACGTCCGCCGCGCCATGATCCCGTCCCGGACCTGGCGGTGAACCCGATCCTCGCGGCGATCGCGATCGTGGTCGCTGCTGGGACCGTCGTGACCGTCGCCTCGCGCGACGCCCGGATGACGCTGCTGGGGCTGGCGGTCGTGCTGATCGGGTCGGCCGTGCTGGCGGATCCCGTCCCTGCTCCGTTAGGACTGGCCGCGCGGTTCGTCGGCGCGATCCTGGCGACGTATCTACTGTGGGTGGTCGCGCGCGATCATCCGCGGGCCGGGACCGCGGCCGTTTCGACCGGCGGCTCGCGCATCGGTTGGCCTGCCGAGGCACTCCTTGCCGTGGCCGCCCTCGTCGTCGGCTTCGCGGCACATGGCCTGGGGGCTCCGGCGCTGGGACCGCCGTTCGCGAGTGCTGCCGGGTTCGCGGTGGCGGCGCTGGCCATCGCGCCGACCGTGACCGGGCGCGACGTGCTGCGCGTGGGTCTCGGCGCACTCCTGCTGGTCGATGCCGGCTTCCTCGTACGAGCCGCCCTGGGCGGGACACCCGGCGAGTTCGAGCAGCTCATCACGACCGGGACGCTGGTGGTCCTTGCCGGGACCGTGGCGACGCTCGCGGGGAGTGCCCGCGCCGATGGGACCGGCGGGTTCGGGTTCAGCCTCGAGGGTCGCGGGCGCCGGCACCGCGAACCCGACGCCCACCCACTCGACTGACCCGGCGCCGAGCATGAGCCTCCTGCCCTTCCTGGTCGTGACGGGTCTCGGGGCGATCGCCGCGCTCCTGCTGCGCGGCCGCCAGCAGGTCGCGGCGGCCGTCGGCACCGTGAGCCTTGCCGCGGCGGTGATCGCGGGTCTTCTGATCCGTCCCGGGCAGACCATGGAGATCGGTGATGGCGGCATCGCCACGACCGATTACCTGCGCCTGTTCCTCGTGCTCGCCGCGCTCGTCGCCCTGCTGCTGGCGATCGTGGGCGAAGCGACCGGCACCCGGCGGGACGCGCCGGCCGTGGGGCTCGGCATCCTCGCCACATCCGCGCTCGCCCTGTCGCTGCCGGACCCGCGCGTCGCCGTGCTCGCCGCGACCGCCGGTGGCGCCTTCGGAGCGCTGGTCGCCCTCACGCCGGTCGGGGACAGACTCGGCGCCACGACCGGCACGCGCGTCCTCCGCGCGACTGCGGTCGCCGGCACGATGGCAATCGCGGCAACGGCCTGGATCGGTCGCGACCTGAGCGAGCTGGCGGCACAGCGGACCGTGTTCGGACTCGCGTACCTCGCGTTCGCGCTCGCCGTCGCGATCCGGTTCGGGGCGATCCCTGCTCACGGCTGGGCGGCGCGGCTGACCGACACCGTCCCCGAAGCGGCGCTCCCACTCGTCACGGCGATCGCGCCGGCCGCCTTGGCGATCATCGCGCTCGCCTGGGCCGACGCGTCCATCGCACCGCTCGCGCTCGATCTCAGCTCGGTCCGGTTCGTCGTCCTCGCGGTCGCGATCGCCTCGATCTTCCTGGCCTCGCTCGCAGCGTGGATCCAGGACGACATCGAGCATGTCGTCGGCTATGCGATCGTTGGCGACGCCGGCGTGGTGATGCTGGCGATCGCGGCCCTCGATCCTGCGGCGTGGGCGCCGGCTCGGATCTGGATCCTCGCCCTCATCGTGACGCGCAGCGCGTTCGCCGCCTGGGCCGCCGCCACGCGGGCGACGTTCGAGACCGGACGCATCGCCGAGCTGCGCGGCTGGGCGGTCCGCGCGCCGATCCTCGCCGCGATCCTCGGGATGGTCGTGCTGGCGAGCATCGGTCTGCCGGGGCTGGCGGCGGCGGATGCGCGTGGCACGCTCGTCGAACTGGTGCTGGACTGGCCGCTCACTGCTGTCGTGCTGCTGGGGACGCTCAGTCCCCTCGCCTACTACGGTCGGCTGTTCGTGATCGGCATCGAGCGACCGGGGACGCGACCGCGCGTGCCCTGGCGGCCGGTGGTCGCCAGCGTCGACCTCACGCATCTGCGTGCCTGGCTCGTCACGACGTGGACCGACAATCGCCTCGTGGCGGCGACCGGCGGCGCGGCCCTGCTCGCGATCCTCGCTGTGGTGGTGTCCGCGGGTGCGTTCGGCGCGCCGCAGGCGGCGGCCGGCCTGCCACCGACCATCGGGACGAGCACCGAATCGTTCGCGCCCGGCGAGCCCGTTCCGGCCTCCGATGCGCCGAGCGCGCCACCCTCAAGCGAGCCTGCCAGTCCTGTGCCGGAGAGTCTTGCGCCGGAGAGTTCCCCGCCGGAGAGTCCGAGCGAAGCTCCGTCGCTCGAACCGGCACCGACCACTTAGCGGGGTTTCCGGCCTAGCCCACGCGACTGACAAGCACGTTTCTACCCGAGGCATGTCCTGCACGTCGTGTTTGACGCCGCCCCTGCGGCTTGGGTCACGCCTCGGCGATCGCCGCGATCGATACCTTCAGGCCTGGGATCTTCGCGGGAAGCTTTGCGCCCTGGCGAGCCGGGGGATCCGACGGGAACCAGCGCAGCCATTCCTCGTTCATGCCGCCGAAGTCGTCCTCTTCGGCGAGCACGATCGTGGCACTGACGACCTTGTCAAGCGAGCTGCCGGCCTCTTCGAGGATCGCCGCGATGTTCTCCAGACACTGGCGTGTCTGTTCCTGGATGGTGATGCCCGCGATCTGGCCGGTAGCGGGATCGGTTGGCGCCGTGCCCGAGACGAATACCAGCCCCGCCGCCTTCACGGCCTGACTGTAGGTGGCCGGAGGCTTCGCGGCCTTGGCCGCAAAGACGATCTGGCGAGCCATGTCTTCTCCTGGGAGGCGGTGCCGCGGGGTCAGGAGGCGGCGTGGCGACAGCCTACATCGTGAGACGTGCTGCCAGCTGTGCTGCTCGGTCCGCCGGTAGCACGGGCATTTCGGGCCAGACACGATGACCAGATCGTGCTGCTTTGCTCCCCGCGGCCCGAATGCCATCGGCGCGTCGTGGGCAGTGCCTAAGCCTGCCAGTCGAGGAGGCGGAGTCGATCTACCGATGGGAACTCGGTCGGCATCACGTCGGTGAACCAGCTGTATTCGATGGAGGCGAGATAACCGCCCTCGACCCAGACCGAGATGAAACCGATGGGCTCGTCCTCGCCGCCGACCACGAGCGCGTCGACAGGGAGGATGCCGTCGGCTACCGAAGCAGGTTGAGCGTCGGTGACTTCGAGGTCGAGCTCCGTTGTGCGCCCGAAGGTTGCCCTCACCAGTGAAACCTGAGCGCGCAGTTCCTGGGCGCCGGGAAAGTCTTCCAGCCAAAGGATCCACCGCAGGGCTGCGTCCTCATCGTTGGTGAGCGGCCGATCGAGGACAGTGGGTGGGACGAAGTCGTCCGGCCCGGTTCGATTCCTGCGGTCGATCCTTCGACGAAGGCGGTCGAGACCTGCGGCAATACGCACGACCCGAGGGTATGTCACAGCCGCTGGCTCAGCGTTACGTCACTCCTCTGGAGCGAGCACCCACCGATCGACGTCCCGCTCGTACGAGAGCAGCTCCGCGTCGGCGAACCACAGGCCGAGCTCGATCTCGGCTGCCTCGGGACCGTCGGACGCGTGCACGATGTTCTGCGCGGTCTCGAGCGCGAAGTCGCCGCGGATCGTCCCCGGTGCCGCCTCATGGGGGCGCGTCGCGCCGTTGATCGCCCGGACGACGCTGATCGCGTTAGGACCCTCCAGGGCGATCGCCACGAGCGGCGCCGACGTGATGAACTCGACGAGACCGACGAAGAATGGCTTCTCGCGGTGGGCGTCGTAGTGCCGCTCCGCCAACACCCGATCGACCTGGACGAGCTTGAGCCCGACGATCTTGAGCCCGCGTTCCTCGTACCGCGCGAGGATCCGACCCGTCAGCTGGCGCTGGACGCCGTCTGGCTTGACGAGGACGAGGGTGCGTTCGATCACTCGGGCTCTCCTTGTGGTGACTGGTCGTCGGGTCGGGCGGCGTCCGCGTAGGCCTGCCGCGCCTCGAGCTCTCGACCGACGAGACGATACGCATCGCCGCGGACGAGTGCCAGCGCCGGGTCATGTCGATCGCCGACGAGGTCGAGGATGGCCGGCGCGAGGGCCGGCGCGATCCGCAGGACTAGCGAGAACCGGACGGCGGCACCGATCACGTCGCCGGCCTCCAGTGCCGCACGTCCGTCCTCGAGCGCCTCCTCGCCGGTGGGCAGCTCGGCATCGACTCTGGCCTGCGCCTCGGCCTGGGCTTCTGCCTCGGCGGCCATGCCCTCGTCCCACAGCCCCGCGCCGTCGCCGTCGCCGCCGTCGCGGAGCTCCTCCGCCATCGGCGCGACCGCGCGCTCGCGGGCCGGCCGGCGACGTTCGGCCGTCGCGCCGCGACGTCCCGCCCCACCAGGGGTCGAGTCGAACATCGTGGTCGGTGCGGGCGGGGGTGCCGCCGGATCGGGCGGCCAGGCGGGGCTTCGCGGCATGCCCGCGAAGATCGCGTCGATCGAACCGTTGGCCGCGGCCAAGGCCTTCGCGGCCAATCTCCGAGCTTCAGTGGGTCGGCCACGTGCCGCCGCCGCCTCGGCCGCGACGATCAGCGCGAGGACCGGCCCCTCGTCGTCGTCGATCACGAGCTGGGCCGCCTCACCGGCACCCGCGATGTCACCGGTCCGCCAGCGCACCTCCGCAAGATCGACCACACCGTCGGCATCGAGCATGTCGCGGCCGGCCAGCGTCTCGAGCTCGGCGCGGGCGAGCGACAGCGAGCCGAGGCGGAGATGGAGGCGCGCCAGCACCAGGTCGGAGGCGCGCTCGGTCGATGTCGTGCCGTCGTCGCTCATGACGGCAGCCGCAAGTGACGCTCGAGGCCGCGCAGCGCACGGGCGGGGGCGACGGCCGACAACCGCAGGCCCTCGTCGCGCATCAGGTCGCCGGCGACGCGCTGGACGTCGTCGGCCGTGACGGCCGCGACCCTGGCCAGTGCCTCGTCGACCGTGAGCACGCGGTCATGCAGCGCCTCCTGGCCGCCGATCCACGACGCCACGTGCCGCGTCTCGTCCATGCGCAGCTCGAGCCCACCCGACAGATAGCGCTTGGCCTTCTCGAGCTCGACCGCGGGGACCGGCTCGTCGCGCAGCCGCGCCAGCTCGACCAGGATCGCATCGAGTGCGGCCTTGATCGACGCGGGGTCGACGCCGGCGGAGATCTCGAGCGCGCCGGCATCGGCGTAGTCGACCAGCCCCGACGAGATGTCGTACGCCACCCCGAGCTCCTCACGGACCTTCAGGAACAGCCGGCTGCTCATCCCGTCGCCGAGGACGGCGTTGAGGAGCGCCAGCGCCCAAGCGTCGGGATGATCGCGGCGGAGCGCCGGGAGGCCGACGACGAGCTGGGCCTGCGACGACTGGCGCTTCCCGACGAGCACGCGCTGGCCGGCGGGGAGTGCCGGCGCGGGCGCATAGCCTGGCACGACGCCGTTGCCTGTCCCGAACGCCTCGGCTGCCAGGTCGAGCGCCTGCTCGTGGGCCAGGTCGCCTGCCACGGCGATCACCGTGTTGGCCGGTCGATACATCGTTCGCCAGAACTTGCGGATCGTGGCTTCGGGCAGACCGCGGATCCCATCCTCGTCGCCGCAGATCTCGCGGCCGAGCGGGCCGTCCCCGAACATCGCGGTCTGGAACAGGATCTGCGCGTATTCCGCAGGGTCGTCCTGGTAGCCGCGGATCTCTTCGATGATGATTCCGCGCTCGCCCTCGATCTCCGTCGCGCTGAGGGACGGCCGGACGATCAGCTCGCCCAGGACGTCCATCGCCCGCGGCGCCTCGCGGGTCGGGACGCGAACCCAGTAGACCGTCGACTCCCGGTCAGTGGCCGCGTTGAACGAGCCACCGACGCCCTCGATCGCCTCGCTGATGGCGCGCGTCGTCGGGTAGGCGGCCGTCCCCTTGAACGTGATGTGTTCCATGAAATGGGCCACGCCGGCCTCGGCCGCGGACTCCAGGCGTGAACCAGCCAGGACGTACGCCGCGATGGAGACCGAACGCGCCCCGGGGACCCGGGAGCTGATCACGCGCGGCCCTTCGGGCAGCGCGGTCCGTTCGAACATCGCGGCGATGGTACAGGACGAAGCGCGGCGGGCCCCCGCGGCCGGTCGACCCGGCTATCCTGTCCGACGGAGCACGTTGCATCGGCTGCCGAGGAGGACGAGTCGGCGCCGATAACGTGCAGGAGGAGGTCGGAATGCAGCGGACATTGTCGTGGCTGGCGGTCGTGATGACCCTGGCCCTGGTCGTGGGGGCATGCTCGAGTCCCAGTGCGTCCACGGCGCCGTCGGGAGCCAGCACGGCGCCTTCTGCCGCTGCGTCGGGCGAACCCTCGGGCGGAGCCGCATCGCCACCGACGGCAGGAGCCTGCGCGGGCACCGGCGCACAGGGCGGGGCCGATCCCCAGATCCCGGACGTGGTCGAAGGCAAGTTCAATGTCGCGATGGTCCTGATCGGCCCGCATGACGACGGCGGCTGGAGCCAGGCCCACTACGAAGGGCTGCAGTACGTCTGCGAGAACGTCGCGGATGCCAACGTGGCGTACATCGAGCTCGTCCCCGAGGGCGCCGACTCGGAGCAGGTGTTCCGGAGCCTTGCCCGGAAGGGCTTCCAGTTCATCATCGGGACGTCGTTCGGCTACATGGATCCCATGGCCACCGTCGCCGAGGAGTTCCCGGACGCCACGTTCCTGCACTTGACCGGGTTCAAGTCGAACGGCAAGAACTTCGGCAACTTCTTCGGCGCGATGGAGGACTTCAAGTACCTGGCGGGAATGCTGGCCGGCTCGCGGGCCAAGGCCGATGGCAACCCGAAGCTCGGGTACATGGCGACGTTCCCGATCCCGGAGGAGCTGCGCCTCGGCAACGCGATCATGCGCGGGGCGAGGGTGACATGCCCGGAATGCACGATGGACGTGCGCTTCATCAACACCTGGCACGATCCGGTCAAGGAACGTGACGGATCGGCGTCGCTGTTCGACGCAGGTGCGCAGGTCGTATTCACCGGCGCCGACACCCCGGCGGTGGCCGACGTGGCGGCGGAGAAGGACAAGTGGGGCGTCACATACGACCACCCGGTGTCCTGCAAGATCGACGCCTGTCTCACCGCGCCATATTGGATCTGGGGCCCGGAGTACGCCCGGATCGCCGAGTCGGTCAAGGCCGGAACGTACACCGCCGGCTACGAGTACTTCGACGCCGACTCCAAGGCCATGGGACTGTTCGGGTTCATGGAGGGTGAGACGCCCCAGCCGGGCGTCGCCGATCTGCCGGAGGCAGACCTCCAGAACGTGCGCGACACGCTGGCCAAGATGCTTGCGGGCGAGTTCACGCGGTTCGATGTCTTCGCTGGCCCGCTCGTTGACAACACCGGCAAGGAGCTGCTGCCCGCGGGGCAGAAGCTCGAGCAGTCCGACCTCGACCAGTTCCCGCCTGGGGCACCGGGCGCCGAGTGCAAGACGTGCATGTATTGGTGGAACGAGGGCATCACGGTCGAGCTGCCGGCCCTGAGCTAGACACGGTAATGAGCGGACGGCCGGGACCGGGCGTCCGCTCATGCCGATCAACAGAACGCCGTTGAGCGGCACCGCGTCGCCGACGGCGGTCGTGTCGTCGATCCCGCCAGCCATGGAGGCGACCGGGATCGTCAAGTCGTTCCCCCGTGTGATCGCCAACGACCACGTCGACTTCGACGTGCGCGTCGGCGAGATCCACGCCCTGCTCGGCGAGAACGGGGCTGGCAAGAGCACGCTGATGAATGTGCTGGCCGGCCTCTACCGACCGGACGAGGGGCACCTCCGGGTGGATGGTCGGGACGTCGACTTCCGCTCCCCGCGGGACGCCATCGCCGCCGGCATCGGGATGGTCCACCAGCATTTCACGCTCGTCCCATCGCAGACCGTGGCCGAGAACGTGCTGCTCGGCTTGGACCGGCCACGGTTCCGGCTCGACATGCGCCGCACCGAGAACGAGCTGGCGGGCATCGCGGCCAAGGTCGGGTTACGGGTCGATCCGGGTGCCCGGGTCTGGCAGCTGTCGGTCGGCGAGCAACAGCGGGTCGAGATCGTGAAGCTGCTGTTCCATGGCGCCAGGGTGTTGATCCTGGACGAACCGACTGCCGTCCTCGCGCCCCAGGAGATCGCGGAGCTGTTCGAGACCCTGCGCTCGATGGCCGCCGACGGCCGGAGCGTCGTGTTCATCAGCCACAAGCTCGGGGAGGTCCTCGCCATCGCCGATCGGATCACGGTCATGCGGACCGGCCGAGTCACGGCCGCGGGGATCGACCCGAGCGGGGTGAGCCGAGCCGACCTCGCCCGCCTGATGGTGGGTCGCCCGGTACTCGAGTCGCTCCAACGCACGCCCGTGGTGCCGGGCCGGGTGGTCCTAGCGATCGAAGGGGTATCCGCCGACAACGATCGCGGCTTGCCCGCCCTTCGAGAAGCATCGCTGGACGTTCGGGCCGGCGAGATCGTCGGCATGGCGGCGGTCGCCGGCAACGGTCAGGCCGAGCTGGCTCAGGTCATCACCGGGATGCGCACCTGCACTGGACGCATCCTCGTCGAGGGCCGCGACGTCGCGGCTCGCCCGTCGCGCGTCGCCATCGACGCCGGCGTCGGACACGTCCCGGAGGACCGCGCGGGTGTCGGCAGCGCACCGAACCTGTCCCTCGTCGATAACCTCATCCTGCGGCGGTTCCGCCGAGCGCCGGTGGCCCGTGGACCGTTCCTCGACGAGCGCGCAGCGAGATCGAAAGCGCAGGAACTCCGAGAGGCCTATGCGATCTCGGCACCCACACTCGACGCCCCCGTACGAATCCTTTCGGGCGGCAACCTGCAGCGCCTCATCCTGGCCCGCGAGATCGACGCCGAGCCGACCCTCCTGGTCGCGGTCCAGCCCACGCGGGGTCTCGACGTCGGCGCGATCGAGGGCGTTCACCAGCTGCTCCTCGACCTCCGTGCCCGGGGAACCGCCATCCTGCTGATCTCCGAGGAGCTGGAGGAGCTGTTGGCCCTGGCCGATCGCATCGTCGTCATGTACGAGGGCCGGGTGACCGCGGCGTTCGAGTCGCCACGCGCATCCGACGTGGAAGTGATCGGCCTGCACATGACCGGTGGGGATGACCGTACCGGCCACGGGCCGGCGACCGACGCAGGAACGGCGTGAACGTTCGCTTGGAGCCCCGCGGCGAGCCACCGCGCTGGCTGTCGCCCGTCCTGACGATCGTGGCGGTGCTGGTCGCCCTCCTTATCGGCGCGGTCGTGCTGGCATTCGTGGGCGGCGACCCGGTCCGCGCCTATCTCCACATCCTCGACGCCGCATTCGGCGATATCGGCGTGCTGTCGGACACGCTCGTCAAGGCGACACCTCTCATCCTCACGGGGCTCGCCTGTGCCTTGGCGTTCCGGATGCGGCTCTGGAACATCGGGGCCGAGGGCCAGTTCCTGTTGGGGGCGTGGGGCGCCAGCGCGGTCGTGCTCCTGCCGATCCTGCCCGCGGGCACGCCGGCGATCGTGGTCATCCCGACGATGATGCTGGCCGGAGCGCTGGCGGGTGCCCTGTGGGGCCTCGTGCCCGGTGTCCTCCGCGCCCGACTCGGCGTCAACGAGATCATCACGACGCTGATGCTCAACTACGTGGCTCTGGCGTGGATCCAGTTCTGGGTGTTCGGCCCGTGGAGCGAGGGTGGGTTCCAGCAGACCGTCGCCTTCCCGCGAGAGGCCTGGTTGCCTCGCCTCACCGACCTCGCCGAACGCTTCCCGGTCCTGGCCGGCCTGACCACGCACCTTGGCCTGATCTTCGCTCTCGTCGCCGCCGCGATCATGTCAGTCGTGTTCTCGCGCACACGCTGGGGCTACGAGATGCGGCTCATCGGCGACAACGCCCGCGCCGCACGCTACGCCGGCATCGACATCACCCGCTACGTCATCGTCGTCTTCGCCATCTCCGGCGCTATTGCCGGTCTGGCCGGCATGAGCGAGGTGTCCGGTGTCGTGCATCGACTGCAGGACCGCATCTCCCCGGGCTACGGGTTCACGGCGATCATCATCGCGTACCTCGCCCGCTTCGGGCCGTGGCGTGTGGTGCTGGCGTCGGTCCTGTTCGGAGCACTGATCCTGGCGGGTCGGGAGATCCAGCCGTCGGGCGTCCCGGCGATGATCCAAGGCGTGATCCTCTTCTGCCTGATCGTGGCAGAGGTCTTCACCCGCTACCGCATCCGGATCGGACGAGGGGCGTTGGCGCCGACGTGATCGACCTCTCGTTGATCCTGGCGGCCGGTGTCGCGAGCGGCACGATCCTCCTGTTCGCCGCGGTGGGCGAGATCTTCGCGGAGCGCGCGGGCGTCCTCAACCTCGGGGTGGAAGGGATGATGCTGATCGGGGCGGTCGCCGGGTTCTCGGTCGCGGCGTCCGTCGGCGATCCGTGGATCGGCCTCGTCGTGGCGATGCTAGCGGGCGGGCTGCTGAGCATGGTCCACGCGATCATCACGATCCACTTCCGCGCTGACCAGGTCATCTCGGGCCTAGCGTTGACGTTCCTCGGGTCGGGTCTGGCGCGCGTGCTCGGCGACGGGCTCTCGAACGCCGGACCGATCGTGACGCTGCCGCGGGCGACCGTGCCTGTCCTCTCGCAGCTGCCGATCGTCGGGCCGATCCTGTTCCGCGACCAGAGCATCCTCACCTACGCCGGCTTCGTGCTCGTGCCCCTGGCGTGGTACTGGATCGAGCGGACACGCCCGGGGCTGCACCTCCGCGCCGTGGGCGAGCGGCCGGCCGCCGCCGACGCGCAGGGGATAAACGTGGTCGCGCTGCGCTACGCGTACGTCCTCGTGGGCGGCCTGTTGGCCGGGCTGGCCGGCGCGGCGATCACGCTCGCGATCTCGCCCGGCTGGTTCGGCGACCAGACGGTGGCCGGGCGGGGCTGGATCGCCATCGGCCTGGTGATCTTCGCGCAATGGAGCCCGATCCGGGCGGCGCTCGGGGCGTACCTATTCGGGGCGATCTTCCGGTTCATCCTCGACGTGCAGGGCGTCCAGTCGATCTTCGGTGTCACCAACCCCTTCCAGGCGGGCCGATCGGCCACCTTCTTCCTCGAGATGCTGCCCTACCTGTTCGTGGTCGTGGTCGTCATCATCGGGTCGCGCGAGGCGCTACGTCGCAGGATCGGGGCGCCGGCCGCCCTGGGGATCCCGTTTGTCCGGGGTGAACGCGGCGCGTAGCCGCTACTCGTCCTCGTGGGCGTCGAGGCCGAGCAACTCCATCTGGACGTAGTCGGAGGTGTCGAATTCGAGCTGCTGCGGGGCGAACGGCGAGGTGTCCTCACCGCCCGCGCCGATCGGCGCGAACTCGACGATGACCCGCTCGTCACCCTGGACGAGCGTGTAGATCAGCAGCTGGTCGGGTCGGGTCTCGAACTCGAGGTGCTCGAACGAGTCGATGTTCAGCGTGATCGCCAGCGGCGTGAAGTACGTCGACGTCTCGGGAGCGTCGGTGACGATCCGCTCGACCCAGCCGGTGCCATGGGAGACGACCTCACGCCCGCGCATGTAGCGATACGTCACCGTCTGCTTGAGCAGTGGCCGGAGGAGATGGAGCATGTCGGTCGGGCTGGCGACGACGCCCTGGTTCACGAAGAACTTGGCGGCCGGCGGCGTCGACACGAGTCTGTCTCCTGCAGGTCGATGGCTGGGGGCTGGGCCTCGGACGACTGCCCGCGATGGTACCCCAGACCGATGGCCACGGGAACGTCCGTGCGGCCCCGCGCGACTCGCCGCGTATCATCGCGCCGATGTTGCTCGCGATCGATATCGGGAACACGAACACGACCATCGGCCTGCTGCGCAACGGCGCCCTGGTCGCGACCCGGCGTGCCGCCACGAACCCGCGCGCGACCGCGGATGAGGTCGAATTCACGCTCGACGGCCTCCTCCACCTCGACGACGCCTCCTTCGGCGACGTCGACGCGATCGCGTGTGCCTCGGTCGTGCCGGCGCTCACCGCGCACATCGAGACGATCGCCGCGCGCCGGGAGCGGCCGCTGACGATCGCCACGGCCGGCATCGTTCCCCTCGCGGTGCGCACGGAGCGACCCGGCGAGGTCGGTGCCGACCGGCTGGTCAACGCGCTTGCCGCCGGGCGGCTGTACGGCACCCCGGCTGTCGTGGTCGACTTCGGGACGGCTACGACGTTCGACTGCGTGGCCGCCGACGGCGCGTACGTCGGCGGTGCGATCGCGCCCGGCCTGGAGCTGGGCCTCGAGGCGCTCGCGGCACGGACCGCGAAGCTGCCGCGGATCGAGCTGCGTGCCCCGGACCGGGCGATCGGCCGCGACACCGTGAGCGCGATGCAGTCGGGCACAGTGTTCGGGTACCAGGCGCTGACCACCGGCCTCCTTACGCGCATCCGTCGGGAGCTCGCCGACCAGGCCGGCGTCGCCCCGACCGAGGTGCATGCCATCCTCACCGGCGGGTTGTCGGCGGCGCCGTGGGCGCGCGACCTCGAGGGGATCGACGCGATCGATCCGGACCTGACGCTCAAGGGCCTCGCCATCCTCCACGCGGAGGTCGCCGGCGGCGAACGCCTGGAGCTGGGTCTGCCGTGACGGGACGGCTCGAGGGGCGGCTCATCGGGCTGGGGGTCACCGGGTCCATCGCCGCCTACAAGGCGGTCGAGCTGCTCCGACTCCTCCGCGCGGAAGGTGCCGACGTGGTCGCGATGCTGACACCGGCCGCCACGGCCTTCGTCGGACCGTTGACCTTCGCGGCGTTATCGCGCCACGCGGTCGAGACCGACGTGCTCGCCCTCCTCCCCGACGGCCGTATCGGCCACATCGTGGTGGCTGATACGGCGGACGCCCTGGTCGTCGCCCCGGCGACGGCACACTGGCTCGGGGCGATGGCCCACGGGCTGTCCGGGGATGCCGTGACCGCGACCGTCCTGGCATCGAGCGCCCCGGTCGTCGTCGCCCCCGCCATGGACGGTGACATGTGGACGCATCCGGCGACGAAGGCCAACGTCGCACGACTGCGCGACGAGTTCGGCTACACGATCGTCGAGCCCGAATCGGGCGAGCTGGCATCGGGCCAGTCGGGCGTGGGCCGCCTCGCCGAACTGCCGGCGATCGTCGACGCGCTCGTCACCGCGATCGGCAGCCGGCCGGTGCGCGCCCCGGAGGCCGCGGCGCGCCCGCCGGTCGTCGACGCCCGCGAACCGGACCTCGTCGGGCGCCACATCGTGGTGAGCGCCGGCGGGACCCGCGAGGCGATCGACCCGGTCCGCTATATCGGCAACCGCTCGACCGGTCGGATGGGCGTGGCAGTCGCCCAGGCCGCGCTTGCGCGCGGCGCGCGAGTGACGGTCGTCGCGGCGAACATGGAGATCGAGCCGCCGTCCGACGCCGAGACCGTACGCGTCGAGTCCACGGGGGAGCTGCGGACGGCGCTGCACCGGCTGACCCACGCCACGGATGGCAGCGCCGGGTTCGATGCATTGGTGATGGCCGCGGCCGTCAGCGATTACCGCCCGACGACGACCGCCACCACCAAGCTGGAGCGTGGTGCCGGGATGACGCTGGAGCTCGAGCCGACGCCCGACATCCTCGGCCAGATCGCCCGGATCGCGAGGGGCACCGATCGTGATGGTGACGTGAGCTACGAGCCGATGTCGCCGCGACCGTACCTGGTCGGCTTCGCCGCAGAGACCGGATCGATCGAGCGCGCCGGCGAGAAGCTGCGTCGCAAGGGCATCGACCTCATCGTCGCGAACGACGTCGCCGAGCCGGGCTCCGGCTTCGGGACCGAGACGAACAGGGTGACGATCCTCGACGCCGACGGCGGTCGCGACGAGCTACCGCTGCTGACCAAGCGAGAGGTCGCGGATCGCCTGCTCGACCGGGTCGCCCGTGCGCTGGACGAGCGTGACCTCGCAGCGCAGACTGACAGCTGAGATGAGCGCTTCCGAGACCCCGCGACGGCTGACCGTCGCCGACATCATGAAGCGGTACACGGACGGCGAACGGCTGCCGATGCTGACCGCGTACGACTTCCCGACCGCGCGGATCATCGACGACGCGGGCATCCCGCTAGTCCTTGTCGGCGACTCGCTGGGCCAGGTCCTGTTGGGCTACGAATCGACGGTCCGCGTGACGATGACCGAGATGCTCCATCACACCAAGGCCGTGGTCCGTGGCACCCGCCAGGCGCTGGTCATCGGCGACATGCCGTTCCTCAGCTACTCGACGGTCGACGAAGCGCTGGAGAACGCAGGCCGTTTCCTCCAGGAGGCCGGCGCGCAGGCGGTCAAGGTGGAGGGCGGCGTCCGTTCGGCCCGGATCATCGAGGCGCTCGTCCGGGCAGGGATCCCGGTGATGGGCCATATCGGCTGGACGCCCCAGGCGCAGCACGGGATGGGCGGCAAGGTCAAGGTCCAGGGCAAGGACAAGTCGCAGGCGCGGGCGTTGCTCGCCGATGCGCTGGCGGTGCAGGAGGCCGGTGCCTTCTCGATCGTGCTGGAGCTGATGCCGGCGCAGCTTGCCGGCGCCATCACGGAGCGCCTGCGCATCCCGACCATCGGGATCGGCGCGGGCCCCGAGTGCAGCGGCCAGGTCCAGGTCGTGACCGACCTGCTCGGGCTCGGCGACTTCGTGCCACGCCACGCCCGGCCGTATACCAACCTGCGCGAGTCGATCGGCCAGGCGGCTCGGTCGTTCGCCGCGGATGTCGCCGCGGGCTCGTTCCCGGGCGAGGCCGAGACCGTGCGGATGGACGATGCCGTCCTCGATGAGGCGCTCGGCCGGTCCGCGCCCGATCAGGCGTCCTCGGAGCGGCCGCTGGCCGGCATCCCGCTCGATCGCGACCTCTGAGCACAGATACGCCCGCCGCTGAGGCGGGCATCGAGCGGCCGTTGCGCGTCCTGCGCACTCGCGCGGAGCTGCGCGAGGCACTCGGCGCGGCTCCCCGGCCGATCGGGCTCGTGACGACCATGGGCTGGCTCCACGACGGGCACCGGGCGTTGATCCGGCGCGCACGCCAGGAGAACGCGACGACCGTCGTCACCATCTTCGTCAACCCGCGCCAGTTCAACGAGGCGTCCGACTACACGCGGTACCCGCGGAACGAGGAGCACGACCTCGCGATCATCGAGTCCGAGGGCGCCGATCTCGTGTTCGCCCCCGACGTGCCCGAGATCTATACGGACGGGTTCGACACGACGGTGAGCGTCGGCGCCGTCGCCCAGCCGCTCGAGGGCGCCGCGCGACCCGGTCATTTCGATGGCGTCGCGACGGTGGTCGCGATCCTGTTCGGACTCGTCCGCGCCGACCGCGCCTACTTCGGCCAGAAGGACGCCCAGCAGGTGATGGTCATCCGGCGCATGGCGGACGACCTGGCGATCGGCACCGAGGTCGTCACCTGTCCCGACGATCCGCGAGCCGGACGGCCTGGCGATGTCGTCGCGGAACGTCCACCTCTCCCCGGATGAGCGCGCCGCGGCCACGGTCCTGCGGCGAGCGTTGCTGGCGGCGCACGAAGCGTGGGAGGCCGGCGAGCGTTCGGGGGAGGCGCTGCGCGCGACGATGCGTGACGTGCTTGCGACCGAGCCGCTGGCCGACGTCGACTACGTCTCGGTGGCAGACGGCCGGACGCTGGCGGAGCTCGAGACCGTCGACGGGCCGGCGCTCGCGTCGTTGGCCGTCCGGTTCGGGTCGACGCGGCTGATCGACAACGAGCTGCTCGACGAGGACTCGGGAACCGAGGCGCGTCCGCAGGTGTACGGGGGCTGAACAGGATCTACCCGCACCGCGAGGTATCCGCCATGTCGCGCAGTAGGACCCTCAGCTCGGTGGTGGCGCTCATCGGGGCGCTCGCCCTTGTCGCGTCGCCCGCCCTGGGGAAGGAAGGCGCGGAGGCCAGGCTCGACGCCGCGATCCCGCGCGACGCGGAGCCGGGCTCGACCATCGATGTCGGCTGGTCGGTCTTTTCCATCGTCGACGGCACGCAGCAGCCGATCTATGGGTCGCCGGTCTACATCCGCCTGGTCGCGCCGGACGGACGCACGTCGACCGAGGTCGCTGGCACCGAGAAGCCCAGTGGATCCGGTCATTACGCCGCGTCGATCGTGGTGCCCGCCGGTGGCATCGGTGAAGTCATCGTCGGGATGGTCGGCGAGGCGTGCGACGGGGACGGCTGCCGCCGCTCCGACATCATCTTCCCGCTGACCGACGACCCGCTTGTGAGCGGCGTCGCGCCGCTGGCTGCCCCGACCACGACCACGCCGATCGGAACGCAGCTCCTGCCGCTCGTCGTCGTGGGCGCGGCGTTCGCGCTCGCAGGCGCGCTGGGTGCGCTCCTCGTCGGGCGACGGCGAACGCTCGGCACGGACACCGCGGGCCGCTGATCC
This sequence comes from uncultured Chloroflexia bacterium, assembly GCA_963812745.1. Lineage (GTDB taxonomy): Bacteria > Chloroflexota > Limnocylindria > Limnocylindrales > CSP1-4 > SPCO01. Next base: position 212,650 of record CAWEWE010000005.1, on the reverse strand, counting down.
CGCGGACTGACTGACGGCGGCGGCGCGGGTCTCGGCCCAGGCCCGCGCCGCAGCCCGCGGCTGCTCCCGGCCAAGCGTCAGCGGTGGCTGAGGCTCGCCGCCCCGGCGCTGGCCACGACCACCATCGCGATCGCGAGCACGTCGCGCGGACCGAGGGCCTGGCCGAGCGCCACGAACCCGACCAGCGCGGCGATCGCCGGGTCGATCGACATCAGCACGCCGAACACGGACTCCGGGAGCCGTCGCAGCGCCTCGAGCTCGAGCGAGTACGGCAGCACCGAGGAGGCGAGCGCCACGATGAACGCCGAGCCCAACAGGTGGGGCTGAGCGAGCGCGCCCCCCGCCTGGAGCACGCCCGCCGGGAGGACGATCAACGCGCCGACGGCCATCGCCAGTGCGAGCCCCGACCCGCCGGCGAACGCCGCGCCCGTGCGCTTGCTCAGGTAGATGTAGGCCATCCAGCACACGGCGGCGGCGAGCGCGAAACCGACACCGACCGGGTCCACCGATCCGCCACCGGGGTCGACGAGCAGCACGATGCCGACCGCGGCGAGCGCGACCCACACCACGTCGAGTGGCCGCCGCGAGCCGATCACGGCCACGAGCAGCGGCCCGGCGAATTCGATCGTGACCGCGACGCCGAGCGGGATCCGGGCGATCGCCTCGTAGAACGACCAGTTCATCAGCCCGAGCGCGACGCCGAACGCCCCGGCCAGCCGCAGGTCTCCGGCCAGCCTGGGGCGCCAGATCGCCCACAGCACGATCGCCGCGAAGGTCAGCCGCAGGAACGCCGCGCCCGCCGGACCCAGCTCGTCGAACAGCGTCACGGCCAACGCCGCACCGACCTGCGGCGACACCGCCGCGAGGAGCACCAGCCCCACGGCGGCCGCGCGCTCCCGGCCCACGGGCGGCCGCGGCTCGCTTATGCCGCCGCCTCGACCTCGGCGGCCACGTCCAGGACGCGATCGATGAACAGGTGCTCCCACACGAGCGCCTTGATCTCCTCGATCTTCTCGCGGTCGGCGATGTGGGTCTTGACCAGCAGGTCGTGCACCTCCGACGCGACCGCGTACGTGTCCTCCGGCACGATCGTGGCGAACAGGTCGGCGTCGCGGATGGCATCGATGACCGCCTTGCGCGGTCGATAGCCGCCAGTCAGCACCAGGCCGAGCGCATCGCCACCGGCCGTCGACTTGATCCGGTGGGCATGGACGATCGCGGCGATGACGTCCTCGCGGTCGCCGGGCACGATGATCAATGCCCGCTCGCCGATGCGCTGGAGCATGTGGTGGGGCTCCATCGCGCCGATCGAGACGCCACCGATGACCTGGTCGAGGTCGGGGCCGGGGTGGATGGCCTCGCCGTGCACGCCCTCGAGCACCATCGCGAGCGTCGGGTTCGACAGGATCGGACGGTACGGCAGCACCCCGAGCAGCGGGATGTCCTGGCGGGCGAGTCCGCGCTCCAACGTGCGGGCGAGGTCGGGTTTCGCGGCGAGGTCGACCTTGTTCACGATCGCCCCCGCGACACGCACGCCCGCTCGCTCGAAGAGCGCCTTGTTGAGCACGATCTCATCGATCGGCCGCCCGACGCCACCTTCGGACACAATCACCGCCGGCGCGCCGAGCATGGCCGCGACGACTGCGTTCGATAGCCCGATCACGGCCCCCACACCGGCGTGGCCGGTGCCCTCGATCAGCAGGATGTCGCGGTTCGCCGCGAATGTCGCGTGCGCCGCCTGGATCCGGGCCGGCAGGTCCTCGACGACCTTGCCGTCGATATACGCCTGGGTGAAACCGCGCGGGATGTGGACCGGGCTCATCTGCCCGAGCGGCTCCGGCAGCCCGAAGACCGTCTTCATCAGGACCGCATCCTCGTCGGCGGGAACGCCATCCTCGATGACGGTCCGCTGGCCGACCGGCTTGATGAACCCGGTCGACAGCCCGCGTCGCTGGAACCCGTCCATGACACCGAGGCTCACCGTGGTCTTGCCGCGGTTCTGGCCGGTCGCCGCCAGGTAGATGTGCCTCATGCGCCCTGGCCGGCCAAGGTGATTGCTGCGAGGGATCGATCTGGGATCGGAGCGGGCGACAACTGTCCGTTGCTGCTCTTTCGATCGCTGAGAGAGATCATCTGCCGGGGTTTCGCGGGTTCGCGACGCTCGAATTGTCGTTGGATCGGCATTCGATCAGAAATCGATCGCTGCGAGCAATCGGTCGAGGCTGAAACGAGGTTCAGCCGTGCGCCCCGGTCTTGCGTTCGACCAGCGACAGGGCGTCCCGCAGCCGGGCGATCGTCTCGGCATCGACCGCGTCCGACTCGAGATACGGGCCGAGGCGCTCGAGGATGTCGGTGACGAGACCGAGGAACACGCTCGCGTCGGCCACGAAGAACTGCGGCTCGTTGTTGTAGCGAACGAGCGTGAGCCGACCCTGCAGGACGCGGCGTTCCTCGACGTGCGCGACCTGCGTGGCGAAGTTGTGGCCCTGGATGCCGTCCGGGTTGTTCAGGAAGTTCAGGGCGTTGTCGATCGCTAGGCCGAAGCGCGCGCGCCACGCGACCAGCCGCTCGTGGACCTCAGACGGGATGCGGACCTCGGCGACCTCATCGAAGACCTCGGGTGCGACGGTGAGCAGCCCGACCAACGTGGTGCCCGCCCGCGGGCCGAGCATGACCTGCAGGCTGCGCTCGAGCGTGAAGACCTCCGAGTCGAAGCGCGGACTCGTGATGACGTCGGTCAGCAGGTCCTCGACGTTGTCGAGGCCACCCGGCTCGGCGACGGCGTTCGAGAGGTGGAGGATCTCCTCCTTGAACAGGAATTTCTCTTCGTGATCGAGCATGCGCGCAACTCTAGCATCGGGCCCCGGCGCCTCGGCGGGGGTTGGGTTGGCGCTCGTCAGAGGCGAAAGCCGGGCGGTGCCGCGAGATCGGGATGCGCTCGCTCGAAGGCGAGCGCGGCATCGACGGTCCGCACCCATTCGTAGTAGACGCCCTTGGCGTGGATGACGACCCCACCGGCGTCGGCGATCCGTCGCAGGCCGTGGTCGTGCATCGCTCCCGGCGAGTACGTCGCGTCGGCGACCACGGCAACGCGCCTCCCGCGATCGAGCAGGCCGAGGGCCGATTGCGCGACGCAGACGTCCGTTTCCATGCCGACCATCACGGCCGTGTCGCGGCCGGTCGCCTCGACCGCCGCGAGGATCGTCGGCACGTCGGCCAGGCCGAAGGTCGGCTTGGCATGTACCGGTGTCCCGGCAGGCAACCGAGCGACGATGTCCGGGTGCGTCGACCCGTTCCGGTCGGGCGCCTCCTCGGTCACGACGATCGGCACGGCGAGGGCGGCAGCGACGCCGACGAGCCAGGCGACGCGCGCCACGATGCCATCGATCGGGCCGGTCGCGTCGCCCTCGAGGAAGCGCGGCTGCGCATCGATGACGATCAGGACCGAAGCGTTCCGCTCGAGCAGCCGCGTCATCAGCGGAGGGCCTCGGCAGGCCGGGCCTTACGGATAGAGGCCGCGAAGCTCCATGGCGTCGGCAACCCGGCGGACGGCCAGGAGGTAGGCAGCGGTACGCATGTCGCACTGCTCGCGGCGGGCGACCGCGAGGACCTCCTGGAAGGCCTTGACCATGATCTCCTTGAGCTTGGCGTTGACGACCTCCTCGCTCCAGTGATCGCGGTTGAGGTCCTGCACCCACTCGAAATAGCTGACCGTGACACCGCCGGCGTTGCACAGGATGTCCGGGATCATGAACGTCTTCCAGGACTTGAACAGGATCTCGTCGGCCTCGGGCGTGGTCGGGCCGTTCGCGGCCTCGGCGATCATGCGCGCCTTGATGTTGCCGGCGTTGCGCGCCGTGATCTGGTTCTCGAGGGCAGCCGGGATGAGGATGTCGCACTCGACCTCGAGGACTTCGGCGTTGCTGATGTCCTTGGCACCCGGGAAGCCCTGGACCGTGCCGTGCTCCTGCTTCCAGGCGATGACCTTGCCGATATCGAGGCCCTCTGGGTCGTGGATGCCCCCGGTCGAATCGGACACCGCGACGACGGTCGCGCCCTCATCGGTGATGAGCCGTGCGGCGATCGAACCGGCATTGCCGAAGCCCTGGACGGACACGGTTGCCTTGTTCAGCTCGATGCCGAGATGGCGGGCCGCCTCGATGATGCAGAAGACGGTGCCGCGGGCCGTCGCCTCGTTGCGGCCCTCCGACCCACCGAGACTGATCGGCTTGCCCGTCACGACGCCGGGAACCGTGTAGCCGGCATGCATGGAATAGGTGTCCATCATCCAGGCCATGATCTGGGCGTTGGTGTTGACGTCCGGCGCCGGGATGTCCTTCTCGGGGCCGACCAGCACCTCGATCTCGGTGAAGAAGCGCCGGGTCAGACCCTCGAGCTCCTTCTGGCTGAGCTGCTTCGGATCGACGATGACCCCGCCCTTGCCGCCGCCGTACGGGATGCCGACCACCGCGCACTTCCAGGTCATCCACATCGCGAGGGCCTTGACCTCGTCGAGCGACACGTCCTGGTGGTAGCGGATGCCGCCCTTCGCGGGGCCGCGTCCCAGGTTGTGCTGGACGCGATAGCCGGTGAACACCTGGACGGTGCCGTCGTCCATGTGGACCGGGAAATGGCACGTGAACTCGCGCCGCGGTTCACGCAGGACGAGCCGCATCCCCGGGTCGAGATCGAGGCGATCGGCGGCGAGGTCGAACTGGCGCTGGGCGACCTCCCACGCGTTGATATGGGCGACCTGCTCGGTGGTCATGGAAGGAGTTGCCTCCGTGTCGGGCGGCCGGCGGCGGCCACCTCGTCGGTGTGGGTCGTCTCCCGGACGACCCCACGGGGCGCATCGACGGGACCGTGGCGGATCGGCCGGGTCTGCGACGCGCGACTCATATGCGAGCGCGAGTATAGCCGCAGGTCGCCTGCTGACGCCTCCCCGATGGTACCGGTCGGCAAGGTTGTCGCAACCGAGCCGCAACCTAGGTCCGCGACCAGACGCGCGACCATGAACAACGCGTCTGGGGGCCGCCTTGTGGCGACGACCGTCGCCGATGGCTACCGGAGAGCCTCGTCTATGTGGCGCAAAGCTGGTCCGGATGCGCGCTCGAGGAGATCGGCGAACATCACCGAAGGGATCCGAGCCCGCGGCCGGCCACAAGGTGGCCGTGATGCGCTTACTGCAGGGTCGGCGGGGAACCCTAGCCGGGCCGATACAGGATCGCCGCTCCCACGCAACCCGGCCCGACATGGGGTCCCACTGACGCACCCACCAGCTCCACCGACACCGAATTCGGATCGAGGTCGGGCAGGCGCGCGAGGACCTCGCTCCGGAACTGCTCGATGTCCGGCGTGACCGTGTGCAGGATCGACAGCCGCTCGACCGGTCGCTCCGCGGTCAGCTCGATGACCCGATCGCGTGCCTTCGACCGCGTGCGCACCCGATCGACGGTCGTGACCTCGCCGTGCTTGAGCATGATCACCGGCTTCACCGACAGGAGCGTGCCGATCGCCGCCTGGGTGCCGCTGATCCGGCCGCCCTTCTTGAGGTACTCGAGGGTGTCGAGCGCGAAGTAGATCCGCAGGTCCTGTGCCCGCTCCTCGAGGGCCGCCGCGATCTCCTCGGCCGGCACGTCCGCCTCGGCCAGCTCGAGCCCCATCCGCGCCAGGATCCCGATCGCCATCGACGCGCTCAGCGAATCGACGACGTGGATCTCCCGGTCCGGCAGCATATCGCGGGCGATCTGGGCGCTCTTGATGGTGCCCGATAACGACCCGGCGACGTGGACCGACACGATGGCTTCGGCCCCGGCGGCGAAGGCGGCCTCGTAGGCGTCCTTGAAGTCGCCCGGCGACGACGCTGCCGTGGTGGGGAACGGCGCGTCGGGCGCCGTCATCCGCTCCCAGAAGGCGGGGCCCGTGAGGTCGACGCCAGCCTTGAAGGACTGGGGGCCGAAGTTCACCAGCAACGGCACGATGTGGATCCCGGATGCCGCCGCTTCCGCCGGATCGAGGTCGGACGCAGAGTCGGTGAAGATCGCGACGCGAGCCACGTTGGACTCCCTCCTCCCGCCGACCGCTCGGCCGGTCGTTGCGGGGCATCATACGAGCCGCGTCCAGCCCGTTACCGGTACGCTGTCGGCGCATGGATCGATCGATGTGGGCCGTGCTGGCCGGCACCTTCACGCTGCGCTTCAGCACCGGACTCACCGGGGCCATGCTGGCCGTCTACCTCGCGACCCTTCCGCAGCATGGCGGCCCGGAGGTCGACCCGATCGTGGTCGGCCTCTTCTCGGCGACGTTCTTCCTGGCCGAGCTCATCCTGTCGCCGATCTTCGGCGTCCTGTCCGACCGGCTCGGCCACCACCGGGTCATGTTGTTCGGGCCCGCCTTCGGCGCGATCGCGGTCATCCTGACCGGGCTGACGACCAACCTCGTCATCCTCGGCGGCACGCGCTGGCTGGAGGGCGCCTCGACGGCGGCCAGCATCCCGTCGATCCTCGGCTTCATCGCGATCGTCACGGCCATGGACGAAGGCCTGCGCGGCAAGATGTCGGCCCGCTTCGAGGGGGCGACGCTGCTGGGTCTCGGCGGCGGGTTCGCGGTCGCCCCGATCGCGTTCGCGACGTTCGGCCCGACGGCGTTCTTCCTGAATGCCATCGTCTACGGCGTGTCGTTCCTCATCTTCTGGACCGTCAAGGACCCGGCCGGTGAGTCGGCGGCCGTCAAGGCCCCGCACGTCGGGCTGCGCCGCTACGTCGAGCTGACGCGGAGCGCGCATGTCTGGCTGCTGGCCCCCACCTGGATCGCGGTCAATGCCTCGATCGGCCTGTGGTTCAGCCAGTCGATCTTCCAGTTCGCCAAGGCCAACCCGAAGTTTCCCGACCAGGTCCTGATGGGCGGGTTCACGGCCGTGCAGATCTCCGGGGCGGCGGTCGTGATCGGGATCATCTTCGGCGCCGGCCTGCTGTATTGGGGCAATCGCTTCAAGTACCTGCGGCGCACCACGATCATCCTGTACGGGATCCTCGGTGGGGCGCTCCTGGTCGGGGCGGGGATCGTCGTCAACCACTCCGCCGGTCTGTCGATCGCGGTGCCGCTCGGGGCCGCAGCGGCGGCCGCGTTCGGGCTGTTCGTGATGGCCGGCGCGACCCCGGCCGCGCTCGGCCTGCTGGCCGACATCTCGGAGCGCTTCCCGCACGACCGCGGCGCGATCATGGGCCTCTACTCGGTCTTCCTCGCGGTCGGCCAGATCGTCGGGGCGCTCATCGGCGGCTTCGCGGCCGATGCTCGCGGCATCGACGGGATGCTGATCGCGACGGTCGTGCTGTTGGCCGTCGCGCTCGTGCCGCTGGCGCAGTTGCGTCGCGATGAGGAGGAGCTGGGCGTCGTCCCGACGCGGGCGGACCAGGGAACATGACGGATCGCCGCCCGCCGGTGTCGGTCCCGCTGGTGCCGGTCCCCCTGGTCCGGGGCGCACAGGGCGCGGTGGTCGCACCGCATCACCTGGCGACCACGGCGGGGCTCGGGATCCTGCGCCAGGGCGGTTCCGCGGTCGACGCCGCGATCGCGACCAACGCCGTGCTCGCGGTCGTCGCGCCGGGGAGTTGCGGCATCGGTGGCGATGCCTTCTGGCTGATCTGGGATGCCGCGGCGGGACGACAGCACGCCTTGAACGGCTCTGGGCGGTCGGCCGCAGCCCTGGACGCCGCGCGGCTCCGGGCGGATGGCCACCTCCGTATGCCCTTGCGGGGACCGCTGAGCATCACGGTCCCGGGTGCCGTGCGCTCGTGGGGCGATGCCCACGCCCGGTTCGGGCGGCTGTCGCGCGACGCCATCCTGGCCCCGGCGATCGAGTTGGCGCGCGACGGGTTCGCCGCCTCGGACGAGTTCGTCGCGGACGTCGAAGCCATGTCGCCGGTCGCCCGCGCGACCCCGGGCGGTGCTGGCTTCGACCCGGTCTTCCGCGCGGCGGGTCGAGCGTGGCGACCCGGGGAGCGCGTCCACCTGCCGGCGCTGGCGACGACGCTGGCGACGCTCGCCGCCGATGGGTTCGACGCCTTCTACGACGGTGATGTCGGCGAGCGACAGGCCGCGGCGCTGGCGGCGGCCGGTTCACCGATCACCGTCGACGATCTGCGAGCGCACACCTCGACCTGGGGCGACCCGATCGAGCTCACCTACCGCGGCGTCCGTGCGACGACCCATCCGCCGAACAGCTCCGGCGTCATCGCGCTCGAGATCCTCGGGATCCTCGGCCAGTTCGACCCGCCCGCCCGGGAGCGCTTCGGACCCGATGGCGTGGCCGATGTCCGCTGGATCCACCTCGGCATCGAGGCCGCCAAGCTGGCCATGGCCGATCGCGACGCACAGCTCACGGACCCCGACCACATGGGCATGTCCGTCGCGGAGCTGCTCGACCCGGGGCGCCTCGCGGGTCTGGCGGCCCTGATCGATCCCGAGCGGGCGGCGCAGCCGGTCCCTGCCACCAGCCCGCCGGGTGGCGGGACGATCTTCCTGGCGACGGTCGACGGGCAGGGCAACGCGGTCAGCCTGATCGAGTCGAACTGGGCCGGGTTCGGGTCGGGCGTCGTCGACGCCTCCACCGGCATCCACTACCAGAACCGCGGCAGCTACTTCAGCCTCGATCCCGATCACGCCAACGTGCTCGCGCCGAGCAAGCGGACGCTGCACACGCTGCTCCCCGGGATGCTGTTCCGTGACGGCCAGCCCGGTCCGTGGATCGTGGTCGGGTCGATGGGCGGCGACGCGCAGCCGCAGATCCACGCCCAGTTCGTCAGCGCGGTCGTCGATGGCGGGCTGGACATCGCGACGGCCGTTGCAGCACCGCGTTGGTTCGTCGAGCCACGCGAGCTGCTCGCACCCCCCGTCGACGTGTCACTCGAGCCGCGCCACGCTCCCGGGATCGACGAGGACCTGCGCCGGCGCGGCCATGACCTCGTCCCGACCCTGCCGTTCGACAGCGGCCTCGGCCACGAGCATGCGATCGAGCTCGTGGATGGTGGTCCTGGCGCCGGTGGCTCGCTCGCGGCGACCACCGATCCGCGCAGCGAGGGCCTGCCCGCCGTCTGGTGATGGAGCGGCCATATGCGATACTCCGTGCGCCGGTGACGGGCGAGCGCTCACACGACGCCGTCACCGGCTTCCCGTCCCCGAGCGCGCACGAGCGGAGGCGTCCGTGACCTCGAACGTGGGTCAGAACTACCCGTACACGAGCGAGACCGAAGCCGATCGCGCAGCGACCGTCGATCGCCTCGTCTCCGAACGCGACGGTCTGGCTGCCACGCTCAGCGCGGAGTCGAGACCGCTCGACGACAACGCGCGCTGGTGGGTATGGAAGTGCCCGACACCGGGTTGTCCCGGTCTCCTCCATGCCGCGGGATACGCCGCCGAGAAGCACGCCGTCTACGTCGTCTGCGACGGGACCTGCGGAAAGACATTCCTGCGCTGAGCGACCCGATCCCGTCGGCGTCGACGCCCCCGTCGGCATCGACGCCCCCGGCGGCAGAGGACCTCGCTACCAGCCGGCGACGGGTCCTGCTCGACGGAGCGGGGATCGCGGTCGCGGCGCTCGGGTTCGGGTTCGTCTACGGCTTATCGGCGCGGCAAGCCGGCTTCTCCCCCATCGAGGCGCTGGCGATGAGCGTCATCGTCTTCGGTGGAGCAGCCCAGTTCGCGGCGGTCGGCTACGTGGCCAGCGGCCTGGCCTGGCCCGGCGTGGTCCTCCTGACCGCGTTGCTGAACGCCCGGCACTTGCTGTACTCCGCCGCGCTCGGGCCGTGGTTGCGCGAGGTGCCGTTCGTCCGGCGCGCCGTGATGGCGCACCTGCTGACCGACGAGTCGTTCGCGCTGTCGATCAGCCATTTCAAGCGTCTCCGCCGGACCGACGAATGGGGCTACTGGGTCGGCGCCATCGTCGCGACGTTCATCCCCTGGAACCTGGCGACCATGGCCGGGGTCCTGCTCGGCGGCCAGATCCCCGACCCAGGGCGGTTCGGCATCGACATCATCTTCCCGTCGGCGATGATCGGGCTCGCGGTCGGCCTGATCACCGGACGGCGCGAGCTCGTCGCGGCGATGGTGGGGGCGGGCGTCGGCGTCGTCGTCTCGCTGGTGAGCAGCCCCGCGATCGGGATCATCGTCGGCGGCCTGGTCGGACCGGCGGTCGGTCTGCTCCTGCCGGCCGAGCTTGCGCGCGAGACGGCGCCGCTCGGCACGCTCGCCTCGGCCGATCGGTTCGTGATGCCGGGGTCGCATGTCCGCCCACCGCCCGACGACGATGACGCGAGCCGAGCGATGAGCATCGAACTCGTCGGCCTTGCCGTCCTGATGTTCCTCGTGACGTATCCCTCGCGCGCGCTCGGGATCCTGACGCCCGGCATGGAGCGATTGCCGCAAAAGGCGCTCGACTACCTCCAGCTGGTCGGCCCGGCGATCCTTGCCGCGCTCGCCGCCGTCAGCGTCATGGTCGCGACCGACGACGCGGGCCGGCCGTCGTTCCACGTCGGCATCGAGTGGATCGCAGTGCTCGCCTGCCTCGCGGTGACCGCCTGGCGGCGCAACCTGCTGCTCGGTCTGCTCACTGCCGTCGGGCTCGTGGTGATCGCGCGAGCGACCGGCTTCGCGGCCCTGCCGGCCTGAACCGCCACTCCGCCAGCAGGTGATCGCTCGCAGCGATCGATTCTGGCTCGAACGTGGCCGACGGGCGGTGGCGGCGACCGTTCAGCCTGCGTTTGATTGCTCAGAGCGATCGAACCGCCTCCGACACGCCCCGATGCGGCCGCGATGAGGGCTTCGGCTCGAAAACGATCGCTCGGAGCAATCAGTCGAGGTGCCCGGGCCTAGGACCGGCCCTATCCCGACCGGCGGGCGTCGGCCTCGATCTCGACCAGCAGGCTCGGATGCATCAGCCCGGCGACCGCGACCATCGTGGCCGCCGGACGGATCTCGCCGAAGACCTCCCCGTGGACGGCGAGCAGCTCGTCGGCGACCGCCATGTCGAGCACGAACATCCGCGTCCGGACGACGTCGGCGAGCGTGAAGCCGCCCTCGACGAGCGCTGCCTCGATGATCGCGAGCACCGCGCGCGCCTGCGCCGCCACGTCACCCGGATGCTGTGACGCCCCGTCCGGACCCGCGTCGGTCGTCCCGGCGACCCAGCACGTGTCGCCGACGACGACCGCCCGGCTATAGCCCGCGACCGACTCCCACGGGCCACCCGACGAGATGCGTCGACGACCGCCGGTCACCCCGTGAACCGCGGATCGTCGGCCCGCCACGCGAGCACCGCCGGGTCGCGGCCGATCGCGAGCAGCAGCCCCGCCAGCATCGTGGTCCGCGGCACGATCGAGTCGACCTCGAGGTACTCCGCCGGCGAGTGGTCGTTGCCGCCGATCGGGCCGAGCCCATCGAGCGTCGGGACGCCCATGCCGGACGTCGTGTTGGCATCCGACGCGCCACCGGTCGCGGTGTCGGCCACCGTGAATCCCAGGCGCGCAGCGATGGCCTGCGCTTGCTCCACCAGCCAGCCCGACCGCTCGAGCTTCTCCATCGGCAGCCACGAAACCAGCACATTCGCATCGATCGTCGTGTCCGGCACCTCCGTCGTCTCGGCGATCGAGCGCACGGCGGCCTCGACCTCGGCCAGGCCCTCGGCGCTCGTGGCTCGCACATCGACCTCCAGGTCGCACCGCTCGGCCACGACGTTCGGCCGCGTCCCGCCCGCGATCTTGCCGACGTTGACGGTGACGCCCGGCCAGCGGCCGTTGAGCGCGTGCAGGTCGCGCACGACCCGAGCCGCTTCGAGGATGGCGCTCCTCCCCTTCTCCGGCTCCACGCCCGCATGGGCCGCCCGGCCGTGGACCGTCAGGCGCGTGTCGAGGATCCCCTTCCGGGCGGACACGATGTCGCCGTTGGCGCGGGCACATTCGAGGACGAGGCAGGCATCGACATCCGCGGCCGCCGCCTGGATATGGGGTCGCGAGCTCGGCGACCCGACTTCCTCATCGGGGTTGGCGATGAACGTCAGCCGCTCGAACGGCAGGTCGCCAAGTTCCCCGATCAACGCCTTGATCGCGTACAGCCCGGCCAGCAGGCCCGACTTCATGTCGGTCACCCCCGGCCCGTAGGCGACGCCGTCCTCGATGCGGAACGGACGCTCGCCGGCCGTGCCCGGGTCGAACACCGTGTCCATGTGGCCGATCAGCAGGGCGCGCGGCCCATCGACTCGCCCGTGGAACGTCGCGACCACGGTGTCCGCGAAACCGGCCCGATGGATCGGGCCGGACGTCGATCTCAGCGCCGAGATCGCCGAGGAACGCGGCCGTCCACCGACCGACCTCGCGCACGCCGTCGGGTGTGTACGACCCGCAATCGATATTGACGAGCCGCTCCAGGTCCCCGAGATAGCTCGGCAGATCGGTCTCGATGGACGCGCGCAGCGCGTCGAGCTCGAGATCGGCGCTCGATCCGGTCGTCGGGGTCGTCATCGTGGGGCAGTCTAGCGACCACTCAGGGTTGCTATCCTGCCGGGACCGTGCGCGTGGTCGAGATCCGCATGCTGGAGGGACCCAACGTCTACCGGCTCGAGCCGGTGGTCAAGTTGGAACTGGCGGTCGGCCGCCGGCGCACGTGGTACGGGCAGCGCGACCCGGGGCGCCACGCCCTCGTCCTGCTGGGCGCCGCGGTCCCGACTCGCGAATGGCCCGACCCGATCGCCGCGATCGTCGCCTGGGTCCGTCGACTGCGGGTCGACCACGACGAAGGTCGCGGCGGCCTCGCCGTCCATCGATCGTCCGACCCGGGCCACTGGATCGTCACCTTCCCGTGGCGCGGCGAGGAGCGGGCCCGGATCCTGACGGAAGCGGCGCTGGCGCTGGCCGAACGCGACGTCTCCCCGTCACGGACGGCGCGGCTCACGGGCGCCCAGGAGCGGTTGGTCACCCGCTGGGTCGAGCGCATCGCGAACGCGCGCACCGCTCCCCCGTCCTGGATCCGCGATGTGGACCGCCGCATGCCCGCCATCTCGATCTCGGGGACCAACGGCAAGTCGACCGTGTCGCGGCTGGTCACCCACATCCTCATGCAGGCCGGGAAGCGGGTCGGGACGACCACCTCGGACGGCGTGCTCGTCGACGAGCGGATGGTGGAACCGGGCGACTGGACGGGGCCCGGCGGCGCCCAGCAGATCCTGCGCCGGTCGGACATCGAGGTCGCCGTCCTCGAGACCGCCCGCGGCGGCATCGTGCTGCGTGGCATGGGCTACGAATCGAACGACGCGTCGGTGCTGACCAACGTGTCCTCCGACCACCTCGACCTGCAGGGGATCCACACGCTGCCCGAGCTCGCCGAGGTCAAGTCGACGGTGTGCCGCATCACCAAGGCGTCGGGCTGGGTCACGCTCAACGGCGACGACACCCTGGTCGCAGCGATCAGCCGACGCGTCCGGGCGAACGTCGCCTTCTTCACGATCGCGTCGGCGCTGCCACCCATCGTGCGGCGGCATGTCGCGAGGGGCGGGCGCGCGTATGTGGTTCGCGACGGCTGGCTGACCGAGCTCGAGGGCGAGCGCGCCTCGCGAGTCGTCGAGGTCGCCCGGATACCGATCACGATCGGTGGGCTGGCGAAGCACAACGTGGCGAACGCGTTGGCCGCCGCCGGCGGCGCCCGCGGGATGGGCGCGACGCTCCACCAGGTGCGCGACGGCTTGCTGGACTTCGCGCCATCGGCCGAGCGTTCGCCGGGCCGGCTGAACCTGTTCCGTCTCGGCGCCAGGCTCGTGATCGTCGACTTCGCCCACAACGAGGCCGGCATCGACGCCGTCATGGACGTCGCCGAAGGCATCGCGGCCGGCGCGGCCGGGCGCGCGGCGCCGATCACCGCGATCATCGGCACGGCCGGCGATCGCCCGGACGATACGCTGCGTGGGATCGGCCGCATCGCGGCCAAGCGTGCGCAGCGGGTCGCGATCAAGGAGACCCTGAAGTACCTGCGCGGTCGAACGGCGCCGTCGGTAGTCGGCGAGCTGTTGGCGGGCGTGAAGTCGGGTGGCGTCTCGACTGCCGACGTGCCGGTCTATACGTCCGAGACGGCGGCCCTGCGCGCCGAGCTCAACGGTGCCGCGAGTGCCGGATCGGCCGGGCACGGCCGGGGAGCCGATGCTCCGCGCGTCATCGTCCTGATGTGCCACGAGGAACGCGAGGAGGTATTCGAGCTGCTGCGCTCGATGGGCGCTCGCCCCGTCGACGTCGCCTCCGAGCTGACGACCATCGTGCCCCGCCTCCAGGACCGCCCGCGCCGCGCCTGATGCCGATGTCCGCGGAGGACGTGGTCGAGGTCCTCGACCGGCTCGAGACAGCGGGCGTCGCCGCGTCGGTCGCCGGCGGGTGGGCGGTCGACGCATTGCTCGGTCGCCTGACACGCGAGCACGGCGACCTCGACCTGGCGGTGGACGCCGGGGACATCGACCGGGCGATCGATGCGCTCGGTACGCTGGGCTTCAGGATCGAGGTCGATGAGCGCCCTGCCCGGCTCGCCCTTGGCGACGGCAGGCGTGCGGTCGACCTGCACCCTGTCCGATGGGACTCTCGACGGCACCGGTCGCCAGTCGACGGGGACCGGCGGCGAGTTCGTGTATCCGCCCGGATCGACCGACGCGAGCGGCCGGATCGGTGGCCGCGAGGTGCGCTGCCTGACGCCCGAGCTGCTGGTGACGTTCCACCTTGGGTACGAGCCGCGCGACATCGACCGTCGCGACATGGCGGCACTCGCGGAGCGGTTTTGGATCCGGCTGCCCGACCCGTACTGACCGATCGCTCACAGGGATCGTTTTCGGGTCCAAGCCGACCGCGCCGGCTCACCCGGGACGCCATCGCGACAGATCGATCGCTGGGAGCAATCGGTTGATGGGGCACGAGAGGTTCTCGACCGCTTGGGGCCGGAATCGATCGCTCCGAGCAATCACCGCGTGTTGCGGGCGGGCATCTGGGCGGCGCATGATGCGGGCCGGCGCTCGTCGGGGCTACCGGCGCGTCAGGTCGGAGGGAGCAGACCAGTGGAGATGATCATCGGCATCGCGCTGATCGTGATCGCGGCCCTGGAGATCTGGTACGTCATCCGGACCGTCCAGTCGAACATGGGGCGCGTCGAGACCTAGGCAACCCGGCGCGGCCACCACGCGCGGACATCCAGCCGCTCGCTGAACAGCAGGTGCGGCGGCTCGTCGGGTAGGCGGAGGCCCTGCGCCGCGGCCAGCGTCTCGACCCTGACCTCGGCCTCGGCCGGGCGGAGCGGCCACGGCGCGTGCCGGATCTCGGTCCGCGTGAGTCGACCGCGACCGTCGACCGCGAACAGTCGATAGCGCGCCGTCAGCCAGTCTTCGAGCGATTCCCGGGCAGCCAGCGTGACCGGCCCGATCGGCCGGTAGTCCACGTCGATGGAGGCCGGCCGACCGCGCCGGTCGCGTCGCTCCGAGCGGAAGTGGACGCGATCGGCGTCCCGCTCGATCGACATCGACGCCTGGAAGTACGGCAGGTGGAAGCCGCGGCGCGCACCCTCGACCGCGAGGCGCTCGCCCGCGTCAAGGCTCAGGAACAGCACACCGTCGATGTCCCGCGTGGCGCACGTACGTGCGCACGTTGACCTCCGGGAATGCGCTGACCCGCGGGAGCGCCGGCACGCCGCGCGGCGCCACGTCCTCCATCCGGAACGGGACGATCCCCAGGTAGGCGCGGCCGTCGAACGTGTCGATCTCGAGGGCCGGCGGCACCAGCGCTCGCAGCGCCTCGACCTCGATCGGCCAGTGCGCGAACAGCAGGTCGCGCCAGCGCATGCGCATGATCCACGGCCGCCCGCCTAACAGGCTACTCACAAGTAGCACGATACCGACGGCGAGGCGAGCAGGTCAAGCGCGGGCTACGAGCTCCTGGGGTCCGCCACGAGGAGGCCGTCATCCACCGACCAACGCAGCCGGACGCGGTCGCCGCGATGCAGCTCGCGGCCGCTTGCTTCCCGTGGCTCTCGGACGGTGAGTCGCTGGCCGTCCGCTAGCGCGAACTGGTATTTCGTGTCGGGCCCCAGGTACAGGACCTCGTCGACCGTGGCGTCGAGGCTGTTGCCGGCGTCCGTGTCGCCGGCGGCGTCGACGATCCGGACCCGCTCGGGGCGCACGACGAGCGCGGCCGCAGCCCCGTCAGCGAGCGAGGCACGTTCCGCCGCCGCCCGACCGACCCGCCAGCGCACGTCACCGTGGGTCATCCAGCCGCCTTCGGCGCCATCGACCTGGTAGCGGCCGCGCAGGATGTTCGACTCGCCGATGAAGTCGGCCACGAACAGCGACGCCGGGCGGTCGTACAGGTCCTCGCCGCTGCCCAGCTGCTCGATGCGACCGGCGCTGAAGATCGCGATCCGGTCGCTCATCACGAGCGCCTCTTCCTGGTCGTGCGTCACGTAGAGGACGGTCGCGCCGAGCTCGCGGCTGACCCGGATGATCTCGAGCTGGAGCGCCTCGCGCAGCTTGCGGTCGAGCGCCCCGAGCGGCTCGTCCATCAGCAGCACCCGCGGCTCGAAGACGACGGCGCGAGCGAGCGCGATCCGCTGCTGCTGCCCGCCGGACAGCTGGCGCGGATACCGGTCGCCGAGGTCGCCCAGCTTGACGAGGCTCAAGCGCGTCGGCGACGCGCCGACTGATCTCGGCGGTCGGCCGGCGCCGCATCCGGAGCGGGAACGCGATGTTCTGCGCCGCCGTCATGTGCGGGAACAGCGCGTAGTTCTGGAACACCATGCCGACGTCGCGCCGGTACGGCGGCACGCGCGTCATGTCCGCGCCGTCGATCTCGATCGACCCGCCGCTCGGGGTCATGAAGCCGGCCACCATGCGCAGCGTCGTCGTCTTGCCCGGACCCCGACGGGCCGAGCAGCGTCACGAATTCGCCGCGACCGACCTCGAGGTCGACCCCGTCCACGGCCACCGCGCTCCCGAACGACTTGCGCAGACCGCGCAGGACGAGCGCGGGGCGGTCCGGCGTGGTCGTCTGGGCGGGCGCCGTCATTGGGCCGGCGCCTGACGACGGACGACGAGCAACAGGAGCAGCAGGACCGTCGTCACCACGAGCAGCGTGGTCGAGACCGCCGCCACGGTCGGGTCGACCGCCTGGCGGACCTGCTCCCACATCTCGACGGGCAGCGTCCGGAAGCGGGCCGACGTCATGAAGATGGCGACCACGACCTCGTCCCAGGACGTGATGAACGCGAAGATCGCGCCCGTCAGGACGCCCGGCAGGATGATCGGGAACGTGATGTGGGCGAACGTCCGCCGCGGGTCCGCGCCGAGGTTCGCCGCGGCGAGCTCGAGGTTGCGGTCCATCGTCCGCAGCGACGTGCTCGACGGCGACCGCGACGAACGGCAAGGCGAGCGCGGTGTGGGCGATCACGAGACCCGCGACCGACCCGCTGAGCCGCCACTGCACGAACAGCCCGAACATCCCGATCGCGATCACGACGACCGGCACGATCAGCGGCGAGAGGGTCAGAGCGTTGACCGAGGTCTCGCCCGGGGAACCGCCCGCGCGCGAGGCCGAGCGCGGCCAGCGTCCCGAGCACCGTCGCGACGATCGCCGTCAGCGACGGCGACCTGGAGGCTGTTGACGATGCCCGTCGACCACTGCCGGTCGGTGAGCATCCGCTCGTACCACTGGAGCGTGAACCCCTCCGGCGGGAAGCTCAGGATGCGCGCCTCGGTGAAGCTCATCGGCACGATGACCAGCGTCGGCGCCAGGAGGTAGAACACGGTCAGCCCGCCGAGGGCCGCCATCAGGATCCGCCGCGGCTGGCGCCAGGAGTCGCTCACGACTCAGTCCTCGACCACGCTGCCGAACACGTCGCGCAGGCGGATCGCCCGCGACGCGATGAACAGGATCACGAGCGTGATGCCGACGAGCAGCACGCTCATCGCGGTCCCGAACCCCCAGTCGAGGCGCTGCTGGATCTGCTGGACGATGAGCTGGCTGATCATCTGGTCGCGCAGGCCGCCCAGGAGGGCCGGCGTGATGTAGAAGCCGAGCGCGAGGACGAACACGAGCAGGCAGCCGGCGAGGACCCCCGGCAGGCTCAGCGGCACGAAGATGCGCAGGAATGCCGCGATCGGCGAGGCCCCCAGGTTCGCGGCCGCGCGGCCGTACTCCGGGTCGATGCGGCGCATCACCGCGTAGAGCGGCAGCACCATGAACGGCAGCAGGATGTGCGCCATCCCGACGATGACGCCGACCGTCGTCCGGATGAGCGTGAGCGGCTCGCTGATCAGCCCCAGGTCGAGCAGGAAGCGGTTGATGATCGCCGGTGTCGCGCAGGATGCACCTGCCAGGCGAACGTCCGCACCAGCAGGCTCGACCAGAACGGCAGGAGCACCGCGATGAGCAGCAGCCCGGCCGACCGCGCCGCGGCACGATCGTCATCAGGTACGCGAACGGGTAGCCGATGACGAGGCACGCGACGGTCGACAGCACCGCGATCCAGAACGTGTTCAACAGGACGCGGACGTACGCCGCCTGCGGCGAAGAACTGCTCGTAATTCGCGAGCCCGGCGCCCGGCGGGTCGGTCACGCTGCGCGACGCTCATCGCCACGAGCGGCACGAGGAAGAACGAGCCGAGGAAGACGACGGCCGGCAGCGCCAGCAGCGCCCAGCGGTCGCGCGCGCAGGCGGACCCGGTCGGCCAGGACGCCGCGCCGGGCCTGCGCCGGCCGACGGCCGTCATCCCTCGGTCACGTTCGTCGCTGGTCACGATGCCTTCCAGGCCTGCCAGGCGGCGTCGATCTCGTCGAAGTTCTCGGCGAGATACGTGTCGTCGAAGTAGGCCGAGTTCTCGTCGGCGTTGGTCACCGACAGGTCGTCGACCATCGCCGGGTTGGCGGTGGAGTTCTTGTTCGTCGGGCCGTACGGGATGTACTCGGAGGGCCCGGCGTTGTTCTCCGCGCACGCCGTGTAGGCGATGAACTTCATGGCCGCGTCCTTGTTCGGCGAGCCCTTCGGGACGACGAGGTAGTCGGCGGTGACGATCTGCTGGTTCCACTGGATCTCGACCGGCTTCTTGTCGATGTTCTTGGCGCTCCAGCCGCGGCCGTTCCAGATCATCGTCATCGCGACCTCGCCGGAGCCGATGAGCTCCTGCGACTCGGCGCCCGTCGCCCAGAACACGATGTCGTCCTTGATCGTGTCGAGCTTGGCGGTCGCCCGCGGAAGATCGAGCGGGTAGAGCTCGTCGGGCGCGACGCCGTCGGCCAGCAGGGCGAACTCGAAGATGCCGCCCTCGGAGTAGTCCCAGACCCGCGCTTGCCGGGGAACTTGGTGGTGTCGAAGTAGTCGGCCCAGCCCGCCGGGTACGTCGCCGGCCGTCTCTCGGTGTTGTAGGCGAGGACGACGCCGTACGTGATGTCCGCCATGCGGTACTCGGTGATGCCGAGGTCGGCGTTGAGCTCGTCCCGGGGATGATCGTGTAGTCGAGCGGCTCGAGCAGGTCGGCGTGGGCCTCGAGCCCGAAGTCGTTGCCGACGTCGACGACGTCCCAGGTCACCTGGCCCGCCTCGACCTGGGCCTTGATCGTCGCGTTCGAGGAGTCCTCGTCCTCCGGGAACTTCACGCCGGTCAGCTCGGTGTACGGCTCGAGCCAGGCCTTGCGCTGGGCCTCCTGGTAGACGCCGCCGAACGAGACGAACGTGAGCGTCACGCCCTCCTGCGCGGCGGGTTGCAGGCCGCCGATCGCCGCGGCCGCGCTGCCCGACGGCTCGGCGGCGGCCGCTGCTCGATGGCCCATGCGGCCGGCTGCTGGCCGGCGCCGACCGGCCCGGTGTCGCGCCACCTCCTCCGGTGCATCCGCGCGACGATCGAGAAGATCGCGAAGAACGCGACGATCGGTGTCCAGCGACGCATGCTCGGACCTCCTCTTCGGCCGCGCGCGGCCCGCCTTCGGCGGCTCCTCCTCCAGGACCGATGCATCGTAGTCCGCGGCGCAAGACGGAGACAATGGGTTCCGAGCGCCTTCAGCCCGATGCGAAGATGAGCGGCATGGCCGGGCTCGTCCTCCTCAACGGTCGCGTCTTCACGGCACGGCCGGGCGAACCGCCATTCACCGGTGGCGTGGCGATCGTCGGCGATCGCATCGTGGCGGTCGGGGGCGACGCACGCAGTGCGCGCGGCGGCGCCGCCGGACGCCCGGCTACGTCGACGTCGCACGGGCCGATCCATCCTGCCCGGCTTCGTCGACGCGCACCATCACCTCGCGTTCACCGGCGCGGAACTGGCGGCGATCGACGCGCGCTACCCGGGCGTCGGCTCGATCGCCGACCTCGTCGCACGGATCGCCGAGGCGGCCGAGCGGACGCCGGACGGTGCCGTGGATCCGCGCCGTCGGCATGAACCCGGAGATGTTCCGCGACGGACGGCTGCCGACCCGCTGGGACCTCGACGAGGCGACGCGGGTCCATCCGGTGCTGGTCCAGCACATGAGCGGCCACCACGCCCTCGCGAACAGCCTCGGCCTGGAGCGACGCGGGCTCGACGACGACGGCGTCGACCCGGAGGGCGGGCACCTCGTCCGCGACGATCGCGGCCGCCTGACCGGCTACTGCCTGGACGCCGCGCAGCAGTTCGTCGTGCCGGCCGGCGTCGACATCGGCCACCACGGCCCGGGGTTCCACGACGATGCCCCGCTCGAGGAGATCGTCGCCGACATCGACCGCGGCTGCGCGTGCCCCTTGGCCGCGGGCATCACTTCGATCGTGGACGCGCAGGTGACGCGGCGCGAACTCAACGGCTACCGCGTGGCGCGCGAGCGCGGCCTGCTTAGCGTGCGCATCACGGCGATGCCGATCTCGTCGCAGCTCGACGGGTTCGAGTCGATCGGGCTTGCCGGACGGTTCGGCGACGACCGGCTGGCGATCGGCCGATGAAGTTCTACGCCGATGGCGCGCTCACCGGCGGGACGGCCGCGTTCACGACGCCCTATGGACCGGCCGGCGAGTTCACCGGCTCGCTCTACTGGGCGCTCCGACGAGGAGTTCCGCGCCGCGATCGTGCGCGCCCACATCGGCCGGCTGGCAGATCGGTGTCCACGCCCAGGGCGACCGCGCCATCGACCGGGTCCTGGACGCCTACGAGGCTGCCCTCGCGGCGCACCCTCGCGCCGACCACCGCCACCGGATCGAGCACGGCGGCGGCCCGCGTCCCGACCAGATCGAGCGGATGGCCCGGCTGGGTGTGATGGTCGTCGGTCAGCCGCGCTACTTCTGGGACGCGGGCGACGCGTGGCTGAAGGTGCTCGACGCCGACCGCGCGCACCGGCTCCAGCCGTACCGCGAGTTGCTCGGCGCGGGCGTGCGGTTCGCCCTGTCGAGCGACGCGCCGGTCGCGTCACATCGACCGCTGGACACGATCTCGTCGGCGGTCACTGCGCACGACCGTCCCGGCGCCGTCATCGGCGGCGACCAGGCATTGACCCTCGACGAGGCGGTCCGGGCCTGCACGCTCGACGCCGCGGCGTCCTATTTCGCCGACGACCGCCTCGGCACGCTCGAGGTCGGCAAGCTCGCCGATGTCGCCGTCCTGGATCGCGACCTGTTCGCGACGCCCGCCGAGCCTCGCCGAGGTGGCGGTCGACATGACGATCTTCGGCGGCGAGATCGCCTACCGCTCCGAACGCCTGACGGCCACGAGCGACAGCATCTCGTAGGCGAGGTTGGCCGCGAGGTCGCCGTCTGGCCGGCCGGGTCGTAGGCCGGGATGACCTCGACGACGTCGAACCCGACGAAGTCGATGCCCGGTCAGCCGCCGGACGATCGCCAGCGCGTCGTGCGCCGACAGGCCGCCGGCCTCGGGCGTGCCCGTGCCGGGCGCGAAGGCCGGATCGACCACGTCGATGTCGAAGCTGATGAACGCCGTGGCGTCGCCGACCCGCTCCCGGATCCGCGTCGGCCGTCGCCTCGGGGCCGAGCGCGAACACTCCTCGGTCGTCAGGTACTCGAGCCCGAGCTCGTCGCGCAGGCCCGTCCAGTCGCCGGCCTCGTAGATCGATCCGCGCAGGCCGACCTCGATCGAGTGGCCGACATCGACCAGGCCCTCCTCGATCGCGCGGCGCATCCACGTCCCGTGGTTGTACTTCTCGCCGAAATAGCTGTCCCAGGCGTCGGTGTGGGAGTCGAAGTCGATGACCGCGACCGGCCCGCGGGACCGGGTCGCGCGGAGGTGCGGCAGCGTGCAGGCGTGGTCGCCGCCGATGAGGATCGGGATGACGCCGGCCTCGACGATCGGGGCGACCGTCTGCTCGATCGCCTCGTAGCTGCGCTCGATGTAGCCCGGGACGATCGCGACGTCGCCGTAGTCGACGCACGACAGGACGTCGAACGGCTTGACGTCGAGGTTGGCGTTGTATGGCCGGAGCATGACGCTGGCTGCCCGGACCGCGTTGGGCCCGAACCGGCCGCCGACGCGGTACGTGACGCCCGTGTCGAAGGCACGCCGACGATCGCGACGTCGACGTCCTCGAGCGTCCGGACGTACGGCAGCCGGGCGAAGGTCGACGGCCCCGTGAACCGCGGGCTCTGCAGCGAGTCCTCCGGGACGTAGCGCGGCGGCATACGGCGAAATCGTACAGCCGACGCCCTCGCGATCTCCTATGCCTCGGGGCTATGGCGACACGACCAAGAAGGCATTGGACAGATGCGTCGCGGCCGTTGAGATTCGGACGCCAGGGAGGACCAGCAGGTGACGGACGAGGCGCACCCGACGGGCCGGCGCCTTCAGCCTGCGGAGGTGGTCGGTCGCGGTCATCGAGCCAGCGCGCGGGCGGACGACCTGGTTTGGGTGGGCTCCCATGCCTAGCCACGCGGGACCTCGAAGCAGGCGCGCGGGCGGCTCTTGCCGCGATCGCTCAGCCCTCCACGCGGAGCGCTCGAGCGTCGAGGACCTTGTCCGGGTCGGCGTGTACTACGACCAGCTGCTCGACGACGGGGAGGTCCGTCGCGCGATCCGTTCCGCGCTTGCCCGACACGGCACGACCGGTCGTCAACCTCCTCCCCGTCGGGAGCCGGCCCTCCCGGCGCAGCCGTCGTCGTCGACGCCGCCGCCGCGAGCGGACCGCGGGCGACGTTCGGCGACGCAGACTTCCCGAGCGCCGTTCGCGTCGGCGACCGGATCTGGGTCGGCGGACGGCGCGGGACGGGCGCGGGGATCCTGGCGCAGACGGGCGACGTGATCGCCGGGCTCAGGTCGACGGCGGCCGAAGCGGGCGCCGCGCTCGACGATTGCGTGAAGATGAACATCAGCTACGTCGGGGAAGGCACGGAGGCCGACTGGGAACCCACCGCGAAGCTACGCGGGGCGGCATTCAATGAGCCCGCGGCCGCGGCGACGGGGATCCCATATCCGCGCCTCCCCGGCGGCGCGCTGACCCAGTTCGAGACGTTGTCCGTCGCCGGCTCGACGGGGACGCGGCGGCACGGCTGGCCCGAGGGCCACTGGGACTGGCCGATCCACCTGCCCTGGAAGCACGCCTGCCGAGCCGGCGATCTGGTCACCGTCGGCGGCCAGGTGTCGCTCCGCGGTCGGGGCGAGGTCGTCGACCCGGGCGATCTCGGCGCCAGACCGCGACCGCGCTGCGCAACATCGATCGCGCCCTGGCCACGGTCGATGCGGGGATGTCGGACGTGACTGCAGGTGACGGCGTTCTTCGAGGGCTCGCCGACCGACCTCGAGACGATCCTCACCCAGACGCGGACGGCGTTCGGCATGCATCCGCCGCCGATCGTGCCTGTGCCGCTGCCCTTCCTCGCGTACCGGGAGATGGTCGTCGAGATCGAAGTCATCGCATGGCCGGAGCCCATGCCATGCCGCCGCGACTACGAGGCCGACTCGCCGTAATAGCTCGACACAGTACTCAGCGAGCTGTTCGACCCATGGCGCGATCGCGTCGGCCGCGTAGTGGGTCGCATCCCATGCGGCGACCAGCGAGATCCGCAGCGGGCCGGCCGTGCCGACGATCATCAGCGGCCGGAGCCCGTAGCGTGGATCGTCCGAGACGACGGCCACGCCGTGGTCGGATGCCGCCAGCGCCTGGGCGATCTCCGGCACGTTTGTCTCGAACGCCCTGCGGTACGCGAGCCCGGCTTCCACGACCGCCATGTCGAGCACTCGACGCGTTCCGTGATCCGGCCCCAGGACGATGAGCGGCTCCTCCACGAGTTCGCCGAGCTGCACGCGACCCTTCGACGGCGCGCCCAGCGATGGCCCGGCGGCACGTATGCCCAGACCGCGAATCGGAAGACGGATCTGCTGACGAAGCCCGCCGGCGGTGGCCCCGACGAGATCGCCAGGTCCGCGTCGCCCCGCTCCAGCCTGCCGAAGACGCCGGCAGGGAGTTCCTCGCGCGCCGTGACCAGCGGCGCCTCCGGTCCACTCGCGGCGAGGAACGGTGCGATCACGTCGGCGATCGTGGTCGCCGGGGCCACGACCCGCAGGCGACGCGAGGCGCCGTCCGGCGACCGCATGCATCCTGCGCCTCGGCAGCCTCCGCCCGGGCGACCAGTCGCGCGCCATCGGCAGGAGACGAGACCCAGCCGCGGTCAGCCGAACCCCGGTCGGCACCCGCAGGAAGAGATCGACGCCGAGCTCCGCCTCCAGCCCGCGAAGCTGGCGCGACAGCGACGGCTGGGCGATCCGCAGCTCGGCTGCCGCGCGACTCACCGACCCGGCCTCCGCGACCGCGAGGAAGTAGGAGAGCGTCCGGAGTTCGAGGATGGCCCATGCCTCCCGGCTATGGCCGCCCGACCCACAAGGTATTGGACAGGATACACAGGGCAGTCCGAGACTCCCGCTCGGGAGAGGGAGCCATGGGTGAGATGCTAGCTGTGGGTTCGACTGCCCAAGCGGATCTGCTGCATGAACCCGACGTCGACAGCGCGCTGGAGATCGAACAGCACGGCTTCGACTACATCGATGAGCGCGGGCGGTACCTGAAGCCACGCGCGCTGTTCACCTTCTGGCTCGGGTCGAACGCGTACGCCTACTACATCCTCATCGGGGCGATCCTGATCAGCTTCGGGCTGTCCGTCGTCCAGGCCATCGCCGCACTCCTCCTCGCGACCCTCGGCTACATCTATCTTGGCTTCGCGTCGCAGGGCGGGGCACGCTCCGGTCTGCCGACCATGACCTTCAGCCGGGCCGCATTCGGGGTCCGCGGCAACCGCCTCAATGCCGTTCTGGCGTGGTTCGAACTCATCGCCTTCGAGGCCCTCAACGCCATCTTCGGGGTGTTCGCGTTCCTCGCCCTCGCCGCCGAGTTGGGCTGGCAGGATCCGGGCACCGCCGGCACGGTCGTCGGAACGTTCGTCATCATCGGGATCTCTGCGCTCGTCGCCATCTACGGGCACCGGCTCCTGTTCGTCGCCCAGCGGGTCTTTGCGATCGCGTTGACGGCCGTGCTGATCGTCGTGGCCGTCTGGACGCTGCCAAGCATCGACTGGGCCTATGCGGGCACGCTCCAGGGCGAGGCGGCGATCGGCCCGTTCCTCCTGGCCACCGCGCTCGCGGCCGCTGCGCCGCTCTCGTTCCTGATCGTCTGCGCCGACTACCCCCGCTATCTACCGTCCGACACGCCGACGCGTGCCATCGTCGGCTGGACGTTCGCGGGCGCGGCGTCGATCACGGTCTTCCTCACCCTGCTCGGCGTCCTCCTGGCGACGAAGGTCGACCTGACGGTCGACCCTGTCGGGGGCCTGCGAGCCGCTCATCCCGACCTGGCTCTTCGTGGCCTTCGCGATCGCCGCGGCCGGCGGCTCGATCGCAAACAATGCGATCACCTTCTACAGCTCGGGGCTCACGATCCAGGCCATCGGCATCCCGCTCGCGCCGCTGGCGGGCAACGCTCCTTGACTGTGTGATCGCCACGGCGATCGTCCTGTACATGCTCCTCCTCAACCAGGATCTCGTGACGACGACCACGAACTTCCTCGCTTTCCTGAACATCTGGGTCGGGCCGTTCGGCGCCGTCTGGGTGGTGGATGGCGTCCTTCGTCGATGGCGCTACGACCCGGTCGGTATCCACGAGAACTCGCCCGCGAGTCCGTACTGGGGAACGGGCGGCTTGAACCTGAATGGTCTGACCGCGCTCGCGGCGGGTGTGCTGGCGGGGTTGCTGACGATCAACGCGCCTGGCTTCCAGGGCCCGCTCTCGAGGGTCCTGTTCGACGGCGACCTGGCATGGATCGTGCCGTCGATCACCGCGGGCATCGTCTACTGGCTGCTCGCCCGCCGGCAGTCCGACGCCTGAGGGGCTGACCACGATCACCGCGGCCGATCGCGCCGACGTCCTGTCCGCCGCCCGGCGTCTTGTCGAGGCGTTCGGCGCCCATCGTCGCGACGAGTACTTCGCGTGCTTCGCGCCGGATGCGACGTTCGTCTTCTACACGACGCCCGTCGTGCTCGGCTCCCGAGCCGCGTACGAGGCCGAATTCACCGCAATGGGAACAGGACGGCTTTCGAGTCCTCGGCTGCAGCTCGCATGACCAGCTCGTGCAGCTGGCGGGCGACGTCGCCGTCTTCACGCACCGGGTCTCGACGCGCGCGCTGAGCGGAGGCGAAGAAGTCACCACGGACGAGCGGGAGACGATCGTCTTCCGCCGCGAGGCCGACGGTCGATGGCTCGCCATCCACGAGCACCTGTCGCCGACCCCAGCGTCGGGCGAAGGCTCCTGACGGACCGGCTCTGTGGGTCGGACCATCGGCGTCGTCGGCGTCCAGGTCGCCCCGCGCCCATACGACGTCGAGGCGACCTTCGAGAAGTTCGCCCGCGAGACCCGCCGGCTGGCAGGGTCGTTCCCGGCGTTCGACCTGTACGTCTTCCCTGAGCTGTACCTGTCGGCCCTTGGCTCGTTCGAGGACGATCCGCCCGTCCGGCTACGAGGCACAGCGTCGCCGAGACCGATCCCGGGACCGCTGACCGATCGCATCGGGACGGTCGCGCGCGACGTCGGGAAATGGATCGTCGCCGGCATCGATCTACGAGCGCGACGGCGACGCCGTCCACAACACCGCGATCGTCCTCTCGCCGAGCGGCGACGCTCGTCGCGACGTACCGGAAGCTCTTTCCGTGGATGCCGTACGAGCCGACCGCGCCCGGCGATCGATACGTCACGTTCGACATCCCCGACGTCGGTCGGTTCGGGCTGGCGATCTGCTACGACGGCTGGGTGCCCGAGATCCCGCGCACGCTCGCCTGGATGGGCGCCGAGGTCATCATCCAGCCGACGGCGACGCGGACCGTCGACCGCGAGCAGGAGCTCGTCCTCGCGCGCGCGAACGCGATCGCCAATCAGGTCTTCGTCGTCAACCCCAACAATGGCGGCCAATTCGGGGCCGGGCGGTCGGTCATCGTCGACCCGGAGGGTCGGGTGCTGGCGCTGGGCGGCTCGGGCGAGGAGTTCCTGACCCAGATGATCGATCTCGACGCCGTCACCACGACGCGCGAGCACGGGACCGCGGGCCTGAACCCGCTCTGGAAGCAGCTGCGCGACGCGCCGCCGCCGCTCGCCGGACCGTACCGCGATGGGTTCGCAGCGGGCGACGTGATGGCGGGTCTCGGCGAGTTGCGACCGCGCGGGCGATCGCCCGCGATCGTGAGCGGCGGCCCGGGTCAGCCCTCCGGCGCCTCGAGCTCGCCCGGGTCGGCGAACGCGCTGCCGCCACGCGAGGAGCCGGCCGCGGACATCGCTTCGCGGTAGACGCCGATCGCGTCGTCGACGCAGCACACGACGAGGTCGCCGGGCATGGCCCGCCGGAGCGCGGTCCGCACCGCGGTCAGCTCGTCGAGCACCTTGTCGGCGCGGGTCGCCCGGGCGTGACCGTTGCTGCGAGCGGTCCGCACGCCCTCGATGACGTTCGTGGCGGTCTCGCCCGGCTGGCGGCCACGCAGGTTCTTGTCCTCCCGGACGATGACCTCGTCGAACGAACCCGCGGCGATCGCGCCGTACTGGCGCTGGTCCTCG
This sequence comes from uncultured Chloroflexia bacterium, assembly GCA_963812745.1. Lineage (GTDB taxonomy): Bacteria > Chloroflexota > Limnocylindria > Limnocylindrales > CSP1-4 > SPCO01. Next base: position 184,598 of record CAWEWE010000005.1, on the reverse strand, counting down.
TCGCGGCGGTCGCCCGGGATCCCGAGCACGCCGATGGCGCGGCCGGCGCGCGCGGTCGGCGCGGTGGCCCCGATCCGGCCGGCCTTGGTCTGCGGCTCGGCCATCATGCGGTCGACGAAGTCCGCCAGCATGCGCATGCCATCGACGTTGTGGCAGTAGTCGATCACGACCCGCACGCCGCCGACGTCGAGCAGGTTGAGCCGCCCGGGCGCCTGGAAGAACGATGTCGAGAACGTGCGCAGCCCTTGGCGGATGTCATGGAGGTGCGCCCCCGACGCCCACGCCGCCGCCGCGGCCGCGAGCGCATTGGCGACGTTCATCCGCGCACGCCCGCCGAACGTGGCCGGGATGAGGTGCGTGTACAGGACGGGCATCTTGCGGCTGCCGAGGCGGAGCACGATCAGCTCGCCCTGCGCGGTCGGCTCGAGGCAGAACGCGGCGTTGCCGCGCGACGTGTGCCCGTCGATGCGGTCGAAGCCGTCCTCGCCCTTCTCGGTGGCCATGCTGAACAGCACGACGCGGCCGGCACAGTGGCGGCCCATCCGGTAGACGTGCGAATCGTCGGCGTTGAGCACGGCGGTACCGGAACGGGGAACTGCCTCGACCAGCACGCCCTTGACGTTGGCGAGCTGACCGATCGAGTCGATACCGCCGAGACCCAGATGGTCGCCGGTCACGTTGGTCACGACCGCGACGTCGTTGCGGTCGTAGCCGAGGCCCTCGCGCAGGATCCCGCCACGTGCCACCTCGAAGACCGCGGTGTCGACGGTCGGGTTCTGGAGCACCATCTGGGCCGATTTGGGCCCGGACATGTCGCCCTTCTTGATGAGCCGCCCGTCGACCACGATGCCGTCGGTCGAGGTCATCCCGACCCGACGGCCCATCAGCTTCAGGATGTGGGCGATCATCCGGACGGTCGTCGTCTTCCCGTTCGTGCCGGTCACCGAGATGATCGGGATGCGCGAGCTGGCGCCCGGTGGGAACAGCGAGTCGATGACCGGCCGCGCGACGTACTGTGGCTCGCCCTCGGTCGGGTGGGTGTGCATCCGGAACCCGGGCGCGGCGTTGACCTCGACGATCGCCCCGCCGGTCTCGCGCACGGGCGTCGTGATGTCCGGGCAGATGAAGTCGATGCCGGCGACGTCGAGCCCGACGATCATGGCTGCCGTCTCGGCGATCTCGACGTTGTCGGGGTGCGCCTCGAACGTCCGGTCGATCGACGTCCCGCCGGTCGACATGTTGCCGGTCAGGGCGAGCTTGATCGAGGCGCCCGTATCGGGGACCGCATCGAGCTCGAAGCCCTGGGCGCGGACGAGCTCCTCGGCCGCCTCGTCGATCTTGATCCGGGTCAGCACCTTCTCGTGGCCGATGCCGCGCCGCGGATCGGCGTTCGCGATGTCGACCAGCTGGCGGACGGTGTGCTCGCCGTCGCCGGTCACGCTGGCCGGCACGCGCTCGGCGATGGCCGCGACCTTGCCGCCGATCACCAGGCAGCGGTAGTCGTTGCCGGTGACGTACGTCTCGACCACCACGTCGCCCGATCGGCTCTGCGCGAGCGCCGCCGGGAACGCCGCGCGGACCGCCTCCTCCGAGCGCAGGTCGAGGTGGACGCCGCGTCCGTGGTTGCCGTCGAGCGGCTTGACCACGCATGGGAACCCGAGCCGCTTGGCGACGGCGACCGCGTCGTCCTCGGTCGTGACGACGTCGGCGCGCGGAACGGGCAGGCCGGCACTGTCGAGCAGTCGATTGGTGAGGCTCTTGTCCCCCGCGATATCGACCCCGATCGCCGACGTCTTCGACGTCATCGTCGCCCGGATCCGCTGCTGGTAGACGCCATGGCCGAACTGGACGAGCGAGTGCCGGTCGAGCCGGATGAACGGGATGTCGCGGCTGACGGCCTCGTCGATGAGCGCCTGGGTCGATGGCCCGAACGCCTGCCGCTCCGCGAGCCGGATGAGGTTCTCGAGCTTTGGCGCGAAGTCGAAGAAGTGCTCGGGATCGTCCGGCGCGACCAGGTGGTTGACGAGCCCGACCGCCATCCGGCCGGCCTCGAGCCCGACCGCCTCCTCCTTGTACTCGTAGATGCAGTTGTACTGGCCGTGCACGCCCGCCGAGCGGGTCTTGCCGTGGCGCACGTCGGTGCCGGCGAGGTTCTGGAACTCCAGGGCGACGTGCTCGGCGATGTGCCCCGCCCACGTCCCCTCCTGGAGCCGCGTGATGAAGCCGCCGCGCCGGCCGAGCGAGCAGGCGTGATCCTCGAGGGTCGGCAGCAGCGCGATCAGCGCGTCGCTGAACCCGGGGATCCGATTGGAGGGGAATTCCTCGAGGTTGCCGAGATCGACGAGCATCCGGATGACCGGCTCGCGTGCCCAGTAGTTGGGGCCGCGCAACACGCGCGTCTCGAGGATGCGGAGCGTGGGCAGTGGGACGGTCGGGACCGCGGTCGCCGGGGGCGTCGTCGCGGATCGCTTTGCTCGCGAGCGCGTCGGCTTCGTCGCGGTCGGTTCGGCCGTCTCGGTCACGCTGCCCTCCTGCGCTCCTCGGGATGGGTCGCCAGTGTACGGCGGGCAAGTTCGTCGCGACATGCGATGACTACCCCACCTCCGATCGTCATCGCGATCGCCACCTGCCACCATCAACCCGAGCCCGGCCGTCACGCCTGCCCGATCGCTGACCGACGGTCAACGTTTCTGGCAGCCCGACGACGGGGCATGTCCGTTCGGTGACCGACGGTCAACGTTTGCGGCGGCAAAGATGCGTGTCCAGCGAACCGGCAACCACTGGCGCCGATTCATTGACCGACGGCCAGCGCCGCCGGGTCGCCGGTGCCGATCTGGTGGCTCACGGTCACCGCGCTCCGGTTCCCACCGAGCGAGTGTCGTCCTGCGAGCGAAATCGTTGACCGACGGTCAACACCCTCGGTGGCAAGGCTGGCACGCGGCGAGACCCTGGCTCAGGCGACCCGGACGCGACTCGGCGTGATCCGCAGCGGCACCGAGAAGTCGCGCGCGACGTCGGCGACCTCCATCCTCCAGTGGGCGTGCGGTTCTAGGTATTTCGCGAGGTAGGCCGGGTGCACGTCGGACGGGGGGACTGACCGATCGATCGCCGCCGTGCCCTCCATCACCAGGTAGTGATCGCCGTACGGATCCGACTGAAGGTGGAACGAGACCTGCGGGGAGTGGGCGATATTGCGCAGCTTGGGCGTGTCGGGCTCGCTGTAGAAGAGGATCGTGCCGCCCTCGCGCAGGAACGAGATCACCGACGACTGCGGCCGGCCATCCGGCGCGATCGTCGTCAACCATGCGACCACGTCGGTCTCGATGTGCTCGCGCGCCCACGCCGCGTCGTCCCGGGCGAGCGCCTGCGCTAGCGTCCTCGCGGCCACGGCGTCAGCTCGACGCAGCCTCGCCGCCGGGCAGCGCATGGAGGGTCGGAGCGCTGACGCGCTCGCGCCGCTGGAGGTCGAAGCGATACCCGGCCGGTAGCGAGTGCAGCACCACGCCGCTGATCATCAGCGGGCGGTGGCCCTTGACCTCCCACGCGTCCGTCTCGGAGCGGGCGCCGTCGACGACCGTGATCGAGCCGCGGCCGATGACCTCCATCACGTGGTCCGGGCTGACGACACCGGCCGTGTCCTCATCGACTCCCAGGCCGAGTAGCGACGGGTTCTGGGCGATCAGGCTGAGCAGACGGCCCAGCCGGTTCCGCTGCTGGAAATGCTGGTCGATGATCACGCCGGGCAGCACGCCGAGACCCGCGGCGATCTGTGCCATGCGGTGCTTCGGTGTCGCCCCGGACGCCCCGAACGCGATCATGTGGCTCGACATCGCTGAGGCACCCGCGCTCGTGCCGGCCACGACGGCCCCCTTGCGGAACTGCTCGAGGACGGCGTCGGCGAGCCGCGTCCCGCCGATCGTCGACGACAGCCGCAGCTGGTTGCCGCCGGTCATGAAGATGCCGGTGGCGTCGCGCAGGGCGAGGGCGACCGTGTCGTCGTTGGCCTGGGCGCGCGTGATGGCGTGGATCGCGCGGACCTTCTTGACGCCCAGCTCGCCGAGGACCTGCTTGTAGCGCTCACCGGCCAGCTCGCCGAGCGAGGACGCGGTCGAAATGACCGCGACGGTCGCATCGCGACCGCCGGCGAGGGTGGCGAAGCGGCTCAGGATGACGCGGTCTCTGACCTTGTCTTCCGCACCGCCGATGATGATGACGTGTCCGTCGCTCACGGGCGTTGGCTGGGCTCCCAGGGCGTCGATGTTCGCGTCAGGATACCCGGACTCCGGATCGCTCCGCCGACACATACCGGATTGGCGATACGAACGGGAGCCTCGCGTACCATGGACTGGTGGAGCCTGACGGCAGACGTCCTGTACCGATCCGCGCGCTCGCCCAGGAGCTGCCAGCGCCCATGGTCGAGCGAACCTTTCAAGCGGCGCCCGAGCCGGTCGCATGCCCGCATCTGGGCTTGCTCGAGGACGATCGCACCCGGTTCCTGTTTGCCACTCCGGCTCATCGATGCCACGTCAAGCGGAAGCCAGGCCTCGTCGATCTGCAGCATCAGGGTCGCTACTGCCTGTCGAATGAATTCCCGGCGTGTCCGCGATTCCGGGCGCCCGCGATGGACCCCGCGACCGCGGCGCGCCGAGTTACCTCGCATGAAAAGCCGATGATCTCGGTCGTGGAGACCTCGCGCCCGGCCGCGGATGTCCTCGCCCCCGACACCACCGGCCGCGGCAGTCCCGTGCCGAGCATCCTCACGCCGGTATCCGCCTCGGAGCGTCCGGAGGCCGGCCCCTGGGATGTGTCCCTGGAAACGCGGCCCCGACGCTCGCTCCGTCGCCTCGTGATGGTGCTCATCCTTGCGCTCGCCGCGCTGGCCTTCGCGATCATCGGCTTCACGTTGGGGATCCTTCCGAGCGTCGCTCTTTCGGCCGTCGGCAACATCGCGAGCTGATGCGATCCCACCGAGAGGTGGGTAGTACCTAGGTCCTGTTGTCGTGTATGCTAGGAGAGGCAAGGTGTGACTTAAGCGCGCGAATGCCTAGCCGTTGATTGACGCGCTGTCCGAGACCCGGGTGGGGAAGTCGGAGGACTAGCGGATGAGCCGCCGAAATCGATGGCTGGCGGTGCCCGCAGGAATTGGGCTCGCACTCGCCATGAGTGCGTACGCGTTCGCGTATGGCCCGCAGGTCCCTCACACCATCACCGTGACGCCGTCGAGCGCCACGATCCTGTGCGACCACCCCGACGCGGTCTTTGCGACCGTCCTCGATCAGGACGGGCTCCCGATCAAGGGCGTGATCGTGGCCTGGTCATTCACTGTCTCCCCGTCGAGCGGGGACCGGATCCTTCAGGCGACCAGCAAGACCAACAAGGATGGCGTCGCCCGGACGATGGTCAAACCCGCCTGCGCAGCCGGCGACCGGACCATCACCGCGACCGCCGGTGGGATCAGTGGGTCTGCCGTGGTCCATGTCGACGTCAACCGCCCTGGCAAGGGACCGACTGGGGCCCAAGGCGCGGCAGCGAAGCCGTTGGGCACCAATGCAGGGTTGGCCGCACTGATGGGAGCCGCGACAATGGTCTTGCGGCTTGCTCTCGCTAGCCGCTGACAAGGGGTCAGCTCACCGGCGCTGAAGGCTGATTTGCCGACCGTGGGCGTGGCCGCGACCGGATGATCGAGCTCGCGAAGCCACCGCAGCCCAAGGCATCGCGCCGCCGTCTGCGACGTGCCGTCGCGTTGAGCGTCATATCGATCCTCGCTCTGATCGTGGTCGCCGGCGTCCTGGCCGTCACCCGCTACCTGCCGGCCGTCGATGAGGCTCGCGCACTCCGGTCGGATCTGGAGACGATGGCCACGCGAGTCCAGACCGCCGGACTCGACATCGACCAGCCCACCATCGATAGCCTCGTCAGCGATCTCGCGACCGGCCGCGCCCGCCTGGACCGGCTCAGAAGCCTCCTTGCCGGGGACCCGCTGATCGGCCTCGCTCGCTCGTTTCCCCCGACGCAGACTGACGTGCAGGGTGCTGACGCCCTGGCGGGAGCGGCGGGCGACCTGTTCGACGCCGCCGACCAAGGCCTGGAGATCGCACAGCGATACGTCGACATCAAGACCGCGCCGGCCGGCGATCCCGGGACGACGACGTTGTCGCGACTCGTGGAGTTCATGGCCACCTCGCGCGATCGAGCGCTCGTCGTCCAGACCTCGCTCGCTCGCGCCCGCGTCGCACTCGAGAAGGTTCCCGATGGGCCGGGGAGCAGCCTCGGGACCGTTCGGGACGCGATCGGGCAGAGGATCGACACCTACGGGCCGCTGCTCGACGTCTATGTCGACATCAGCGAGCGGCTTCCTGACGATCCTCGGGTGGGAAGGACCGCGCCGCTACCTCGTCCTGACCCAGAACCCGGCCGAGCTCCGGCCGACGGGTGGCTACACGGGGAGCTACGGGATCGTCGGATTCGACCGTGGCCGAGTGACCGAGCGGACGTTCCGGGATGTTGCTCTCCTCGACTTCCCATGGGATTTCCCGTATGTCGAGCCGCCACCCGAATTGACGAACTATCTGCTTGGCCCCAACCAGCCATGGCAATTCGCGGATGCGAATTGGTCGCCTGATTTCCCGACCAGTGCCCAGGATGCCCTTCGGTTGTACGCGAACGAGTCAGGTGATGACCGGCTCGACGGCGTCCTTGGCATCACGACCTACACCATCGACGAATTCCTCGAGCTGACCGGTCCGATCGCAGTCCCCGAGTACGACGCGACCATCGCGTCCGGAGAGACGACCCTCAAGGCCCTCCAGCTCACCCGTGTCGCGAGACCGGGCGAGAATCGCAAGGCGTTTCTGTCCGCCTTCGCCGACCGACTCTTCGATAGCCTCCTTGCCCTGCCGCCCGAGCGATGGGTCGATGTCGTCGACCAGGCCAGCACGTTCCGGAACCAGCGCCTGCTACTTGCCTGGTTCAGCGACCCCGACGACCAGGGCCTCGCGGCCCGCGGCGGCTTCGACGGCGCCGTTCGACAGGACCCGGGCGATTACCTGTACCCGGTCGACTCGAACGTCGCCCCGGCCTCGAAGATCCACGCGATCGCGACGCGCTCCCTGGACCTCGATGTGGTCATCGACCCGCAAGGCCACGCTCGCAATACCCTGGATGTGACCTGGGAAAACCCGATCGACGGCGAGGCCGGCCGGGCCTTGCGCGAGCTGCCGACCCTGGAAACGTCACGCATCCTCGGGATGTACTTTCGCGTGCTGGCGCCGGAAGGCAGCCGCATCGAATCGGTATCGGGTGGAAGCCTCGTCGAGCTCACGGCGCCGGCGGTCGTCGGCGAAGAGGCCGGCCGGACCGTGATCGGCACGTACCTCATGGTGCCTCCCGGAACGACCAGCCTGCGCTACGTCTGGAGCAGCCCCGACGTCGTCGACGCCGATGAGATCCGGGGGCCGCTACCGCCTGACCATCCAGAAGCAACCGGGGCTCCTGCCGGGCCCGCTGACGCTCTCGATCCGGGTGCCGGACGGCTTCCAGATCGCGTCGGCACACCCCGAGCTCACCGTCACGGATACCACCGTCCACCTGACGACGACGTTCAGCCAGGACCTCGAGGTCGAGGTCCGGTACGTCGCCGCCGAGCCACCACCGTAGCCGACTCCGCGTTCGAGTCCGAACCAGCCCGGTCTATACTCCGCCACCATCACGTTTGGGGGTCTCGATCGATGGAATTGCGCCGTCAGATCAGCGTCTTGCGCGCCTGGATCTGGCTGCTGCTTGCCAGCGTCGTGCTCGCTGCCGGGGCCGCCTACCTCGTGTCGATCAACCTGCCGAAGGTCTACGAGGGCAGGGTCACCCTGATCGTCGGGCAGAGTACCCAGGCCACGAACCCGGACCTGAATCAGCTGCTCGCCAGCCAGCGACTCTCGCAGACCTACGCCGAACTCGCGACGACGGGTCCGCTGCTGCAGGAGGTCATCGCCAAGAACGGTCTCGCGGTCTCGGTGGACGATTTCAGAGAGCGCGTCAGTGCCGATGCGCCGAGAGACTCCATCCTCGTCAACCTGGTCGTCGAGGACGGTGATCCGGCTCGGGCGGCCACGCTCGCGAACTCCCTCGCCGACGCGATGATCGCAGCATCGCCGGCGATCGCGGGCCGGGACTCCCAGGTCCAGCAGTTCATCGACGCCGACCTTGCGGCGATGCAGACGCAGATCGAGGAAACGCAGGCGGAGATCCAACGACTGACCGAACGGTCGCCGCGGTCAACCAATGACGAGCAGCGCCTGCAGGCCCTCCAGGGACGCATCGTCACCCTCCGCCAGACGTACGCAACGATGCTCGGGTTCTCCTCCAGTAACGGTGCCAACCTGCTCACCGTGGTCGATCCGGCATCGCCGCCGGCCGAACCGGCGTCGCCGCGCGTCCTGCTCAACACCCTGCTGGCGGCGATCGTCGGCCTCCTGCTGGCGCTGGGGATCGCGTTCGTGCTCGACCACCTCGACGACACCGTCAAGTCCCCGGACGACGTGGAGGCGACCACCGGCCTTCCCACCCTCGGGACCATCACGAAGATGCGAGGTGGCAAGGATCGCAGCGAGATCTACCGGCTCGCCACGCTCCTCAGTCACCTCGGGCCTGTCGCGGAAGCCTATCGGAGCCTCCGCACCAGCATCGAGTTCGCCGGCGTCGATACGCCGGTTCGCAGCCTGCTCGTCACGAGCGCCATCCCCGGTGAGGGCAAGACGACGACTGCGGCGAATGTCGCGGTCGTCTTCGCGCAGGCAGGCCGCCGAACGATCCTCCTGGATGCGGACTTCCGCAAGCCAGGCATCCACAAGATCTTCGATCTGCCGAACGCACACGGGCTGTCGAGCCTGCTTCGCACGGACGCCACGACCTTGGATGACGTCGCGCAGAACACGGAGCAGGAGAACCTGCACGTCATCACGACGGGCCCCCTCCCGCCCAATCCAGCCGAACTCCTTGGATCGCAGCGGATGCGGACGATCCTGGGCCGCCTGGCAGCCGTCTCGGACCTGGTGGTCATCGATAGCCCGCCGCTCCAGGCGGTAACAGATGCCGTGCTGCTCTCGTCGGTCACCGACAGCACGCTGCTCGTGATCGACGCCGGGAGGACGCACCGCGGGCCGATCCAGCGCGGCCGCGAGGCGCTCGCCCAGGCCGGTGCTCGGGTCCTCGGTGTCGTGCTCAACCGGGTCCCGGAGCGATCGAGCGGCCGTTATCAATACGACTACTACGGTGCCTATGGCATCGACCATGGGCCCCAGGGTGGCGCGCGAGCGACGACGCCCGCCGACCAAGCCTGAGCCGTCAGCCGATGCGCGTGTTGATCGTGGGGATCAACTACAGCCCGGAGCTGACAGGGATCGGACCGTACACGGCCGGCCTCGCCGAGCACCTCGCCTCGCGTGGCGACGACGTGACCGTGATCACCGGGCTCCCCCACTATCCGGATTGGCGGATCGCCGGGCGCACGTCTCGGACGCATGATCCGGGAGGAGTCGCGCGGCGGCGTTCGCGTCATCCGCGCCGCCCACTTCGTGCCGGCCACAGCAGGACGCCGTGCGACGCGCCCTGTACGAGGCGACGTTCGGCCTGACCGGTGGCATCGCTTCGCTCGCGATCCCAACGACCGGATTGCGTCCTCGGCATCATCCCGAGCCTTTCGGGCGGCGTGCTCGCCCGACTGCTGAGCAGTCGTTTCGGGTCACCGTACGGACTCCTCTTCCAGGACCTGATGGGGCCTGCGGCCCGACAGTCGGGCGTGCGCGGTGGTCGCGCGGTCGCGAGCGCGACGAGCGCCGCGGAGCGCTGGGTCGCGAGCCCTGCGCGCGCGATCGGTGTCGTCTCGACCTCGTTCGTCCCGTATCTCCGCTCCCTCGGCATCCGGCCTGAACGGATCGTGCATGTTCCCAACTGGAGTCGACACGATCAGCGCTGACCTCTCGGTCGAGACGGTCCGCGCGCAGTTCGGTTGGACGGCTGGCCTCCAGGTCGTGCTGCATGCCGGGAACCTCGGTCTGAAGCAAGGTCTCACCCAGGTCGTCGATGCCGCGCGGCTGGCCGCCCGACGCGGCGACCCGGTGCGGTTCGTGTTCTCCGGCGGCGGAAGTCAGACCAGCGAGATCCGAGCTGCCGCGGAGGGCCTCCCGAATGTCGAGTTCCTTGGCCTACAACCGGATGCGATGCACGCGAACCTGCTCGCGGCTGCCGATGTCCTGCTGCTGTCCGAGCGGGCGTCCCAGGTCGACATGAGCCTCCCGAGCAAGCTCACCGCGTACTTCGCTGCGGGTCGCCCCATCCTCGCGGCGGTCGGGCTCGAGGGCGGCTCCGCGGCGGAGGTCGAGCGATCAGGCGCAGGGATCGTGGTCCCGGCGGGACAGCCGGTCGCGTTGCTGGAGGCCCTGGCGCGGTTGCGGGAAGCGTCTGGTCTGGCCGCCGAGCTCGCGGCCGCCGGGACCGGCCTACGCCGAGACACACACCGGCGCCCGCCGGTGCCTCGAACGAGCCGCGAACCTCGTGGACCTGATCGCTGGCCGCGACCCAGGAGCGGACGCCGCCGTGCCGGCTGCCGCATGACGCATCGAGGGTGCCGGCGTCAAGAAGGCGCTGATCACCGGCATCACCGGCCAGGACGGCTCGTACCTCGCCGAGCTCCTGCTGGAGAAGGGCTACGAGGTCCACGGGCTGATCCGTCGCTCGAGCCAGTTCAACACGCAGCGGATCGACCACCTCTACGTGGATCCGCACGAGGCGCGATACCCGCCTCTTCCTGCACTACGCCGACCTGACCGATTCCTCGTCGCTGATCGGGCACCTCCATCGCATCAAGCCCGACGAGGTCTACAACCTCGGGGCGCAGAGCCACGTCAAGGTCAGCTTCGAGATGCCCGAGTTCACGGCCGACACGGCCGGCATGGGCACGCTCCGGCTGCTCGAGGCGATCCGCACGGCCGACTGGCCGATCCGCTTCTACCAGGCCGGGAGCTCGGAGATGTACGGCAAGGTCACCGAGAGCCCGCAGACCGAGACGCACGCCGTTCAACCCGCGAAGCCCGTACGCGATCGCGAAGGTCTTCGCCCACTTCATGGTCGTCGACTACCGCGAGGCGTACGGGCTGCACGCCAGCAACGGGATCCTGTTCAACCACGAGTCGCCGCGCCGCGGCGGCACGTTCGTGACGCGCAAGGTGACGCGCGCGCATCGCCGCCATCCTGAAGGGCGAGCAGGAGCACCTCTACCTGGGCAACCTCGATGCCAAGCGCGACTGGGGGTACGCCAAGGAATACGTCGAGGCGATGTGGCTGATGCTCCAGCAGGACGAACCCGACGACTACGTCATCGCCACCGGCGAGACGCACTCCGTCCGCGAGCTGTGCGAGGTCGCCTTCGGCCTGGTCGGCCTCGATTGGGAGCGCTACGTGCGCATCGATGAGCGCTACCTGCGACCGACCGAGGTCGACGAGCTGTGCGGCGACGCGACCAAGGCCGCGCGAGCGCCTGGGCTGGACGGCCGCAGACGCAGGTTCCGTGATCTCGTGCGGTTGATGCTGCAGCACGACCTGGTCGAGGCCGGCGTCGACGAGCGGAGCATCGATGGCGCGCTGTCTGAGCTTCTGGCCTGGCCGCCGGGTCATGGTCACCGGCGGAGGCGGCTTCCTTGGCCAGGCGATCGTCCGCCGGCTCGAGGCGAGCGGCGCGCGACTCGATCTTCGTCCCGCGCTCGAAGGACTACGACCTGCGGACGAGGGCCGGCGTCGACCGCGCCCTCGCCGACGGGTCGCCGCAGCTCGTCATCCACCTCGCCGCCGTCGTCGGCGGCATCGGCGCGAACCGGGAGAACCCGGGCCGGTTCTTCTACGAGAACGCGATCATGGGCATCCAGCTCATGGAGCAGGCGCGACTGGCCGGCGTCGAGAAGTTCGTCTCGATCGGGACGGTGTGCGCGTACCCGAAGTTCACGCCCGTGCCGTTCCGCGAGGACGACCTCTGGAACGGCTACCCGGAGGAGACGAACGCGCCGTACGGGCTCGCCAAGAAGATGCTGCTCGTCCAGGGCCAGGCGTACCGCCAGCAGTACGGCTTCAACGCGATCCACCTGCTCCCAGTGAACCTCTATGGCCCGGGCGACAACTTCGATCCCGCGACGTCCCACGTGATCCCGGCACTCATCAAGAAGTGCGTCGACGCTCGGGATAACGGCGAGCCGTTCATCGAGGTCTGGGGACCGGCTCCGCGACCCGCGAGTTCCTGTACGTCGATGATGCCGCCGAGGGGATCGTCCTCGCCGCCGAGCGCTACGACGGCGCCGAGCCGGTGAACCTCGGCACGGGTCGGGAGGTCACGATCCGGGACCTCGTCGAGCTGATCGTCGAGGCCACCGGGTTCCAGGGCGAGGTCCGTTGGGACGACTCGAAGCCCGACGGCCAGCCTCGGCGGGCGCTCGATACAACGCGAGCGCGACGGCTGTTCGGGTTCGAGGCTCGAACGCCATTCGAGGAAGGCCTGCGCAAGACAGTCGCTTCGACTGCGCCGAGGATGCCGAGAGCCGTCGAAGCGTGACCGTCCTGAACAAACCGTTTCGCTCGGCACGAGCGACTACCGGTGGTCACCCTGACAGGGGTGATCGCGTTGCTTGTTGGCGTTGCAATCGCCCTGGCTGACGCTCCGTTACTTTCGGTGGCTGTCGCGGGGTCAGCACTCGTCCTGCCTCTTTTGCTCAGGTGGAGCGCGCGCAGTTGGCTAGTACTTCTTGTGTGCGTTATCGCCTTCGACGGATTGATCAAGTTGTTCGCGTGGCCAAGCGTGTGGCCTCAGCTCATCGCGCCAGTCGTCCTCTGCTGCCTGTACGGAAGAACAATCCTTGTCGACCGGGATCTCATCCTGGCTCACGCTATGGATAGTCCCCGTGCTCGGACTCGGCCTTCTGACCGTGCTTTGTCTGCTCAGCATGCTTGTCCAAGCTCAGCCGAATTTGCTGGCAGGCGGAGTGGGCATCTACACCTGGGTGGCGTTTGCTCCGCTGGCCTGGGTCGGGGCATCGCTGCTGGATACGCGTTTCGGGCTCGAGCGGGCAACCCAGTGGGTGCTTGTAGTGTCGATCCCGATCGCGATCGCGGCAGTAGTCGAATACCTACTGGGCGCCGCTTGGTACGCGAGCCTTGGTCCCGGCTTCGCCCAGGCAACCTTCGGTGTCGCAGGATTCTCAGGTGAGGGTGTATTCCGGGTCAACGGGACTCTGTTGCCCCGGGTCATCTGGCGGGATTCATGATCCCCGTGATGTTTCTCGCGGTCGTCGCGTTCGCCGCTGGAGAATCGCGAGCAACGCGCTGGGCGGGCGTTCTCGGCCTCGTCGCAAGCTCGGTCACATTATTCGCCAATAACCAACGATCCTGGGTGGTGATTGGGCTTGTCGGGCTCCCTCTGCTATACCTGATGACCAGGTCCATCGTTCGCCCAGGCCGTTGGCTGCGGATGGCAATTGTCGCGATCGGAGGCATCGGTGCGGGGGCAGCGGTTGCAGGGCCGGGATTGATCGACCGACTACTGACGGTCGCCGTCGACCCAATCGATGTCATCTTCGGGAGCACGTTGGGCGACTACGGAGTGCTCAAACTCGCCTCCATCATCGACACGGGTGCGATCCTCGGGCATGGGCCAGGCACGGCAACGATTGGTGCGCGCTACTTCGGTCCAGTGTGGGAGTTGACGGAGAACTACTTCGCCAACGCCTACTACGAGCTTGGCCCGTTTGGCCTTTTTGCAGTCGCGATCGTCCTGTTAGCCGTTCCCGCCATCACCCTCCGGGCTTGGTTGATAGAACCTGACTCCTTCGTCAGAGCTTTTCTGGCAGGGACACTGGTCTATGAGGCGGCGGTGATCGTTCTCTCGATCTCGTACTCCCCGCTCGCATATCCCCCGAGCGCTTTCTTCTTCTGGACCAGCGCAGGGGTCGCCGCTGCTCGCCTGGCTACAGGCCTGAGAGAAGTGGTCGCTGAGCGAAAGAGACACTACCAGCGGCTCAGATACGCAGCGGCCCCAGCGCGCACCTCCCGTGACCTTCACCACACGCCTTTCGCAGGACGGGCCGTGATTCGTCTGCTGATCTACTCGCATGACTTCGCGCCAGGATCCGGTGGCCTAACTGCGTTCACGGACCGTCTCGCGGCGAGCCTGGTAGGCCTGAACGTCAACGTCCGGTTGGCGACTGCATCCACCGACCGCGCTCATGTCCAAAGACCTTGGCCCATCCACTGGGGAGTGGGATCTCAGGAACTCATGCGCCTGAGCAGGTGGGCGGATGTCGTTCATATGAATGGGTTCCGGGCAACAGTGGTGGCTGCCGCCCGGTTGACTCGTCGCCCCGTGATATGGACGCACCATGAGTATTCCTTCTGCCCCACAGGTCTGGGCTGGTGGCAAGGACGAGATCGCGCCTACGCACTACCGCAATGCTGGTCATGCCTGATGGATCGCGGATACGACCGTCGCTCGGGGATGCGAAGGATCGTGGCCACGTGGGCCCGCATGTCAGCGCGTAGGCTCGTCAGCGCGCACGCGACGACGACCAATCACATGAAGGAACGATTGCACCTACCCTCGGCGACAGTCATCCCACTCGGGCTGTCATACCCCTATCTGGCCCAAAGAGCGAAATCGGAGAGGTCGTATGACCTTGGGTTTTCGTCGTCGTCTACGCGGGCCGGCTTGATCGAGAAAAGGGCGTTGATGTGGCCATCCATGCCATCGCCGAGGCGCGGCGACAGGTTCCAACGTGCGATTGGAAGTGATCGGCGACGGTCCGAACGCTCAGCCCTGAGGATCTTGCCCGGCGTGAATTGGCCGATGGCGTTTGCACCTTCCTTGGGTCGATGGACCCTGATCTTGTGCTGGCTCGCATGAGGCTCGCCGACGCGGTGATCGTGCCATCTGTCTGGAGTGAGCCCGCCGGGTTCGTCGTGCTTGAGGCGATGGCCGTGGGAGTCCCCGTCGTGGCAGCGGACGCCGGAGGGATCCCTGAGGTCGCGCGCGGCGCCGCGACCCTCGTCGCAAGGTCGGACCCGAGCGCATTCACACGAGCTTTGGTTGAACTCGCCTCGGATCCTTCGAGCGCTCGTGCCATCGCGCACGAGGGAGAGAAGTCGCAGCGAGCATATTCCGCGGTCGATATGGCCACAAGGTATTTGGGGTTGTACTGCGGATTGATCGGCCGCGAATTGTGACACGATCCTCGCCATGTCCGACTTCCGAAGAGCCAGACCACCGTGGGCTCGACGAGGATATGTCGACGCCCTTCCACCCTGGCGACTGTCTCGATATCCCTGCGTCGATGATCGGCGGGCACGGATTACGAAGGTCCGCGAAACTCGGCCAAGTCCTCGATGCCGCCGCGTTTGCTGCGCGCCACAGGTCCGACTTGGGCTCCCCGGTCCTGTACGACATCGGCGGCCGAAGCGGGCTGCACAGACGGTGGGAACTTGCGCGTCGATTTGGGCTATCCGACCGATCCTCTTTGAGCCGGATCCCGCGGAGCGGGCGCGGTTGGCCACCGTCTACGGCGAATCGACTGTGATCGGTTTGCGGTGAGTGACGTCGAAGGTCCCGCGTCGTTGTACGTTACGGCCGAACCTGGATGTTCGTCCCTCCTGGAACCCGACATGGATTTACTCCGGCGCTCGGGCTTGCGCGTGGCCGTGACGTCGTCTCGCGAGTGACCGTCCAAACCAGGCGCATCGATTTCGATGGTCGCCGAGGGCTTGTTGCCTCCTCCGACCTACGTGAAGATCGACGTGCAGGGCTTCGAGAAACGTGTACTCGATGGGATGGGTGAGACCATCGATCGCGTCGTCGCGATCGAGCTGGAGTTGCGACTCGTCCCTGCGTACCACGGCGAAACCCTATTCCCCGCGATGTTCGAGTTTTTGAGGGCATCCGGGTTCGGGCTTGATCGCAATGCGGCCCCTTGGCCTCGCAGACGGGTCCATCGTCGAAGCGAATACCTACTTCGCGCGGATGCCGTCGACGCTCGTCGACCAGCGGTCGCGCGTTCAGAGAACGTTCTGGCGCAAGCTGATGGGCCTACCGACCCACGAGGCTCTCATCTCGTCCTCGTCGTGACCGGCGTCGCGTGAGCCGCGCAGGAATCCCGTAGTTGGCTCGGGTCGCATTCGTCCTAACGCTCCTACAGCTTGCCGCGTCGGCCGCAACCCTTGTTCAGCAGCTCTTCATCGCGCGTGTGGTCGGGGCGAATGAACAGACCGACGGATATCAGATCGCGCTTGCGCTGGTGCTCTTCCTGGCACAAAGCGTGATCGCGACAGCGCTCGTAAATGCCTTCGTTCCGTCGCTTTCGACGATGGCGCGCGAGAACGTCGATCGGTCACGGGCATATGCATTCTGGGTCCAGATCAACGTCGTCCTGGGCGCCTCTGTCATCACGTTGCTGCTGTGGATTGCGACCCCCATGGTGATGGCTCTAACAGCCGCCGGCCTCTCGCCTGACGCGCACTTCTGGGCGGTCGAGAGTTTCCGACTCATGCTGCTCTCAATGCCACTCGCAGCCCTGAGCGGTGTGTACACGTCGTCCCTGTATGCCGCGGGCGATCTCAGATTTGTGGCAGCGGCTCAGGTTGCCCAGAACGGCGTCGCTGCGGCCGTGTCGTTGATCGGGTACTTCTTGATCGGCTTCCTCGCTCTTCCCTTGTCGCTTGTGTTGGGTTACGCCATTGGATCCGTCGCGATGTTCGGTCGTCTTCATCGACGATCGCTCCTCCCGAGCCAGACCTCGTCCTTTCCGCGAGCTTCGTCAGCGTCGATCCTTCGAGCGACCGCAGCCCCTCTTGTCGTTCCGGTCCTTCTGGCCGTCCCGGGGTTCGTCGAGCGATTCTTCATGTCCTACTTTCCAGTCGGCCAGATCGCCATCCTCGCGTATGCGGGCCGGATCTTCAGCGTGGCGATCGCGTTCGGGGTGTCCATCGGCATCGTGACGCTTTCGAAATGGGGCAACGGCGAGAGTGGAGACGTCGATGGCGCAGACGGTGCCAGAACGTCCCACATGGCTGCGAGCGCCGTGCTATTCGTCTTGATGCCGGCCACCCTCGTCCTCCTGGTCATGCCCGACGTCATCGTCCGCGGGCTTTTCGCGGGCTCAGCGATGGATGCGGGACAGCTGGCGCTGATGAGCGCAGTCCTCTCGATCTATTCGTTGAGCTTGGTACCCATGGCATTGGTCGGAGTGCTCATGCGAGGCCACTTCGCCTCGGGACACGCGAGAGGCGCACTCAACACGACTCTGGTCTGGGTAACGATGTGGATCCTGTTGGATCTCGCGTTGATCCCTCGATTTGGGATCTACGGTTTGGCAATTGCGTCCGTCCTGGCCGTCTGGTTCGCACTCTTGAGTGCGCTGGTATCGAGTTGGCACGAGCCGTGGGTCTCGACCTGGCAACGGGTGCTCCTGTCGCGCGAGACCCTGGCGGTGGTGATTTCGAGTCTGGTAAGCGTCGGCCTTAGCGCCGCCGCCTTCCGCTTGATCGGCTCGCCGTTGGCTCTGATGGCAGTGCCCGTATCGGTCGCCGGTTATGTCGGCATGAGCGCTATCGGAGGTTCGAGCCTGGCACGCGCCGTGTTCGCACAACTTCGTCTTTCCGGTCCCTCCCGGTGACGGAGCCAGGCGAATGAGACGCGCCATCGTGGCTGGTCCGGGCGCCCCCGAAATGCTTCATATGGCCGAGGCCCTTGCGCATGCGGGCAGCCTACGGGCCTACGTCGCGCCTTTCTCGCCGACACGGGCAGAGCTCACCGCTAGTCCATGGCACAAGGCGGGGCCGATCGGTGCCGCCGTGCTGGGCCAACTACGTCGTCGCGTTGTCAGCGACGAGGTCGGACGGTGCGAACGGCCTGTTGCCGCTCGGGCGGCTGACGTTACCGCGACGATGGCACTTCGGTTCGGCCTCCCACCGCGAGTCGTAGAGCGGCTGGGCGAATGGCGAAATCAGGCGATGCAGGACCGGGTAGCCGACCTTCTCGCTGCAGACGACACTGACCTGCTGGTCCCAGCCGGAGCGGCCTTAGAGCCGCTCGCGCGGGCGCGTCAGCTCGGTGTCCGCGGATGGTTGGACTGTCCGACGGCGCACCACCGATGGGCCGAGCGACTTCTCACTGAGGAACAGCGCCTTCAGCCTGCGTACGCCGCGACGATGCAATTTCCTGCATCTTCGCGTCGCGTCGCGGCGACGCTCGATCGGGAGATCGAGCTGGCTGACGAACTGATCGTGCTTTCGAGCTCTCAGCGTCGCACCTTTGAAGACGAGGGTGTCGATCCTCGACGCCTTCACCTTGTCCCCCTCGGCGTAGACACCGAGCTATTTCGGCCCTTGCCCCGTTTGCGAGGCCGTCCGTTCACGATCGGGTTCGTCGGACAAGTCACACAGCGGAAGGGGATCTCGTATCTCATGGATGCCTTCGCGTCCCTTCGTGCGGGCTCCTTGCGGTTGCTGGTCGTGGGACGTCCGGTCGGGCCAAGCCAACCATGGGCACGAGAAGGCGTTGATCATCGATTGCCCGTCGCACGAACGAGCTTGCCGGAGCTGTATGCGGAGATGGACGTCTTCGTCCTGCCCTCCCTCATCGAAGGGTTCGGCCTGACGGCGCTCGAGGCGATGGCCTGCGGTGTGCCCGTGGTCGTCTCGGAGCACACGTTCGGCTCAGACATCGTGATCGACGGCGTGAACGGATATGTCGTGCCGATTCGTGACGCGAGCTCCATCTCGGAGCGGATCCGACGATTGGTCGACGATGAGGATCTGCGCTCGGAGATGGGAGCCAACGCCCGCGCCACAGCCGAGCGATACCCGTGGGACTCATTCGGGCTTCGCGTGGTCGATCTCCTAGATAGGAATCGCGGGAAGGAACTCCCCTCCCGATCGACCTAGTCAGCTGCGCTCGCGCTCCGCAACGACAACCATCTTGTTGCCGAATCGGCCAACGAGCTTGTTGGCGATACGCCAGCAAATGCGCACGATCGGAAAGATGCCCGGTCGGCTAAGGAGCCTGAACGTCGCGCCTGGGTGGTGCGGGTAGTACATCGCGTAACGCTGCGCCCGTAAGACGACGAAGCCACGGGCGCTGAGGAACGCCGAGACGTCGCGAACCTCGAGCCGAGCTACTCGGTTGCCTGCGGCCTCCGTTTCCAGCGCGAGACCGAACCGAGCGGCGAAACGTGTGACCGATGCTTGTGCCGGTTCCGAGACCAGGACCCAATGGCGAGCGATACGTGCCATCTCGGACAGGCCCGCGAAGGGATCAGCCAGGTGGTGCAGGCCATCGTGGACCGCTACGGTGTCAAACGACTCGTCCTGGTATGGCAGGCGTTCCACGTCCGCAACAACGGAGGCAGCGCGGAAGCTGTGCCGCTGCGCTCGGAGCCTCGCTCGGATCGCTGCCCCCAGTGAAAGATCTGACGTCGTGACGTCGGCACCGATGCGCGCCAAATATTCAGCGTCCATCCCCGACCCACCACAGACGATCAGGGCCGAGGTTCCGGACATGAATGGGCGAATGGGGCCAACCGCACGACGGAACTTCTCGCCGAGGAGGAACTTGTAGAGTCGCGGCGTTCCGTGGGGCCGGTCAGTTTCGAAGTCCTCCTCCCCCGGCCGGTCGAAGTGGGCCGATTGAGCAGCTTTGTGTCCACCGCCATGCTCGTGATCAAGCTCGTCATGGACGGACAATTCAGGATCCCGCAGCAAGATCGCGATGCCGTCCGCCTCCTGGCCCCGCCAGCCACAGGCACCGCACGAGAACGCGGCAGAGGGCGCCTGTGGCTCGATCCTGCGGCGACAATCGGGACAAAGCAGACCTGCCGGTTCTCGATCAGCTGTTGAGTTCGGCATAGGAACGCCTACCGACCGAGGACGCATGGATGGCCGATCGCTCACGGCCCTGTAAAGAGCTTCCATCCGTGCTGCGACGACATCCCATGAGAACTGCTCATCGACGAATCGTCGACCGGCCGCGCCCATCGCCGCGGCCTCCTCTGGTCGACCGAGGATGTGCGCCAGCGCCTCCGAGATCGCTGCCGGGTCACGATCGGCCACCATGCCTGCGCCGGAGGACCGCACGACATCTTCGATGGCGACGTCGGGACTCACCACTACGGGACATCCAACGGCCATCGCCTCGGCGACGGAGATACCGAAGCTTTCATCTGCCGAGGGCAAGACCAGGACGTCGGCGCGCTGCAGGAGTGATCGCTTCTCTGGACCTGCCCAGGATCCCTGTGAACGTGATCCGATCCTCGAGGCCCGACCCAGCGATGAGCGCTTCAAGGTTCCGACCGATCCCCTCGTCGTCGGGCCCAGCGATCACCAAGCGAGTGCTGGGAAACGCTGCCGCGGTGCTACGAAATGCTTCCAGAAGAAGGGGAACACCCTTCTTTGCTGAGATCCTGCCGAGGAACGCCACGACGCGCTCCCGGCCGTCCATAGGGAGCTGGCATCACCAGCTACGGGTGCGCGAAGGCCGGCGGCGTCGACACCGATCGGGATCACCTGAAGGGGCACCGAATACCCCAGGCGCCGGATGGACGATTGCTCGCGACGCGATGTGCAAAGCATCGCTGCAGCGCCAGCGATGACCCGATCCTCGATACAGGCATGGTAGAAGTCCTTCGCTCGCCGCCTGTGAGCGCGATGCCAAGGATCGAGACTCCCATGAGCCTGGATGACGTACGGGATACCTTGCGACTTCGCAAGGATGGCCGTGGCGAGGCCGTGGAACCGATAAAGACCGTGGATGTGGACGACATCGAACGACGACAAGCGCTGCCGAAGGTCGCGCGCCATCGACCATGATGTGCCATACCACTCAGGTTTCGAAACGGGATGGAACGTTGCGAGCGCACCCTGCCAATCGATCGCCCGGCCGGTCGGAAGGTCGAGGACCCCGTCACCGTCGACGTTGGTCGTGGCGATCTCGGCGTCCAGTCCGCGGCGTGACAGGGCGACGCAGGCTTGTGGAACGAGCGTGGCTGGGCCGCCATAGCGTGGCGCGAGCCACGATATGACGTGAAGGACCCTCAACTCGGACCACGCGAACTCGCCATCAACTCCTACCAACGATCTCCTCATGCAACTGACGATTCCAGCCTTGTAGCGCCTTTTGCATCATGACTTCCTCGATCTGGGCTAAGGCTTCGCTGCCGGCCATCCGTCGAGATCCGACGCGGATGGCCGTCCGTCCAGCGCTCCGCCTTATCGACCTTCGCCGATCACGAGCGCGCGAGGGATCAATGGTCGTGCGCGACTTGGGTCCAGGGACGGTCACCGAGTACACCGTGTCCGAACTGCTCGACAGGTCGCGCTACCTGTACGGCACGTATGAGTATGTGTACGCCTCCGCGTTCGTCGGCCAGATCACACCCGGTTCGGTCGTGATCGATGTCGGGGCGAACATCGGCGAGTACACCCTATGGGCCGCGCGAACGACGGGCTCACAAGGACATGTCGTTGCCGTCGAGCCCAATCCCAGCCTACTCGCACGCGTGTCGCGCAATCTCGAACTGAACCGGTTCTCGAACGTCGAGGTCGTGCCTGTGGCCCTAGGTTCCGCGGAGGGCGAAGCAGTCCTGACTGTCCCCGATGGGGGTTCCGCCTTGGGCACGCTTCGGGATGGCGAGGACACACCATCGTCCGCCACGCGATACACCGTTCCCGTTAGGCGATTGGACGATCTGATCCCCGTCCACGACCGCCCACGGCTCAGCGCGATCAAGGTGGATGTCGAGGGCTGGGAGCCAGAGGTGCTCGTCGGAGGCCGAGAAACCCTCACCGAAGGCAGGCCGGTGGTCATGTTCGAATGTGGAGCTGAACAATTCGAGAACCACGGCGGGCGATGGCTGACGCCTTCGATGGCGTTTGTCGAAGAGCTGGGGTACAAGAACCACACCATCCGGATGGACGGACATGGGACATGGCACCTACGTCCGGTGGTCGCCGGGCGCGATCCGCGCCAAGAACGGGAACCCTGGAGCGTGCTCATGATGGTCGCCATCCATCCAGAGAGCCATCATGTCCAGATGTCGGGGCGATCGCGGCTGCCACGATGCGGGGTGTTCGAGATGTTGGCCCCTACGAGCTGACAGAGGAAGCCGCTCAAAGCCGATTTGCGGCGAGCTTCACGATCTCGATCATCTGCTCCTCCGTCAGTCGCAGATTGACCAGCTCTAGATAGATTTCGCCTTTGTAGGCAGCCATCCCGGATTTTACGACGATGGCTCCATCGCCGATCCCGCCGACCGACCTAGGCGTCCCGGAGGCAGCGTTTCGCTGTTCGAACTCCGCGAGTTTGTCCTTCGCGTTCGAGATATTCGGGTCGCCAACCGCTTCGATGGTTGTGGACGTCCCGACGCTGACGAGGAAAGCGGCTGCGGAGTTGCTCCATGCGCATTGTCCGGCGGACCATCCGCCGCCAGGGACGCTCGTTGCGGATGGTAGGGATCCGCCGACTATCGTCGCCACGTCTGTTGCACTCAGAAGCCCACACGCATCGAATGCTGCAGCGGACTGGCCTGGCGCAGCGCTCGTCGGCTGCCCAGTCGAGGCCGTGGGCGTTCCGGCGGCTGGCGATACTGGTCCGATCCCTGGGGATCCGGTCGGTCCAGGGGGCGGAAGGCAGCCGCCGATCGCGACGAGCGAGGCCACCAAAACGGCACGGATGAACCGACTTTCACCCGAGGCCCCTTCTCCGGCCATCGAGCGCAAAGTCGACACATGAGGTCGAGCGGTTGGGGCGGCGAGGCCGCCGGGTCATGGACCGCCGGTACTGAAGAGAACGCCGTCGATGCTATCGGCAGTATTGCTGGCGACGACGGGGACGCTGGCACTCCAGTTCTGCTTGGAGCTCGTCACATCGTTGAAGCCCCCGGACATCATCGTCTGACGTGGCGTGAAAGAAATCGATGACAGCGCCGAGTCCTTGTAGACGATGTTGTTGAAGCCCTCGGCCGACGTGTAGACGATCCGCAGCAGGTTCTCTGCCTCGTTGATGAGCACGAGAGCACGTGTCCCTGCCTCGTCGACCTCATAGAGGTCGTCCCAGGTGCCGTTCGGTCGTCGAATGAGGAGCGCGATCTTGACAAAGCCAGCTTGGTCGTAGCTCGTCTTGACGGCCGCGTACAGCGTCCCGTCCGCAGCCACCTTGACATTCATGTGGTCGTCCGCCATCCCGAGACCGACCGCATCGTTCGCTGATTGCGAGGCCGGAACCTCATCGGCGCTCCACACGGCAGGATCCGCACCGTCGACATGAACCTTGAAGCCGAACCGCTTGGTGGTCTGGTTCGACCAGAGGACACCGATGGTGTTGTTCGGGAGCGCCGTCACCACGCCGATGTCGTCCCCATTGATGTTGTTGGCCAACGTCACGGGTCCCACGAACGAGGTGTACGGCGAGGCACTGTGGTAGACGATGAGGTTTGTGCCGCTCTCGGTGGCAAGCCACATCCGCCCCGTGGAGTCGACGTCGATCGTCGCGGTCTCACTCCCGGTCAACGTGATCGAGGTCCCCGTCGGGCGACTTGCCCACGGCTCGTATGTGTCCGTGGAGGTGTTGTACTGCACCGAATAGAGCTGTGGCGACGACCCGTACAGGAGGATGTGCGTGACGTTGCCGATCGCCCGGACGTCGGCGTGGGTATCGGTCGCAGCGGACAGCTGGATGACAGGGCTCCAACCGAGGCCGACGAGCTTCCAGATCCACGTCCCAGCAGGTGCTGGCGTGCTTCTCGGAGCGACCATCCACCATGCCCCGTCGTGCTGCCACAGCTTCGACTGCGGCTTGTCGGACGTCGAGGCCGATGCCGCAAGCGCGTTGAGTGGCTGGGTAGCCCCGGAGCATTGACCGTCAGCGACACGGTCACGATGTTCGAGTTGGCGGTGCCGTCGTTGGCGTGGTAGGTGAAGCTGTCGGGACCGCTGTAGCCCGGCGGTCGGGGTGTAGGTGAAGCCACCGTTGGCGTTGAGCGCCAGCGTGCCGTGCGTGACGTTCGCGTTGAGCACCGCGGTCAGCGGATCGCTGTTGGCGTCGGTGTCGTTGCTGAGCACGCCGGGTGCGGCCTGGACGAGGGCCGTGTCCAGCGGCGTGCTGTAGCTGTCGGCGCCCGCCACGGGCGCCGTGTTCGGGCCGCCCACGCCCGCCAACGCCGCGATCTGCGACGCGGACAGGGCGCTGCCGTAGATCCGGGCGTCGTCGAGCAGGCCGGTGAACCGGCGGGTGTTGTCGCTCTGGGCGCCGAGTCCCACCGCCAGGCTGTTGGTCACGATGGCGGCCGGGCCGGCGATGGCGCCCTCCTGGACGCCGTTGATGTACAGCTTGATGGTCGTCCCGTCATAGGTGGCGGCGACGTGCATCCAGGCCGTGTTGTTGAGCGGATAGTCGGTGGTGGAGTTGATCCGGATAGGTGTCGCCAGAGGCGACCTGGTTGAGGCGGACGAACACCTTGCCGGCGCTCGAGAGCGACAGCTCGTAGCCGTTGATCCCGCCGTTCGTCGCCTTCTTGATGACGTCCTGCGTCGTGTTGACGGTGACGCCCGGTCGGATCCAGGCGGCGAGGGTCATCCCGGTCGTCAGGTCGAGGCTGTTGGCGTCGGGCACGCACGCGTTCTGGCTCGTGCCGTTGAGCGACAGCGCCTGACCGACCTGGCCGGCCACGAAGGTCGGGCTGCCGATGAGGCTGGCATGGTTGGCCAGACCCGAGCTGTCGTTGGCGTTGCCGTCCATCGTCCACCAGCCGCTGGGGGAGATCGGCGGCGGGGCACCGTGTACCGAGCCTGTGCCAGAGTCGGTGAGCGTACTGCCGGCGATCGGCAGGAACATCCAGTCGTACGTTGTGGCATGAAGCGTGAACTTGATGATCCCGAAGGTCTCATCATTGCGGACGACGCTCGTCGGAAGCGGCGTGGCGAGCCCGTGATGCGCCTCACCGCCGGTCCCGACGGTGAACTGCCGGATGCCATAGGTGGGATCGGCGACGGGCGGATCGCGAGCGTGGCACCCGACTTCATCGGGACGGTGCGCTCGTAGATGTGATCGTGGCCGTCGAGGAGGATGTCCACGCCAGCGGCATATAGGTCATCCCACAGGGCTTGCATGGCCTGGTAGTTCGTCGCCCCTGAGCTGTAGCGCGGCTTATGCCAGATGGCGATCACGTTCTCGGTGCTATTCGCGGCGAGATCGGCCTCGAGCCAGAGGTCCTGGGGTGAGCCGGCGGCGCATCCACCCGGCACGAGCTGGCATTCGCTGTCGAGGTTGACGACGTGCCAGTTGCTGCCGGCGATGTCGTAGCTGTAGTAGCTCTTGCCGCCGCCATCGGTCGCGTTGGCGCCGAAGTAGGCGAAGTACGGAACCAGGTCTTCGCGTGGACCGCCGGTGCCCCAGTCATGGTTGCCGGGGACCGGTCGGGTGCGACTCTTTACCGAGGAGCTGCCCCATGGCGTCGGCGCGTAGCAGTTCGTCCATTCTTCGGGCGTGCCGAAGTCATAGACGTTGTCGCCAGTGGTCCAGATCGCTCCTTGGATGCCCTCGATGATGAGCCCGGTGTCGGTATCGGTCGTGACGTCACACGACGCGATGTCACCCGTGCCGACGAACATCGGGTCGGCACCGGCGGCAGTGTTGAACGTCCAGGTCGGGCCGGTCGTGGTTGCGGTCCCGTCGCTGACGGTGACGTACCACTCGAACTTCTGGCCGGCGCCGATGTTGGCCCACGAGGTCGTCGTGTTGGTGCCCGAGGCGACGCCCGTGTTCTGGCCGATCTGGGCGAAGTTGCCGCTGGCGAACGGTCGTCCGAAGAAGGTCACCGTCAGCGGGTTGGCGTCCGGATCGGACACGCCGACGCTGAGGGTCGGCGAGGTGCCGACGCCGGTGGCACCGTCGGCGGGGCTGTTGAGCGTCGGGGCGTTGGGGATGCCGGCCAACGCCGCGATCTGCGAGGCCGACAGGGCGCTGCCGTAGATCCGGGCGTCGTCGAGCAGGCCGGTGAACCGGCGGGTGTTGTCGCTCTGGGCGCCGAGTCCCACCGCCAGGCTGTTGGTGGTGATGGCGGCCGGGCCGGCGAGATCGCCGCCCTCCTGGACGCCGTTGATGTACAGCCTGATGGTCGTCCCGTCATAGGTGGCGGCGACGTGCATCCAGGCCGTGTTGTTGAGCGGATAGTCGGTGGTGGAGTTGATCCGATAGGTGTCGCCAGAGGCGACCTGGTTGAGGCGGACGAACACCTTGCCGGCGCTCGAGAGCGAGAGCTCGTAACCGTTGATCCCGCCGTTCGTCGCCTTCTTGATGACGTCCTGCGTCGTGTTGACGGTGACGCCCGGTCGGATCCAGGCGGCGAGGGTCATCCCGGTCGTCAGGTCGAGGCTGTTGGCATCGGGCACGGACGCGTTCTGGTCGTGCCGTTGAGCGACAGCGCCTGACCGACCTGCCCGGCCACGAAGGTCGGGCTGCCGACGAGGCTGGCGTGGTTGGCCAGACCCGAGCTGTCGTTGGCGTTGCCGTCCATCGTCCACCAGCCGCGCAGCGTGTTTGCTGTCCCGGTCACGGTGATGTTCACGGTCTCGGCGCCGTCGACCACGACGGTCGTGGCGGTGGCGAACGTCGAGCCGCCGTGCCAGGTGTCGGGATAGCCGGCGGTGTTGGTCTGGACCAGCAGCTTGTAGCTGCCCGCCGGCAGGTTGATGGCATAGGCGCCGCCGGCGTCGGTCTCGCCATAGTTGATCCACGTCGCGGTGGTCGCGTCATAGGCGGTCACGTACGCGCCGACGAGGGGTCCCGCCCGCCGCTCTTGCTGACGGTGCCCGAGATCGAGGTGCTGGGTGCGACGGTGATGTTCACGGTCTCGGCGCCGTCGACCACGACGGTCGTGGCGTTGGCGAACGTCGAGCCGCCGTACCAGGTGTCGGGATAGCCGGCGGTGTTGGTCTGGACCAGCAGCTTGTAACTGCCCGCCGGCAGGTTGATGGCATAGGCGCCGGCGGCGTCGGTGACGCCGTAGTTGGTCCACGTCGCGGTGGTCGCGTCATAGGCCGTCACGTACGCGCCGACGAGCGGTCCCGCCCCACCGCTCTTGCTGACGGTGCCCGAGATCGAGGTGCTGGGTGCGACGTGATGTTGACGGTCTCGGCGCCGTCGACCACGACGGTCGTGGCGTTGGCGAACGTCGAGCCGCCGTACCAGGTGTCGGGATAGCCGGCGGTGTTGGTCTGGACCAGCAGCTTGTAGCTGCCCGCCGGCAGGTTGATGGCATAGGCGCCGGTGGCGTCGGTCTCGCCGTAGTTGATCCACGTCGCGGTGGTCGCGTCATAGGCGGTCACGTACGCGCCGACGAGGGGTCCTGCCCCACCGCTCTTGCTGACGGTGCCCGAGATGGAGGTGCTGGGTGCGATCGTGATGTTGACGGTCTCGGCGCCGTCGACCACGACGGTCGTGGCGTTGGCGAACGTCGAGCCGCCGTACCAGGTGTCGGGATAGCCGGCGGTGTTGGTCTGGACCAGCAGCTTGTAGCTGCCCGCCGGCAGGTTGATGGCATAGGCGCCGGTGGCGTCGGTGTCGCCGTAGTTGGTCCAGGTCGCGGTGCTCGCGTCATAGGCGGTCACGTACGCGCCGACGAGCGGGCCCGCCCACCGGCCTTGCTGACGGTGCCCGACACGGAGGTGTTGGGTCACGTGATGTTGACGGTCTCGGCGCCGTCGACCACGACGGTCGTGGCGGTGGCGAAGGTCGAGCCGCCGTACCAGGTGTCGGGATAGCCCGCGGTGTTGGTCTGGACCAGCAGCTTGTAACTGCCCGCCGGCAGGTTGATGGCATAGGCGCCGCTGGCGTCCGTGTCGCCGTAGTTGATCCAGGTCGCGGTGCTCGCGTCATAGGCGGTCACGTAGGCGCCGACGAGGGGGCCCGCCCACCGCTCTTGCTGACGGTGCCCGACACGGACGTGATCGTCGCTGCGTTGACGGTCAGCGACACGGTAACCATGTTCGAGTCGGCGGTGCCGTCGTTGGCGTGGTAGGTGAAGCTGTCGGGACCGCTGTAGCCAGTTGTAGGGGTATAGGTGAAGCCGCCGTTTGCGTTGAGCGATAGCGTGCCGTGGGTAACGTTCGTGTTCAGGACCGCGGTGAGCGGATTGCTGTCGGCGTCGGTGTCGTTACTAGCACACCCGGCGCGGCTTGCACCAGGCCGTGTCCTGGGCGTGCTGTAGCTTCGGCCGTGCGACCGGAGCGCTCAGGCGGGGTTCGCCAGGGCCGCGATCTCCGAGGCGGAGAGGGCCGTCGCATACACGCGTGCGTCGTCCATTAGTCCGCCAAACCAGCGGCTGTTGTCGCTCTGGGCGCCGATGGCCAATGGGAGCGTGTTCACCGTAATCGTCGAGCTGGCGAGCCGAACCCTCCGGACGCCGTTGATGTAGAGCCGGATGTGGCACCGTCGTAGTGGCAGCGACGTGCATCCAAGCGGTGTTATTGAGCGGATAGTCTGAAGTTGAGTCGACGCGCGTGGCGACGTTGTTATCAGCCGCACGAAGACCTTGCCGCTGACCGCGAGCCGCAGCCCGTGCCGTTGACAGTTGTTCCGGTCGTGACCGCCTTCTTGATAAGGTCCTGGTGTCAGGACCGGCATCGGTGGGTCGGATCCATGTCGCCAGGGTTATTCCCGTGGTGAGGTCCAGGCTGTTGGCGTCGGTCACGCTCACGTATTGGGACGTGCCGTTGAGCACGATGGCCTGGCCGGTCAAGCCCGTGGCGTACGTCGGCGCGCCAACGAGTGTGCCGTTGTTTGTATAGGTGGAACTGTCGAGCACATTGTTCTCGATCTGCCACCAGCCGCGCGGGCGTGCCGTGACCGTCAGCGACACGGTCACGATGTTCGAGTCGGCGGTGCCGTCGTTGGCGTGGTAGGTGAAGCTGTCGGGACCGCTGTAGCCGGCGGTCGGGGTGTAGGTGAAGCCACCGTTGGCGTTGAGCGCCAGCGTGCCTGGGTGACTCGGTGTTGAGGACCGCCGTCAGTGGGTTGCTGTCGGCATCGGTGTCGTTGCTGAGCACGCCCGGGGCGGCCTGTACGAGGGCGGTGTCCTGGGGCGTGCTGTAGCTGTCGGCGACCGCCACCGGGGCCGTGTTGCCAGCGCCGGAGCGCAGCGGGCAAAGCAGTCCGTGCCCTGAGTCTCGTGCATGTGCCGCCGGCTATGGAAGTTGCCGACGGTAGTGTCGGTCCCCTCGTTCATGCCCGAGCGGCCGATGAGACCAGTCCGAGGCGAGCTCGGCGTTCTTGTCGGCCTGGATCTGGGCCTGGCTGCGGGCGACGTTCCAAATTTCGACTTCGTCGATAACTCCATTGAAGAAGCCGGCGGCCCCCGGGACCCCCGCCGACGTCATGGCTGTGGCGATTCAGCGTATGGATACTGCTGGACTCCGGGATGGAACTTGCAACCGTGAGCGTCCCTTCCAGGGCGCCATCGATATTGAGGTTCACGTCGAACCGTTGTATGTAGCGGCGGAGTGGTGCCTAGACGTTGCTGGTGACGATCGTCGTGCCGGCGACCGGGTGGTCGTCGCCTCCCGTCGTGTCTTCGAAGTCGGCAGCGAGCCGCCGGTCGACGGTCGATCCCAAAGAAGTAGTTCATGTTCAGGTTGGCCGTGGTATCGCCCTCCCCGCGGCCCTTGGTAACGAGAGGAATGGCTGAAGTGATGCCACCAGTGCCGGTGGTGACGCCGACACCCGCGCCTTCGCGCTTGCCACAGCTCAAGCGTGAACGTGGTCAGGCCAAGGCTCGGGGCCGCCCCGAACGTGACGAGATCATTGGTCCCGTCGAAATCGAGTGCGCTGACAGATGCCGCAAGGAGCGAGGTCCGTGAATCACCGGGCTTTGCCGGCTTCCTGCCCGGATCCGGACTTGGCTCGGCGACGCGCTCGAGAGCGGCGATTTGCTTGCCGCCGCCGACGGATCGGCGCTGGGCTCGACGGACGGGTCGACCGGCGGATCGGCTGTCGGCTCGCTAGTCGGCGCCGGGGTGGGCTCCGCCGTCGGCGCCGGGGTGGGCTCCGCAGTGGGCTCCGCCGTCGGCGCCGGCGTGGGTTCTGGCGTCGGCGCCAGTGTCGGCTCTGCGGTCGGTGCCGGGGTCGCACTCGGCGACGGGCTCGGCTTCACGGCTGCGACGGGCCCAGCGATCATCACCGACGCTACGAGTAGCAACGTCTGGGAGACCACGAGTAGCCGCATGG
Organism: uncultured Chloroflexia bacterium; assembly: GCA_963812745.1. Classification (GTDB taxonomy): domain Bacteria; phylum Chloroflexota; class Limnocylindria; order Limnocylindrales; family CSP1-4; genus SPCO01. The sequence goes on along the minus strand of CAWEWE010000005.1, from coordinate 154,309 downwards.
TGGGGCTCATCCCACGGTTGGTCGGACTGGACAACGGTGTTTCCTCCAGGGTGACGGCCCGCTGTGTCCGCGTGGTCCGGGCATCTGTCGCGCGTGGCGATCGACGAGGGCCTATAGGCCCGGCTATTACGGTCGCGATGGGATAAGGGCTGGGTCACTCACAGTAGGCGTCCCTAGGTGCGTCGCCATCCGTGAACCTCCCGAGCGCACTACGGAAAGCCATCGGTACCCACCGCACCGTTTCGACGCACCGGGTGCTACGTCGTCGCCCGACCGCGACCGCCGGGTACCAGCGAGAAAGGCCGGGATGGTTGGCGCGAGGATCTTGTGTCACTCCCGAGGAGCAGGAAATCTGTCACGAATTTGCGGCACAGCCCGGTCGGTGGATCCGGGGCTTTGGAAACGCCAGGTCATGGCTTAGGTCGGCATGAGATTCGGCGTGCACGGAACCGCCGCTCATAAGCACGAGTCGGGTTGTAAAGCGACAGCTCAATTGGGTGCGATCGTGATGTTGACGGTCTCGGCGCCGTCGACCACGACGGTCGTGGCGTTGGCGAAGGTCGAGCCACCGTGCCACGTGTCGGGATAGCCCGCCGTGTTGGTCTGGACCAGCAGCTTGTAGCTGCCTGCCGGCAGGTTGATGGCATAGGCCCCGCCGGCGTCGGTGACGCCGTAGTTGGTCCAGGCCGCGGTGGTCGAGTCATAGGCGGTCACGTACGAGCCGACCAGCGGGCCTGCTCCACCGGCCTTGCTGACGGTGCCCGAGATCGAGGTGTTGGGTGCAATCGTGATGTTGACGGTCTCGGCGCCGTCGACCACGACGGTCGTGGCGTTGGCGAAGGTCGAGCCACCGTGCCACGTGTCGGGATAGCCCGCCGTGTTGGTCTGGACCAGCAGCTTGTAGCTGCCTGCCGGCAGGTTGATGGCATAGGCCCCGCCGGCGTCGGTGACGCCGTAGTTGGTCCAGGCCGCGGTGGTCGAGTCATAGGCGGTCACGTACGAGCCGACCAGCGGGCCTGCTCCACCGGCCTTGCTGACGGTGCCCGAGATCGAGGTGTTGGGTGCGATCGTGATGTTGACGGTCTCGGCGCCGTCGACCACGACGGTCGTGGCGTTGGCGAAGGTCGAGCCACCGTGCCACGTGTCGGGATAGCCCGCCGTGTTGGTCTGGACCAGCAGCTTGTAGCTGCCTGCCGGCAGGTTGATGGCATAGGCCCCGCCGGCGTCGGTGACGCCGTAGTTGGTCCAGGCCGCGGTGGTCGAGTCATAGGCGGTCACGTACGAGCCGACCAGCGGGCCTGCTCCACCGGCCTTGCTGACGGTGCCCGAGATCGAGGTGTTGGGTGCGATCGTGATGTTGACGGTCTCGGCGCCGTCGACCACGACGGTCGTGGCGTTGGCGAAGGTCGAGCCACCGTGCCACGTGTCGGGATAGCCCGCCGTGTTGGTCTGGACCAGCAGCTTGTAGCTGCCTGCCGGCAGGTTGATGGCATAGGCCCCGCCGGCGTCGGTGACGCCGTAGTTGGTCCAGGCCGCGGTGGTCGAGTCATAGGCGGTCACGTACGAGCCGACCAGCGGGCCTGCTCCACCGGCCTTGCTGACGGTGCCCGAGATCGAGGTGTTGGGTGCGATCGTGATGTTGACGGTCTCGGCGCCGTCGACCACGACGGTCGTGGCGTTGGCGAAGGTCGAGCCACCGTGCCACGTGTCGGGATAGCCCGCCGTGTTGGTCTGGACCAGCAGCTTGTAGCTGCCTGCCGGCAGGTTGATGGCATAGGCCCCGCCGGCGTCGGTGACGCCGTAGTTGGTCCAGGCCGCGGTGGTCGAGTCATAGGCGGTCACGTACGAGCCGACCAGCGGGCCTGCTCCACCGGCCTTGCTGACGGTGCCCGAGATCGAGGTGTTGGGTGCGATGGTCCACGTGAACATCACGTCGACAGGCGCTGCTTGGTTGTCAGTGACCGTTACGGTCACGCTATATGGGCTGTTGTCGGCGGCGCCCGGGCCTACGGTACCCGTGATCTCGCCCGTTTCCGCGTCGATCGTCAGGCCATCCGGTAGGCCCGAGGCGCTATAGCTCAATGGATCCGAGTCAGGGTCGGTCGCCTCGATCGGGAGGTCCACGACCTCGCCCTCGGCATTCGACTGGTCGCCCGGGTTAGTGACATTGGGCGGGCTGTTGGACGGCGCGCCGACCGTGGTGAACGTCCATGTCGGACTGGTCCGTGTGGCGATGCCGTCGTCGGTCACCGCGTACCACTCGTAGGCGGTGCTGGGCGAACGACCCGGCCAGCCCATCGACGCCGTCGCGCCGGAGGCCGTCTCGACCGAGCCGATCAGCTCGAACCCGGCGATGTCGCCCATCTCGTACCCCAGCGAGAACTGGCTGGTTGCGTCGACCTCGAAGGTGCCGAGCTTCGGCGAGTACGTGCGCGCCTCGATGATGTTCGAAGCAGGCTTGAACGTGTAATAGCGGAGCCAGCCGTCGCCGCCATTCGCGCGGCTCTGGTAATCCGTTAGAACCTGATGGACGGGCTCGCCGCAAGCGTTGTTCGACGTCAGGCGACCCTCGCCCGGGTAATGCCCGTTGACGACCATGAAGACATTGCAGTTCGGGGCAATCAGCTGATCCCACACCTGCGCCGCCGATAGGCCATCACTTCGGGTGGTGACCCGTGACTCGGTCGAGCATTCGACGTGTTCAGGAATGCGTGCGTGCTGACGATGACCTGACGGTCCGGATAGCGATCGATGATCTCGCCAGCCCACTGGACGGCGTAGGTCGGCATGTCGATCTCGAGGTGGACGATGAGGAAGTCGATACCACCGCCGTGAACAGCTCGTAGTTGTCCTTGTTCAGGCGCTGGATCTGGCCGGTTTCCTCGCCGAGCCAACCGCCGTACCAGGTACTGCCGTGCGGCGCGTAACGGCTCGGCGGGAAGTACGTGTCGTAGAAGTTCGAGGTCACCGCGCCCGGCGTGCTCATGTCATGGTTGCCCGGCGCGAGGTTGTTGGGGATGCCGGCGTTGTCGAGGATGTCCATGGCGGAATCGGCTCGTTGCCACTCGACTTCGACCGTGTCGAAGTTCTCCGTGATGTCACCAAGTTGGCTCACGAAGACGACATTGAGGTCGTCCGCGTTGTCGACGATCCACTGGGTCTGCTGGTTGAAGGTGCCCGTTCGGTCAGCGCTATCGACGTAGTGCTGGGTGTCAGGAACGACGACGATGGTGAAGTCCTCGGCAGCGGCAGGGCCAGCTGTTCGGCCATCGAAAGAGGTCGTCAGCTGACCGCCGTTGGGGTCGCTGACGCCGACCTGCAGCGTGAGGTTGACCGAGACGCCCGTAGCGCCATCGGTAGGAGCGATATTCGTTGGAACATTTGGAGCGTTATTCGCGGTCGAAACGAATGGCGTGCCGGTGACCCACAAAGGCCCGTTCATCAGCGTGCCGTTGATCGGTTCCCCCGGCAGAGCTAGCGATCGTAGTGCCGGTGCCTTCATTCATTCCCCAGCGGGCGACTGAGACCCGGGGCTGAGGTGGCTGGGCCGGTCATCGCGGCCTGAAGTTGCGGCTCGGTTCGAGCGCTGTTCCAAATTCGCGTCTCATCGAGGACGCCGTTGAACGCCCCGTCCGTCACTCGGTGGAGTTGAGTGCAGTACCGAGGCCGCGTGCTGGATGCTGTCGGCGCGGACTGGCTGGCCAGACCGCAGGGGTACCATCGGGTACGCGATTCAGGAACAGACGCCAAGTGCTCCCGTCATAGGTTGCCGCGGCGTGGTACCAGACCCCGGTCTGGATACCGTCGTGCCCGTGATGGGATGGTTGAGCCCTGGGTCGATGCCCGTCGGCCTCCTCGAAGTCGGCGACAAGATGTCCTGACGTATCGAGGCCGAGGAAATACTTGATATCGCGGTTGTCATCGTCGGCTTCGCCGCGTCCCTTCGTGACGAGCGGTTCCGCGGCTGTGATGCCGCCGGTCCCGGTGCTGACTGTGTCGCCGGTACCATCGCGCCGGAACCATGTCTTCGAGAGTGAATTCGGCTAGTCCGAGGGCTGGATTATTGCCGAACGTGACATGATCGTCGATGCCATCGAAGTCCAGGCCGAAGTTCGGCGCAGGGCCAGGATCCAGGACGGAAACTGCGACCTCGTCGAAGTTCGTGTTAAGGCCGTCGTCCGCAGTCAAGCGGAACACATAGTCCCCGGTCCCGCTTCCCGAGAATGAGACGTTGGTCGAAATCGACGACGGATTACTGATGACAGCCGTATCTCGGCCGGAGACTGTGTCCATATCGTCGTCAGTGTCGACGGCTGGCCATCGTCGAGCGCAACCCCGTTTAGGAGAGCATTGCTGGGCAAGGTGACTTCCTCGTTAGGTCCTGCGTTGACCGTCGGGATATCGAATGGGGCGCCGGCTGGCCACGTTCTGCCGGTGCCTATGATCGTGCCGTTGGCCGCCGGGGCGACCGAGTCGCCCACTGTGGTGCCACTGCCTTCGCCCATGCCCAGCGGGCGACCAGCCCAGTCGATGGCGTGGGCATCTGGTGGATGCCTGCTTCGACCTGGGCCAGGCTGCGGGCTCCAGACTGCACGCGTGTCTCGTCGAGGATGCCCTGGAGGCGGGCGGCCGATCCGTTCGCAGGAGTTCCGCTCGAATTCAGCATGACGCCCAACCCGACATGCTCGGTGAAATCGGATCGCGGGGTTGCGTTCTCGACATCTATTGCCTCTAGGCGACCATCGAGGTACAGGCGCCAGGTCGTGCCGTCGTACGTTGCCGCGGCATGATGCCAGACATTTTTCGTGATTACGGTCGAGCCGGAGATGGGATGGTTGAGGACAGTCGCCATATCCTCGAAATTCGCGGCCAACACGTCGCTTGTGTCATTGATGCCGAGAAGCCAGTTCGCGTTGACGTCCGAGCCATCCGCTTGTGGACCGCCGTGCGTGATCAAGGGAATGAACTTCGGGATTCCGCTGCCACCCGTGGTGTCGGTTACGCCGGGACCAGTCCGCTTGAACCAGGTCTCGATCGTGAATATGCCGAGATCGAGTTTCCCCGGATCCCCAAAGGAGACGTACGCGCCGCCCGAGCCGAGGTCGAGCCCGGTCGGTTGCTCCGGCGGAGCCGTCGGCGTCGCGTTGACCTCGTTCGAGGCAGCGGATTCGTTGTCCGAGTCGTCGACCGCAGTTACGACGTAGTAGTAGAGCTGCCCGTTGGTCGCCGTGCCGTCGAGGTAGGTCGGTGTACGCACCAGCGTTCCGCCGTTGAGCGGGGTGGTGAGGGCCACGGGCGTGGTGGTGCTGCGATAGACGTTGTATCCGGCAAGGTCAGTCTCGCCATTGGCCGTCCACGAGAGACTGACACTTCGATTACCGGGTGTGGCGCCCAGACCAACAGGAGCCGCCGGCGGCGTCGTATCCAACCCGGCCAGTGCGGCGATCTCCGACGCTGATAGGGCCGTCGCGTAGACGCGCGCGTCGTCGAGCAGGCCCGGAAGAACGCGGCTGCCGGCGAGCTGGGTTGAGCGCCCAGGCCCAGCGGCAGCGTGTTGGTCGCGATGGCCGCGGGACCGGCGAGGCTTGCACCCTCCTGGACGCCGTTGATGTACAGCCTGATCGTCGTGCCGTCATAAGTCGCGGCGATATGCATCCAGGCGGTGTTGTTGATCGGATAGTTGGTCGTCGAGTTGATTCGATAGGTGTCGCCCGATCGATTGATTCAGGCGAACGAACACCTTGCCGGCGGCTGAGAGCGACTAGCCCGTAGCCATTGACCGTGCCGGTGGTCGCCTTCTTGATCACGTCCTGCGTGGCAAACGGCCGCCCTCGTCGGCCGGATCCACGCCGCCAGGGTCATCCCGGTGGTCAGGTCCAGGCTGTTGTCGTCGTCGGGCACGGTCACGTACTGGCTTGTGCCATTGAGCGAGATCGCCTGGCCGACCTGGCCTGCCGCATACGTGGGCGAACCCACGCGGTGCCGTTGTTGCCGTAGGTGGAGCTGTCGATCACGTTGTTCTCGAACTGCCACCAGCCGCGCAAGGGGCGGGCGGGGCATTGACCGTCAGCGACACGGTCACGATGTTCGAGTTGGCGGTGCCGTCGTTGGCGTGGTAGGTGAAGCTGTCGGGACCGCTGTAGCCGGCGGTCGGGGTATAGGTGAAGCCACCGTTGGCGTTGAGCGTCAGCCTGCCGTGCGTGACGTTGGTGTTGAGGACCGCCGTCAGCGGATCGCTGTTGGCGTCGGTGTCGTTGGCTGAGCACGCCCGGGGCAGCCTGCACGAGCGCCGTGTTCTGGGGCGTGCTGTAGCTGTCGGCGACCGCGACCGGGGCGTTGTTCGCGGGCGGGATCGAAGCCGGCCACCCAGTCAGGGGCCGTTTGTGGCCGTGCCGTTGACGCCACCGGCGATCGAGTTGCCGACGGCAGTGCCGGTCCCCTCGTTCATGCCCCAGCGGCCGATGAGACCGGTGCCCGAGGTGAGCTCAGAGTTCTTGTCGGCTTGGATCTGGGCCTGGCTGCGGGCGACGTTCCAGATTCGGGCTTCGTCGATGACCCCATTGAAGAAGCCGGCGGCCGGGACGCCGGCCGAAGTCATCGCTGTGGCGATGCCCGCATGCTGGATGCTGTCTGGACTGCGGCGGATGGAGCTTGAACGGCGAGCGTGCCGTCGAGATCGCCGTCGAGGTAGAGCTTCCACGTCGTAGCCGTTGTAGGTAGCGGCGGCGTGGTGCCAGACGTTGCTGGTGACGACCGTCGTGCCGGCGATCGGGTGGTTGTCGCCGTCCCGTCGGGCTCTTCGAAGTCGGCGGCGAGCCTGCCGGTCGACGCGTCGATCCCGAGGAAGTAGTTCATGTTCACGTTGGCCGTGCCTCGCCCTCGCCACGGCCCTTGGTAACGAGCGGGATGGCTGAAGGATGCCACCAGTGCCGGTGGTGACGCCGACGCCCGCGCCTTCACGCTTGAACCAGAGCTCAAGCGTGAATGTGGTCAGGCCAAGGCTCGGGGCCGCGCCGAACGTGACGTAGTCGTTGGTGCCGTCGAAATCGAGTGCGCTGACGGAAGCCGCAAGGATCGAGGCTCCCTGAAGCGCCGGGCTTCGACCGGCGGGCCGGCCCGGATCCGGACTGGCGCTCGGCGACGCGCTCGACGAGCGGCGATGCGCTGGCCGCCGCCGACGGCTCGGCGCTCGGCTCGACGGACGGGTCGACCGGCGGATCGGCTGTCGGCTCGCCCGTCGGCGCCGGGGTCGGATCTGCCGTCGGCGCCGGGTCCCGCAGTCGGACTCAGGCGTCGGCGCCGGCGTCGGATCTGGCGTCGGCGCGGGTGTCGGCTCGGTGGTCGGCGCCGGGGTCGCACTCGGCGACGGGCTCGGCTTCATGGCTGCGACGGGGCCGGCGATCATCACCGACGCCACGAGTAGCAGCGTCTGGGAGACCACGAGTAGCCGCATGGTGGGGCTCATCCCACGGTTGGTCGGACTGGACAACGGTCTTTCCTCCAGGGTGACGGCCCGCTGTGTCCGCGTGGTCCGGGCATCTGTCGCGCGTGGCGATCGTCGAGGGCCCATGGGCCCCGCTATGACGGTCGCGATGGGATAAGGGCTGGGTCAATCAGACAGTAGGCGGACCTAGGTGCCTCGCCATCCGTGAACCTCCCGAGTGGACTACGGAAACGGGCTCGGTACCCCATCGCTCCGGAATGGGACCTATCTCCCCGTTCCGATCAGCACTGCCGGGATGGTCCGGACGAGGATCTTGACGTCGAGGCCGATCGACCAGCGATCGATGTACGACAGGTCGCTCTCCACCCAGCGGTCGAACTCGGGTTCCTGGCGTGCTTCCACTTGCCACAAGCCGGTGATGCCCGGCTTCATGCTCAGCCGCCGGCGATGCCACACGTCGTACCGCTTGACCTCGTGCGGGAGCGGTGGGCGGGGGCCGACGAGGCTCATCTCACCTTTGAGGACGTTCCACAGCTGCGGGAGCTCATCGAGGCTGGTCCGACGCAGGAACAGCTCCGATCCGCGTGACGCGGGGATCGTCCATCGCCTTGAAGGCGTGTCCCCGCCGCATGTTCAAGTGGGCGACGTCATCCAGCCGGGACTCCGCATCGCGGGACCATGGTCCGGAACTTGTAGATCGTGAACGGCCGACCGTGCAGACCCACACGCGTCTGCCGAAAGAGGATGGTCGACCCCTGGCGAAGACGCATGACGATCGCCGTTCCGATGAGGACCGGGCTCAGCAGCACCAAGCCGACCGCCGCACCAGTGATATCGATCAGCCGCTTGACGACGAGGCCCAGCTCATGCTGGTGGTCGCGGACCACGGACCGAACGAGCAGGCCGTCGAACTCCTCCTGGGTAGCGCTCGGCTGCCGCTCCTCGATCGGATCGATGGGGATCCTGACCGTCTTGCCTTCGTCGGCCGCCAGTCGGCTGACCGGCTCGACGTACCTGGCAAGGTCGGAGGGCAGGCAGACGGCGACCTCGTCGACCACGCCCGCGTGGAACACGGCCTCGATCTCGTCGAGCGTCCCGAGGACCGGCCGAGTCACCGTCGCCACGGGCTCACCTGGCGCCGATAGATGGCCGATGACCTTGATGCCCAGACTCGGGCGAGCCTCGACCCGGTCCGCGAAGTCCTGGGCGGTGTCGCCGCTCCCGACGACGAGCATGTACCGGGTGTTGTAGCCGCGGCTTCGGATCGCGCCGAAGAGCGATCGAAGCGAGGTGCGACCGGCCAGCGTCACCAGCGGCTGCGTGACGAAGAGCAGGGCAAGGAAGAGTCGGCTGACATCCTCCTGCTTGAGGAGGAACAGCGCCGACAGCGTGACGATCAGGACGACGACGGTCGCCTTGGCGATGTCCTGGGCTTCCGTCAGCAGGCGCCATCGCACGCGCATCCGGTACAGACCCAGATACCACAGCGCCGCGACCCAACCGATCCCGAAGAGCACGGCCGCGAGGCGGAGATCGATCCCGATCAGTCCCCACACTTCGGCCACGTTGCCGTCACCGAACCGAATGAGCGACACCAGGACGAAGACGCAGGTGGCGATGACGCCGTCGGCGACCATCAACGCGAGCCTGAGCATCATCAGATGCCGCCTGATCATTCGACGCGCGACCCCCCTTGTGCCCGGTCGGGTCTGGTCATGGCCCGGTGTCGGCCTTTCACCGTACGAGGCCGCGGGTCGCCCGCCATCCGTGAACTTGCTGAGTGGGCTACGGAAATGCGCTCGGTACCGCAGGCGACGCGCGTCGCGGCTGCCTCGATACCGGCCAGATACCGGTAGTCAGATAGGTACTCCTGCGGATTTCGGCGCGACGCCCCGCTGGCTATGCTCGACCGGTGAGGGACGAGACGATCACTGCCGGCACTGGCGAGGGGCCGAGCGGTCACGCGAGCATCGACGCCGACGTGGAAGACGACGCGTTGGCGACGGCAGCTCGGGCGCGATATCGCCAGGACGGGATCGTCGGCATCGAGCCCGACCATCGGGATGCGCTCAGCACTCGGGGCGACGAACAGCTGCTGGCAGTTCGTCAGAGCGCTTCGGTCGAACGGCTTTCTGACGGGGCGCGGCCGATCTCGGGCCGCCTCGCGATCACGACCGAGCGCATCTTCATGCTCGATGGGCAGACCGATACGCTCGCCACGCTCGACGAACTTGACGATGTCACGCTGGTCAGCGATCGCCTTCTCGTGATGTTGACAAGCGGGGCGGGCTTCAGGATCAATGCACCGCAGCCGAAGTTGCTGCGCGTCGAATTGGCCGCAGCGCGGGCGAACCGGCTGGATCGTCAGACAGCTGCGTCGTCCAGCACCGGACCCAGTGCGCCCACGGATCTGCCGCGTTTGTAGAGCAGGGCGGCCTCCGACCGATTACGGACCTCGAGCTTCCTGAGGATCGCGGCGACGTGGGTCTCGGCCGTTCGCGGTGAGATCGTCAGCGCTTGAGCGATCTCGCGATCGGTGCGACCTCGTGCGAGCAACCGCAGGACATCCCGCTCGCGCTCGCTGAGACGCTCGACCTCCGGTCCCTCCAGCCCGCCGTGGATCCGGGCCGCATCGGCCAGGCGCTGGATGAGCCGAGCAGCCATCGCGCGTGGCATGGCAAGTTCGCCTCGGCGGGCGCTCCGCACGGCGCGCAGCAGCGCGTCCGGGCTCAGGTCCTTCGTCAGATACCCGCGGGCCCCGGCCATGACGGCCTCCAGGAGGTCGGCGTCCGACGCGGATGCGGACAACATCACGAAGGTCGTGTTGGGTAGGCGCGGCGAAAGCTCGCGAACCAGTTGCAGGCCGTCGCCCGAGCCGCCGAGGCCGATGTCGACGAGGATGACGTCCGGGCGAGATCGTTCGGCCCGCTCGATCGCCTCCGCGAGCCCCTCGGCCTCCTCGACGACGACGACCTCCGGACCCTCGATCGCTTGACGAACACCGGACCGGATGAGGGCATGGTCGTCGACCAGCATCACCCGCAACCGACCGTATCGAGCTTGGCTCTGAGGTCGACCGCCCTTTCGCGCAGGCGACGGTTGCGGCCGATTCATGGATGCGTGACCAACTGCCCGGCGGGCACGCGAAGCGTGACGGTCGTACCGCGACCGGGATCCGATTCGATCGTCAGTTTTGCGCCGATCGATTGCGCCCGCTCGTACATGCTCTGGCGCCCGTAGCCGCTGTTCGCGATCGTCGGGTCGAATCCGAGTCCGTCGTCACGCACCGACAGCACGACGGACGCGCGCCGATGCTCGACGCGAACGGTGATCCGACCAGCACTCGCGTGCTTCCTGACGTTGTTGAGCGCTTCCTGGAGGACGCGGAGTATCTCGAGGGACACGCGCGAGGGCACCGGCCGGCCCTCCTCCACGTGACACTCGACGCGGAGACCGAAGCGGTCCGAGAATTCCTCCACCTGCCGTTCGACGAGCTCGGACAGCGTGATCGTCTGTTCGACGTCGGGCCGCATCGCGAGTACGGCAGTGCGAGCCTCAGCAAGGCCGGACTCGATCGAGCGCAGCAATTCCTCGCACATGGCGCGTGCGTCCGAATCCAGACTCGGGTGGCGCAGAAGCTTTGATGCGGTCAGCTTCGCGAGCCACAGATCCTGCGCCAGGCCGTCGTGGATCTCGCGTGCCAGCCGGGCCCGCTCTTCGATACCCCCGAGGGACCGGAGCTGGTCGGGGACGACCTCACTGACGACAAGCTGGACCACGCGCACGCCGTCTCCCTCCGGAGATGCCCAGCCGACTACATGCAAGGACCGATGATCTGGCGGTTCGCCGACAGTGACGTTCCAGCGCGTGGGCCCGGGCGTCTCCCCGGGCGATCCAACGATCTCCCGCCAACATTCGTTCAAGGCGGCGGGGAGTGTGTGGACGGGGCGATGGAGGGCCTCGGACACGCGGAGGTCGAACAGCCGGGCGAACTCAGCATTGAGCGCCGTGAGGGTGCCGCTCGCGTCGATCTGCCCGATGCCGACCGGCGCAGGTTGAAAGTGAGCGTCCATGTGGCTGGCCCCCCTGCCATGCCGCTCCAGACTCGGTCCTCCAACACCGAACGACGTCGTTCGGCACACCCCCTGTGCGGACGACCTCAAACGGGAACAAGGCTGGATCGCAGGGTCTAACGCGCGCTCAGCTTCCCGCTTGCATCCCTCCGTCTGGATAACGTAGCACGCGTCCGATCGAGAGTCGCGTCGATTCCACGGGCGTTTGTTGCGTCTACGCAACGGTTGCCGGCTACCCGGCGGCCCGGTGCGACACCTGCGTGCCATCCTTGTCGGACCGCCGGGGGGTCCGAGGAGGGACACCATGCACGATCACCCATCTCCCGCATTCGGAGGTCGGTCGGGCGCGCGCTTGCGATGGCGACCATGGTCGTGATCGCGCTGCTGGCGATCGCCGCACCGGCCTCCGCCACCACGATCCTGCGCGAGCGATACGCGGAGGACTATTCCTTCTCGTATGCATGCGGCAGCGTCGAGATCACGGTCGAAGGTCACGTCGATGGGATCGTCCAGTTCCGAGTCGGAACGGGCCGGTTCGAGACGGCCTTCTTTGCGCATGACAACTTTTCGTTTTCGGAGGTCCACACCAACCCCGACGGTGAGATCCTTGTGATCTCCGGCAACGGCGTGTTCCAGGAGACCCGCGCTGTCGCGCTGGGTGACAACCGCTTCGCGTTCAGCTCGCGGGTCGCAGGTCAACCGTTCACCGTCCGCGATGCCGATGGCAACCTGCTGGTGCGCGATCGGGGCGTGCTCCGGGAGACCATCATCTTCGACACCTTGGGCGACGACACACCTGGCGGGATCTTCATCGAGGGCGTGTCGTTCGACGTCGCGGGACCGCACGACGGGCTCGGTTTCGATACCTGCGACATCCTCGGGTAGACGCTAGGTTGGTCGGTCGCCGCAGCGACGGCGACCGACCACCGATCGTCGCGGCGCTGAGCGAGGATCGGCCCGTGCGAGAATGCCGGCGCCATGGCCGACGCCCAGCGACCACCGGAGCTCCAACCAGTCCCGGGCACGGCCCGCGGGCGCGGCCGCGTCGTCGTCGGCTGGCAGGACCTGTTCGGCCAGCCCACGCGGCGCCGGGCGGGGGTCTATCGCCGGGCGATCCGCCGCGAGATCTCGCGGCTGCGGGACCACCGTCGGCTCATCGCGATCGTGCTCATCAGCATCGTCTTCTCGTTGCTCGCGGCGGGGATGATCGGTCGCGGCGAGGCAGCCGGCGCCGACGCCCGGGCGTACTGGGCGGGCGTCCGGATCTGGGTCAACGGCGGCGATCCGTACCACCCCACCGGGCCCTTCCTCCCGTACGTCTACGCCCCGTGGATGCTGCCGCTCTTCGCGCCGTGGGCGCTGCTGCCCTGGGACGTGGCCTGGGTCGTGTGGCGTGTCGGCACGATCCTGCTGCTGCTGTGGACGGTCGACTGGGCGTATCGGCGTCGACCGCTGACGACCGCGCTGATCATCGTGCTGCTGGCGTTCCCGGTGGGCGCCAACCTCGATACCGGCAACATCAACCTGCTGCTGACGCTCATGTTGTGGGCGGCGCAGTTCACCGGACCGCGACTGGGCGGTGCGCTCTGGGCGCTGGCGACGTGGATGAAGTGGGTGCCCGCCATCGTCTGGCCGATCCTGAGCCCGGCCACGCGCCGCTGGGGGCTGGTCTGGCTGGCGGTGTCGATCGGGCTGAGCATCGTGTTGCTGCCGCTCACGATCGTCCAGTTCCAGGCGCTGTTCGGCTTCGGGGCGCGGCCGATCCGGCTCGATTACCTCGTCTACCTCTGGGCGTTCATCCCATGGGGATACCGGCGGCTCGACGCTCGGAGCGCGGCGGCTCCACGACCGGCCGCAGCGTGATGGCCGCGACCACGTAATAGACGGCACCCAGCAGGAACGCGGCGCGCGGGCCCGTCCCCAGTCCGAGCGCGATGTTGACCGCGTCGAGCAACAGGCCGCCGGTCGCGACGGCGATGACGGTCGACGACGTCGTCGCGACGTTCGACAGGCCCATGTAGCGACCCGACGACGCCTTGGGGATGATGTCGGTCATCAGCGCCCAGTCGACCGCGAGGAACGTGCCCGCCGACGCACCGAACAGCGCCCCGCCGACGATGGCGATGGGGACGGCCGGCGCGAGCGCCGCCAGCGCCACGCCGACGAAGCCGATGGCACAGCTCGCATAGATCACCGGCTTGCGCCCGATCCGGTCCGACAGCCTCGCCGACGGGATGATCGCCAGCACGTTGGCCACGACGATCGTCACGAGCATCACCAGGTTCGTCGCGTTCGCCGCGTCCTCGTCGAGTCCGTGGGTCTGCTTGAGGTAGGTGAGGATGAGGTTCACCAGCACCGCGCCGCCCATCAGGAAGAAGAAGCGCGAGGCGAGCAGCCAGACGTACGACCGCTCCTTGAGGACGTCCGTCCCCCAGACCTCACGCACGATCGCGCCCCACGACTTGCCGTTGCGCGGCTTGGGCGGCTGACCCTCGCCGACGCGCGCTACCACCGCGATCATCGTCACGAGCTCCACGATCGCCACCGCGAAGATGGCCACCTCGATCCGGCCGAGCAGGACGGCCACGGTCACGAGGACGAACCCGGTCACGTTGCCGAGGATCTGCATCAGCCCGACCATCGCGCTCGCCAGCCCGACCTGCTTCTCGGGCACGAGATCGGGGACGTAGCCCTGGAACGGTCCGCGGGCGATGTTGGTGCTGAAGGCGAGGAGGGCGGCGAACGCGCCGAGCATCAGGACGTTGTTCGACAGTGCGATGCCCGCAAGGAACACGAGATCGAGCAGCGAGCCGATCACGATGTACGGCTTCCGCCGTCCCCATCGGCTCACGGTGTAGTCGCTGATCGACCCGACCGTCGGCTGGATGAGGATCGAGATCACGGCGACCGGGATCGACAGCAGGAACGTGATCCGCCCGACCTCGAGCGCGTCGGGTGCGAACGGCCCGAAATTCAGCCGGTTCTGGATGAAGAGCCCGACCGCGCCATCGATGGCGGTCAGCCCGAGCCAGTACAGCGAGATCCGGATCAGGTGGCCGATCGGCAGCGCCGCGGTCGGTCGGAAGGACGCCTCGTCGGCGAGCGCGGGGTCTGCGTGCATCGATCACCTCTGGGCTGAAGTGACGGTCCCCGGTTATCGAACCCTAAGACGCGTGCGTGGCCACCCCGTTACGGTCCAGGCTGGCCAAGGTGTGCTGACGGATGAGGCGACGGTCGGTGGCTCCATTCGCCACGAACCGGAAGAGCGAGCGATCGAGCGAGTAGATCCCGGTCGACACGATGCCGATCCGGCCGAGCCGGAACGCGAACACCGGGTTCTCGGTGTTGCCGGCGTAGTGGACGGTCGTGCCGTCGGCCGCGATGACCGCGAGGTTGGCCTGGCCGCCGAACCGGTCGTGCAGCGCCGGGAGCAGGGCGGCAGGCCGGCCGTCGAGCCAGGCATCCTCGAGCCAGCGGGCACCGACCTCGGTGTCGGCGCGGCCGTGGATGCGGCCCGCCTCCCGGTAGGTGGCACGCGCGGCGCGCCAGTCCCGGAAGTCGCCGTTGTGGCTGAAGCTGAACCTGCCGCCTGGATCGTCGAACGGTTGGGTATCCGGCAGCTGCAAGGTCGAGAGCCGTGACGGGCGGCGAAGGTGAACGAGCAGCGAGGTGGTCTCCTGCGCGCCGACGCGGGCGGCACCCGACCGGGTCGTCGCAGAACGACCGGACGTCGCGATGGCTTCCCAGTCGGCCCTCGGCGTCCAGCCACGCCGCGCCCCAGCCGAACCCGGCCAGACCGTAGCGCTCGAGCTTCTCGGTGAACGGCCACAGCTCGTCGATCCGGAAGGGTTCGGCCGCGCGCGCGACGTAGTGCTCGCACATGGTCCGCGATGATACGCGCCGCGCTGGCTACGCTTGCCGCATGACGACTGGATCGAACATCGCCGCCGGTGGCGTGCTCCTCATCATCGGCGGCTTGGTCGCCGTGCCGCTGTGGCTGGTGTTCACGTCGGTCCACGGACCGACGTCCTTCAACGAGAACAACATCACCCTCGGCCGGGATATGCATTTCTGGGGCTTGCTGCTCGGGGTGATCCCGAATGCGTTCGTCGCCGGCGGGCTCTGGCTCAGCCGGTCGGTGCTCCTGCGCGGTGGTGGTCGCGCGCCGCGCGTCGGCTATGGCCTCGTGCTGCTTGCGCTGCTCGCCTCGGCCTCGCTGGATCTCGTGTACGGGGCGCTGGGCCCGCCGCTCTTCCTGCCGCTTCTCGCTGCTGGGCTGATCGTCCTGGCGCTCGCTCCACGCGATCCGTCCGGTCCGCGGGCGCCCATCCGTAGGTCGTTGCTCGCGCAGGGTGTCCTGCTCGCCATCGCCTTCGCGTGGGCGCTCCTCCCGCTGGATGTGTCGGACCGCATGGGCGGCTACCGGATCTTCGGGTTCATGACCCACCTGCTGGGCGGCATCGGATGGGCGATCGTCGGCTACGTGGTCGCGCGTGGCGCCGCGACGGAGCTCGATTCCTAGGGCGCGAGCCGGCTCCGGATCTCGTGCTCGTAGTCGGGGAAGTAGCCGCTGACGACGGAGATATCGAACGAGCGCAGGATCGACTCCTTCGACTCGCGCTCGAGCAGGAAGTCGAACGTCTCGTAGAGCAGCCGCTCGACGTCGCTCGCGTCGGTCGCGGCGGCCAGGGCCGTGGCGTCGTCCGCGCTCACCGTCACGTCATGCGTCGACGAACCGCGGTCGTCCCGGACGGTCACGCGTGCAACGCCAGCCGTCCGGCGCGGGCCCGCAGCGCGCCTCGATGGCGCTCATGCCGGTCCTCCCTGGCAACGCGGGCACCAGTAGGTGGTCCGCGGCACCTCCCCGTTGAGTGGCGCCGACCGGATCGCCGTCCCGCACCGCGGGCATGGCCGGCCCGCCTTGCGATAGACCCGCGTCGCGGCGCGGCCGGGAGCAAGGCCCGCACTTTCGGTCAGCAGCCGCCGGCCCGTCCCGATCAGCCGGTCGAGCGTCGCGTCGTCGACCTCGGCGACCGGCGCGTAGGGGTCGACCTTCTCTGCGAACAGCGTCTCGTTCCGCCAGATGTTGCCGAGGCCGGCCATGGCGCGCTGGTCGAGCAGCGCCGCGCCGATCGCCATCGACTGCCGATCGGGAGCGCGCAGCCGGCGATGCGCCTCCGCCGCATCGAAGTCGGGTGAGAGCAGGTCCGGCCCGAGCCGGGACAGCGACGGATGGACGCGCTCGGCGCGTGCCTCGAACAGCTCGACGACCGGCGCGTCGAAGCAGACGGCGACGGCGCCATCGACCTCGAGCACGAGCCGCGCACGGCCTGGCGGCCTTCTCCAGCGCTCACCCGGGCGGTATCGATGCCACGAGCCGTTCATGCGCAGGTGCGTTCGCAGCTCCAGGCCGCCGTCGAAGCGGATCAGCAGGTTCTTGCCCTGCGCCTCGACCGCGTCGACCCGCTTGCCGACCACGCGATGGATCTGGGGCACGGGACCCGGCCCCTGGGCGCGAGCCGCGACCACGTCCCGGCCGACCAGGTACGGCCGCAGGCCCGCCGCGGTCCGGAAGAGCGTGTCGCCCTCAGGCATCGGGGCCCGTCGCGGCCCGGGTGATTGCTCGCAGCGATCGATTCGGGCCTGTAGCTTGGAATGGGCGGCGTCGACCCCTCCAGCGCCAGGAATCGATCGCTCAGAGCGATCAGTGGGCGAGATAGACGCTCGGCGAGCACCCGGAAGGGCGTTCGGCCCGAAAACGATCGCTCGGAGCAATCAACGAACCGGGTGACAGCGCCGTTCATCGGGGCGCCCGCAGCGTCAGCCCGCGATAGCCGGCCGCGAAGCCGGCCTCGAGCACGCCGCTCGCCACGGCGACTCGCCGACGGGCACGCCATCGACCTTGCGGATGACGAGCTCGCGCAGGCGGCCGCCGCCGACCAGCGACGCGAGGCCCCGCAACGCGACCGCCGCGACGCTCGGGATCGTCGGCGGCGGGGAGGGTCTGCAGCGTCGACCCGCCGCGCTCCAGGTACAGCGCCGCGGTGCCATCCACCAGCACGACGTATGCCCCGGCCGCGCGCTGGAGCGGCCGCCGGTCGTCGTCGCCACGGCGCGGCCAGGCAAGCGCCGCACCGTAGGGGTTCGCGGGATCGGCGGCGGCGAGGACATGGACGGTCGGTGCGCCGGCGCCTTCGTCGCCGTCGCGGACCGCGCGGAGTCGATCGAGCGCGCCGCCCAGCGCGAACTGGGCCGCCCCCAGCCCATCGACGAAGTAGCCGCGCCGGATCCGCCCGGCCTCCTCGAGCGCACGCAGGATCGGGTAGACGCCGGCGAACCCACCCTCCACGCCTTCGGCGGCAACGGCTTCGCGTGTCAGGACGCCGTGCCGCTCGAGGAGCGCGAGCGCCTGGGCGTGCAGACGTTCGGTGGGGGTCACGCCCTCGACCGGTTCGACGAGCGACCAGCGGCCGGCAGCCTCGGGCGGCCCGAGCGCGGTCAACCGGCTGGGGCGCCCTCGTCGAGCGCCGGGCCCCGATCCTGACGGCCGCTTCCAGCGCAACGCACGCAGCGGCGCGAACGTGTCGTTGGTGACCTCGCCGGCCCAGACCAGGTCCCACAGCGCGTCGAGCATCTCGCGGTCGGACCCGCCGCCTGCGGCGGCATGGATCGCCCGGTAGAAGCTGGCGCCCTTCGTCGCGAGGTGCTCGCGGATGCGCTCGTGCCGCTCGCTGCTCGGGCGCGTGGCCGGATCGTCGTTGGCGTCGGTCGGTGCGGCCGGGCGGATCGTCTCGCGACCGGGTCGATAGAGCGCGATGCGGCCGTCGTCGCGGCCGAGGCTGCCGCGACCGACCCAGGCCACCTCGCCCATCGCCCCGAGCTCGTCGAGGAGGCGGGCGGTGTAGCCAGGAACGCGGGCGGGCAGCACATCCCGTTCCAGGACGGACGCGGGGATCGCCACCCCGGCGAGCTGGTCGACGACCTCGGCGAGTCGCTCCAACGCGGCCGACCCACGGAAGGGTGCTGGGTCGGCGCCCGGCCCGGCGACCGGCGCGATGCCGTGCCAGGCTGGGATGAACCGTCCGAGCGCCGCCGGGTCGACCGGCTCGACCTCGCGCCGCAGTCGCGCCAGCGAGCGCCGCCGGAGCAGGCGGAGGACATCGGGATCGCACCATTCCCGTTCAGCGCCGCCTGGCCGGAACTCCCCCCGCAGGATCGTGCCCGCGCCGAGCAGCCGCTCCAGGGCGTCCTCGACGATGCCGACCGGGAGACCCCAGCGGGCGGCGGGCTGCGGGGTCAGGAACGGGCCGTGCGTTCGGGCGTAGCGGGCCAGCAGCCCGTCGAGGGCGCCGGCCGCCGGTCCCAGGAACGCCTCCGGTACGCCGACAGGCGCCGTCACGCCGACGCCGTCGCGGTATCGCGCGACATCCTCGATGGCGATCCAGCGGTCGTCGCCGGCGATCCGCACCCTGACCGCGCGCCGAGCGCCCGCCAGCTCGGCGAGCCAGGCATCGGCGGTCGCGCGGTCCTCGAAGACGCGCGCGGCGACCTCGTCGTTCGACAGGTCGCCCAGGCGCCGCAGCAGGTCGTGCACCTGGTCGACGGTCGTCGCTTGCCGGTCGTCGGTCAGCGCCTGCAGGGACAGCTCCAGGTCGGCCAGCGCGTCCGGGTCGAGCAGCTCGCGCAGCTCCTCCTGGCCGAGGAGCTCGCGGAGCAGGTCGCGGTCGAGGGTGAGCGCGCCCGCGCGGCGCTCGGCGAGCGGCGCGTCGCCGTCGTACATGTACGCCGCGACGTAGTCGAACAGGAGGCTGCTCGCGAATGGGCTCGCCCGCGGCGTCTCGACGCCGTGGACCGCGATCTGGCGGCTCGAGATGCCACCCAGGATGTCGCGCAGCGCGTCGAGGTCGAAGACGTCCGACAGGCACTCGCGGTACGTCTCGACGAGGATCGGGAAGCTGCCGTACCGACTGGCCACGGCCAGCAGATCGGCGGCACGCTGGCGTTGCTGCCAGAGGGGCGTCCTCGTCCCGGGCCGGCGCCTCGGGAGGAGCAGCGCCCGCGCCGCGTTCTCGCGGAACCGGCTGGCGAACAGCGCCGAGTTCGCGACCTGGCCGACGACCAGGTCCTCGACGTCCTCCGCGGCCGGGAACAGCAGGTCCTCGATCCCGTCGACGCTCCCCTGCCCTTCGGGAAGACGGATCGCGATGCCGTCGTCGGACCAGATGGTCTGGACCTCGATGCCGAGGCGGTCGGCGAGCCGCGCCTCGATCGCCAGCGACCACGGGGCGTGGACTCGGCCACCGAACGGTGTCAGCAGCGTCAGTCGCCAGTCGCCGAGCTCGTCGCGGAACCGCTCGACCACGATCCGCTTGTCGGTCGGGAGCGCGCCGGTCGATTCGCGCTCGTCCTCGAGATACGCGAGCAGGTTCTCGGCGGCACGGTCGTCGAGATCGTGGTGGTCCTTGAGTCGTTGCGCGGCGGCGGCGCGACCCTTGGCGCCGCGATCGAGGTCGCCTTCGATCTCGCCGACGAAGGCGCCCAGCGCGCGACCCAGCTCGATCGGGCGACCGACGGCGTCGCCCTTCCAGAACGGGAGCTTGCCGGGCACGCCCGGCGCCGGCGTGACCGTGACCCGGTCATGCCCGATGTCCTGCACGCGCCACGAGCTGGCGCCCAGGATGATCACGTCGCCGTGCATCCCCGCGCGGAGCTCGTAGACCATCTCCTCGTCGAGCTCGCCAACGCGGCGGCCGGGCGTCCCCGCCTCGCCCTCCATGAACACGCCGAACAGACCGCGGTCCGGGATCGTGCCGCCGCTGGTGACGGCGACGACGCGGGCGTCGCGTCGGCCCTCGATCGTGTCGGTGACGCGGTCCCAGACGAGTCGTGGCTTCAGCTCGGCGAACTCGTCGGACGGATAGGCACCGGCCAGCATCCCGAGGACGCCATCGAACACCTCACGTGTGAGCGTCTCGTAGGGCGCGGCCCGGGTGACCGTCTGGAACAGGTCGTCGCCGGTCCAGCGATCCATCACGGTCATCGCGACCAGCTGTTGGGCGAGCACATCGAGCGGGTTGCGCGGGATCCGCGTGGCCTCGATCTCGCCTTCGTGCATGCGCCTTGTGACGACCGCGACTTCGAGCAGGTCGCCGCGGTACTTCGGGAAGATGATGCCCTTGCTCGGGGCACCGACCTGGTGGCCGGCACGGCCGACACGCTGCAGGCCACGCGCCACGCTTGTCGGCGACTCGACCTGGATCACGAGGTCGACGGCGCCCATGTCGATGCCGAGCTCGAGGCTGCTCGTGGCGACCAGCGCGGGGAGTCGACCGGCCTTGAGCTCCTCCTCGATCTCGAGGCGCTGCTCGCGGGCGATGCTGCCGTGATGCGCGCGGACGAGGTCCTCGCCGGCCAGCTCGTTGAGCCGTTGCGCGAGCCGCTCGCTGAGGCGGCGGCTGTTGGTGAAGACGATCGTGCTCTTGTGGCTGCGGATCAGCTCGAGGATCCGCGGGTGGATCGACGGCCAGATGCTGGTCCGCCGGTCGGGGCTGATGGCCGGGCCGCC
This sequence comes from uncultured Chloroflexia bacterium, assembly GCA_963812745.1. Classification (GTDB taxonomy): domain Bacteria; phylum Chloroflexota; class Limnocylindria; order Limnocylindrales; family CSP1-4; genus SPCO01. Next base: position 133,227 of record CAWEWE010000005.1, on the reverse strand, counting down.
GGGCTGCTGGTCCTGCGGCAGGACCTCGCCGATGGCGGCCATGTCGTCGACCGGGACGATGACCTCGAGCTCGAGCGGCTTGCGTGCGCCGGCGTCGACGATCGTGACCTCGCGGTCCGCGCCGAGGCCACCGAGGAACCGGGCGATCGTATCGAGCGGGCGTTGGGTCGCGCTGAGCCCGATGCGTTGCGGGGAGTTGCCGGCGTCGGGGTCGCGGAGGTGTTCCAGGCGCTCGAGGCTCAGCGCGAGGTGGGCGCCGCGTTTCGTGCCGGCGATCGCATGGACCTCGTCGACGATGACGTGCTCGACGTTCCGGAGGATCTCGCGCGCCTGGCTGGTGAGGAGCAGGTACAGGCTCTCCGGGGTCGTGATCAGGATGTCCGGCGGGCGGCGGGCGATCTCGCGGCGGTCCTCGCTGGGGGTGTCACCGGTGCGGCTGGCGACGGTGATGTGCGGCGGCTCGTCGCCTCGCTTCTGGGCGGCCAGGCCGATGCCGGTCAGTGGGGCCCGCAGGTTGCGCTCGACGTCGTAGGTCAGGGCCTTGAGCGGGGAGATGTAGAGGACGCGGACGTGACCGGGCTTCTCTCTGGTCGCCGGCGGGCTCGGGTCGCGGGCGAGGCGGTCGAGCGCGTAGAGGAAGGCGGCCAGCGTCTTGCCGCTGCCGGTCGGGGCGTGGATGAGCGTGTGGTCGCCTCGGGCGATCGCCTCCCAGCCGCGCGCCTGGGCGTCGGTCGGCGCCTCGAAGCTCGCCTCGAACCATGCCCTGACGGCGGGTGAGAAGGGTGCGAGCGGATCGGCGACGATCGTGGCGGCCACGGGACGGCGATTATAGGCGCCGCGGTCGGTTTCGACCATACGTTCGGTTTCGCCGTCGACGCGCCGCCCGGCCCGGCCCCGCTGTCCGACGGTCAACGTTTTCTTCGCTGGGATCCCTCGAGGGGTCGGTCGCGCGCCTCAACGCGCATCGCGTTGACCGACGGTCAACTCACCGCAGGCTGCGCGTCCCGATGGTGTCCGAGGGGCACCATAGCGCGCGACTTGCACATGAAGCGCTCGCTCTCGCGTCGGAAACGTTGACCGACGGTCAGCGGCCGCGACCGCAACGGTCAACGTGCCGCGACCTCAACGGACCGCGAGCCGCTCAGATAAGCCAGCGTTGAGCGCCATTTGCTCCAATCCGCAGATGTCGACACCGCGCATCGTCCGGTCACGCCGCTCACCGCAGACCGTGGTGGGGCGTCGGGCCAGAGATCTCCGCTTACGGATCGGCGCCGACATCCGGCAGATGCGCGAGGACTCGGGCGCGACGCAGCGCGAGCTATCGAATGCGGCAGGGATCGACCACGGCTACCTCTCATTAGTCGAGCGCGGCCTTCGAGAACCGAGCATCACAGCGCTGACCGCGATCGCGGCAGCGCTCGGCGCCGACGCGAGCATCCGCCTGTTCCCCGGCGCCGGTCCACGCCTTCGGGATGCGATCCAGGCACGGATCGCAGAAGCGTTGCTGCGCATCCTGCACCCACGTTGGGACCGACTACTCGAGGTGCCCGTCGTTCGGCCGGCTCGCGGATTCATCGACCTCGTGCTTCTCGATCGACCTCCGACGCTCGCGATCTGCACCGAGATCCAATCTGAGTTCAGACGGCTAGAGCAACTCCTTCGATGGGCGAACGAGAAGGCGCTCGCGCTGCCGTCAGCCCCGTTCTGGGATCGGATGTCGGGTACGCCGAGTGTCGATCGCCTGCTTGTGGTTCGCTCGACCCGACCGAACCGCGAGATCGCAATGAGGTTCGGGGAGACGATCGCCGCAGCCTATTCGGCTCGCACCGCGGAGGTCTACGCGTCGCTGACCAAGGGAACCCCATGGCCTGGCGCCGGGCTCTTGTGGGCTGACGTGCGCGGCGACATCGCCACGATCCTCGATCGGCCACCGCGCGGGGTTGCCGTTGGACGCTAAGCGTCCCCTCGGCCTACGATCGCACGCACCTCGGTGAGCGACCCGGCGCCCAAGGCCCGCCGCGCAAGGTCCTCGCATGCGTCCCGGTCCAGACCCGCCAGCCGCTCGCGAACCGCCGCGATCGCGCCGGGGGTAACGCTCAGTTCCTCGACACCCAGCCCGACCAGCAGCGGGATGACCGACGGGTCCCCCGCCGCCTCCCCGCACACCGCGACGTGTCGCCCGTGGAGCCGGGCGGCCCGGACCACGCCGTCGATCAGTCGCAGGATCGCGGGCTGCAGTGGTGAGGCGAGTTCTGCTAGCGCAGGGTTCGTCCGGTCGGCGGCGAGGGCGTACTGGATCAGGTCGTTCGTCCCGATCGACAGGAAATCCGCCGCCTCGGCGAACGCGTCGGCCATCACCGCCGCCGATGGCACCTCGATCATGACGCCAAGCAGCACCGCCCTCGGCCGGCTGCCGGTCGTGTCTGCAACATCCGCGACGATGGCGTCGAGGCGCGCGCGCACGTCGTCCAGCTCCTCGCGCGCGGCGACCATCGGCAGCATCACTCGCAACTCGCCGCTACCAGCCGCTTCGACGAGCGCCCGGAGCTGGTCGTCGAGCAGGCCTGGCTCACGCTGACTGAGCCGGACCCCGCGGATACCCAGCGCTGGGTTCGCCTCCGGGGGTCCCGCCTGCCACGGCGCCGGCTTGTCGCCGCCGACGTCGAGCGTGCGGAAGACGATCGGTCGATCGCCGAGCGGTGCCCGGATGCGGGCATACGTCGCTCGCTGCTCCTCGACTGTCGGTGGCGTATGGCGTCCGAGGAATGCCAACTCCGTCCGCACGAGGCCGATGCCGTCGGCGCCGACCGCGGCCGCAGCCGCCGCTTCCAGCGGCGACGACACGTTGGCACTGACCGCGACGCCATGTGCACGACGCTGCGGGCGTCCGTTTCGGCGCCGGAGGCACGTGCCGTCTCAAGCGCGGCGTCCCGACCGCCAGCGTCCCGAGCCCGCCAGGGTCTGCCGGGGTCGGTTCGATGAGCAGCTCGCCCGACCGACCCGTCGATCGCGACCTCAGGCCCGCGGGTACGGCCGCGATCGCCTCGCCAAGCCGAGCACCAGGGGTACGCCGAGTGCACGCGCGACGATGGCTGCGTGCCCGGTCGATGTCCCGCCTGCCATCGCGATGCCGGCGACGAACTCGCGCCGGACGGGATGCAATGGCCGACGGGTCGAGGTCGGTGGCGATCAGCACCGCGGGTGTCCATCGGCGCGCCACAGATCCGGCCTTCGCTCGCCGCGAAGGAGCGCCGCGACGCGTCGGCCGACGTCCCGCACATCAGCAGCGCGCTCGCGAAAGAAGTCGTCGTCGACACCGGCCAGGCCGTCCGCATGGCCGCGCCGTGACGCCCATGATCGCGTCAGCGGCACCGCACGCCGCCAGCGACCTGGTCGAACGCCGGTGTGCCAGGATGCCAGGGTCGCGTGCGAACAGGGCCTGTGCCTCGAAGATCGCGCCGACCTCCTCACCGGCGCGGCTTGCCGTCTGGTCGGCCAGCTCCGTCAGGTCGTTGGCAGCCGTCTCGAGGGCAGATCGAAGTCGGGCAGCTTCGGTCGGCTGGGTCAGCTGCCGGGCCGACACCAGCGAGCACGTAGGGGCTCCAGTCGCCCGGCCGACACGACGAGGAGCGAGCGCCCGACGCCGACGCCCGGAGCCGCCGGCCCGGCCGATGAGCACCGGTCCCGACGACCGGGCCCCGGCCACAGTCCGCGCCATCCGCTTCAGTCGCTGCCGACGACGTCGGCCAGCGCGCGCATCAGGAGAGCGGCCGAGGTGGCGCCCGGGTCCTGGTGGCCGATCGACCGCTCGCCGAGATAGGAGGCGCGGCCCTTGGTGGCGAGCATCGGGATCGTCGCGGCAGCCCCTGCCTCGGCGGCGTCGGCGATGGACCGGGTCACGGCGCCCGCGTCGCCGCCTCCATCTGCGAGCTCGCGTCCGGCGGCGAGGGCCGGCAGCAAGGCGTCGAGCATCGTTTTCTCGCCGGCCGCGGCCTTGCCGAGCGATTGGATCCCGCCGATCGCTGCGTCAAGACCGGCGATGAGCGCCGCTCTGCCACTCGTGTCCTGGGGCAGGGCGGCGATGCCTGCGGCGGCGCGCATCAGGCCTGTTCCGTACAAGGGACCGGCCGCTCCACCGACCGTGCTGATCAGCGTTCGCCCGGCTGCACGCAGACGCGCGGCGCCGACGGCGACCTCGCCCTCACCCTCCGGGCGGACGCCGTCCAGGCTCGCCACGATCGCGGCGAACCCGCGGTCCATGTTGGTCCCGTGATCGCCGTCGCCGATGGCCTGGTCCAGTGCCGTTAGGGCGGCGGCCTGATCGTGCACGCGCGAGGCGGCGAGGCGCAGCCAGGCATCGATGATGTCGATCATGGGTGGGTACCTCGACCTTGGGCGTCGCGCCCGAGTCTAGAAGACAGCCGAGACGGCCGCCGCACCGGAGGGAGGGATGGTGCGGCGGCGCCTCGATCGGGATGGCGGTGCGTCACACCCCCCAGCGCAGGGCCGGTGTGTGGACCGGGGCGTCCCACCAGCTAGTGAGCTCGTCGTCGAGCCGCAGCAGCGTGACGGAGAACCCGGCCATCTCGAGGCTGGTGATGTAGTTCCCAACGAGCGAGCGCCCGATCGAGATGCCCTGTCCGCCGAGGATCTTCGCGACGCTGTTGAACGCCACGTACAGCTCGATGAGCGGCGTTCCGCCCATCCCGTTGACAAACGCAAGGACCGTGTCGCCGCGGCCGAGCCCGAGGTCAGACACGATCGGCGACACCAGCCACTCGGCCATGTCGTCGACCGGGGCGAGCTTCTCGCGACGTCGGCCTGGCTCACCGTGGATGCCGATGCCGACCTCGACCTCGTCTTCGGGCAGATCGAACGTCGGCGTACCAGCGGCTGGAACAACGCACGACGTCAGCGCGAGCCCCATCGACTTGCCCTGGTCGTTGACCTTGGTGGCGGTCGCAGCCACCTCGGCAAGCGATCCGCCAGCCTCGGCTTGCGCGCCGGCGATCTTTTCGAGCAGGACGGTGACACCGACGCCGCGCCGGCCGGCGGTATACAGCGAGTCCTGGACCGCGACATCGTCGTTCGTCACGACCGTCGCGACCTCGATCTCGCCCGCCACCAGCTCGGCCGCGAGCTGGAAGTTCAGCACGTCGCCTGTGTAGTTCTTGACGATATGGAGGACGCCGGCGCCACCGTCGACGGCGCGGGTCGCGGCCTCCATCTGGTCGGGAACCGGCGAGGTAAAGACGTTGCCCGCGGCCGCGGCGTCGAGCATGCCCAGTCCGACGAAGCCGCCGTGGAGCGGTTCGTGACCCGAGCCGCCACCGGAGATCAGGGCGACCTTGCCCTGCTTCGGCCCGCCGGCGCGGAGCACGAGGTTCTGGGTCAAGTCGACCTTGACAAGGTCGGGGTGCGCCGCCTGGAGGCCACGCAGGCTCTCCGGGACGATGTCATCGACTTCGTTGATGAGCTTCTTCACCCGGCTGGGTGCGTTGGTCGCCATGCGTTCCTCCTAGGTCGGTCGGGGATGTCGTGACGGGTGATGGATCAACCCTGAGCGCGCGCCTCGGCGGCGACGGCACTCGGCGCTGTCGCGGGGACTTCACGCCCGATGAATTCGTACAGGAAGGCACCGACGAGACCGCCGATGGTCGAGCCGAAGATGTACACGACCGCGAGCTGGTCGACCGGGACCGGAGTCGCACCGATCGCCTGGCCCAGAAGCGCCGGACCGATCTCGCGGGCAGGGTTGAGGGAGGCACCCGTGATCGGGCCGACCAGGATGATGATCCCGTAGACGATGAACCCGATGATCAACCCGGCGAAGCCGGCAGGCGCCTTGCCCGAGACCGCTGAGCCGAAGACCGTGAACACGAGGATGGCCGTGCCGATGACCTCGGCGGCGAAGCCGACCGCTAGACCGGCATTGGCGTTGACCGAGACCGCACCCAGCCCGAGCTTCGCCGGGTCATTGCCGGTCAGGATGATGAGCGTCAGCCCGGCGCCGATGAACGCGCCGACGAGCTGGGCCGCGATGTAGCTGACGGCCGTCCGGCTGTCGATCTTGCGGGTGGCCAGCAGGGCGATCGTGACGGCTGGGTTGATGTGGCAGCCGCTGATGTGGCCGATCGAGTAGACGGCCGCGAAGATCGCGAAGGCGAACGAGAACGAGATCGTCGACAGACCGGCGGTGCCATCGATGCCGGTGCCACCGGCGCCGGCCGTCAGGAACACGGTGAGCGGCACCGAGCCAGCTCCGATGAACACGAGGATCGCGGTGCCGATGGCTTCGGCGGTCAGCTTCTGGGACAAGGTCGGGGACGACATCCGGTGCTACCTCCTCCGTGAGTGGTTGATCAGCCGGCCTGGCTGACGTACGGCGCGAGCTCCGCCTGCAGGGCGGCGAGCGCGGCATCGGCATCGGGGCCGTCCGCCGCGAGGGTGATCTCGGATGACGGCCGGATCGTCATACCGAGGAGGGCGATGAGGCTCTTAGCGTCGGCTTCGCGACCGTCCTGACGGAGGACGATCCGGCTGGCGAAGCGACTGGCCGCCTGGACGAACCGGGCGGCCGGCCGGGCATGGAGCCCTGACGGGTCGATGACCACGAGACGGATCTCGGACATCGTCACGCCTTTGGGAGTTTGGCCATGGTGGTGGCCGATTCGGCCGCAGCCACGACCTCGTCGATCGTGGCGCCGACGCTGGCCTGGACGGCGGCGAGGACCGCGCCCTCGACCAGCGGCGCCTCGGTGACGCGAACACGTTGCCGGTCGCTCTCCGATAGGTCCTCGAGCGCCACCTCGAGGCTCAAGGCCGCGCTGCCCAGGTCGAGCAGGACGACGGCCCCGTCGGCGCGGTCCAGGACGAACCGAACCGCCTCGGCGATCCGCGGAGCGCTGGTGCCGAGGCGTCCATCCTCGGTGCCACCGGCGGTCGCTACCGGGACGTCGGCGCCGGCCACCTGGGCGACCATGTCACGCAGACCGTCGACGAGCGTGCCGCTGTGGGAGACGAGGATCAGGCCCACCAAGCGCGCCTCCTTCCATCTTCCGGATGGGTTGCACCCGGGTTGCTGGTTGGAGGCGATGCTCGACCCGAGGTCATCAAGAAGAAAGCAAGGCGGCATCAAGATGTCCGCAGAAGGTCGCCACACATGCGCAGCGACGACGGTGCCACCGTCCGGCCGCGTTGCCCGGCGCACGGGGACCGACTATGGTCGGCCGACCGTGTCCGCCTCGCCGTCGATCCCACGCCGCGACGTCATCGATGCGGTCGCCGTCCGGGCGGCCCTCGGCCGGTGCCGGGTGGTCGTCGAGCGCCACGCCGTGTACCTGACCAGGCTCGATGCCGTCCTGGGCGACGGCGACCACGGCGACAACCTGGTGATCGGCTTCCGGGCGGTCGAGAAGTCGTTCGACGACATGCCCGCGGACACACCGCCCGGAGAGCTGCTCCGAGCCGTCGGGCATCGGCTGGTCGCGGCCGTCGGCGGTGCGTCGGGGCCGCTGTACGGCACCGCCTTTCTCGAGGCTGGGGCGACGGCCGGCGACGCCCCGTCGCTGGAGCCAGCCGCGCTCGGGCCCATGCTCACCGCCGCGGCCGATGCGATCGCGCGCCGTGGCCGCTGCACGGTGGGTGACAAGACCATCCTCGACGCGCTGCGACCAGCCGCGGACGCCTTCGCCCGTGCGACCGCGACCGGCCAGTCACCGGCCGATGCGATGGGAGCCGCGGTGCGGGCGGCCGCCCAGGGCATGCGGAGCACCCGTCCCCTCGTCGCGCGCCGCGGTCTCGCGCTGCGTCTCGGCGAGCGGTCGATCGGCCACCTCGATCCGGGCGCCGTCTCATGCGCGCTCCTGCTCCGAGCTCTCGGCGATGGCTGAACCGGCACCGCCATCCGCGGTTGCCGCGCTCCTGGCTCGCATCGACGTGCTCGAGCGGGATCGGCGACGCGCCTTTGACGATGCCCAGCGCGAGGCGGATGCACTGTTCGCCCAGTACCAGCTCAGCCAGCTGATCGCGACCGGTGGGACGTTGCCCGACCTGGCCGGATCGGTGCTGCGCGAGCTCATGCGGCTCGCCGATGCCGCCGGTGGGTCACTGTGGATCGCCGGCCCGGACGACCGCGCCATGACACTCGTCGCGACCGCGGGTCCGCCCGCCCGCGACCCCGCCCCATCGGAGTTCGCTGATGTCGGCGCCGCGCATGCCTGGACGGCCACCCAGCCGGGCGCGCATGGCGTGACGCTCGGCGACGATGCCACCCGCGCTGTGGTCGCGATCTGGCCCCCGGTCGAGCGAACCCTCGACGAGGACGGGCTCCGGATCGCGCTGCTCGCCCGGCATGAACTGGTGGTCGCCTTGCAGGGCGCCCGGCTGCGGCAGACGCTGGAGCAGGAGCGACACGAACTCGGCGCCATCGTCGATGGTGCGACCGACCTCATCCTGCAGGTCGACGCCGACGGTTGCGTCGTGCGACTGAACCCCGCCGGTGAACGACTCCTGGGGATCGATGCTGCGTCGGCGGTCGGGCAGACGTGCGCGGACGTTCTGGGCTGCGAGATCGCCGGCGGTCATGCCCTGGCCGACTGTCCCCTGGCGGAAGTCCGTGCTGCCGGCCGTCCGATCGCATATCGCGAATCAGCGGTCCGTGGCCATACCGGCACCCCCGTCCGCGTGGCAGGCAGTTATGCCGTCACGGCGACTGAGGCTGGCGACGGTTCGGACTCGCGCGCCACGGCGATCCTCCGCGACATGAGCGCGGTCCAGGCGCTCGAGGAGCTGCGGGAAGGGTTCGTCGCCACGGTGAGCCACGAGCTGCGAACACCGCTCGCGCTCATCCGCGGATATGCGGAGACGCTCCTGCACCTGCCGCTCGAACCTTCCGAGCAGCGGACCTACGTCGAGAGGATCGACGAGGCGACCAGTCGGCTGGCTGCCCTCGTCGACCAAGTGCTCGACGTCACGCACCTGCAGGCCGATCCCCTCATCCTCGAACGGCGCGTGACGACCTTCGATCCGCTGGTCGCGCGCCTGCGCGGCGATCTCACCATGACCCGCCAGGAGACGCGTCTCGTCGTCGACGCCGCGCCCGACCTGCCACCGATCGAAGTCGATATCGCGCGAGTGGGCCAGGTCCTCGCCAACCTCGTCGGCAACGCACTGAAGTACGCACCCGACGGCAGTCCGGTGGTCCTCGGGGCCACCGTCGCCGGCCGATGGCTGACCGTGACCGTTGACGACGAGGGCATCGGCATCCCCGAATCGGAACGGGTCCTCGTCACCGAGCCTTTCCATCGCGCTTGGAACGTGCGCGAGTCGCGGATCCCGGGAACCGGCCTGGGGCTCTTCATCTGCCGGCGGTTGGTCGAGGCGCACGGCGGCGAGCTGACCGTCGATGACAGGCCCGACGGCCGATCAGGAACGAGAGTACGGATCACGCTCCCGGTGGCGCGCTCTGATCGCGACGATGGCTGAGACCGTCCTGATCGTCGAGGACGAGCCGGAATTCGCCGCGCTCGTCGAACTGTGGGTCGGACAAGCCGGCTATCGGACCGTCACGGCACGCACCGGACCCGATGCCTTGCGCCGCTTCTACGACGAGCGACCCGACCTCGTCGTCCTCGACGTCGCCCTACCCGGCCTGGACGGGTGGCAGTTGCTCGAGCGTCTCCGCGAATTCAGCCGTGTGCCCATCCTGATGGTCACCGCCCGCGGTTCGGAGGCGGAGAAGATCCGGGGCCTGAAGCTCGGGGCGGACGACTACATCGCTAAACCGGTGTCCTTCCCCGAGCTCATCGCGCGGGTCGGGGCCGCACTGCGAAGGGCGGGGACCAGCACACCGGAGCGGCCGCGACGACTTCGCCACGGCGAGCTGGTCGTCGACCTCGATGAACACCGGGCTCACATCCGTGGCGACGAGATCGGTCTGACGCCGACGGAGTTCCGGCTGCTCGCGTACCTGGTCGAGCACGGCGGACAGCTCGTGACTCACCGCCAGATGCTGGGCGGAGTCTGGGGAGCCGGCTACGACCGCGATGTGCACCTGCTGCGCATGACGGTTCGCAACCTGCGACTCAAGCTCGACGCGGTCGCGCCCGGGGAGTCGATCATCGCGACCGAGTACGGCCTGGGCTACCGGCTCGTCGGCCCCCGGGGAGTCGATCCCGACTGACGCCGCCCGGACGCGGCAGGTACGCCTGGCCAAGCTGACCCACCGGCTGGCCCGCGTTTGCCGCAACCCCTAACGCCCCGCCGATTGCTCGCAGCAATCGATTTTGGCTCCAAGCCGTCGGCGCCGCCGCCGAACCCTCGATTTCCCGACCCTCTGATCGCTCTGAGCAATCACAGACGCTTGATGGTCGAGGCCGAGAGCCCAGGACGCCCCGCTCAGCGCGTCTCGGCTCGGAATCGATCCCTCTGAGCAATCGCCGGGTGAGCAGCGGAGAAGTCCTGGCCAAGCGTGTGCTGATGTACTGCGCCGATGACGACGACCGGATCGAAGAGTCGACGCAGCGTAGCCACCTCGAACGGCAGGCGCAGTCGAGTAGTAACGGCTCGCGCGCTTGCGGATCTCGACCGGGCCCGCCTCGACAGCGGCATGTCGCTCCGTCGACTCGCCGCGGCGTCGGGGGTGAGCCAGCCGCATCTGAGCCAGATCCTTGCCGGCGATCGAGAGCCCAGCATCTCTGTCCTGACGGCGATCGGTAATGCCTTGGGTGGCGACGTCTCCATCCGTTTCTATCCCACCACAGGTCCCGCGATCCATGACCGCGGACAGGCTCGGATCGTCGAGGAGTTGCTGCGAATCGCGGCGCCGGTCTGGCGCGGGGACCCAGAGGTCGCCGTGAATCGCCCGGCGCGCGGGTTCATCGACGTCGTGTTCGACTCGCAGGCGCTCGGGACGATCGTCGCGACCGAGGTCCAGACCCGCATCGACCGGCTCGAGCAGCAGCTCCGATGGGCACAGGACAAGGCGTCATCGCTACCGTCAGCGGACCTGTGGCCGTACCTCGACGGCGATCGAGCCATCAGTCGAATGCTGATCTTGCGGTCGACTGCGACGAACCGTGAGCTCGCGCGACGATTTGAAGCGACCCTCCGCGCGGCGTATCCAGCTCGCACGTCGGAGGTCTTCGCATCGCTCACCGCAGGCGCACGCTGGCCGGGCCCCGGGATCCTCTGGGCTGACGTGACCGGCGAGGTCGTCCGGATCCTCGACCGGCCCCCGCGAGGCGTCCCCGTCGGGCGATGAGCGGCGGTGCACTCGCAGCTACGCGGGCGGTGAGCGTCGCTGGCTACCCTGGCGTCGACGCCGATCAGTCGTCGCCCGCCTGAGGTAGGTGGCATGCGTCGCTCGATCAGTGTCCCGCTCGTCCTGTCCGCGCTGCTCGTCGTGGGCATCGTCGCGCCAGCCGCCGTGGCGGCGCGGTCCCCGAACGATCCGCGCCAAGAGATCGTCACGTTCATCAGCAAGGAGGAGCTGGTCGCCGCGGGCCACGCCGTGCCCTCCGGCGGCGGGCGCACGACCGCGGCGCAACCCCAGGCGCTCTGCGTCTGGGACTGCATCTATGTGAAGAACCGGCGCTTCCTGCGCACCGTCAAGCCGTTCGTGACGATGGTCCAGGGCAACGGGCCGACCACGATCGCCATCGACATCAGCCGGACCGTCCGGAACAGCTTCTCGGCGACCGTGAGCGTCAGCGCGGAGGTCGTCACGGCCGGCGTCGGGTTCAACGTGGAGGCGTCGGAGACGGTCGCCTATAAGTCGAGCACCGCGGTCCCGAGTGGTGCCTGCTGGACGATCCGTGCCTACAACGTGTTCTTCGAATACGGGTTCGAGATCTGGCAGGAGCCGTTCATCGGGGCAGACAGGAAGATCGGCACCGGCACGGCGCGCAACTTCCAGGGCATCGAGTTCCGACTCCAGAAGTGGTGCTGACGCGGGCCGTCGTGGCCCTGGCACTTGCGGGGTCGACGGCGGCGTGCGGCAGCGCGCCGCCGTCGCCGTCGACCGATGCCGAAACGACCGTCGTCGCGCGCTGGGCCGCCGACGACGGGTCGATCGTCGTCATCAATGCCGTGCTGGGGCGGGACGCCGACCGGCGTCGTCTCCCCGAGCTCGCCCGAACGTTCCGCGCGGAGCACCCGACTGCCCGCGTCATCGTCACGTTCTTTCCCATCGACGCCGGTCCGGAGCGGTTCGTCATCGGCCACGTCCCGACCGATGGCGGCCCGCTGACCGGCGCTCGACCCTCCTCGGCGCTCGCGACGTTCGACTACCCGCGGCCGTCGCCGCCCGCTACGGCCGGCGCGCCATGATCGCTGACTGGGTCGATCGATCGAAGCGCACCCTCGACTGGCCCCAGCTCGAACCCGGCGCCCTCGAGCAATCGCCGGGCGATGGCAGCGCGGACGTCTTGCGGAAGCGGGTCGACCACATCGCGCTCAGCGAGGGTCACCGTCGCGAGCGTTCTCGGGACGACGTGCTCCTCAAGGAGTCGGCCGGCGAGTCCCTGCCGGCGAAACGCGGGCGCGACGCCCACCGCGAGCAACTCCATGGCGCCGTCTCGCGGATCGGCGGGTGCCGACACGGCCAGCCCGACCACGCTCGACCCGACCACCGCGGCGGTGACCCGGGCCGCTTGCTCCGACGCCAAGCCGGCGGCGATCAGGTCATGTCCGGCGCCGGGGTCCGCCGGCGCCACCACGCGCGGCAGTAGCAAGAGGCGGCCCCACGTAGCGACGTCGACCGAGGCGATGATCGTCGGGGCGCCGGTCGGGTCGTCAGCCGCGTCGAGCATCAGACCGGACGCCGATGACATCGGGTCCCACCACTGCCGTTCCACGGCCTGGCGGACCAGCTCCGGGACCGTCGCCCGCGCCACGAGCCGCCCGGTCTCGAGCGCGATCAAGTCGTCGTTGGTGGGATACCAGTCCCCATCGAGTCGGGAGATCGTGACGTCATCGAACGTCTCGGGGAGTGGCGCCTGCCCGTACCGGCTCCCCTCGGCCGGCCCACCGCTCGCGCCATTCGACCGGCGTCGACGCGGGGACCTCGCGATGGGCACCGGCCAGCCACGTCAGCGCCCAGGTCCGCGGCACCACCCGGTAGGCGTCGTAGCCGCCACCGCCCGTGGCCAGCCACCGACCACCCGCGATACCGATGCGCGATCGCATCGACCAGCCGAGCCGCAGCCCCGTGCGCCGTCGTCGTCACGTTCAGATGCGCCAGCGGATCCCAGGCATGCGAGTCGGCCCCGTGCTGCGACACGATCATGTCCGGGCCGAACGCGGCCGCCAGCTCCGGTAGCAGCGACTCCAGGTTCATCAGCCAGGGTCGCTCCCCGACATCAGGCAGGAGCGGGACGTTGACCGAGGTGCCGGCCGCGACGCCCTGCCCCGAGCTCGCTGGCATCACCCGTGCCGGGGAACAGGTACCGCCGCTCTCGTGGATCGAGAACGTCAGCACGCCCGGGTCGTCCCAGAACAGCGCCTGGACGCCATCGCCGTGATGGACGTCGAGGTCGATGTACATGACCCGCAGCCCATCCCGCCGCGCGCGGGCGATCGCGAGTGCCGGATCGTTGTAGATGCAGAACCCGGCGGCTCGGTCGCGCATCGCGTGGTGGAGGCCGCCGCCTGGGTGGAAGGCGTGCTCGACGTCGCCGCGCAGGATCGCCTCCATCGCCCGGAGCGACCCACCTGCGACCGCCGCCCCCGCGTCATCCATGTCGGGGAACGGCGGGTTGTCGCCCAGCCCGATCCCAGCCTCCGGTAACCCGTAGGGATCGACCGAGAACCGCCGCACGACCTCGAGGTATCCCGCGGCGTGGCACAGCAGCAGGTCCGCATCGGTCGCCGGCTCGGGCGCGAGCCCCGGCTCCGCACCGACCGACCGCAGCAGGTCGATGCCCGGCCCGAACCGCCGCGGGGTCAGCGGGTGCCCTGGCCCGAAGTCGTAGTCGGTCGAGCGCGGTCCGAAGACGAGCAGCATGTCCGGCACGATACCGGGGGCGCTACCATCCGCGGATGCAGGACATCGGCCTCGTCCTCATCGTCGTGCTCGTGCTCGTCCTCCTGTGGCGCGGCCCGAAGACGCTGCCCAAGCTGGGCCAGGCGCTGGGGCGCGGGGTCCGCGAGGCACGCGAGGAGGCATCCAAGGCACAGGCCGAGATCCAGTCCCGCACCTCGGACGACGACAAGAAGCCGTCCGACGAGGTGTGACCCCGGACGAGCTCGAGGCACTGACCCGCCGGCCGGAGCCGGGCCCGCACCGCACCACCATCACCATCGACGGCGTCGCGACCGAGACCCTCGCCGACCTGCCGCCGCGCCGCGACGGGCTGCTGTTCATCGGCCTCAACCCATCGCCGGTCAGCGTCACGGCCGGGCACTACCACCAGGGACGCATCGGCCAGCGCTTCTGGCGCCGGTTGATGCACACGGGCATCATCCCGCCCGGCACCGAGATCGCGACAGCAGACGACGCGCTGGTCGCGGCGGGCCACGGCATCACCGACCTGATCAAGCGCCCGTCCCCACGGGACGAGGCACCCGACGGGGAGCTGCGCGAAGGGGTCGGTCCCCTGTGGCAGAAGATCGCGCTCTGGCGTCCCGGCGCCGTGGTGTTCATCTACAAGCGCGTCGCCGAGATCTCCGCCGGACGGGAGCTGCAGGAGCCGTGGGGTCAGCTCGTCGGTGTCGCGTTGGGCGGACGACCGTGCTTCCTGATGCCCGGACCGTACGCGCCGACCGAACAGGTCGACGAAGGCCTCAACCTGCTGCGGAACCTGGCTGCGTCGCTCCCGGTGGATCGCGCGTAGGTTCGACGGCGTGACCCGACGACGCCGGCGTCGGTAGTCCGAGCACGAACGCCGCGGCCAGCATCAGCCATCCCGCGTACGAAACGTAGGCCAGGATCCAGTAGACCGGCACGGTCGACGGATCGAACAGGATGAAGCCAAGTACGGGGACGAGCAGGCGGAGGCCGTAAAGCACAGCGGCACCGATTCCCGCCAATCGCCACGCTCGGCCTGGTTGGTCGCCCGCGATCCAGCCACCGATGGCAACCGTAGCGACATATGCCCACGCCAGCGTTTCCATGCCACTGAGGATCGCTCCGACGACCAGTTGGACGACCAGCATGGGTGTGACTTCGACCTGGAGGCTTGTAAGCCCTGCCAATGACAGGACGGTCGATACGACCCCGAGGGCCGCGAGCCAGATCGCGAGCGGCCGCTCCACCGGACGACGCTCGCGAGCCCGCGCAGCCGACAGGCCCGCCCCGACGTAGAGCAGCGCAACGATCGCGAGCAGGAGCGTGAAGACGCGGAACGCGAATTCTGCGGGCGTATCGAGGACGAACTCCGGGTCGCTCGACGGCGTGATCATCCGAAGGAGCACACGGATCGGTTCGGCAAAGACGATGAGGAGCTCGCCGACGGCGAGGAGGGCAAGGCCGAAGACGAGCAGCGGCATGGTCCGGCGGGCATCGGGATGCCGCCAGAAGAGGGCCAGCGCGAAGACGGTTGGCGCGAGGCTCGAGATCCACGTCAGGACGTAGTTGATCGACGCGCCCGCGTCAGTACCGCTCTCGGGCGGCGGGAACAATTGCAGCAAGCGCCACACCTGGAGCAGCGCCACGGCCGCGAAGAACAGGATCCACGGCGATTGGCGCGTCAACACGTCGGGCAGGTGCGGCGGTCGCGCTTCCGGGTACGGCTTCGGCCTCGACTGCTCGTTCACGTCCCGGAGTCTACGGCCGGATGTCCACCGAGCCAGCGGGCGTTTGGCGCCGCTCGCCGGAGCCGCTCGACGGAGTCCTGCCGCGCAGGCCTCGTCGACCGGGCCGAACACCGACCGCTCGCCGCGCCGGCCGTCGAGGTCGCCCGTGACGGCGAACTGCCCCTCCCCGACCACGAACGTCAGGCCCTCTGGCTCGAGGCCCGGGCTCGCCAAAACGCGCAACGGGACGTCGCCAGCGTCGATGACCGCGCCGTCATCGACCGCATCCACCGGGTACGGCAGGTACCGCCCGCCAGCCGGACCGGCGAGCACATCGATCCCGAGCTGCTCGCGCAGCGACTCCGCCCCGGCGGCATGGTCCGGCTCGGCCGAAGTCAGCGCGATCGCCTCGATCCGCCCACCCCGTCGCGCAGCCTCCTCGACGGCACGGTCGAGACCGGGACCCGTCGGATCACCGGGATCGACGAGCACGAATCGCTCGCGACCGACCAGGTAGGCGTTGACCGGCTGGCCGGCGACGCCACCACCGGCCGGCATCGTGATCCGCACGATCTCGTCATCGATCGCCTCGACCCCGACCTCGCCGAGTGGCCCCGGCGCCAGCCGCGCCCGGACCTCGTCGATCGATGTGACGTGGAGCAACTGCGTCAGCGTCGTCGATGTCGGCAGCCACATCCCGAGCTCACCGCGCGCCATCGACTCGAGCGCGTCGATCGGTCGCTGCCAACCATGGGCCGCGACCTCCTGTCCGACCAATGAGGCCTCCGCGCCATCTGGTAGCCAGGCTGCAAAGAACCTCGCATCGAATCGTCGCTCCATGATCGGCGGCGTGACCCAGCGCGACAGCGGGACGAGCCGGTCGGTCGCGAGGCGCAGGTCGAGCTCGTCGGCCAACGTCGGGAATGCGTCCGGCGACGCAAGGAGCGACTGTCGTGCTGCGACGTGGTCGACGCCCGGTGCGTGGTCGGCGAGCAGGATGCCGACCTCCTCGAACACCTCGCGGATCGCGGCGACATAGGCGGCCTGCGCTACGGCCGGTGGCAGATCCCCGCCAAGCGCGGCCGCGGCGTCCTCGCCGCTGATCGCGGATCGCGCATGCAGCCGCGGATCGGCGTCGGCAGCATCGACCCGCCCGCCAGGGAAGACGTGGACATCGGGCGCGAACGCCATCGACGCCGGCCGATGCGTCAGCAGCACCTCCAGGCCGTCCGGACCGGGTCGGAGCAACACCACGGTCGCGGCAGGCAGCGGCGTCGACACGTCGCCATCCTAGGGGCATGTCGCGGACATTCGGGTTGCTGGGCGTCCCCTCAAGCGCTGGCGCCCGAACGCCGGGGCAGGAGCAGGGGCCTGCCGCCATGCGGCGCGCCGGGCTCCTTGAGCTAATCGAGGAACGCGGCCTGGCGGTGCGGGACCACGGTGATCTGCCGGGATTCCGGTGGCGTCCGGATCCGACCACCCGCAGCCCGCAGAATCTCGAGGCGGTCGTAGCCGTGGCGACGTCGGTCGCCCAGTCCGTCGAACAGGTCATCTTCGCCGGCGAGGTCCCGCTCGTCATCGGCGGTGACTGCACGATCACGGTCGGCGTCGTGGCTGGGATGCTGCGCGCAGGGCTCGACTCAAGCCTGCTGTACGTCGACGGTGGCGTCGACCTCTACGTGCCGGCGACGCAGCCTGGCGGTCACATGGACTCGATGGGCGTCGCGCACCTCCTCGACGAGCCGGGTTCGGCTCGCCAGCTGGCCGGCATCGGCCCACGGACCCCGATGCTCGACCCCGAGCGCGTGCTGTTCTTCGGTCAGAGCGCGGTCTCGGTGCGGCCGTCGGAGGATCCGCGCGACATCGAAGGCGTCGTGTTCGCTAAGCACGGATTCCGCAGCTACCCGTACGAGGTCGTGACCGGTCGCGCCACCGAGGCAGCTCGCGATGCGCGCGCCGCCATCGAGCTCGATGACGGGCCGTTCCTCGTGCATTTCGATGTGGACGTGCTCGACTTCCTCGACTGCCCGCTCGCCGATCAGCCCGAGGATCGAGGCCTTTTGCTAAATGAGGCGATCGATTGCCTCGGCGTCTTCGCGGGCAGCCCTCGGTTCGGTGGGCTGGTGGTCACCGAGATCAACCCCGACCACGGGGACCAGGAGGGCGCGACCGTCCGGAGGTTGGCGGAGGGCATCGCCCACGCGCTGGCCGGCTAGGTCGAGGCCGCCGCGGGTTGCGAGTCGAGCTGGTCGATCAGGCGATCGACCGTCGTTACCGGCAGCGAGCACACGAAGTCGCGGCAGACGTAGGCCGTCGGGCGTCCCTCGATCGCGGGCCGGTCGTGCAGCAGCGGGATCGCCGAGCCCGAAGCGGCATCCGGCGCTGCCACCGCCAGCACCTGGAACGGTCGCCACTTGGACGTGAGCGGCTCGAGCAGCTCCCGCGTGGCGGCGTCCGTCGGGTCGCCGACGATCGCCACCTCCACGGCGTCGCCCGCCGCGAACGAGGCGGCCACCAGCCACTGCGCGAAGCCGGTCGGGTAACGCGCCATGTGCGGCGCGACCGTGCCGATCGCCCGTTCCGCCGCGTCGCGATAGCGGCCCTCTCCGGTGAACGCCGCGAGCCGGAGGAGCACGGTCGCCGCCATCGCGCCGCCGGACGGCACCGCATTGTCCTGTGGGTCCTTGGGCCGCGTGATGAGGCGCTCGTGGTCGTCAGCCGTGTCGAAGAAGCCACCGGCCGGGTCCTCGAACCGCTCCAGGATCCGGTCGGCGAGCTGCCGCGCCAGCACGAACCAGCGCTCGTCGAAGGTCGTCTCATACAGCGCCAGCAGGCCCTCGGCGAGGTGGCTGTAGTCCTCGAGGACGCCCGCGCCCACGGCTCGACCGTCCTTCCACGACCGCTTGAGGGATCCGTCGTCGGCGAGCAGGCCATCGACGATGGTCTCCGCTGCCGCGACGGCTGCGGCCGTGTACCGATCCTCGCCGAGCAGTCGACCCGCCTCGGCGAAGGCCGCGATCGCGAGCCCGTTCCAGCCAGCGAGCGCCTTGTCGTCGCGTGCCGGCTGCGGACGCCCTGACCGCCGCTCCAACAACGCCGCGCGCGAAGCTGCCAGTGACGCCTCGAGCGCCGCGTCGTCGCGCCCGCAGTGGCTCGTTCGAGGCGTCCCAGACCCGCGACAGGATCGTCACGCCCTCCCAGTTGCCGTTGTCCGAGACGCCGTAGGCGGTCGCGAACGCGGCGTCCGCCTCCTTCCCCGAGGACCTCCCGGACCTCCTCGGCCGACCACGTGAAGGTCGACCCCTCGACGCCGTCGGTGTCGGCATCCTGGCTGGCGGCGAACGCGCCGTCCTCACGTCGAAGCTCGCGGAGCATGTAGTCGAGGACGCCGACCGCGACCTCCCGGTACCACGGCGCCTCGAACGCCGATGACGACACGAGGGATGCGTGGAGGTATACGCGCGCGAGCTGCGCGTTGTCGTAGAGCATCTGTTCGAAGTGGGGCACCAGCCAACGGGCGTCGGTGGCGTATCGGTGGAACCCGCCCCCGAGCTGGTCGCGGATCCCCCCGTCGGCCATCTTGTCGAGCGTGAAGCGAACCATCGCGCCGGGCCGAGGGTCGCCGGCCGCCATACGCCGGAGCATGTATTCCAGCGTCATCGGTTGGGGGAACTTCGGTGCCCCGCCCCACGATCCGTTGCGGGTGTCGAAGCCGGCGTCGAGGGCGGCGTTGACCGCCCCGAAGAACGAGCCGTCGATCACGACCTCGCCGCCGGCCGTCACGTTCCGTGCCTGTTGCACCAGGGCATCGACGAGACGCTTTCCCGCGGCGGTCACCTCGTTCCGCTGCGTCCGCCACGCCTCTGAGACGCCCTCCAGCACCTGCCGGAACGCCGGCATGCCGTGCCGCGGCTCATTCGGGAAGTACGTGCCGCCGTAGAACGGCTGGCCGTCGGGTGTCAGGAACACCGACATCGGCCAACCGCCACTCCCGGTCATCGCCTGGACCGCGCCCATATAGATGGAATCGAGATCGGGCCGCTCCTCGCGGTCGACCTTGATCGACACGAATCCGTCGTTGAGGACTCGCGCGGTCGCCTCGTCCTCGAACGATTCGCGCTCCATGACATGGCACCAGTGGCAGGCGGCATAGCCGATCGACAGGAAGATCGGCCGGTCGAGCAGCTTCGCCCGGGCCAGCGCGTCGCCACTCCACGGCATCCAATCGACCGGATTGTTCGCATGTTGGAGTAGGTACGGACTGGTCTCGCCCGCGAGGAGGTTGGGCATGCCCCGATGGTACGCCGCACCCGGATTCTGCCCCGACCACGCGGCAGCGGTGCCGACGCGCACCGGATGTCGTCGATATCGAACCGATAAGGGCCAGATAACGCCCGATGAGTATGGTGCGGTCGACTCCTCTTCGACTAGGCTCGTGGTCCTGGCGGAGCGGGGAGTGACCGCCGGTCGTTGGGGGTTGCCTGTCGTGGAGCACAGGCCGTCGTGAGACGGGTGATCGTCGCACTCCTGGTCGCGCTCATCGCCGTGGGCCTCGTGGTGCCGGGCGTGTTCGCCGCGGGCGCCCGGACGGGGGTCGCCAAGGTCGTCCTGGTCGTGGGGCCGGCCGGGGGCGCCACCGACCGCTACCGCGCGGAAGCGCGAAAGGCCGCGGCACTCGCCCGTTCGTACACCGCCGACGTCACCGAGATCTACTCACCCAACGCCACGTGGCCAGCCGTCAAGGAGGCCCTCCAGGGCGCGAGCGTCGTCGTGTACATGGGTCATGGCAACGGCTGGCCAAGCCGCTATCGAGACCACCTCTACCCACCGACCCAGAACGGGTTCGGGCTCAACCCGACCGCGGGCGGTGGCGACGGCAGCCACCAATACTTCGGCGAGGAGCCGATCGCGGACAGCATCGACCTCGCGCCGAACGCGGTCGTGCTGCTCAACCACCTCTGCTACGCCTCCGGCAACACCGAGCCCGGGTTGGCCGAGGGCACGCTCGCGATGGCCAAGCAGCGGGTCGACAACTTCGCCGCCGGGTTCATCAAGGCCGGCGCGGCGGCCGTGGTCGCCGAGGCGCACGCTAGCCCGAACCACATGCTGCGCGCGGTGCTCGGCGGTCGTGGCCGTATCGAATCGGCCTGGCGCCGCGCTCCGACGGCCAACGGCAACGTCTTCGGCTTCGAGAGCGCCCGAAGCGGCGACTACATCGCCCAGATGGATCCGGAGCGCGACGCGTCGGGCTTCACTCGCTCGATCGTCCTGAAGCGCGGCCTGGCGTCGGCCGATGTGCTGCGCAACGCGCAGGGTCGAGCCGGCGGGGCGCGATCGGTCGAACCCGCGGCGGCCCTGGTCCCCAGCATCATGAACGCCACCCTGTCGATCAAGACGCCGCTGCTTCGATCGACCATCGCGGGCGGCAACATCTGGTACCGCATCCCGTACACGATCAAGGATCGTGACCGGCTCCCCGATGATGTCCAGGCCAGCGTGCGCTGGGACCCGCTCGATCCGGTGGCGCCCGATCCCACGGCGCCAGACGCGGGCGCGCCGGACACACCGCCCGATTTCGGCCTCGTGACCGCTGAGCGGATCGGCGACGTCGTGGCGCCGCAGGCCATGAAGGTCGACCGCAAGTACATGTCGATCAGGGTCGTGTCGCCCAAGACGCCCGGGCGGTACCGGCTGTCGGTGATGCTGCATGACAAGGACGGCGTCGCCTACGACCCCGCGAGCCAGGCCATGGTGTCGGCGTTGATCGTGCGACTGACGGGCCCACACGACGCGATCGTGGCGGCACCCCGGTCGGTCGAGATCGCGCCCGGCGCGGCACACAAGATGTCGCTCTGGATCACGAACGTCGGCAGCTCCCCGTGGGGCGCCGAGGCTGAGCTCGGCACCCGGACCGAAGAGAACTCGCGCAAGCCGACCGGCTCGGTGAGCGCGACGCATGCCCAGGTCGTCGGGACGTGGATCCCGCTCGGTACCGCCAGCCAGGTCGAGATCGACGCGGCCGCGGCGGCCTCCGTCAAGCCCGTCGAGCTGCCGGCCGGGTTCACGCCACGCTCGGTCACCAAGGTCGATGTCCGGATGTTCGCGCCAAGCGCGCCGGGTGACTACCTGCTCATGCTCGACATCGTCACGCCGCAGGTCGGCTCGCTGGCCGCCCAGGGCGTCGACCCGACGATCGTCCGCGTTCGTGTCGCGACCCCAGCGCCGGCCGCCGAACAGCCGGCAGTGCCCGTCGACCCGGTCACTGTCAACCAGTAAGCCCGCTCGACCGACCTGACAGCGCGTCCGCTCGCAATCGCGCCAGGTACGCCGACGCCTCCCTGTAGTTCGGCCAGGTCACCTCGTGCTCGTACGTTGCAGCTGTCTCAGCCGTGCGGGGTCCCTCGTCGATCGCGATGGCTCGTGCGCCCGATGCCACGTGAAGCTGCTCGTCGAAAGTGAGCAGTTGACCGTCGATGGAGATCGCGAGAGCGAGGTACATGGCGTCGTACGCGGTGAGGCGATGACGCTCGGCCAGGTCCAGTGTCGAGAGCACCAGAGGTCGGTCGATCTCGATCGTCTCCAAACCAAGTCGGTCGAGTTCGTGGATCGCCTGGATCATGTCGAGGCCTCCGGTTCGGTAGCGTGTCAGCAGTGGGTTCATCACCTCCAGCCAGAAGTGGGAGGGCACGACCACGCGCGTGCCGGCGGTCCCCGCGGTCCTGATGATCCGCGCCGCAGCGACGCCCGCCGACTCCTCCCGGATGATCGCGATTGCGGCCGAGGTATCGACGACGACCGGTGGCATCGTCGTCACGTACCTGATCCGCCGCTCTTCGACGCGCGAATGATCTGATCCGTTCGTCGTTCAAGGTCCTGGCGCCGCCACTCGGTATAGGTCAGCCCGTCGTCCGGCTCCGGGTATTTCGCGCGCATCTCCTTGCCGAACGCGATGAGTCGGTCGAGCGCCTCCAGCCGGCGGCGCTTGACCTCCGCCTTGTCAGGCTCGAGGCGCTCGGCATCCTCGACCGAGACCAGATACGCCAGCGGCTTATGGTCGCGCTCGATGAGGATCCGCTCGCCGGCGGAGGCCGCATCCAGGATCTCGCCGAGCCGCTTTCGCAGCTCCATCGCCGTAACGGTTCTCATAGTTGACCATCATAGTCGACTGTGATGGTCGGTCAAGACGTACGATGCACGTTGTCATGTCCGACTCGAACGCAGTACCCGGTTTCATTCCTTCGGTGCACGGCCTCCACTTCGCGAACCACTGGGAGCCGGGGCCCACTGTCCGCCTCGGCTTCATCGACCCGCGCTGGGTGGGGGTCGGCGATGCGACCGCCGGGCTGTGCGGCGGGATGAGCTGGTTCGTCCGCGAGCGGTTCGAGTCAGGAGCGGCCGTGCCGCCCGACACGACGGCCCCGGCGAACGGCTCGCCCTTGTTCCGCGCGATCGTCCGCCGCCAGGTGCAGTCGCTCGACTGGCTCCGCGGACCGCTGCGGTTCTGGCTGTCGGCCGGGACGTCGCCCGGTCGACTCCATCGGCGGACGCTGGAGGTCGAATGGCCGCGGATTCGCCTTGAGATCGACGCCGGCCGACTGCCGATGGTCGGGCTGATCCGGCACGTCGGCTGGAACCCGTTCGACCTGACCAAGGATCACCAGGTGCTGGCATTCGCCTACGAAACGGCGGCCCCGTCGGGCCCGACGACGATCCGCCTCTACGACCCGAACTGGCCGAACCGCGACGACGTGTCGATCACGCTGCTCCAGGGCGGCTTCCTGCAGTCGACGGGTGAGCCGCTACTCGGTCTGATCCGCCTTTAGACGTCGTACTGCGTCGGCTCCTCGGCAGCTCTCCGAATCGGTGCGACAGCCGGTGCGACCTCGGCCTCCACCGCGCGCAACCACGTTGGCCTGATCTCTGACCCTGTGGCAATTCGCAGCTCTCGCATGATTCGAACCAGGTCCGCGCCCGCGACGAGTGTGGTCGGATAGCGGTCCTCCAGCACTTCCTCCTGCGTCTGCTTGGTGAAGTACGACGTCGTCACGAAGATCCCGTACTGGCCTCTAGAGAGGCGGGCGACAAGCCGCGACACGTCCTTGGGTCCGACGGGCGTGGTCCGAGCGTACTTCTTGGCCTCTCCTCGAAATGGGATCTCGTACTGGATCGGCGGCGGCAGCGTGAACGAGCCAAAGAAGTCGAAGCCTCCATCCGCGGTCGGGCGGGTGCGGGTGATGTTGTGCCGCACCTCGTCCAACTCGTTGAGGAGGGATACGACAGCTGCCTCGAAGCCAGTCGGGGTCAATCCGACCAACTGGTTGAGGAGCGTCGCATCCCCGGTCCCGGATTGTGGAAGCTGCGCCGTGGTCGAACGCACGGATGGTGCCCAGACGCGCAATCGATCAACGACGCCGTCCTGATATCGACGCCAAGCGCGCGGGCCCGACCCCACGAGTGAGGCGCGCGACGAGGCTCGGATTCTCGAATGGAGCCAATCGACCTCGACAAACTCCTCATCGAGGATGGTCAGATGAGCACGATAGTTGCGGACGGGCCGACCCTGATCCTCGAACCAGGTGAGTTCGAGCCGGTCAAGTGCGCAGAGGCCGTTGAATGTCAACGTTCCTGATGCCCGCTTGCTGAAATGGAGGATCGGCGGAACGATTGCCATCTGGCTGTCGAGAACCTGATTGAAGGCGTCCTTGAGTGCCCGGTTGCCCGAAAAGTCATCGACGGTCTTGCGCGGATCGAACTTCGCGTCGCCCCAATAGATGATGCGGCCGTGATGAAGGTCGACGAGATCATCCCAGGGGTTGGCGGCCGAGCCTGCAGATCGCTCGTCCGTGACGAGGACGATGGCGGCGGTAACCGGCTCGCGCAGCTGCGTGAACTTCAGCGGCCGAATCCCGCCCATGTTGCGCATGCCGCTTCCAGGCAGATTGATCCAGGACAGGAATTGGTCGTCCGCGGCGCGAATCGATCCAGCATCGCGGTAGTCGTGGCCAAGTCGATACCGACGGATTGGATCCACGCAGCCATCTTACCGATGGAGCCGTTGCGCTAAGCCGGTCCGCCCTCGACGAACCGCTCCGTCAGGACGTAATACGAGATCGAGCTCAGCTCGAGCCACTCGACCTGCGGCGGCCGGCCGAACATCAGCCAGCGGCCGAGCGCCAAGCCGTTGTTCTCGAACATGACGCGTGGCTGGCGCTGGAGGATGAACTCGGGGAGGTCGGCCAGGGCCTCCTCGATCAGCTCCTCCTCGTGGCCCTTCAGGATCCGGTCGAGCGTGGTGAATTCGGACGCACTCACGCCCGGGAGCATGATCAGATCCGTCGAGATCGTCGATCCCCTAGAACGGCGTCGAATTCCACGGTGAACGTGGCGGCGTGAACAGCGTGTCAGCGGTCCGGAGGATGCCAGGCCGGCATTCGCGGACCCGGCCTGCCACGCCCAGGTCCACGAACCGGAAGCCGCCAAGGTACGCGGCCGCCAGCGTCCCGATGTCGAGCTCCAAGTCGAGCGCGTCCTTCGTCCGCGCCACCTCGGCCTTCCCGTCCGAGACGGAGAGCCGCCACCGGCCCGCGTTCGAGTCGAACATGTCGTCCGACACATCGAGCACCAGCGAGCCGGACCCGACGTAGCCGCGCGCCGTCAACGCCGCCGGCAGGTCGAGGATGCGCAGCCACAGCCCGTCGGTGATCGTGAGGGCCAGCCGCCGCGGCTCGAGCAGCCAGTGCTGGAGCGGATGCGGGACCGGACCGCGCCGACCTGACACCGTGCGCACGAGGTCCATCTCGAGCAACCACTGCCAAAGCGCCTGCTCGGCGGCCGGATCCTCGCCGGTGACCTCGAGGACGTTCATCGTCGACGCCGGCCCGGTGGCGCCCCAGCCGTGGTCGACCCGGTAGATCGCGTAGCCGCGTGGCTCGCCGTCGACCTCGATCACCGCCTGGTACTTGATGCCACCACCACCGCGCCGCATCCACTCGGCATCGGCGACCAGCGACAACCGCCACTTCGGCTCGATCCGGTCGAGCGCGCCCGGCAGCCCGGGTCGCACCCGGTCGTAGATCGCGGCGAAGACCGCGGTCGCCTCGTCGGTGTCGACCATCCGGATCTGCGCCTCCGGACCGAGATCGACGGGCTCCCTGAACTCGGCCGATGCACGCTCCAGGGTGAACGACGAACTCGTCGACGCCTGGCCGAACCCGAACCGCTGGTAGATCGCGGCCTCCGACGCGGTCAGGATCGCAACCGGCTCCCCGCGGTTGCGCGCGTCGTCGAGCAGCCAGTCCATCATCTGGCGCAGGATCCCGCGGCGCCGGTAGTCGGGCCGGACGCCGACCCCGGTGATGCCCGACGCGCCCACCTCGCCGCCCGGAACGGTCAGCCGGAACGTAAAGGCGCCGGCCGTCCCGACTCGCAGGTCGCCGTCGAAGGCGCCGATGAACCGCTCGAAGTCGATGAGCGGCCGCTCGGCCTCGATCTCCTCGTGCGACAGGCTCTCGCTGAAGGCGTACGCCAGCGGCTGCCAGAACTCGTGCAGCTCATCGGGGCGTGGATTGCGAAGGGTGATGTCGTCGGGCATGGGCGAATCGTGCCACGTGTCATCGACTCGTCGTCGAACCGGCGCAGACTGGCTGCCTCATGAGTCACGCGACGCTCGACCGGGTGCTGGCGCTCCTCGTCGTCGGCATGGCCGCGACCGGCCTGCTGTCACTGAAAGCCGGCGGCGCGGCGGCGAGCTGGGTGTTCACGCTGCACGGGCTGCTCGGTGGCGCGCTCGTCGCGGCCATGGCCTGGAAACTGCGCCGGTCGGTGCCGCGGGCGGTCGCCTCAGGCCGCTGGCGCCGCCTGGCGCTCGCCCTCGCGGTCGCGCTGCTCGTCGTCGGCGCGCTGACCGGCGGGTTCCTGTGGGTCGCCGGTGGCGAACTCCTGACGGTCGGGTCGTGGACCCTCCTGACCCTCCACGCCTGGCTGGGTCTCGTGCTCCTGCCGGTGATCGTCGTCCACTTGCTGCCGCAGCGGTGGCGGGTCGTCTCGACGACGCCACAGAACGGGGTCTCGCGACGGACTGTGCTCGCGACCGGCGGTCTGGCGCTGGCGGGGCTCGCGGCGTTCGGCGTGAGCACCGTGCTCGACGGCCTTCGGGGCGGCGTGCGGCGGTTCACCGGATCGCGCTGGCTGCCGGCGGGCGGCATCCCGCCAGCGACCACCTTCTACGGCGAGGGACCGCCATCGATCGACCTCGACGCGTGGCGGCTCACGGTCGGCGACCAGGTCCTCGACCTGACCGACCTCCGAAAAGTCGGCGAGGTCGATGTGACCGCCGTCCTCGATTGCACGTCTGGCTGGGCGATCGAGACGACGTGGCGGGGCGTGCCGCTGCCAGCCGTCCTCGATATCCCCGTGCGCGGCAGCATCCGCGTCCGGTCGGTGACCGGCTGGTCGACCATCCTCACGGCGGACGAGGCACGGTCATCGCTCCTGGCGACCGGTGTCGGCGGTCAGCCCCTCCCAGCGGCCAATGGCGCACCGTGCCGGCTCGTCGTCCCGGGCCGTCGCGGCCTCGACTGGGTCAAATGGGTGACCAGCATCGAGGCCGCCTAGGACTGCGTTTGTCAGTCGCCGAGTTGGCCGCGGATCGCGCCCCCCGGATACGCGGTCGTGTGGACGTTCACGTAGTAGTTCGACGGGGTCGCGACGATCGCCGCCGCGAGTGTCGCCGTCGTCACCACGCAATGCTCGGCCTTGTTTCCGGTGATATCGGCGTTGAATGGGTCGAGGTCGACGACGACCGGCCCGTTGACCCCGGCCACTGCGGCGTGGATGTGGGCGCCCGTGAGCGCACGGCCGATCGCCTGGACCTTGCCCTCGTAGCAGATCGTGCCGTTCGAAAAGATCTCGAGGGTGACCCAGCCCTTGCCGTTCGGGTCACCGCCGCCGACCTCCTCGGAGCCCGACAGGGACGTGCTCAACGTCGTCACGTGGTTAGACGCCATGACCACGCTCGTGGTCAATGTGGCCGCAAGCCCGGCGGCCGTCAGGATCGCGAAGAATCGGCGCATAGTCGTCACCTCTCTTGGTCCCCGGTTCATTGGATAGACCGAAAGGGTGCGGTCCCTACCGTTTCGGAGTCGTCAAGGGTAGTCAGTTCCGCGCGACGACCGATGGCCCGCCACGGGTTTCTGGTGCACCCGGTCAACGCTTCGCGCGTGCGTGTCGACCGGTCAAACAGGCGGGAGCTCCTGGGCGTCGGTCTGGGCGGGCGCGAACAGGTCGCCGACCTTCGCGATGCGCTCCGGCAGGTTCCGGATCGTCCACCGGTCGGGGCGGATGTCGGGGTCGTCCAGCTCGTCCCATGCGATGGGCGTGCTCACGGGCGCTCCCGGCGCGGGCCGGACGGAGTACGGCGCAACGAGCGTCTTGATCGACGCGTTCTGCGTGTAGTCGAGCCGGGCGCGCCCCTTGCGGGCCGCCTTCGCCCACTCCCAGGAGATGAGGTCGGGGACGGTCGAACCGACCGCCTTCGAGACACGCTCGACCCAGGTGCTCGTGTCACTGAAGTCGTATCTGCCGTGGACGATCGGGATCCAGATCTGGATGCCGCGCTTGCCGGTCGTCTTGGGGTATCCGCGGACGCCGAGGTGCCCAAGCGCGGTCCGGTAGAGCCGAGCGAGTGTCAGCGTCTCGTCCCAGGTCGTCTTCTCGCCCGGATCGATGTCGACGTACGCGAACGTCGGCCGCCACGGTTCGGGCAGCTTCCCGGTCCAGGCGTGGACCTCGAAGCTCGCCTGATTGCCGAGCCAGGCGAGGCTGGCGGCATCGACCGCCAGCAGGTGGTCGTTGGCGTCGCGATCCTCGCGTCCGTCGACGCCGGTCTCGTGCCAGCGCGTGAGCCACTTCGGAGCGGTGTCCGGGATGTCCTTCTGCCAGAAGCCGGGCGCGCCGGCCCCGTTCGGAAAGCGCTGGAGGTTGAGTGGCCGGTCGATGAGGTGCGGCAGCATCACCGGCGCGATCGTCGCGAAATAGCGGATGAGCTCGCGTTTCGTGACCGGCGGATCCGCCTCGAACAACGGCTTGTCGAGGTTGGTCAGCTTCAGCTCGCGACCGCCGACCTCCCACACGCCCTCCTTGCCGAGGGCGTCGAGCGCCTCGAGCTCCTCGGGTGTCGCCGCGCGCGAACTCCCGACTGGGCTTGGCCGCCTTCGGCGGCCGGCACCCGAGGTCCTTCGATTTCGAAGGTTTCGCGCTCTTCGAGGGCATCGACTCCTCCTCGGCTGGGGCGGGCTCGGCGGCTTCGGCGGCACGGACCGCGGTGGATGTCGCGATCGCAGTCTCACGAACGACGGTCGTCGGGTCGCGCCCCGCCTCGATGCCCTTGTAGGCCGTCTGGCGGACCTGACCGTCGCGCGTCCAGCCGCCGATCTCGGCGCGGATCACGATCTCGGGCCGGACCCACGTGATGTCCTTGAGGTCGCCGCCCCAGCGGCCACGGTAATCCTTGGGCGGCGCGGGGTCGAACGGCGGGTCGTCCTGGACCAGCGGCTTGAAGCGCTTCAGGAGATCGGCCCGGATCGCCACCGGTGAAGCCGCTGCCGACCTTGCCGGCGAACCGCAGCTTGCCGTCCTCGTACACGCCGACCGCCATCGCGCCGAGGTCGCGGGCGTTGCCACTCCCCGGGGTCCAGCCACCGACCACGAGCTCCTGCTCCGGCCGGATCTTGATCTTCAGCCACGAGCCGGTCCGCTTGCCGGGCTCGTAGCGGGAGCGACGGAGCTTGGCGACCATGCCCTCGACACCCAGCGCGCTGGCCGCCTCGAAGAACGCTTCGCCATCGCGGACGACGTGCGACGCGAACCGAACGCGCGGATGGTCCTTGAGCACGCTCCGGAGCAGCCGCTTGCGGTCCTCGAGCGGGACGTCCAGCAGCGAGCGACCGTCGAGGTACAGCAGGTCGAACGCCTGGTACAGCAGCCCGGTCGCCTCCTTCTGGCCGAGCTTGGTCTGCAGCAGGCTGAAATCCGGTCGGCCCGCTTCGTCGACCGCGACGACCTCGCCATCGATGACCGCCTGGCTCGCCTCCAGCCACTTCCCGGGCGACCCGAGCAGGCGCGGGAAGTAGGTCGCGGCGTCGTTCAGGTTGCGCGTCAGGATCTTGACCTTGCCGTCGTCGACGATGGTCTGGACGCGGAAGCCGTCCCACTTGATCTCGAACAGCCAGTCGTCGTCGTCGAACGGCTTGGTCGCGAGCGTCGCCATCATCGGCTCGATCTGCTGGGGGAGCGGCGCCGGCTTGGCCCCGGCGAGGTCGATCTCGGCGGTCGCGGCCGGCGCCTGGCTGATCCAGATCGCGTCGCGGTTCGCCTTGACCTCGTCGTTGGTCCGGCCGGTCTTGACGCTCTGCGGGAAGTCCTCGGCATCCCAGCCGGGCTTCGCGTCGGCGTCGGCCTTGTGGATGAGCAGCCACTGGTCACCGTCGTCGCTCTCGAACGGGCGGCTCCCCCCGCGACCGCTGGTCCGGACGATCGTGAAGCGGCCCTTCAGCTTCTCGCCGTTGAGCCGGAACTTGAGCTCGCCGTCCTCGACGCTCTTGCGCCCGTCGAGCGTGGGCGCCTCGGGCTCCCAGGTCCCCCAGTCCCAGACGATGACGTCGCCGGCGCCGTACTGCTTGGCCGGGATGATCCCTTCGAAATCGAAGTATTCGATCGGGTGGTCCTCGACGTGGACCGCCATGCGTCGGATCTTGTTATCGAGGGTCGGGCCCTTGGGCACGGCCCATGACACGAGGACGCCATCGATCTCGAGGCGGAAGTCGTAATGGAGCCGCGTGGCGCGGTGGCGCTGGACGACGAACCGGCCGCTGCGACCGCTGGCGGCCGTGCCCGGATCGGGCGGCGGCTCCGGGGTCTGCTTGAAGTCTCGTTTACGGAGGTATTCCTCGAGGGGCATCGGCCTCAGTGTGCCGCAGTTCCGGCCGCTGGCGCCTCGGGGTCCAAATCTGGCAGAAGTTGCATGGGGAGACCGTTATGCCGCGGTCGGCCGAGATATGAGGCCGTTTCGGGCCCTAACTCGTCACCGGGTGCGATTCCTGCCAGGAATCCCGGCATGAGGTGCCATAACGGTCCCCGGGCGCAAGTTTTGCCAGAATCGCGGCCTCGCGGCTGGAGGCCTCGCGGCCGGAAACCGCGGGCCGCGGGGCGACCCTTATGCGGTCTTGCGCTTGCGGGCCGGCTTCGCCTTGGCCTCGGCGGCCTCGTCATCGTCCGCGGCCTTGGCCCTAGCCCGGGTCGCGGCAGGCTTCTTGGCCGCCGCCTTCTTCTCGCGGGCCTCGGCCACGGAGACGGGCTTCTCAGCACTGGCCTCGCGCGACGCCTTGGCGGCAGAGACCGACGCCTCCAATGCCGCCATCAGGTCGATGAGCTTGCCCGGCTCCTCGGGCGCTTCGATCTCGACGGTCTCCTTGCCCTCGACCTTGGCATCGATGATCTTCTCGAGCGCCTCGCGGTACTCGTCCTTGTACTGCGACGGGTCGAACGTGCCGGTCATCGCCGACACGAGCTGCTTGGCCATCGTGAGCTCGGCGGGCTTGAAGTCGAATTCCTCCTCCGGGAGCTCGAGGTCCTTGGTCGAGCGGATCTCGTCCGGCCAATGGAGCGTGGTGAGGAGGAGCGTCTCGGCGAACGGGTCGAGCGCGGCGAGCGCCTCGCGGTCCTTGATGACGACCTTGCAGATCGCGGTGAGGCCCTCGTCCTCGAGCACCGACTTCAGCAGATAGAAGGCCTTGCGACCGATCTTGTCGGGCTCGACGTAGTAGGCCGACTTCACGAAGCGGACGGCGTTGTCGTCGCGCTCGGCCTTCGTGAACTGCTCGATCTCGATCGAGCGGACGGTCTTGAGCGGCACCTTCTCGAGGTCCTCGTCGGTGACGACGACGTACTCACCCGGCGCGTACTCGTAGCCCTTGACGGTGTCGCTGCGGGAGATCGGCTCGTCCTCGACCGGGCACCAGACCTTCATCTGGATCCGCGACAGGTCCTTCTCGTGGAGCATGTTGAAGCTGATGCCCTTGGACTCGGTCGCCAGATAGAGCTTGATCGGGATGGTGACCAGGCCGAACTGGATGGCCCCCTTCCACATCGCTCTTGCCACTACGTCGCTACCTCTCGTGCCGCACGCGGGTACCCGGCCCGGTGCATCGGAGGGTCACGATAGCGCACGCGGGCAAGCGACCACGTCAACGAGTGCGCGGGTTCACCTGCGGACGGCTAGCGAAGGACGACGAACCCGTCGAGCGAGACCGACGGCCGGCCCGAGGTCCCGGCGACCCGGAGCTCGATCGTGTGCGTGCCGCTCGTGGTCCAGTTGCGCACGTACACGATCTTGCGCGCCACGCTCGTCGACGAGCGCATGTCGATGGTGGCCCGGTACACGCCGTCGATGTACACGGACGCGCGTCCGCGAGTGGAGTTCGTCAGCGCGACGATCGCGATGCCCCGACCGGTGAACCGGAGCCGGGCGGTCGCCCCGGCCTGGCGCGAGGTCGTGATCCAGCCGTTCGTCGAGGGGCTATGCGCGTACCGGGTCCACGTTCCGCGATAGGTGACGAGGGTCGACCGGTCGCTCACCGCGCCCGGGATCACCGCCGCTCCGGCGACCCACGGGCTCCAGGAGCCGTCGCTGTCCTGTGCCCGGACGCGGAACCGATAGGAGATGCCGAACCGGAGACCCGGGACGGCCACCGACCTGCCCGAGGTCGCGACCGTCCAGCCGTAGGCCCCGCCGTTGACACTTCGCTCGACCTCGTAGCCGACGATCGGGTCGGACGGGTCGGTCGCGGCGGCCCACGCCGGGCGGAGCGTGACGCTCTCGACGCCGGTCGACGACCGGCCGATGACGCTCCCGCTCAGGATTGACGTGGTCGGCGCCTTGGCCGTCGGCAGGTCGGCGGGGACCGTGACGGCAACGCTCGTCGATTTCGTCCGGCCCCAGTTGGTGCCGCTGACCTGGACGTGGTAGGTGCCCGGCTTGGCGGTGCGCGGCGCCGTCACCCGGACCGAGACGGTGTTGGCGGTCCACCCGAACGCGCTCGAGGTGGCCATCGCGGCCGTCCACCCTGACGGGGCGCTGTCGACCCTGAACCGGACACGCTCGAAGAACGTCGAGCTGCGCGAGATCGTGATCGGAACGTATCCCGTGCCACCCGATGCTGGGACCTTGCCGGTCGTCGGCGCCGAGATCGAGAACGTGCCGAGCGACCCGATCCGGGACACGCCGAGGAGTGGCTCGTGGTACGGATCCGGGTCGGTGGACGTGTACCAGCCCTGGTTGCCCAGGTAGCGGAGCGCCTCCCGGACCTCCGCTGGCGTCGCCAGCGGTCGACTCGCC
Organism: uncultured Chloroflexia bacterium; assembly: GCA_963812745.1. Taxonomy (GTDB): domain Bacteria; phylum Chloroflexota; class Limnocylindria; order Limnocylindrales; family CSP1-4; genus SPCO01. The sequence goes on along the minus strand of CAWEWE010000005.1, from coordinate 100,100 downwards.
TTGTACAGGGCGACGGCCCCGGTCACGGCCGGTGCGGCCATCGACGTGCCCGACGAGTAGCCATACGTCGAGCCGGGCTTGGTCGACCAGATGCATTTGCCCGGCGCGATGAGGTCGACGTCGGAGCCGTAGTTGCTGAAGTCGGCGAACGTGTCGTCGCGGTCGTAGCTGCCCCACGAGTAGCAGCGCCTGCCACCGAGGCCACCCGCCTTGCCGTCGGTATCGGCGAGGGCCGACACGGTGATCACCTGGTTGTACGCCGCCGGCACGTAGCGCGACGCGCTCGAGCGCTCGTTCGCGGCAGCCGCCACCACCGTGATGCCCCCGGCGTACAGCCGGCAGATCGCCTGGTGCAGGACGTCCTTGTTCGAGAAGCCGCAGTTCGAGTCGTCGGCGCCGGACTTCGCGACGCTCATGTTGACCGCCTCGATCAGCGGCCGCGACGAGTCGTTCGGGTCGCGCTGGGCGAGGATCCAGTCGAGCCCGCAGACGTACCACGACAGCAGCCCGGCGCCGCTCGAATTCAGGATGCGGACGGCCCACAGCCGGACACCGGGCGCCACGCCGACGACGCCGATCGTGTTGTCCCGCGCCCCGACGGTGCCGGCCACGTGGGTGCCGTGGCCGTGCTCGTCGGTCCAGCGCGCCCGATCCGTGCTCGAGCAGTTGTAGCCGCCCGCGACGACGAGGTCGGGGTGCAAGGCGATGCCGGTGTCGACGATCGCCACGTCGGCGTTGACCTGCTCGTCGACACCGTTGATCTGCGCGAGCGGGGATCTGGTGGCACCGACGCGCGAGACGCCGGTCGGGACGGTCTGGGCGGTGACCTCGATGACCTCATCCGGGACCACGGCCTTGACGTTCGGGTCGGCGAGCAGGGCCTGGCGCTGGACGGCGTCGAGCTTGGCCGTGAAGCCGCGGAACGCGTGCTTGAACGAGCGCTCGGCCTTGGTGCCCTCGCCCTGACGATGGCGCGCGACGACCTTCGTGGTGTCGGCCGTCTCGGCGAGCACGACGATGTAGCGACCAGTCGCGATCGGCCGACCCCTGGCGTCGAGCGCGTCGGGCACGCTCTTCGACCGCGGCGTGGGCGTCGCCGCATCGGCGGGTTCGGTGGTGGCGGGCGGCTCGGTGACCGGGTCGGGGTCGGGGCTTGGCGACGGCTCGACGACGGGAGTCGGGTCCTCGGACGCGGTCGGGTCGGGAGATGCGGTCGGCTCGGCAGTCGGCTCCGGGCGGGGTCGCCTCGGGCGTGGCGATCGGCTCGGCGGACGCCGACGGCTCGACCGCGGGCAGCGTCGGATCGGCAGCCGCCACCGGCGCGACGAGGGAAAGCGCGACCACGGCGGCGAGGGCGAGGGCTGCGATGCGGCGCATGGGTTCTCCGGCTCGAGGGATCCGCGGAGGAGCCGATCGCTCCGCATCGACGGAGGCTGACTCGCCCTAATCATCCTCTACCCGACAACCCGTGCGGAGCACCCCTTGGTCCGGGTGCGGCCTAGCCTGCGCGTCCTAACCCCACCGGACCGCCGGCCGTCAATCCGCGGCGGTTCGGATCTCCGATTCGGCCTCGGTGACACGGGCCAGGATGCCTGCCCGCATCGTGTCGAGCCCGGTCCAGACGGCCTTGGTCGCGTTCGAGATGGAGGTCAGCTGCGACTTGAGCTGACGCACCACCTCGAGCTGCTCGCGGATGGCCGTCAAGGCCGATCCGATGGCGGCCGCGTCGACCGCCACCTCGCGCTCGGCGAGCGACGCGAGCGCCAGCAGCCGTGCCAGCCGGACGGCGGCCTCGAGCGTCGCCGGCTCGGGCGCATCCGGGTCGATCACGCAGTAGACGTCGCCACCGACCAGGCTGAACGGCCCGACCCCGGTCGGGGCATGCGCCGGCGTGAACACCGCGACCGCCACGGCCGCCCCGCGGTTCTCGCGCGCCTCGCGGAGCTCGTCTCGCATCGCGCGCATCGACATCGGGCGGTCCTTGGCCTCGATCACCACTCGCAGGTCGCAGCCGCGGGCGATCGCCGGATCCACGGTCAGGACGAAGTCGCCCTTCTTCGACTTGAGCACGGCCCCCGCCTCGAGCATCGTCCGGTCCAGGAGGTCGCCGGCGCCGCGGGCGATGTCGCCCAGCATGTCGGCGAGCAGGTCCTCGAAGTCGGCGCCCTTGGCCGCGGACCTGGCCCGCTCGGCTCCCCGGGCAGCGGCCGCGGCCTCGATCGCGACGAGGCGCTCCTCGAGGCTCTTGAAGCCGGCCGCGATCTCCTGGCGGAACTGGTGCATCGGCGAGTTGAGCCGTGTCGGGTCGAGCAGGACCGCCAGCTTCGAGGCATCGCCGTCGAAGTAGCGCTCGAGCATCGCGCCGATCCGCCCGATGGCGCTGTCGCGCTTCTTCTCGTCGAACAGCTCGTCGACCATCGAGCGCAGCGCGCCACGGTCGCCAAGGAACTTCTCGAGCGTGCGAGGCAGTCGACCGTCGCCGTCGGCGAAGTTGGCACGCAGCGTCTGTTCCAGCGCGGTCGCGGCACGCTCGTTGACCTGCTCGGCCTGGCGGATGAGTCGCTCGAACTCCGTGCGCACGGCATCGACGTTCACCGTCACGCCGGCGTCCTGCAGGGCGATCAGCCCGATGCGCAGCGCGCGCTCGACGATCGGACCGCGATCCCCCGCCGGTCGCTCCCCCAGGAACGCGGCGAGGGTCGGGTCCGACAGGGACAGGCGCTCGATGACGATCCGATCGCCCTCCAGTCGGACCGTGGGGTGCAGTGGGATGACGTGCGCTTCCATGGCCCGGACACTAGGACCCACCCGTGACATCTAGGCTGTCACGCTCGAACGATGGACGGGCGTACGATGACGGTGAATGCGCGCATCCCGTCATTCGCTCCTGCTGCTCGTCGCGCTCGCAGCGAGCGCCATCGCCCCGACCGGCGTGACCGCCGCGGACCCGGTCGTCCCCAACGCGGTCGGCGACCAGGTCCTCGTCCGCTATCGAGCCGGTGTGACGGCGGCGCAACGACGCGCCATCACGCGCGACATCGGTCTCGACGTCCTCTCCACCAGCGCCAGCGGGCGGACGGAGGTCGTCGTGGGGCGAGGCATCTCCCCCGCGACCGTTCGCCGTGAACTCGATGCAGACCCGCGGGTCGTCGCGGTCTCCCCGAACTATCAGCGCGAGCTGGCGGACGAGATCACCGCCGAGCCGGGTTTCAGCAGCGAGTGGGGACTCCACAACACCGGGCAGCATCTGAGCGGCACCCAGAGCCAGACGGGCATCGCCGACATCGACATCGACGGGCTGGAGGCCCTGCGCATCACGCACGGCGAGCCCTCGATCGTCGTCGCGGTCATCGACGATGGGATCGACTTCAACCATCCCGATCTGGCAGCCCGGGCCTGGACCAACCCCGGTGAGACGGCCGGGAACGGCATCGATGACGACAGCAACGGCTACGTCGACGACATCCACGGCTGGGACTTCTGCAACGACGACGCATCGGTCCATGACAACGGCCAGGACGGCCACGGCACGCACGTCGCCGGCACGATCGGCGCCTCGCTGAATGGATCAGGCGTCGTCGGTGTCGCCCCGGGAATACGGCTCATGGCCGTCAAGTTCATCGATGACGGCAACACGTGCGGCTCCGATGCCATGGCGGTCGACGCCATCGATTACGCCGCCTCGTTCGGCGTCCCGATCATCAACGCGTCGTGGGGCGGCACCGACGACAGCCCGGTGCTCGACGTCGCGATCGCCGACTCCGACGCGCTCTTCGTCGCGGCAGCCGGGAACGCCGGCCGCAACATCGACAGCAGCACGTACGACTTCTACCCTGCCGAGTCGTCGGTCGCCAACGTCCTGAGCGTCGCCGCGATCGACCAGCGCGGCAGCTTGGCGTCGTTCTCCAATTACGGTGCGACGACGGTCGACATCTCCGCTCCCGGGACGAACATCGTGTCGACGATCCCGGCCGAGCCCGGCTGTTCGCCGTGCTGGGCGTGGTCGGCAGGCACCTCGATGGCCGCGCCGCACGTCAGCGGTGTCGCGGCACTCGCCGCCGGCGCGGCAGCCGATCCTCCGACAGCGACCGCGCTCAAGGCGCTCGTGCTCGGGCGCGGGACCGGGCTCGCGGCCACCGCCGGCAAGACGGTGACCGGACGCCTCGTGAACGCGCTGCGGGTGGTCGACACGACGGGGCCGACCGCACTCCCCGTCCACCGGCACGGGATCAACGCCGGCACCATCATCGGCTCGACCGTCAGCGCGATCGTGTCGTGGCCCGCCGCGACCGACGACCACACCGGCGTGGCGAGCTACTCGGTCCGGCGGAAGCTCGGCACCGGGTCGTGGACCACGATCGACAGCGTCGTCACGGAACGTCTACTGAAATGGCCGATCACGTTCGGCGTCGTGACGCAGTTCGCGATCGCCGGTCGAGACGGCGCCGGCAACGTCGGGCCACAGGCCGAGTCGCCGGCCGTCAAGGCGACCCTCCTCCAGGAGGGCACGAGCCTCGCCCGCTACACGGGGACCTGGTCGACGACCCGCTCCAGCACCGCCAGCAACGGCACCATGCGGACATCGACGCGGGCCGGCGCCTCCGTCGAGTTCAAGCGCGATGCCCGCGCGATCGCCGTCGTCGGCCGCCAGGGGCCGACCAGCGGCAAGGCGCGGGTCTACGTCGACGGGGTCTACATCCAGACCATCGACCTCTACCGCTCGACCTCACGATCGAAGGTCGTTCTGTTCAGCCGGTCGTGGTCGACCCCCGGGGTCCATAGCGTGAAGCTGATCGTGTCGGGGACGTCGGGACGACCGCGCGTCGATGTCGATGCGTTCCCGGTGATCCGCTAGCCGCACCGACGAGGGCCGCGCCCGGGTTTCCTGCCAAATGTTCGTGTGGTGCACCGTAGCCAGAGCCTGAGCGCGCGTCGGGCCCGCCAGCGTGGATAGCGATGCAGCCGCCTGGCAAGGCAGACGCTCAGCGGCGCATCATCATCCAGCGGTGCTGCATCTCCATGCATCCGGTCCGACTCGAACGGCGGCGCGACGTGCCTAAGGTTCACCTGGTACACATATGGCAGGAAACCGCATGGGCGGCCCGCCACGGAACGGGGAACTGCCTCAGGACCCCCGGTACGTCGTCATCGAAAACGGCGCCAGCAGCAGCGGCACGTGATAGCTGCGCTCGACGTCGGTGATCTGCAGCTCGACCGCGATCTTCGTGAAGAACGAGCCACTCTCCAGGGCGACGTCGAACTCGAGTCGGTAGTCCCCGACCTGCAGCGGCCGCTCTAGGAGGTCACGCACCCGTCCGTCGGCATCGGTCAGCGCCTGCGTCATCCTGATGGGGCCGCTGTCGGCAAGGCCGAGTCGATAGAGCGTGACGCGGACACCGATCGCCGGCACCCCACGTTCCGTGTCGAGGACGTGGGTGCTGATCGTCGGCCGTTGCGCTCCGGGGTCGGCGGCCACGCTATCCTCCGCGCTATGGGGAGCCTGCGGATCGAGGTCGGTGACCTGCACTTTAGCGCCCGCTGGGAGCCGGCCGCGCCCCAGACGATCGAGGCCATCCGGCGGATGCTGCCGATCGAGTCGAAGCTGATCCACTGCCGCTGGTCCGGCGAGTCGACGTGGATCCCATACGGCGACTTCCGCCCGGGCATCGACTACGAGAACCACACCTCGCACCCATCGCCCGGGATGCTCGCGATGTACCCGGGCGGCATCAGCGAATGCGAGATCTTCTTCCCGTATGGCGCCTGCACGACGTCGTCGAAGGTCGGCCAGCTGGCCGCCAACCATTTCGCCTCGATCGACCCCGACGAGGGCTGGCAGGATCGATTGCGCGAGGTCGGTCGCCGCGCCCTGTGGGACGGTGCCCAGCCCATCCGGATCAGTGAGGTCGAGGGCTGACCGACCTCCTCGTTCGCGGCGGCACGATCGTCACAGCAGACGGGTCGAGGCGCGCTGACCTGGCCGCCGATGGCGGCCGGATCACCGCGATCGAGCCGGCACTCGACGGGCTTGCCGCCACAGCGCCGACGTGTGATCGATGCGACCGGGATGCTGGTACTCCCCGGTGTCATCGATGCCCACACGCACACGCGCGTGGCCAGCGACCTAGGAGCCCGATCGCTTCTTCCAGGATTCGGTCGCGGCCGCGTTCGGCGGCACGACCGCGTTCCTGTCGTTCAACAACCCCGGAACGGGGTCGTCGCCAGCGGCCGAGCGATCGCTCCGGACCGGGCTCGCTGAGTGGCGAGCCGCCACCGACGCCGACAGCGCCATCGACTACGGCCTGTCGCTCGCGATCTCCGGCCACGCCGACGATCCGTTGGCAGAGCTCCCCGCGACGATCGAGGCCGGTGTCGCCACGTCGAAGGCATTCATGGTGTTCGACTTCCGCCTCGGCGATCAGGCGCTGTTCGATGCGATGCGCCGCATGGGCGAGCACGGCGGGATGCTGCAGGTCCACTGCGAGGACCCGGTCCTGCTCGATGCCGGCATCGCCGCCGCGCTGCAGCGTGGTGACACCCAACCGCGCTTCCACGCGACCGTGCGACCACCGTACGTCGAGGCGGTCGCCACCGCTCGGGCACTCGCCTTCGCGCGCGCCACCGACTCACCCGTGCACGTCGTCCACCTGTCGTCGGCGGCGGCGCTCGACGAGGTCCGACGCGCCAAGGCGGCCGGCGTCCGCGTGTCAGCGGAGACGTGCCCGCATTACCTGGTCCTCACCGAGGCGTGCTACGACGAGCCCGATCCCACCCGCTGCGCCTGCTTCGTCATCTCGCCGCCACTGCGCTCCGCTGCCGACCGAGACGCGCTGTGGGCCGGACTCGCCGATGGCTCGCTCGATCTCGTCGCCACCGACCACGTCCCCGACCGGATGGCCGTCGAGAAGGCCGAGGCGGGCTCGGGGGTCTCGTTCGACCGCGTCAGCAACGGTGCGCCGGGAATCGAGACCCTCCTGACGCTGCTCTACAGCGAGGGCGTCGCCCGCCGCCGGATCACGCTTGAGCGGATGGTCGAACTCCTGTCGACCACGCCTGCCGCGCGGTTCGGGATCGCGAGCAAGGGTGCCCTCGAGGTCGGCCGGGACGCCGACATCGTGATCTTCGACCCCTCTGCCCGGCGGGTCATCCAGGCCGACTCGCTCCATCACACCAGCGACTACACACCGTACGAGGGGCTGGACGTCTCCGGGGCCGTCCGCGATGTCTTCGTGCGGGGCGCCGATGTGATCCGCGGCGGCGCGTTCGTGGGGCGCCGTGGATTTGGCAGGTACCTGGAGCGCGGCCCGATCGCGGGCTGACGCACATTGGATCTCACCCGCTTCATCGCGATCTCGACATCAAGGGCCTCGGTCCGATGACCACGTACCTACTTGACGAGGAGTGAGCCGCGTTAGCGCGTTACGTCATCGTCGAGCGATCGCGGCCGTCCCAGGAGGTATCCCTGCCCGAAGGTGACTCCCAGCCGACGGAGGGCTCGGAACTCGGCCTCCGTTTCGATCCCCTCGGCGATGAGGACACAGCCGGTCTCGATCGCGAAATGGACCATCCCGGCGATGAGCCCCTGGCGCGCGGGATCCCGGGCGACGCCCCGAACCAACCCCATGTCGAGCTTCACGTAGCTCGGGCGAAGTTCCGCGATGTGCCGCAGCGACGCGAACCCCGCGCCAGCGTCATCGACGGCGATCTCGATACCCTCACCGAGGCCCTTGACGACCCGTCGCAACGCACCGTAGTCGTCGACGACGGCATGCTCCGTGATCTCGAGCACGACGGTTCGCTCGCCGCGATCCCGAAGGAGTCGTGCGAGTCGTCCGCGTTCCGTCACGAGGGTCGGGCTGACGTTGAGGCTGAGCCACGGCCCGGCAGGGAGCCGCGCGGCCTGCTCGATAGCCGATGCGAGCGTCGCCTCCTCGAGGTCGACTCCGAGCGAGACCGACGCTGCCTGGGCGAATTGCACGTCGGGGCCGGTGCCGTCATCGAATTGCGTCAGCGCCTCATACCCGACGATCGCTCGCATGCTGAGCTCGCGCGCCGGCTGGAAGACGGTCCGGAACGAGCGGGTTGCCACGATCTCGTGGATCGTCGCGGCAAGGTCGCTCGACCGCCGCCGGTTCGCCCATCCGGGCGCGATCAGCGCCGCCGCGACCGCCGCGTACTCGCCGAAGTAGGCCGCGAGCTCGGTCATCCGGGGTCCCGCGTCAGGGGCGCCGCTGCCCATCGCGAGGACACCGATGATCATGCCGTCCGAGACGAGCGGCTCCAGGTGCAAGGCGCGGAGACGAGACGCGCTCCACGTGCAGCATCCCTCGCGGTGCGCGGCGAGATGCTGGTCCGTGTCTTCCAACCGACGACGTGATGCGCGTGTCCGAAAGTAGCTGCCGCAACAACCCTCGAACAGCCTGCCGAGATCTGAGTCAAGGTCGCCCGCTCCCGCCAATCGGGCCACGCCCGTTCCGTTGACGAAGCCGACGACGGTCGCGACGTCGATCCCGGCGACCGCGATCAGCTCGGCACACACCGCAGCTGCCGTCTCCTCGACGGTGGCCCCAGACCGCAGCCGTGCGAACGACTGCACGAGTGCGTCTCGCTGATCGACGTGCTGGCGGAGGGCGGCACCCAGGCGGCGCTCGACGGTGGCGTCCCGGAACACCCCCACGAGATTCGCGACTTCGCCATCGATCATCAGGGGCCAGACCGCGATGTCGAGATCGACCGGCCGGTCCGCACGCCAGGTCGCGATGGCCGACCCTGTCCAGCGCTCGCCGCGAAGCGCCGTCCGGATGGCAGCCTCGTATTGCGCCGCGAGGGGGCCGTGAGCGAGCTCGCTGCCCGACGATCCGATCAGGTCGTCGGCCGAGCGACCGCTCATCTCGCAGAAACTGGCGTTCGCATAGGTGATCACCCCCGACGGATCCGACATCACGACCCCGTCCGTCGTCTGATCCATCGCTGCGGCCAACCTGACGCGGTCCTCGGCGATCCGATGCTGGTCCGTGATGTCCGCGAGGTATCCGACGATCTCGACCGGCGTTCCATCAGCACCGACGACGACGGTGTTCTCGTCCCGGATCCAATGGTAGGAACCGTCGCCGTGCCGGAATTGATATTCGTTGAGGGACCGCCCGGTCGCGAGCAGGTCACTCAGGCCCTCGACGACGCGAGCCCGGTCCGCGGGATGGATGCGCTCGACGAACCTCGTCTCTCCCACGTCCTCCGGGTCCAGGCCAAGCACCGCGCGGACGTTCGGGGTCGTGAACACATTGGGGAATCCTGGTTCCGGGCGATCGCTGTAGATGACCGCCGGGCCAGCACCGAGCAGGAGTTCGAGCTGCGCGTAGGCGGCCGCAAGGTGTCGGGCCGTATCGACGCGATCGGTCATGTCCGACCAGACGATGAGCTCACCGTAGGCATCACCCGGTTCGAGGGACAGCGCCACGACGCTGATGGACGCCGGATACTCCGTTCCGTCCACGCGCGCGAGTTGCGCCTCGCCCGTCCACCGACCGTTCCGCTGCACCTCGGCGCGGACGATGTCGTAATCCTGATCCGACATGCCGACGAACCTCGGCGCCCGCATCCCCAGGGCTTCGGCGGCCGTCCGACCGGTCATCTCCTCGGCGACGAGGTTGCAGTACGTCACTTCACCGTGGGCATCCGTCGACACGACACCGTTGGGGATCTCGCTGAGCAGCGAGGCATGGAAGCGCACGGCATCCCATGGGTCACCCTCGGCGACGACCTCGCCGGTCGCGCCAAGGCGCGGGTCGCGGATACCGCGCTTCCGACCCGTGGCGGACGACGCGCGGGCCGAAGCATTGATCAGAGGCGTTCCTCGTCGTGACATTCGTTCGCTGGTCGTCCGTACGGCATAGGGGTGCGACGGGTCGATTGGGGGAGATCGACCCGCCGCTTGCCTTTGATCGTGCGATCCCGAGCCGGGCGCGACAAGACACCCGCCGAGCCGCTCGGGGCTATTCGACGCAGGATCTTGCGCAAGATATTGACGCGACACCACGTCGGACTATCGTGCGCGTATGACGATCGACCGCGATCCGGCCACGACCGACCTGCTCCCGAACATCCGCCGGCTCACCCAGGCGGCAGCGGATGAGCGGGGGATCGCCTGCCGAGAGAACCTTCGCACGCTCATGACCCGAACGGGCCATGACGCGGTCGCGATCCAGGCGCTGACCGGCCTCAGTGCGGGGACGGTCCGCAACTTCCTGCGCGGTACCGATTTATCGCTGGGTAATGTCCTCCTGATGGCCTTGGCCCTTGGCGTGACCCTTGGCGACCTCGAGCGATCGCCGAACGAGTTTCGCCGCCTGCTCGAGGTCCGCGATAGGATGTGACCACCCCGGGGGAGTGAGGGATGACCGCCGACCGATACCTCTCAGCGCATGAACTCGCGTTCGCCCGGCGGCTGAGCGAGACGCTCGCAGGATTCATGAGCGCCGCGACGCCGACCGCCGTGACGTTGCCAGACACGAGGCTGATCCTCGTGAACGACGCATTCGAACAGCTCTTCGGGCGGTCGCGCGATGATCTGATCGGCCGGTCGGCGATGAGCATGATCGTTCCGGAAGAGCAACGACAAGCCGTGGCGGAGCTTGCTAAACGTGTGAACCTGCCCTCCCAGCCTCGCTCGAGTACGTGGCGGATCCTTCGGCATGGGGAAGAGATCAGCGTTCACGCGACGGGGCTGATCGTCCGCGATCGCTCCGGTAAGCCCTTGTATATCGTCGCCACGCTGTTGCGGAGTGCCCCACCGCCCTCCCCGCCGCGAGAATCCAAGACACCCTCCAGAAGGGGCGCCCTGCTCGCGGAAGTCCTTGCCGCCCTCCCCGACTTCGCATCGTCGACGACGAGCATGCTCGCGCTCGACATGCAGGGCAGGATCCTCGCCGCAAATCGCGCGTTCGCCACCTACCTCGGATACACACCTGACGAGCTCGCCGGGCGGGATCGGGCGGCGCTGTCCCCACCCAGTCAGACCGCAGACGCCTCGAGCTGGCGCAAACGGCTGGAGGAAACCGGCATGCTCCCGGCGGAGGAGATCACGATGCTCGGCAAGGCGGGCGATCATGTCCGCTTGCGGGCTGCTCCGATCCTCATCCGGGATGGTCGCGGCCGCGCTCGATTCGTCCTGATGACCGGGCAGCCACTGGCAACGGGCTAGCCGCCTCCGCTACTCCAGCATGGCGTAGGCGCGCAGCGTCAGGAACTCGGCGAACTCGTCGTCGAGCACGAGGTGGTCGAGGATGTCCCAGGCGTCCTTGAGCCTGCCTTCCCCTACCCCGCCGAGCCGGGCCAGCTCTTCGTCCCGGAAGGCCGCGTACCGCTCCACGGGTAGCAGCCCGCGCGAACGCCACAGCCATAGCTGCGAACGCGCGATCTCGGCGGTGGCGGCGTCCTCCATGAGGTTGTCGATCGCGGCGGCACCCGTGCCGCGCAGCCACGAGTCGAGGTAGGCCAGCGCGACCCGTACGTTCGCCCGGATCCCGTCGTCGCTGACGGCACCGCCCTCGACCCCGAAGTCGCTCAGGTCGGCGGGGCTGACGGCGGCGTCGGTCAGGTTCGGGACGCGATCCTTCTGGTGCGGCGCCGAGCCGAGGACGGAATCGAAGATCTCGGTCGCGATCGGGACGAGGTCGGGATGGGCGACCCAAGTCCCGTCGAAGCCGTCGCCCGACTCGCGCTCCTTGTCATCGCGAACCTTGGCGAGCGCCCGTTCCGTGACCTCGGGGTCGCGCCGGTTCGGGATGAAAGCCGCCATCCCGCCGATCGCGTGCGCGCCGCGCCGGTGGCACGTCTGCACGAGCAACCGCGTGTAAGCGCGCATGAACGGGACCGTCATCGTCAGCTGCGACCGGTCCGGCGAGGCGAGATCCTGGTCGGCGCGGAACCGCTTGATGACGCTGAAAAGGTAGTCCCAGCGGCCGGCGTTCAGGCCCGCCGCGTGCTCGCGCAGCTCGTAGAGGATCTCGTCCATCTCGAACGCGGCCATGATCGTCTCGATCAGGACGGTCGCCCGGATAGAACCGCGGGCGACGCCCAGCTCGGCCTGCGCGTGTACGAACACCTCGTTCCAGAGACGCGCCTCGTGGTGCGACTCGAGCTTGGGCAGGTAGAGGTACGGCCCCGATCCTCGGGCGACCCGCTCGGCGGCGTTGTGGAACAGATACAGCCCGGCATCGAACAATGACGCCGATATCGGCGTGCCGTCGACCAGCACGTGCGATTCGACCAAATGCCAGCCGCGCGGGCGGACCACGAGCTGCGCCACCTGGTCGCCGAGTCGATAGGACTTGCCCTCGGGCGATTCGAAGGCGAGCGTGCCGCGGACCGCGTCGATCAGCGCGGCCTGCCCACCGACCACGTTCGCCCAGGTCGGCGACAGCGCGTCCTCGAGGTCGGCCATGAAGACCCGCGCTCCCGAGTTGAGGGCGTTGATCATCATCTTCGCCTCGGCGGGACCGGTGATCTCGACCCGTCGATCGTCGAAGTCGGGTGGCGCCGGCGCGACCGTCCAATCGGCCTCGCGGATGTGGCGCGTGCCCGCCGGGAAGTCGAGCCGCTCGCCCGCATCCAGTGCCGCCTGCCGCTCATGGCGCCGATGGAGCAGGTCGACGCGGACGTGGCCGAAGCGGCGCTGCAGGTCGGCGACGAACGCCAGTGCCTCGTCCGTGAGGACGCGCTCGCTACCGTCGACCTGGGGACCTGTGACGACGACACCGGGCGGTGGCATCACGACACCTCGGATCGGCGGATCGTGGCTTCGATGAGCCCGTGGGGCTCGGTCGTCGCAACGTAGACGGTCCGGTCGTTCGTCAACCCGAACGGCGCGAGGTCGACCAGCCAGTGGTGCAGGTTCGGGAGGACCATCCGGATCTCGTCGAGCTCCTCGTGCCGTTCCAGCATGGCCTTGGCCATGATCCAGATGCTCGTCTGGACGCTCGGGCTGTCGTGGTCGGCGAATACCTCCAACAGCGTCGTGCGGACGTCGAGGAAGACGCGGTCGAAGTCGAGATCGGGCGCCCCGTACCGCCAGATGGCGGTGAGCTTGGTGGCCATCAGCCGGTCTTCGGTCTCCGGCAACGTCGTGTACCCGTCGCGCGGGAAGCCCGCGAACGCAGACCGGGTGGTCTTCATGACCACGAGATCCTCGACACCGGCCTCGACCGTCGTCCCGGTCCGGGATGCTGTGACGGTGGCGAGGCGGGTGCCCTCGCCGCCGCGAACGAAGGCGTCGGCCGCCGGGCTGCCCGCGACGTCGATCGGTTGCCAGTGGTGGCCGCGGATGTTGACCGTCGCGGCATCGACCTGGTCGAACTCAAGGAAGTGCTCGGCGAGCGCCCGACCGTAGGACTCGATCGCGCCGTCGAGGTGGTCGAGGGCGAAGGCGTAGGCGGTGTTCTTCATCGTATCGGTCGCGACGACCAGGCTGTTGTCGCCGTCTGCATGCGCCGCGGTGAAATCGCCTTCGAGGGCGATCGCGACAGTCAGATCGCGCAGTCGGTGCGGGCTCGTGTCACGGCCGACCCGGACGACGCGAATCGCGGCCTTGCCATAGCGGTTCGCGCCGAGCTCGATCACATCGACAGCTTCGCATGACGGTCGATGGCGATGTCGACCACGGCGTCGAGGGCACGGTGGAGCTCGGAGGTTCGGTCGGCGTCGAGCGCGGCGGCCATCCCGGGGAGCAGCGCTTCACGCGGCCGACCGGCGACGAACACGGCGTACCGGAATCCGTGCCTGGCTTCGTAGGCGTCGTTCAGGCGTTCGAGCTCGGTCGCGACGTCGAGCGGAGGGGCAGCTCCCCGGTCATACCCCTGCTCCGCGTAGCTCATCGCCGACACCGTACCGGGTGGCGCGCCGAGGCGCGGGTGCGCGTCGATGAGCTCGATCTGCTCGTCCTCGGGCATCGCGTGGGCGATGTCGCGGGCGACGTGGAAGAGCAGGTCGGTCGACTCGAACGGGCCGGCGGCCTCGATGCGGTCCAAGAACCGCGGGGCACCTTCGAAGAGTGTCGCGAGCGTGGCGCGGTCGAGGGTCGGGCGTTCGACGGTCACGCGATCGACGTCACCAGCCGCCGGCGTCGCGGATGACCCGGTGCAGGATCCGCGCAGCGACGAGGCGGCGGTACTCGGCGGTCGAACGGACGTCGTCGATGGGTGCCAGCTCACCGGCCAGTGTCTCCGCCGCCCGGTCGGCGGTCTCGGGTGTCGGCTGCTGGCCGTCGAGGGCGTGTTCCGTGCCGGCTGCGCGGATCGGGGTGGCGGCCACCGAGCCGAGCGCGACGCGGACATCCCGCCACGTACCGTCGCCACGCCACGCGGCGGCCAGCACGACCTTGCTGATCGATTGCGCGCGCCGGGTGCCGACCTTGCGAAACCGGATCTCGCGGTCCGCGGCGAGCGGGATGCGGATCCGGACCACGAGCTCGTCATGCGCGAGCGCCGTCTGCCGGTACGCGGTCCAGAACTCGGCGGCAGGCACCTCACGCTCACCTCGTTCCGAGCCGAGGACGAACACAGCATCGGCCGCCAGTAGCACGGGCAACGTGTCGCCGGCGGGCGAGGCATTGGCGATATTGCCGCCGAGCGTGCCGCGGTTCTGGATCTGGGCCGCGCCGATCGTGGCGGCCGCCTCGACCAGCGCCGGGACGTGCTCGCGGCACAGCGCCGAGCGGCGGATCTCGGTGTAGGTGGTGAGCGCTCCCGAGGGACAGCGAATCGCCATCGATGCCGATGCCGCGGAGGTCATCGATGGCCCACAGGTCGACGACGCTGGCCGGCGGTGGACCGAGCTCGCCGGTCAGCGCGACCATCAGGTCGGTGCCGCCCGCGATGGGGCGGACGGGGGTCTCGGCCGTGCCCGCGGACAGGGCCGCGTACGCCCCGGCAAGGTCGCGCGGGCTGGTGACGGGCGGCTCGATCGACATCGTGTGGAGTGGCAGCCCTCAGTCGCGCCGGCTGCGGCGCCGGCCGAGCACGAGCAGGATGATCGCCGCGATGATCCCGAAGCCCGCCGCGAACTGGGCCGGCGAGACGCTCGGGACGGACGCGCGGGGACCGCGGTCCGACGTGACCGTCGGGGGCGTGGCAGCACCCCGTTCCGTGCCGGGCACGGCCGGATCCAGCGGCTCCTCGGACATCGCCGGTCGGTGCCCGTTGGTCGGGACCGCGACGCGGTCGTCTGGTGGACTCACGGCGCGGCTCCTCCGCTGGCGGCGAGGGCGATGGCCTCGACGATCTTGGTGTACCCGGTGCACCGGCACAGGTTGCCGGCGATCGATTTGCGGATGGCGTCCTCGTCCGAACCGCCACCCGCGTCGAGGTAGGCGCGGGCCGCCATCAGCATGCCCGGCGTGCAGATGCCGCACTGGGCGCCGCCGGTCACGAGGAAGGCGTGTTGCAGGGCGTCGAGCTGGGCGACGGTCCCGGGGGCGGAGCCGGGTGGGGCGGCCGGGGCGAGGCCCTCCACGGTCCGGATCTCGGCACCGGCCACCTGGCAGATGGGGACGAGGCAGGAGTCGACCGGGGCGCCGTCGACCAGGACCGTACACGCCCCGCACTCGCCCTCGCCGCAGCCCTCCTTCGTGCCGGTCAGCGCGAGGTCCTCGCGGAGGACATCGAGCAGTCGGCGCATGCCCGGGACGTCGACCTCGCTGGGCGTGCCGTTGACCGTGAGCGCGTACGTGGTCATGAGGCGAGCTGGCTGGCCGGTTCCGACTCCGCCGGTCGGGGCCCGGCGGCGGCAGGTCGATCGGCGAGGGCCGCGAGGATGCGTTCCGGGCTGGCCGGCAGGTCGGTGATCCAGGCGCCGGTCGCGTCGGCGATGGCGGCCACGACCGCCGGCGCCCCGACGTCCATCGGCAGCTCGCCGACCCCCTTGGCGCCGTGTGGCGCGCCGCCGAACGGTGCCTCGACCAGGATCGTCGAGATGCGCGGGGCGTCGAGCGAGGTCGGGATGATGTACGTCGCGAGTCGGTCGTTCAGGTAGCGGCCGTCGCGCAGCTTGATCTCCTCGATCGTGGCGTAGCCGACGGCCTGCAGGGTGCCGCCCTCGACCTGGCCCTCGGCAAGGACCGGGTGGATGACCCGGCCGATATCGTCGGCGGCCACGACGTCGCGGACATGGACCTCGCCGGTGTCGAGGTCGACGTCGACGCGTGCGACGCAGGCCGCCCAGCCGAATGCCGGGTAGGCGTCGCCGGTGTAGGTCGCGTCGTCGAAGGGGGTGCCGCCCGGGTAGGGCTCGAACTGCTGATCGATGCGGGTTGCGCCGTGGTCCTTGGCGTACGCGGCGGCCGTCGTGGCGAACGGCCCGCCGGTGGCGGTCTCGACCTGCTCGCGCAGCCGTTGGGCCGCCTTGATCAGCAACCCGCCGACGACCATGGCGGTGCGCGACGCGACGGTCGGGCCGGAGTCGGGGACGTAGGCGGTGTCCTGCGGGGCGATCTCGACGTCCGCCTCCGGGACGCCGAGGGCATCGCCGACCAGCTGGGGGAAGATCGTCTTGGTCCCCTGCCCCATCTCGGTCGACGCGGTCAGGATGCGGACGCGACCGTCGGCGGTGAGCTCGATCGAGGCGACCGAGGCCAGCTTGACCTCACCCGAGCCGGTGAACCCGGCACCATGCCAGGCGAGCGCCAGGCCGATGCCCGACGCGGTCCGGTCGCGCTCGGTGCGGAGCGCCGAACCGGGGATCGTCCCCGAGCCCGCGCGCGTCCGCCGCGCGGCGCCGGTCCGTTTCCGCATGTGGCTGAACTCCGCGGCTTCGGCCGCTCGCTCCAGGACCTCCTCGCCGGCGACGCTGTCCCGCAGCAGTTGTCCGGTCGGGGTCGTATCGCCCAGCTTGTAGACATTGCGTCGCCGGATGTCGAGCGGCGAGATGCCGAGCCGATCCGCGATCCGGTTGAGATGGGTCTCGGCCGCGAACTCGGTCTGCGGAGCCCCGAACCCGCGGAAGGCGCCGTTGGGCGGGGTGTTGGTCCGCGTCGCCTTCGCGCGGATCCGCACGTTCGGGCAGCGGTACGGGCCGCCGGAGTGGATCGCGCCGCGCGACAGGACGACGGGCGTCAGCGTGCAATAGGCGCCGCCGTCCATGACGACCTCGATGTCCTGCGCGATGAGCTTGCCGTCATGGGTCACGCCGGTCCGGTGGCGGACGATCGCCGGGTGCCGCTTCGTCGTCGCCGCGATGTCCTCGTGGCGGTCGTAGATCATGCGCACCGGCTTCTGTGCCTTGCGGGCCAATAGCGCGGCATGCAGCCCGATGACCGATGGGAACTCCTCCTTGCCGCCGAACCCGCCACCGGTCTCGGCCTGGACGACCCGTGCTGCAGCATCGTCGAGCCCGAGCCCGCGCTTGAGCGCCGCGTGCAGGTAGTACGGGCATTGGAGCGACCCGGTGACCGTGACGCCACCGCCCTCGGTGGGCACGGCGATCATCGCGTTGTTCTCGATGTAGAGCTGCTCCTGGTGCCCGACCCGGTATTCGCCTTCGAGGATGACGTCGGCCGCGGCGAATGCCGCGTCGGGGTCACCGCGGTCGATCGCGTAGCTGGCGAACACGTGCTCCGAGGCGTCGGGGTCGAAGACGGCGGGCAGCTTGGCCGTCCGCGGCGTCGCTCGCCGGCGTGCCTCGCGGAGCGTGGCCTTGTCCGGCGCGGCGATCAGCGCGAGCGGCTCGGCGTGGTGCTGGATCTCCCCGCCGACCGGGACGAGGATCGGTTGATCGGCCTTGATCGAGCTGACGATGTTGTCGCCCGGGATGTCGTCGGCGGTGACGACGACGACCTTCGACCAGTCGAACGCCGGATCGAGGTCGAGCGCCTCGAACGTCGCGTGCGCGTCGGTCGAGCGGACGGTCGCGCCGTACCAGGCGCCGGGCACGACGATGTCGTCGGTGTACAACGCCAGCCCGGTGAGCTTCTCGGGCCCCTCGCGCCGAAGCGGGACGGCCGGGCGCGCTCGGCCGGGGACGGTCGTTGCGGGTGGGACGACGAGCGCATCAGGCACGTTCGTGCGGGTCGTCATGCGCACAGACGATACCATCGGGCCCCGGTGGGATCGGGTGATTCAGTCAACCCCGAGGCGGATGCCTCGACCCGGTGTCGCGCCGGTGTGCTCGCCATCGCGCACGACCAGCGTGCCGTTGACGATCACCTGCTCGATACCCGTCGGGAAGCGGCGCGGCTCGTCGTACGTGGCGTTGCTGCGGACCGTGGCCGGGTCGAACACGACGAGGTCGGCGAGGTTCCCATCGCGGATGGTGCCGCGGTGGCGGAGGCCGAGCCGCGTGGCCGCGGCGCCGGTCATCTTGTGGATCGCCAGCTCGAGGCTGAGGAGCTGCTCGTCGCGCACGAACTGGCCGAGGATGCGCGGGTAGGAGCCGTAAGTGCGTGGGCTCGGCTTCTCGCCGATGAACGTGGAATTGGTGCCGACCATCCCGACCGGGTGCTTGACGAAGTCGCGGAGGGTCTCGGCCCACGGCCCGCTGGTGACCTGGTTGACGCCGAGGTCCTCGAGGAGCAGCAGGTCGCAGATCGTGTCCACGGCGTCCGTGCCCATCTCGTGCATCACGTCGGCGACCGTGTGGGATTCCCACCGTCGCAATTCACCTCTGCCGAACCCGCCGAGCCTGATGTCGGCCCAACCGGCCGGGCTCGTGTAGGCCGCGCCGCGAGCCTCGAACTCCTGCCGGAGCCGGTCGCGCACGGACCGCTCCGCGATGCGTTCCTTGAGCGGATCGGGGCCACCGGCCTGGACCCATTGGGGTAGCTGGATCAGGAGGCGCGTGCTGGCCCATTCGGACGGGTAGCTGTCGAACGTGACGTCGAGGCCCTCGGCGCGTGCGTCGTCGACGAGGCCGAGCAGCTGGTCGGGTCCCCCCGGGTGGGTCTGGCGGTGATAGAAGTGGGTGATATGGCTGGGCGCACCGGCGCGCCGCCCGATCTCGATCGCCTCCTTGAACGGATCGAGGAAGCGGTCCCCGAGCGGGTAGCGCACGTGGGTGTGATAGAAGCCGCCCTGCTCACCGGCGGTCCTCGTCAGCTCGGCCAGCTCCTCGGTCGTGGCGTAGCTGCCCGGCGGGTAGTCCAGACCCGAGCTCAGGCCGACGGCGCCGTCCGCCATCGCGTCGCGGAGGATGCCGCGCATCCGGTCGATGGCCTGCGCATCGGCGGGAACATCGTCCCAGCCGAGGGCGGCGATCCTCAGCTGGCTGTTCCCGACGAGCGTGCCGATGTTCACGCTGACCCTGCCGTCGTAGCGGGCGAGGTAGTCAGCGACGGTTCGCCAGTCGTAATCGATGTCCGGTCGTCCATCCAGGCCCGCGTCGAGATGGACGAATGCCGCGAGGTCCTCCCATCGATCGAATGGCGCGAAGCCGTTGCCGTCGACCCCGACGATCTCGGTCGTAACCCCCTGGCGGACCTTGGGTTCGTGCCGCGGTTCGGCGAGGATGACCAGGCCGCCGTGGCTGTGCAGGTCGATGAACCCGGGCGCGACGACCCGCCCGGTGGCATCGATGGTGGTGGCGGCGTGGGTGGGAGCCTCGGCGTCGGCTGGGAGCAGCCGCATCCGGTCGCCCTCGACCACGAGCGTGCCAGTCCGCGGCGCCGCCCCGGTCCCGTCGACGACCGTGCCGCCGCTGATGAGCATGTCGACGCTGTCGGACATGTTCCGACCTTAGCCGGTCGAGGCTCCTTGTTGCACCCGATGAACGAACCAGCGGCCAAGCGGCCTCGAACTCGGCTCCGGTCGACGTTCCGTCCTTCCGGCGCACGATCCATCGACGGGGATGCGCGCCGGCTTCGTTCCTTCGACGTCTCGTGCATGCGGCGCAACGCAAGTAAGTCGGCGTAGAGCGTCGCGCGCATCCTGTCCAGATGCCGACGCGCGAGCGACCAGCCGACCGTGGCACCCGCACCGCCCGGGCCGACGTGATCGAGTGGGGTCCGAGCTACGTCAGGCGCGAGTCGATGGGGGATTGTCGATCCGGGCCGTGGCTGACGCCGCGGGCATATCTGGCGCCCAGATCAGCCGGTTTGAACGTGGTCTTGTGACAACCGCCAGCATCGTGCAGCTCGCACGGATCGGGGCCGTCGTGGGCTTGGATGTCCGGGTCCGGGCGTATCCGGGATCGGACGCCCTCCGTGACGCCGGACAGGTCCGAGTCATCGAACGACTCCGCGCCCGCGTGCATGCCAGCGTCTCGATCCGGCTCGAGGTACCCCTGCCGATCGTCGGCGATCGACGGGCCTGGGACGCGTGGCTCGCGGATCTCGTCGATGATCTCGGGCGACATCGCAGCATGCCGGTCGAGGTCGAGACCCGTATCGGCGATGCGCAGGCTCAGATGCGGCGCCTCACGCTCAAGATGCGCGACGCCGAAGTCGAGCATGTGCTGCTTGTGGTCGCGGATACGCCACGGGAACCGACGCGCAGTCGCGGCTGCGTGGAACGTGCTCGCAGGGATGTTCCCGATCTCGGCCCGCAAGGCCCTGATTGCACTAGCTGCCGGCCGATACCCGGGCGGATCGAGCCTGATCTTCATCTGAGATGTGCGAGGCGGTTGTCGCCTTCGTCAACCGAGCGATGCGACCGCCCGTGCCATGAATGCTTCGAGGCGGTCGCGGGCTGCTGATCCCGATACGTGCGGCCATGGACCGACCCACCCGTCGAGGTCTTCGGGGGCCAGATAGCCCAGGCCCGCCTCGATGTCCCAGGCGGGGTCGCCCGGAAACGCCCCGTCCGCCGACCTCGGGGCCAACGAGCGTGGCGAGGTTGACCCGGTAATGCGCCAGATCGAACGCGGCCGGACCAAGGCACGCGTTCCCCCAATCGACGACGCCGCTGATCGTCGCATCGGTCCACAGGATGTTGCCCGGATGGAAATCTCGATGGATGAATGCCGGCTCGAAATCCGGCTGACCATCGGCGGACCAGCGGACGGCCCGATCCCACACAGCACGGTCGCGCCACCATCGTGGCGGGGCGAACTTGCGACCTTCGTGGTACCCGCGGTAGGTCCAGCGCGCGAGGCCGCCGGGTTCGACCGAATGGATCAGGTCGAGCAGATCGAGCACGACACGCGGCTCTCGGGCGCCGAGGGCATGCTCACCCGGCAGCCGGGCCATCAAGAGCGCTGCCGGATCGTCGCTCCACGCGACGAGCCGTGGAGCTGGGACCGGTGTGTCGGCAAGCGCGGTGAGCGCCGCCACCTCGCGGGCGAGCGCATCGGGCTCGACGTCGAGGAAGGTCCCTGTCGCGTACCAGCGCAGGACGAGATCATCCATCACGAAGAGGTCAGCGGTGGTGGCGGTCGCCAGTCGGCGCATATCCTGCGAGGCCGTCACGCCATGCTCGGCAAGCCACCCGCGGACTGCGTCGTTCACACTCTCGCCCCGGGCCCCTCCAGGCGGCGGCCGCGGACCCACGCGGCCCGGACCATGTCGGGGTGGGCGCGGAAGATCAGCCGGCTGGCGAGGTCCTCGGGCGTGTCGTCCTCGATGCCCGGGATCGGGGCGAGGTAGGCAGGGTCCACCGCGATCATGTCGGCGTCCTTGCCGGCCTCGAGCGACCCGGTGATGTCGCCCAGGCCGAGCGCCTCGGCGCCGCCGAGCGACCCGAGTCGGATCCAATCCAGGGGCTTCAGCACCGCGCCCTGCTCCAAGCCGGCCACTCGTCGCGCGTTCTGCGCGTAGAACCCCACCCGCATCACGCTGAAGATCGACAGGTCCGGCCCGCCGGCGACATCGGACCCGAGCCCCAGCGACAGCCCGGCATCCAGGTACCGACCCAGCGGCATGACGCCCGAGGCGAGGAACAGGTTCGAGATCGGGCAGTGCGCGACTCGCGTCCGCGTCTCGACCAACCGGTCGAGCTCGCGGTCGGAGAGGTGCACCGCGTGCGCCAGCACGGTCCGCTCGCCGAGACCGCCCGCCCGGTCGTACACGTCCACGTAATCGCGCGCTTCGGGGAACAGCCGCGCAACCTCGGCGATCTCGCCCTGGTCCTCTGACACGTGGGTCTGCCAGTAGGCGCCGGTCGACGCGGCGAGGGACGCCGATTCGCGCAGCATGTCGGCCGTACACGAGATCGCGAAGCGCGGCGTGACGGCGTACCGGAGCCGACCGTCGTCGACCCCGTGCCAGCGCTCGATCAGGCGGGCGCTCTCGGCCAGCGATCGCTCGAGGATGGTCGACGGGTCGATGGTCAGGTCGTACGTGTTCCGGTCCATCATCACCTTGCCGCCGATGGCGCGGATCCCGTGGGTCTCGGCGGCCCGAAACATCACGTCGAGGCTGGCCTCGTACACGGCGCCGTAGACGAGCGCCGTGGTCGTGCCGGCCGCCGCGAACGCGCGCCATGCGGCGGGCGCGACGCGCTCGGCCACGGGAACGTCGAAGTCCAGCTCGAGCGGGAAGATGTAGCGCTCGAGCCAGCGGAGCAGGTCCATCCCTGCGCCGAGCCCCGCGTTCGGCAGCTGCGGCACGTGGGCATGCAGGTCGACCATGCCGGGCAGCAGCACCCATGGCCGAAGGTCGATGGCGTCCTCCGCGCGACGTCCGGCCGCTCGGACGACGGCCCGACGAAGTCGATCCGCCCGGTCGCGTCGATCTGGATCAGGCCATCGGTCTCGTGACGCGTACCGCCGCCGGCGAGCGGTGTCAGCAGGCGTGCGCGGATCGAGAAGGGCGCAGCAGCGGGGAGGTCCACGCCGGACAGGCTACCGGACAGCAAACGACCCGGATCGGTCGATCCGGGTCGGTCGTGTATCAGTTGAACGAAACGTCTAGCGCTTCTTGCCGCGGACCTCGATGAGGTGGGCCGTCCACTCAGAGCCGCCGCGGTCGATCGTCTGCGAGCTGCCGTGCCAGCCGCACGTGCAGGTGATCGTCTGGGCCTGGTGCTTGTACTCGTCGATCACGTGCTTGAACGGGAGATCGGTCGCGAGCGGCTTGACAGGGGGACGGCTGTTCAAGAGTGACCTCTACGCATGCGCGGACGGCGTCCGTGGGTGAACGGGAGACCCACATTGTACCCGTTCGGGCTGGTACCTGCCGAAACCGCCCTCAGTCCGGGCCGAGGTGGTAGCCCATCCTCCGTGGCAGGCGGCTCAGCTCGCGCAGCACGACACCCGGGTCCTCGCCCCGTTCCTCCATCGACTCCCGGCGCGCGGCGGCTTCCCTGATCAGCCGCGCCCCGACGAACCGTGCCGGCTCCGGGGGGAACCGCCGCGGGGCGCGGCCGTTCGCCAGCGGCAGCGCCAGGGCCGGGTCATCGGCGCGTTCGAGCGCGCGCGCGGCCAGGATCCGCCCGCCGACCAGCGACGGTCCGACGCCATTGCCGCTGTAGCCGTGCCCGTAGTGGATCGGCCGGTCGCCGACCGACCCGAACCACGGCAGATGGTCGGCGCTGATGTCGATCGGGCCGCCCCACGCATCCTCGATCCGCACGTCGGCGATCGATGGGAACAGCCGCCGCAGGCCCGCCGCTGCGCGTCCGGCATCACCGACCGCGTCCGTGAAGACGCCGCCGATGCGGCCGCCGAAGCCGGCGCGACCGCCTCCACCCCCGATGGCGATGCGGCCATCCGGCGTCGTCCGCAGGTAGTGGAGCGTGAAGCGGGCATCGGCCACGCCCTCGCCGCCGGTCCAACCGATGTCGGCGAGTCGCTCGGGGATCGGCTCGGTCAGCACGATGTACGACGACCACGTGACGAGACGCTGTGCGAACCACGGCCAGCCGGCCGCCCAGGCGTTGATGGCGACCACGACGGAGGCCGCCAGCACCTCGCCGTCACCGATGCTGGATCGCGTTCGGACGCGGACCGGCCGCATGCCGCGACCGTGCCCGCGGCGGGACGGCGATCGCCGGGCGCGGGCGCCGAGCCGGCCGAGCGGCCCCGGCCGGACACCGTCGATCTCGACGACCTCGCCGCCCTCCGCGATCACCACCCCGCGCTCCAGCAGCACGCGCCGGAGGCCGCGCGCCAGCGTCGCGGGCTGGATGGTGGCCGCGCCCGGCATGAACGCCCCGTCGCGGAACACCGGGGAGCGGACGCGCCGCGCGACCTCGTCCGCCGTCATCGGTACGAGCCGGTCATCCAGGCCGTGCTCACGAAGGGCGGCCACGGCCGAATCCCACGACCCGTCCTGGGCCGGCGCTGCACTCACCGACAGGGAGCCCGCCTTCGTGTACCAGGCGTCGATGCCGTGCGCATCGCAGAACGCGCCGACGTCATCGACCGCCGCCTCCATCGCATCGCCCATCGCGCGCGCCCCATCCGCGCCATAGCGCTCGAGGAGCGTCGGGTACTCGTCCCACCAGTTGGTGACGAACCCGCCGTTCCGCCCCGACGGGCCGCCGCCGCAGATATCGGCCTCGAGCAGCACGACCCGCGCGCCGGGCTCGAGCTCCGTGATCCGGAGCGCCGCCCACATGCCGGTGTACCCGCCACCCACGACGACGACGTCGGCCGTGGTCGTGCCACGCAACGGTGGCGCGGCCGATGCCAGGTGTGGTGCCGCGGCCGCTTCCGCGGCGAGCGCCTCGCGCAGCCACCACGACCGTCGCGTGCCGCTCGGTCGGACGCCGCCCAGCACCATTCGTCAGCCCGAGCCCGGCAGCAGGCCGGTATCGATCAGGTCGTCGACGGCGACCGGGTTCGGCACGAGCCCGAGATCCGTCAGGAACGCGAGCGATGCTTCCCAGTCCGCTGGCTTGATCGCACCGAGCCCGCCCTCTTCCTGGGCCGGCCCGCGCCACACCTCGATCGTCGCGTCGAGGATCGCCGCCTGCGTGTCACGATCGGCCGCGAGCTCCGGCACCGCGGTGACCGCCGCGTCGAGCCCGACTTCGGGCGTCTCGGCGATCTCCTCCATCGCCCGCAGCGTGGCGGCGATGAAGCCGGCGATCGCATCGTGCTTCGACTCGAGGGCGCCGCTGCCGACGATCAACCCGTTGCCGGGCAGCGGGGTGATCTCGTCGACCCGCAGGACGTTGACCTCCTCGCCGGTCAGCCGGAGCTGCACCGGCTCGTTGTTGACGAAGCCGGTCGCCGCATCGACCGCACCCTGGGTCACCGCCGCGCCCTGCCCGTAGTCCGGGTACAGGGCGATCTCGAGGTCGTCGGGCGTCAGGTTCGCGGACCGGAGCATCGCCTGGAGCATGATCCACGACGAGCCGAACCGGCCGGGGATCCCCAGCTTCTTGCCTGCCAGGTCCTTTGCCTCGGTTATGCCCGACGATGCCTTCGCGAAGACCACCGACGGGAAGCGGCCATAGATCGTGGCCACGTATCTGATCGGGATGCCGTTGCTGACGGCCGGGATGACGCTCGTCCCGTCGGCGAGGCCGAGGTCGAGCTCACCCTGCCCGACGAGCGCGATCACGTCGTAGTCGGTGCCGTGGCGGAACGTCACATCGAGACCGGCCTCCGTGTAGTAGCCCGCCTGGTCGGCCCGGTAGAACTGCGCGAACTGGACGCTCGGGATGAACCCCAGCCCGACCGTCAGCGGTGTCAGGGCGGCAGGCGGCTCCCCGGACGCGTCCGCAGAGGGCGCGGTCGATGGCGCACCGGACGGCGCCGGCGGGGTCGGTGAGACCGTCGTCTGGTTGCAGCCGGCGATGGCGAGCGAGAGCACGGCGGTGAGTGCGAGGACGGTGCGGCGGATGGACACGGGACCTCCTGGGGTGGACACGGTATCGCCTCAGCGTGCGCCGACGAGGCGCCGCTCGATGAGGACGACGGCGAGATAGAGCACGATCCCGACGAGGGCGATCGTCAGGAGCGTGGCGAACATGAGCGGGATATCGAACAGCGATCCCCGGGCGAGGTTGATCAGGACGCCGAGACCCCTGTCGGCCCCGGCCCACTCCCCGACGATGGCGCCGACGACCGCGAGGGTCACGCCGACCCGCATGCCACCGAGGATGCTCGGCAGGGCGGCCGGGATCTCGAGCGTCGTCAGCACCTGGCGACGCGTGGCACGCAACGAACGGCCGAGCTCCAACAGTCGGGCATCGACCGAGCGGATCCCGACCATCGTGGCGACGGCGACCGGGAAGAACACGATCAACGCGCAGATCAGGACCTTGCCGGCGAGCCCGGGGCCGAACCACAACGCGATCAGCGGCGCGAGCGCGAGGATCGGCGTCGCCTGGGCCGCGACGAGGTAGGGCGACAACAGCCGTTCGACGACCGCGCTGCGCGCGAGCGCGTAGCCGACGAGCAGCGCACTACCGGCCCCGATCAGGAAGCCGAGCGCCACTTCGCCCAGGGTCGCCACCAGGTGGGGCTGGATGATGCCGGCCGACCACGCGCTCACCCAGCGCGTGATGACCGCGACCGGGCCCGGCAGGATGAATGGCGGGAAGCCGCTCACGATCACCACGAGCTGCCAGATGAGCAGGAACCCCGCGAGCGCGCCGAGCACGGAGGCGATGGCGGTGCGGCTCATGCGGCTGCCACCTCGCCGAGATGGCGCCGGATGTCGCGCGCGGTCGTCGTGACGACGGCCGCATCGAGGTCGGCGATCGACCGCGGACGCGGCAGCTCGACGGGGAGATCCGCCACCACGCGCCCCGGCCGCGCCGACAGGACGATCACGCGATCGGCGACCAGGATGGCCTCGGCGATGCTGTGGGTCACCAGCACGATCGTCGGGGCGGTCCGTTCCCAGAGCCGCAGCAGCTCGAGATCGAAGCGCTCGCGGCTGAGCGCATCGAGGGCGCTGAACGGCTCGTCGAGGAGGAGCACACCGGGCTCGAGCGCGAGCGCGCGCCCGATCGCGACCCGCTGTTGCTGGCCGCCCGACAGCTCAGCCGGGCGATTGCCGATCACGCCCGGGTCGAGGCCGACGAGGTCGATCATTGCGGCGAGCCGCTCCTCGCGACGGGGTCGCGGCCACCCGGCGAGCTCGAGCGGGTACGTGATGTTGTCCGCGGCCGAGCGCCACGGCAGCAGCCGCGGCTCCTGGAACACGAGCCCGACTCGCGGATCCGGCCCGCTGACGAGCTGTCCGTCGAGCGCGACGGCTCCCCGGTCTGGCGCGAGCAGCCCGGCGATCACCCGAAGCAGCGTCGACTTGCCCGAGCCGTTGGGGCCGATCAGCGCCACGACCTTGCCATCGGCGACATCGAGGTCGATCCCGTCGAGCACCGGCAGTCGACCTCCGCCGCGCATCGGGAAGGCGAAATCGACCCCGTCGACGTGGATCGCGCCGGGGCGCGTCGTGCCGGTCACCGGGCACGCTCGAGGAGTGGCCGGAGGGCCGGATAAAGGCCGCGGTACACGGCGAACGCCCGGTCGTAGGTCGCCCGGTGCTCGGGTCGTGGCTCGAGGCGCCGCTCGATCCTCGTCATCGACCGGACTGCCGTGGCGACGTCGGGCGATGCCCCGATGCCGACCGCGCCGAGCATCGCCGAGCCGAGCACCGCGGTCTCCAGCACGGCCGGCACCAGGACCGGGAAGCCCGTCACGTCCGCCTTGATCTGGTTCCAGGTCTCGCTGCGGGCCGGGCCGCCGCAAACCCGCATCGCGCTGACCGTCACCCCGGCGGCCAGCATCGGCTCGGCGACGTGCCGGATGGCCAGTGCGCTCGCCTCGAGCACGGCGCGCGCGAGGTGGGCGCGTCCGTGCCCCAGCGTGAGCCCCACGAATGCGCCCGTGGCGTCCGGATCCCAGATCGGCGATCGCTCGCCGGCGAGATACGGCAGGAAGACGACACCGTCGGCACCGGGCGGCGTCGTCCCGGCCTCCTCGAGGAGGCGCTCGGTCGTCACGCCACCGCCCACGACACCGTCGCGGAACCAGTCGAGCGCCCGGCCGGTCGCAGCCATCGCAGCACCGACGCTGAACAGGCCGTCGAGCGGGGCGGGTGTCACGAACGCACCGGGCACCTCGACCGGCTCGTGCCAGTACACGCCGAAGCCACCCGCCGACCCGCCGGGATCGAATGCATCGCCAGCCTGGGTCAGCCCGGCGCCGAGGTAGCTCGCGAAGGCATCGTTCGTCCCACCGGTGACCGGGATCCCGGGCTGCAGACCGAGCGCCTCGGCGGCGGCCGGGTTGAGCCGACCCACGACCGCGCCCATGGTGGTCGACTCCGGCCGGCGGTCGAGCATGGGACCGGTCGGCGCCAGCAGGCTCGGGTCGGGGATCGCCTGGCCGGGAACGAGCGGCGCGGCGGCGACCCCGGTCAGACGGAACGCCAGCCACTCCCAGGTCGTGAAGTACCAGCGGGTCCGCGCCGCGACCTCGGGCTCATGCCGTTCCAGCCACAGCGCGGCCGGCAGCGGTCCGAGCGCCCAGCCGCGGATCCCGGTCGCGTCGGCGAGTTCGGCTGCCTCGGCGGTGGCTCGCGTGTCCAGGAACGTCACGGCGGGTCGGGTCGCATCGCCTCGATCGTCGACCGGGACGAGGGTCGGCCCATGACCGTCGACGCCGATCGCCACGACATCGACCGGCTCGGGCGGTCGAAGCGCCCCGATGGCGACGGTGACGGCCGACCACCAAGCGCCAGGATCCTGCTCCGCCCAGCCCGGCCCGTGCCCCACCTGGAGCGCGTACCCGGCCCGGGCCATCGCCAGCAATCGGCCGTCGAGGCCGACGAGGCCGGCTTTCACTTCGGTCGCGCCGAGGTCGATGCCGAGGATGGCGGTCGTCGGCGTCGTCATGGGCTGCCGGTCGCTGCGACCGCCTCGGCGGTTTCGACGTCGGTCACGAGCGTCCGGACGACCCCGGAGCGCAGCGCGCCGAGGATCGGATCGACCTTGCGGGACCCGGCGGCGACCGCGATCGACACCGGCACTCGGCCGAGCCGGCGCGCATCGAATGCCAACACCCGATCGCGGAGCTGCGGGCACACGAATGCGCCGTTGATATCGAAGGGGGCGATGAGGACCTCCCCGACGGCCGCGGTGTCATCGAGGTCGCGCGCCACGTCCGCACCGACCGACGCGGCGCCCCAGGACCGTCCACCGATGCCGTACAGCGCGACGTCGAGTCGACCCCAGAGGTCGAGCATCGCCTGGACGCCGGCGTGGCCCTCGAGCGCGCGTTTGGTGTCAGCGTCATCGAGCAGGCCGGGCGCCATCAGGCCGTGGGGCTGGGCGCCGAACGCATCGGCGATCCGGCGGAACGGGTCACGATCGGGACCTGCCGACCAGTAGCCGCCGGCGAGGGGCACGACCGTCGCTCGGATCGGGGTCGCGGCACCCTCGAGGGCGTCCGCCGCGGCTCCGACGGAGGCGCCATGCCCGATCCCGATGATCGCGCCGTCGCGAATGCTCGCGCGCAACACGTCGGCGGCCAGCCGGCCGACGATCCGGCGGGTGAGGTCCTCGGGACCGGCCAGGGTCGGGGCGAGGTGGACCGCGTCAAGCCGGAACCGCGCGCGCAGCACATCCGCCGCCAGAGAGTCGGCCGTGTCCCGATCGATGATCCGGATCTCGACGATGCCCTCGGCACGGGCCCGCTTCAGCAGGCGGCTGACCTGCGGCCGCGTCACCCCGAGCCGATCGGCGACCTCGTTCTGGGTCTCACCGAGCTCGTAGTACAGCCGGCTCGCCTGGACGAGCAGGTCGCGGTCGCTCGTCATCGCACAGATGTACTGAACAGATGTGCACGCATGTGCACGCATCTTCGAGGGCGCGGGCACACGTGTCAACGCGACTCACTCGTGATGCACCGGGTGCATGCCGATCCCGCCGGCACACGGCGGCCGGCGAGCGATCAGTCTCCGAGCAGCCGCAAGGCCTCCGCATGTTCGATCGGGTCCAGCGCTGGTCCGAGATCGATCGCCGAGCGGAGCAGGCGCTCGCCGGCGGCGCCGTCGCCCCGGGCGAGCTGGATCGCACCTTCGTGGAATCGCAGCCGCGCATCATCGGCTCCGAGGGCGCGAGCCGCCGCGATCGACTCGGCCGCCGCATCGAACTGGCCCAGGCGATAGAGCGCCCACGCGACGGTGTCATGACCGGACCCGTCGGGTCGCTCGGTCAGCGACTCGCGCGCACGCGCGAGGAGAGGCTCGTTCGCGCCGCCGTGATCGAGCTCGAACCGGAGCAGCTGGCGGTCGAACGCGGCGGTCTGGATGTCGCCGAGCCGCTCGATGAACCGCACCGTTTCGAACGACTCGGCCCCAGCCCCAGGAGCCTGCTGCTCGACGAGATCCCCGAGGAGCGCGAGCGCCTCTGGCTGCGGTGCGATGTCGGTCGCTCGGCGTAGTCCTGCGATCGCGGCCTCGACCTGGCCGTCGAAGGCGTCGATGCGGGCAAGTCCGGTCAGGGCGCCGAGGTCGTCGTCGCGGATCTCCAGTGCGTCGGAGAACGCCGCCCGCGCCGCGACGGCGTCGCCGGCCAGCCTGGCGTACTCGCCCTCGGCGTAGGCGTAGAAGCCGAGGTCGTCGACCTCGTCGGCGATGGCCGCCGCGCGGGCGGCCTGCGCTTGCTCCATGGCGAGGCCGGCGTTCCCTGTTGCCGAGGCGAGACGGGCCTCGCGGATCAGGACGGCAGGCCCGCCGACGACCCGAAGTCTGTCCAGATCGGCCCGCGCGACATCGATGCGCCCGAGCTCGAGCGCCGCGTCGAACCGGGTCGCGAGCGCCCCGGTCTGCGATGGATCGTCCGTGACGAGCGCGTCAGCGGATGCGAACGCGCCGGGGAAGTCGTGCAGGGAGAAGAGGATCGCGCCCTCGAGCGCACGCGCGGGGCCATGCGCCGGTTCGATCCCGAGCGCGGTCCGCGCTGCCGTCAACGCGCGCTCGTAGTCGGTCAGGTCGTAGGTCAGTCGGCCACGGCCGTGGTACAGCGCCGCCAGGTTCGTGGCGGCGAGAAAGTCCCCTGCATTCGCTTCGAGGTTCTTCGACCAGGCCTCGATCGAATGGTCGATCTGGGCGATCGAGCCGAGGGGAGCGCCACCGCCGTCGATCGGCGCGGCGGAGGCAGCGGGCGCCGCTGCTGCCGGGCCCTGGGAGATCGGCGGCGCGGCCGGCTGTCGAACGGCAGTGAACAGGTACGAGCCGGCGGCCACGAGCAAGGCCGCCAGCAGGAGGCCGGCGACGCGAGGCCGGCGACGAGGGAGTGCGTCAGCGATGGACATCATGAGAGCGTCCCAGAGGGGCGACCGGAGGGCGGCCCGGTTGGGCCGCCCTCCGACGCGCTCCGACTAGTGGGGCCTCCCGAGGTACGGGAAGCGCGACAGGTAGTCGGTGTGGGGACCGACCCCGTCCCCGGGCACGGCGCCGGTGGCGTCGCGATCCGCGAACAGGCCGAGCGGGTCACCGCCCGTGGTCACGTTGAGCTCGACGTCGATGACGTCGTCGGCCAGGGCCCGCCCGTTGAGCGGTGCCGGCAGGGAGCTCGAGCGGCTGTAGACGAGGACGTCCGGGATCAGGACGTCGGCGAGCGCCGCCGCCTGAGCATCCGAGTAATCGCCTTCGCTATCGAGGCTCGAGAAGAACTTCAGGCCGTTGATGACGTTCTTGCGGAACTTGCCGTCGTAGGCCGTGGCCTGCTTGCTCGGCGGAGTCCGGTTGAACAGATCCTTGTCGGCCGCCGGATTGAACACGGTGTTGATCGCGGGTCGACCCATCTGGTCGCCGGCGCGCCACTTGCCGTCCTTCCGATACTGCGTCACCGCCCAGACGCCGATGGTGTCTGGCAGCTGCGAGCTCGGGATCGACAGGACGATCGCGTTGGTGTTGAGGTTCGCGAAGAAGTCGGTCGGGTTGTTGCCGAGCGCATCGCCACCGACGGCCGTGCCGGTCGTCAGCAGCGTGGTCGTGCCGATGAACCCGGTCAGATCGAAGAAGAACGGATCGGAGCGGACGCCGGCCCATGCCCGAAGGTTCTGGCGGGTGCTGGCGCTCCCCTCATTGGACTCGCCCCAGGCGACGGTGGTGCCGGAGTCGAGCGCGCGGGCATGGCTGCCCGTGTACTTCACGATCCGGTAGTCCTGCTCCGGGTACTTGTCGTCATCGTCTCGATCGACGCGGCCGAACCGCGCGACATAAGCGAGGTCCGCCTTCTCGTCGCCGTTCTTGTCGATGTTGAAGATGTACCTGACGTTCGTCCCGAAGTTGCCACCGAACAGGTTGATGGCCGGGTTGACGGTCATGGCGATGACCGTCCGGCGCGTGCTGTCGGGTGCCCGGAAGACGTAGACATCGTTGATGTCGCGGTCGCCGTGCTCCGAATGCGGCGCGATCTGGCCGTTGGCGGTCGCCCCGCCGAGGGCGGGGGCATCGAGGTGGTCGGCCGCGCTGGTGAGGATCGGGGCGGCGCCGATGGTCAAGGCGACCATCGCCGTCCCGAACGCGGCGAGCTTCCTGGAAGACATGGTGGGTTGGGACCCTCCTTCGAGTCGAGTGGCGACCGGGCTCCTCCACGGCTCCCGGCCGATCGATCAACCTCGACGTCGTCGCGACTTCTCCGTCGTGGCTCGTCCCGTCATGCGCAGCCGGCCGGCCGGCGGATGACTCGAGCGGGAGGGTCGACTACAGGACGCGACCCGGGTTCAGCAACCCCTGGGGATCCAGGGCGGTCTTGATGGCGCGCATCACCCGGACCGCGTCGGCGCCAAGCTGGGGCTCCAGCCACTCGCGCCTCGCCGACCCGATGCCGTGCTCGCCGGTGACCGTCCCACCGAGATCTAGTGCCGCGCGATAAAGATCCTGCTGGACGGCCTTGGTGATCGCCTCGCCACGGGGGTCGCCCCGCTCCAGCACGAGGTCCGGGTGGAGGTTCCCGTCGCCGGCATGCCCGAACGTCCCGATCCGCACGTCGTGCTTCGCGGCGATGGCCTCGATCGCGCGGAGCATGTCCGGTACGCGCGAGCGCGGCACCCCGACGTCCTCCATCTTCACGTCGCCTAGCTTCTCGAGCGCCCAGTGCGCGGCTCGCCGCGCCTGCCGCAGCAGGTCGGCCTCGGCCGGTGTCTGCGAGCGGACCGTCGTCGTGGCCCCGACGCCGGTGCAGACCGCCTCGGCCCGTTCCAGCTCGTCGGCCGCGGCTGCCGCCGGCAGGTCCGACTCGATCATCAGCATCGCCGCGGCCTCGCGATCGAGCCCGAGCGCGTGGACGTCGTCGACCGCCGCGATCGTGAATCGATCCATCAGCTCCAGCGTGACCGGCGACAGGCCCGCGGCGGCGATGCCGGCCACGGCGTCGCCGGCCGCCTCGAGCGTCGGGAAGAAGGCCAGCAGCGTGGCCCGCGGCGGCGGTGCCGGCCGGAGTCGGAGCGTGGCCTCCGTGATGATGGCGAGGGTCCCCTGCGACCCGACGATCAGGTGGGTCAGCGAGTAGCCGGCCACGTCCTTGACGTTCTTGCCACCGGTGCGGACGACGCTGCCGTCGGCCATCACGACCTCGAGCCCCAGCACCGATTCGCGGGTCTGGCCGTACTTCACGCAGCACAAGCCGCCGGCGTTGGTGCCCAGGTTGCCGCCGATCGAGCACATCTCGAAGCTGGCCGGATCGGGCGCGTAGAACAGCCCGTGCTCGGCGACGGCGGCCTTCAGTCGGGCGTTGATGACGCCTGGCTGGACGACCACGCACAGGTTCGGTGGGTCGATCTCGATGATGCGGTCCATCGCCGTGAAGGCGATCGTGAGCGCGCCTTCGATGCCGGCCGCGCCACCGCTCAGCCCGGAGCCGGCGCCACGCGGCACGATCGGGACGTCGAACTCACCACAGACACGAACGAGCTCGACGACCTGGGCCGTCTCGGTGGGGAGTGCCACGGCACCTGGCAGGCCGGCCGCCAGGTAGGCGGTCTCGTCGCGCCGATAGGTCTCGCGATCGGTCGCATCGGTAAGGAGCCGGATGCCCGGGACGCGGGTACGAACGGCGTCGAGGAACGCGTCGGTGACGGTGCCGCTGGCCATGGCTGAGCAGTGTAGGGCGACGGGGACCATGGTCCGGGACCGTGGGATGGACCCCGCGGGGTACGATTCCTGCGATGTCCCGGCGATCGACGTCCCGCATCGCCGCTCCGGTCGGGCTGGCCGTCCTGTTGGTCCTCGGGATCGCCGCCCCTGCCCTGGCGTGCGAACGGGAGATCGGCGAGCGGGCCGCCCAGGGCGCCGAGACGACCCCCGCCGCGACCACGGCGAGCGCGATCATCCCGGGCAGCGTCAACCGGTCGAGCCTCAACCTGTCGGCGACGTACTCGGTCGGGCTGACGCTCAGCTACTCGAGCCGCTGGTTCTCCGCGAACACGATCGCGCAGATCACGAACACGTCCGGTGGCCCGATCGACCGCGTCGAGCTCAACACGATCGCCGCTCGCCTGGGCGGCATGTCGCTGCGGGCGGTCAGCGTCGACGGCAAGAACGTCAGCGGCCGTATCAGCGATCAGACGGTGATCGTGCCGCTCGGCGGCATCCTGCCCGCCGGGGAGAGCTGTCAGGGTGCGGGTGCACTACCTGGCCCGACTGCGGAGCTCGCTATCGGGGTCGAACTGGTTGTTCACCAAGGTCAACGGCATCGTCGACGCGTATCGCTGGATCCCGTGGGTCAGTCGGGCGACACCGTTCACCCGGCCGAACCACGGCGACCCCTTCGTGACGCCGGTCAGCCCTGAGGTATCGGTCACCATCAAGGCGGACCGCCGGCTGGTCGTCGCGTCGACCGCCGACCGCATCGTCGGTCTCGTCCGACGGCCTCACCCAGCGCTTCGTCGCCCGCAACGTGCGCGACGTCACGATCACCGCGGCGCCCGACTTCCGGACGACCACGGTCCTCGTCGGGTCGACCAAGGTGCGCTACTACTACCGGTCGTCCGCGAACCGGGCGCTGATCGTCGACGCGGCCGCCGATGCCTTCCGGTCGATGCGCTCGCGGCTCGGCACGTACCCCTACCCGATCTACAAGGTGGTCCAGTCGGCCGGCGGCTACGGCATGGAATCGCCCGGGTTGACCTGGATCCCGTACGGCGTCAGCCGCGCGAACCTGCGCTACCTCGTGGCGCACGAGACCGCGCACCAGTGGTTCTACGGGCTGGTCGGCAACGACCAGGCGCGCCAACCGTTCGCCGACGAGGCACTGGCCGACTTCGTCGCGCGCGACATCACCGGTACGCGCCGGGCCAGCCGCTGCTCGACCGGCCGGCTCGACCGATCGATCTACAGCTACACGGCCGCCTGCTACTACGAGATCGTCTATATCCAGGGCGGCAACCTGCTCAACCAGGCCCGCTCGAAGATGGGGTCGACGCTGTTCTGGTCGACGCTCAGGCAGTACGTGATCGACCGACGCTACCGGATCTCGACGACGAAGACGCTGCTCCAGACGCTCGACGACGCGACGCCGGTCAACCTCTCGACGCTGTTCGCCCCGCGCTTCCCGTCGCTTTACTGAGCGGCCGTCGCGGCGCCATCGTCGCCGTTGACGCGACGCTCGGCCGCGAGTGCCTGTGGCATCTGCCGGAATGATGCCGGCAGCCGCGGGTTCCACGCCCGCCAGGCCGTCACGAGCCAGCCCGCGACGGCCCGTTCGACCGGCCCCCATCGGAGGCCGTAGTCCTCGCGGATCGCGGGCGGTAGCAGCGCGATCGAGGGCCACAGCGTCCAGTCGTACAGCCGTGGGTGGAGCCCGGTCCGTGCCAGCACCCCGGGGAGCGGCGGATGGAGTATCACCGCCGCAAGATCACGCGCCACCGGCCCGACCCGCACCGGGCCGCCGGGTCCCAGTTGGGCATCGAGATAGGCCGCGAATGCCTCGAGGTCCGGCGGCAGCAGCGCATCCGGCACGCCGAAGGCCCGGGCGATCGGCTTGGTCTCCTCGTAAAAGCGGGCCGCCTGGTCGCGTGTCACGGGGCCGGCCCACGCCCGATTGACCACCAGCGTCGAGTCGACCAGCGTCGCGTGCACCCACAGGGACAGCGCCGGATCGCGCGCGGAATAGCCCTGGCCCTGGATCCCGCGATGGAGCGCGTTCAGCCGGCGGATCTCCTCGCGCGCCGCCGCGCTCGAGCCATAGATGATGCGCAGATAGCTGCGCAGCGTCCCATCGAGCCGCCGCCACGGGTCGGTCCGGAAGTCCGAGTGCTCGGCCACCCCGGCCGCGACCCCCGGATGGGCGATCTGCAGCAGCAGCGCGCGCGGCCCGGCGCCGAGCAGCAGCATCGCCTCACGGTCGAGCCGCCACGCTTCCGACTCGGGGCCGAACATCCCGGGGTCGCCTTGTTGCGTATCCACGGCGGCACCATAGCCGGAGAAGGAGGAGCGCACCGTTGGGACGCTGGGGCACCGGCTTCGATGCCGATCGGCTGGCCACGCTCGAGACCCGCATGTGGAAGGCCTACTACCGCCGCCAACCCGCCCGACTGTTCGGCTGGTTGCTGCTCGGACTACGCGAGCATGCCGGAGTCGGCTGGCCCACCGCCCTGGCCGCGAGCGTGCTCCTGACCCGCGCCGCAGCCGGCTTCGCCCGCACGCCGCCAGGCGCCGGCCGCGGCGACTACGAGCGCTTCGCCCCGGACATCGGCAGGGCCTACCGGCTGCTCGGCCTGCCCGACGACGTCGACGCGGACGAGGTAGCGCGTCGGGAACTGCGCTGGTGGGTGGTGCGGCGCGAGATCGGGCTGGCGGCGGGCAGCGCCGCAGGCGACGCCATCACCGAGCTGTACGCAGCGATCTATAACGTCCCACCGGGTGCCGTGGCGGAGGCCGGTCGCTTGCGTGGCGACGCCGCCGAGGTGCGCGACCGCGGCGCGGACAGCGATCCGGACGGTCCGACCGGGGCCGGGCGCGCGTACTGGCCGGAGGTCGCGCGGCTGCTGCGCGACTCGTATCGCTCGCTGCAGGCGGCGGTCAGCGATCCTCCGGCCGGCGGCCGATGATCCACCAGGCGACCGGGAAGATGCCCGCCGCGATAGCTAGTTTGGCCGCGTCCCAGATGAGGAACTTCGTCATGCCGCCGGCCACCGCGTCCTCCCACGGGATGCCGGTCGCCACCTTGAGCCAGGGCACGCCGATCGCGTAGATCACTGCCGTGCCGATGGCCATCGCCGCCAGCGACCCGGCGATGTGCCGGTCCCAGCCGAGCTCGGCGAGGCGACCGACGATCGCGGCCGCGACCACGAAGCCGACGAGATAGCCGCCCGTCCGACCGACGATCTGGTCGACGCCCGAGCCGCCTTCGGCGAAGACCGACAGACCCGCGGCACCCAGCGCGAGATAGACGAGCAGGGCGAGCGCAGCTCGGCGGAAGCCCAGCGCGGCGCCGACGGTCAGGACACCGAAGGTCTGGCCGGTGAACGGCACCGGCTCGGTCGGGATGACGACCTGGGCCGACAGCGCCACGATCAGCGCGCCCGCGATGACGAGGGCGACGTGACGGATCCAGGTGGGGGTTCGCTCACCAACGCGGATCGGGACGAGGAAATCTGCCAGGGTGATACCGCGCTGCTCGGCCGTGCTTCGGTCGAGTCGCGGGATGGCGATCGTCAAGCGATGCTCCCGTGGCGAGGTCGTTCTGGGGGGACGACCGAGGCGCCGAGTCTAGCACCACGATTCGGGGCCTAGAAGGCAGAAACGCTACTCGTAGCCCACCGCGCGGACGATCGAGATGCCGCTGGCCAGTCGCGCGGGATACGCCGCCGCGAGCATCGCCAGGACGACCCCCAACACGAAGGCGGCACCGACCGCCAGCCAGGGGATGCCGGCCGCCGCGTCCCAGTGACCACCCGAGAGCACCACCATCAGGCCGCCGACCACGACGCCCGCCACGACGCCGCACATCGCCCCGACCAACCCGGTGATCCCGGCTTCGACGACGACCGACCGCCACACTTGGCGGCGCGTCATCCCCGCCGCGCGCAGCACGCCGATCTCCCGGACGCGCTCGAGGACGTTCATGGTCAGGGTGTTGACGATCCCGAGCGACGCGACCACGACGGCCACCAGCGACAGGGCGTCGAACAGGCCGAAGACCCGGTCGAGCGCTTCCCCGATCGCGCCCTGGATCCGATCGAGGGGCACGGGATCAAGCGCGAGCGTGCGCGCCTCGTCGGCGAGCGCCGCGCGATCGACCGCGGACACGTCCTCGACGAAGCGGACCGCGAACGCGTCGGCGCCCTCGATCCCGAGACGATCCGCGTCCGCCCAGCCGACGAGCAATGACTCGCCCGAGGGCCCCGGCAAGGTGCGTGCCGCCACCCCGACGACGCGCAGGTTCATCGCCGAGCCGTCGACGGCCGCGACCACGATCGGCGTGCCGATGCGGAGCCCGTCACGCGCCGCGACACCGGACGGCACGATCACCGACCCGCCGGTATCGAGCGCCGCAAGCGCGGTCGCCCGGTCACCGTCGATGAGCTGCAGGCGGCCATCGGCGGCCAGGTCGGCGCCGACCATCGCCGCGCCGTCGATGCGCCGCCCGCGGACCGCCAGGTCGAACGTCGCGATCGGGCTGACCGAGCGCACGCCGGCGAGCGAGCCGAGCGTGTCGTCGAGCCCCTCGTCCAGGCCCCGCGGGAAGATCGAGGTGACGATCAGGTCGCCCGGCACGACATCGGCGATCCAGGCGCCCGCGGCCGCGCGGGCGTGCTGTCCCACGCCGCCCAGCGCGACGATCATCGCGAGGCCGACGGTCAGGGCACCCACCGTCAGGGCTGCGCGGGCTCGGTCACGCAGCACGGACGCGCGCGCGAGGCGCTCCTCGAGACGGGACACGACGATGAACGGCGTCCCGGCCAGCCGCGCCAGGACCGGCAGCGCCAGCGGGACCAGCAAGGCGACGGCGAGCAGCACCGCGTACACGATGAGCGAGCGCAGCAACGCCGCCTCGCCGGCCGCACGCGGCCAGATCAGCAGCCCGAGGAGCCCGACGGTCCCGAATACCGCCACCAGCCAGCGCAGCCGCGCACGGCGGGCCGAGGGCAGGTCTAGCCGCGCCTTGAGGGCTTCGACCGGCGCGACGCGACCGGCGCGGCGTGCCGGCTCGATCGCCGCGGCGAGCGTCACGCCGACGCCGATGGCCAGCGCGATGACGGCATCCGAGAGTCGAACGACCGGGGACGTGAGCCGCACCGACCCCACGGTGTCCATCCACGCCGCGATGCCCGCAGCCAGCGCGCCACCGGCGACGATCCCGAGCGCGGCACCGACGACGCCGATGACCGATGCCTGGACGAGGATGTAGGTCGTGAGCTGGCCGCGCGTGGCGCCCGCCGCCCGGAGCAGCCCGAGCTCGCGGACCCGCTCCACGACCGTCATCGACAGCGTGTTGAAGATGAGGAACGCGCCCGCAAACAGGGCGATCGCGGCGATCAGCGCGGTCGTGGCCGCGAAGTCGCCGGTCGACGCCTCCATCGCCGCCGCGAGGTCGCTGGGCGATGAGACGACATATGGCTCGGACAGGAGCGTCCGTTGGAGTGCGTCGATGACCGTGGCTCGGTCCACGCCATCGGCCAGACCCAGATCGACCCTGGTCAGCCCGTCCGCTCCGAAGACCGACTGGCGCGATCGGCAAGCGGGTGATGACGGCGCGTCCCGTGGCGCCTGCCCAGGGACCGTCGTCTGCGAGCACGCCGACGACCCGCAGGTACACGGGCGCGTCGATGCCCTGGAGGCCGACCCTCGAGCCGACCGACAGGCCGTCCTCGGCGGCCAGCGTGGCGGAGACGAGCGCGTCGGGTTCCGCCCCGGCCGCCAGGTCGCTGCCCGACGACAGCGTCAGGTCGTGGATCCGCGGCTCGCGGTCCGGATCGATGCCGACGAGGGTGACCGGGGCCGGCAACGGTCCCGGACCGAGCAACCCGGTCCCGAGATAGGTCCGCCGCTCGAACGAGGGGGCCACGACCTCGACGCCGGGTGTCGCCTCGATCGTCGCGAGGGTCGTGTCGGACAGGCCGGCCTCTCCGAATGCGGCGACGCGCAGCTCGGCCCGGCCGACCATCGTCGCGACCGCCCGATCGACCGCCGCGCCGATCCCCGCGTTGGTGGCGAGCCCGGCATACAGGACGGCGACGCCGAGGGCGACGCCGATCGTCGTGAGCGACGTACGCAAGGGCCGTGCGCGCAGGCCCCGCCACGCGAGACCGTGGAGACCGCGCATCCGGCTCAGAGCCCGAGGCTGGCGAGCCGGGCGATCAGCGCCGTGGCGTCGTGGTCGGCGCGCCGGCCGAGCTCGATCGTGTCGAGGATCCGGCCGTCGCCGATGACATGCACGCGGTCGGCGTAGGCGGCCGCCTTCGAGTCGTGCGTCACGAGGACCACGGTCTGGTGGCGCTCCTGGCACGATCGCCAGAGGGCGTCGAGGATCTCCGTCCCGGTGGTGTAGTCGAGGTTGCCGGTCGGCTCGTCGGCGAACAGCAGCGCCGGCCGCGTGACGAGTGCCCGGGCCACGGCGACCCGTTGCTGCTCACCGGCCGACAGCTGATCGGGCTTGTGATGCTCCTTGCCCGCCAGGTCGACCAGCGCGATGACCTCGGCGATCCGCGCAGCGAGCTCGCCGCGGGCGGGGTCGAGCCCGGAGATCGTGAACGGCAGCGCGACGTTCTCGGTCACGTCGAGCAATGGGATCAGGTTGAACGACTGGAACACGAAGCCGGTCCGGTCCCGGCGCAGCCGCGTGGCGCGATCGTCGGACAGCTCGCTGATGATCTCGCCCTCGAGGACGACCTCGCCGGTCGTCGGCCGGTCGAGCCCGCCGAGCAGCTGGAGGAGCGTGCTCTTGCCACTGCCCGACGGCCCCATCAGCGCGACGAACTCGCCGGCACCGACGGTCAGCGACACGCCGCGCAGCGCGTGCACGGTCGTCTCGCCCAGGGGATAGGCCTTGGTCAGGTCGCGCGCCTCGAGGATGATCCCGTCGCGGCTGTCGTTGTCGGGGGCATCGAGCAGGCGGGTGAGCAGCGCGGTCATGTGTCCCTCGTTGGGTGGTCGGGTCCGGAGGGCACCGTAGCGGTGCGGTGTGGTCAGGGGCAGTCGCCCGAAGGTCCGCATCGTGCTAGTACCCGCTCGAGCGTCAGGTGCCGAAGAAGGGGCTCGTCACGTCCCCGACGATCGCCTCGACGAGGCCGCCCGGGCCGGGACCCGCCAGGACGCGCAGGCCGGTCCCGGTGGTGGCCTGTCCGGGCGGCGGCCCATCGCCGGGCGCACCGCCATCACCGCCGCCGTTGCCATCGTCCGTCGGTCGGTGGAAGCCGTCGGGCGGCGCGGTCGGTGCCGGCGTGGGGGTCGGCGTCGGCGTGGGCTCGGGCGTCGGTTTCGGGGTCGGTTTGGGCGTCGGCTTGGGCTTTGGCTTCGGGGTCGCCTTCGGGGCGGGCTTGGCGGTCGCCTTGGGCGCGGACGAGCCGCATTTGTCGGCGAACAGGACGGTCCACATCTTCTTGCCGTCCGAGCCCTTGTAGGCGCCGACGCCGATGGCGTCCCACGACCGGCCGAGGATGTTCTTCCGATGCCCGGACGAGTCCATGAACATGTTGTGGATCGCGGCCGTGGCGTCCGCGTCGGGGTACGTGTTCCAGCCGATGTTCTCGCCGGCGAGCCGGTAGCAGTAGCCCTTCGAATCGAGCTTCTTGAAGACGTTGCCGTAGCCGGGGATGTCGTGACTGAAGTAGTCACGCCGGATCATGTCCTTACTGCGCCAGCGCGCCACGGAGGTCAGCGCACTGTCGACCTTGAGCGCGCGCAGGCCCGCGGCGGCGCGGCTCCGGTTGGTCAGCGTCACGAGGGCGCGTTCGGACGACGAGCTATAGGACCCGCCGTCCCAGGCGCTGGCGGGGCCCGCCGACGCCAGCCCGACGAGCGAGGTGAGCGCGACGGCGACCGCCAGCGAGATCGGATGGAGGCCGGGACGGCGTGGTCGGTGGGGCATGCGCTCGGTGGGTCTCTCGTGCGGCCGTCGCTGGGGCGGCGGCGAGGGTTGCGGTGTGGTCCTCACCGTAGGCGGCGGGTACGGTCGGGTCTGTCGCGCGAAGGTCCCATCCGGTGCGCACCGAGGTACCGCGATGGCCGTTCAGGGTCGGTTCCGGCGCGCACCGCATTCGTTCATGGCCTGTTGCCATCGGCCCGAGGGGGCAGTACGTTCGGCGACCTTGGGGGTAGCCCGAATGGACCACATCGCTTCCGGAGAGGCTGGGACGGCCGAGGGACAAGCGCCCGCGGGGCCGACTCCGCCACTCCTCGCAGGATTGGCACACGCGATGCACGGGGCGCTCGTGCGCGAACGCGTCCGCATCGACGAGATGGTCGCGGCCGACGCGAAGGACCATGTCGAGAAGGCTCGGGCGCGCGCGGCGATCGAAGCCGCCGAATTCCACCGGTTGGCCGACGACGACGTCCGGGCGATCGGGGACTGGGCCGCCAGGGAGATCAAGCGGATCCGCCGTGAGGCCGGACGCCGGGCCAAGGAGCGGCGGGCGGACATGGCCTCGTACCTGGTGCGACACGATGCGATCATCGACACCGAGATCGCGTGTCTCGAGTCCGCGGTCGCCGACTACTCAGCGACCCTGGCGCACTTCGTCGAGAGCCTCATCGTCACGGGTGACCCGGGCGAGATCGCCCGCCGCGCCGACTCGGTCCCGACACCACCCGACCTCGATGAGGTCCGTGCCCAGGCCCGGGCCCGTGCGGTGGCGGCGTACGATTGGGCCGACGATCGATCGCCCGACGTGGATGACGTGGTTGCGGCCCAGCTCGATGACGTCGTGGCGGCCGGCGAGGCCGTGGCGTCCGCTGAGCCCGACGTGCCCGCGACCGCCGCGCCGGCGCCGGAAGCGCCCGTCGAGACCCCGGAAGCGCCCGTCGAGGCCCCGGTCGCGGTGATGGATCCCGAGGCCAACGGACGGGCCGCCGATCCGCCGCTGCCCGTGGACCCGCTCCAGGTACCCGAGGACGAAGAGGCGACCGAGACGAACGCCCAACCGAGCGGCGCGTTCCGCTTCTTCCGCGCGCTCGTGCCGTGGTCGGCAGCCTCCGAAACCCCGCAGGCGAAGGACAGCGAAGCGCACCGAGCCTGATCGGGCTCCACGCAGCCCGTTAGCGACACCCGACAGGAACCCGACCCGGACCCTGCCGTCACGAGATCCCGCAACGGCACCATTGCCGCGCGGTGGAACATCACGCGTTACGTCCGACGAAGGAGATCGCCTTGATCGGCCTCTCCTTCGTCGTTTGGAACCTGCACATGTTCCATACCACGACTGGGCGGGCAAGTTGACTCGCTCTTCGGCCGCTCAGCCCCCGTTCGTAACATGTCACGTTCCAAACGCGACCGATGGCCGCGATCAAGCGCTCGGATGCGGAGCGGAGTGCGCGCGTCCTGGCTCCGGCGCCCACAGCCCAGGGACGGTGGCAGACTTCAGAACGTGGCCTCGACGACCGATCGAGTGGTGCTCATCACCGGCGCGACCGGTGAGCTCGGCCGCGTCACGGCGCGAACCTTCGCCGATGCGGGCGCCCGCCTCGCATTGGCCGGCACCGAAGAAGCCCCCTTGCGCGACCTGGCCACCGATCTCGGCCTCGACGCCGATCGCTGGATGCCCGTCCTGGTCGATCTGCGTGACCGTGACGCCACCCGGGACGCATTGACCGCGACGGAAGCCGCCCTGGGCCGCATCGACGTCCTGGTCCACCTCGTCGGCGGCTGGTCCGGCGGGACGCCTGTCGCCGAGCTCGATCCCGCCGACGTGGCGGAGATGCTCGACCAGCACCTGTGGACGACCCTGCATGTCGCGCAGGCCGTGGTGCCCGGCATGGTCGAGCGCGGCTGGGGTCGGGTGATGGCGGTCTCCGCGCCGCCCGCCGCCGAGCCGGCTCCGAAGCTGGCGCCCTACGCGATCGGCAAGTCGGCCGAGGAGTCGCTGCTGGGCACGCTCGCGCGCGAGACGGCCGACACTGGCGTGACCGTGAACCTCGTAATCGTCAAGGCGATCGACGAGGCGAGGGAGCGGACGACCGACCCCAAGAAGACGTCATGGACCACGCCCGAGGAGATCGCTGCCGTCTTCCGCTTCCTCGCGTCCGACGACGCGGCCGCGATCACCGGCGCGCGCATCCCGCTGTTCGGCCGCTAGTCATCTAGCGACAATGCACGACGCGCATGACCACATCCTTCCCACCATCGAGCGAGTTCCGGAGGGCCCTAATGGCCCGTCGATCATGCAGAACGCAGCGTGGGGCGCACCTACGGCCGGTTCTGGGGGCTGGCGCCAACCGGAAGGTGGCGCTCATGCTCGAACTTCATGTTCACCGCGGCTTTGTTTGGGCTGGAGCCGTTCGACCGGCGCCCGCATCCCGCTGTTCGGCCGCTAGGACCCCGCGACGGCAGCGACCAGGGCCTGCGCCTCCTCGAGCAACCGCGCCAGATGGTCGTCGCCCCGG
Source organism: uncultured Chloroflexia bacterium (assembly GCA_963812745.1). Lineage (GTDB taxonomy): Bacteria > Chloroflexota > Limnocylindria > Limnocylindrales > CSP1-4 > SPCO01. Next base: position 55,729 of record CAWEWE010000005.1, on the reverse strand, counting down.
AAGCTCTCCGCGTAGACCTTGGCGACGTCCTCGGTGCCGGACGGCCGTGCGGCGAACCAGCCGAAGTCGGTCGAGACCTTCAGCCCGCCGATGGGGGCGCCGTTGCCCGGCGCACTCGTGAGGATGGCGGTGATGGGATCGCCCGCCAGCTCGGTCGCGGTCACGTCGGTCGGTGCCAGCCGGCCGAGCGCGGCCTTCTGGGCCGGCGTCGCCCGCTGGTCGATGCGCCGGTAGACCGGCGCGCCGAAGCGTTCGGTGAGACCCGCATACGCCTCGCCCGGATCGTGGCCGGCCCTGGCGGTCAGCTCGCACGCGAGCAGGTCCGCGATGATCCCGTCCTTGTCTGTCGTCCAGACGGTGCCGTCGCGTCGCAGGAACGAGGCGCCGGCGCTCTCCTCGCCGCCGAACCCCAGCGACCCATCGACCAGCCCATCGACGAACCATTTGAACCCGACCGGTACCTCGAACAGGCGCCGGCCGAGGTCGCCCACGACGCGGTCGATCATCGACGACGAGACGATCGTCTTGCCGACGCCGACATCCGCTCCCCACGCACGCGCCCCACCGAACAGGTACGCGATCGCCGCGCTCAGCACGTGGTTCGGGTTGAGCAGACCCCGCGCCGGGGTGACGACCCCGTGGCGATCGGCATCGGCGTCATTGCCAAGCGCGATATCGAACCGATCACGAAGCCCGACCAGCCGCGCCATCGCGTGCGGCGACGACGGGTCCATCCGGATCTTGCCGTCCCAGTCGAGCGTCATGAACCCGAAGGTCGGATCGATGGTCTCGTTGGTGACCGTCAGGTCGAGCCCGTACCGGTCGCGGATGGCGCCCCAATAGGCGACCGAAGCGCCACCCATCGGGTCGACGCCGATGCGCAGCCCGGATCCGCGGATCGCGTCCATGTCGATCACGGCGCCCAGGTCGTCGACGTACTGCCCGAGGAAGTCGTACGGCGTCACCGCCCGATCGATCTCGTGGTCGGACGCGCGGGCGATCCCATCGAGACCCTCGGAGCCTGGCGACTCGAGGATCCGGTTCGCCTCGTCCTGGATCCAGCTCGTGACCTCGGTGTCGGCCGGCCCGCCGTTGGGCGGGTTGTACTTGAAACCGCCGTCGTCCGGCGGGTTGTGGGACGGCGTGACCACGATCCCGTCGGCCAGGTGGCGCCAGCTGTCCTTGGGCCGGTTCGCGACGAGGATGGCGTGCGACACGGCGGGCGTCGGCGTGAACCCGTCCGCCGCATCGACGCGGGTCTCCACGTTGCGGGCGACCAGCACGGACAGCGCGGTCCGTGTCGCCGGCGCCGACAGCGCGTGCGTGTCGCGGCCGATGAACAACGGCCCGCTGTAGCCGCGCTGCACGCGATAACGACAGATCGCCTCGGTGGTGGCCAGGATGTGGGCCTCGTTGAACGAGCCACGCAACGACGAACCGCGGTGGCCGGAGGTGCCGAAGGCCACCCGCTGGGCGGGGTCCGACGGGTCGGGTCGCCGGTCGTGGTAGGCCGCGATCAGCGCGTCGACATCGACCAGCGTGGCCGGGTCGGCGGGCTGTCCCGCCCGTGGATCGAGGACCATGCCGGCATGATGTCACGGCCGGTTCGCCTGATGGGCGGTTCCCCGCTGCACCACACCAGACGCCACAACACCAGGTGGGTGTTGCCAAAACCGTTGACGACGCGGTACGTTCGTCTGCCCACGAGGCAGGACGAATGGACCAGAACGACGATCCGATGATCCCGGAAGCGAGTCATGTCAATGGCACGTCGGTGGTCGGGACGACGGAATCGCCCGGGGTGACCGAGGCCGATCCGCCTACCGCCGAGCAGCCGCACCGCATCGACAGCGGCGGGCTACGGCCAGGTTTCCTGTCCGAGCTTGCCAACGCGATGCGCGCCACCGCCGAGCGTGAGCGCGAGACGATCGCGGCCCGTGTCGCCGACGACGCGGCCGCGCACATCGACAAGGTCCGCGCACGCGCCGCGATCGAGACCGAGGAGCTGAAGCGGCTCGCCGAGGAAGACGTCGACCACATCGAGGAATGGGCGAAGAGCGAGGTGGATCGCGTCCGCTCCGAAGCGGACCAGCGGATCGCCGACCGCCGCTCCAGCCTCGACGACTACCTCAGGCAGCACGATGCGATCATCGAGAAGGAGATCGAAGGCGTCGACGCGGCCGTGGCCGACTACGGCACGACGCTCGATCGATTCTTCGCTGAGCTTTCCGAGGCAGGCGACCCGGCCGCCATCGTGGCCCGCGCCGAGGCACTGCCGGCGGGGCCCGATCTCGACCAGGTCCGTGCCACGGCCAGGGCCAGCGCCGTTGCGATGTTCGTCGAGCCGGAGCAGCCGGCCGAGCCGGAGCAGCCGGCCGAGCCGGACGCCAGGCCGCGGTCGCGACCGAGGCTGCGGCCGAGACCGCAGCCGTCGCGGAGGCCGTCGTCATCGACGACAGTCCGAACGATCCGCCGGTCGAGCCCGCCGACGTGGTCGCCGACGCCGAGTCGCCGGCGGCGGCGTTCGTTCTGCCGACGGCGGACGTCGACGCGACGAACGGCACCGGCGAGGGCGACGGGATGACGGCGATCGAGTCGCCCGCAGCCACCGTCACCGACGAAGCGTCCGGCACGACCACCGAGCCGGTACCGGTCATGGATCCAGCGGCGACGGCCGACCAGACCTGGCCCTCCCCGACGCCGGAGCCCGAGCCGGATCGTGAGCATGTCGCCGCGACGATCGACCACACCAGCGCCGCGGTCCGCCTCCTGCGGTCCGTCGCACCGTGGACGGCGCCGACGCACGCCGGCTCGGAGAACCGACCCGACTCGGAGTGACGGCGGCGGCCATCGAGCCGCCCCGACAACGGAACCTGACGACCGCGCCGGACGGCGCGGTCGTCGTTCGTCGTGGCCCGATCCGTAAGGAAGTCGAAAGGCTTCGGCGAAGCCTTGGATGGTAGGCTCGACCCAGGTCAGGAGGAGTGGCGGCCTCGCCATATGGAGGTGAACCATGACCACGGTCGTGTCGTTCGCAGACATCCAACCTTCCAGTCCGGCACCTCGACGCCGGCTTCGATCGATCGCAGGGCTCGCAACGATCGCGCTGATCGCTGGCGCGTGCGGTACCGGCTCAGGCTCCCCCGCGGCACCCGCCACGAGCGCGCCCGCGGCCTCCGCGAGCGCCGATGCCGCTTCACCCAGCGCCTCGGCGAGCCTGGCAGCCTGGGAGCCGACGGGCCCGATCACGTTCGTGGTCCCGTTCGCCGCCGGTGGCCCGACCGACACGGTGACGCGGCTGGTCGCAGAGCCGATGAGCGCGACCCTGGGCCAGCAGATCGTCGTCACCAACGTCGCAGGCGCGGGTGGCACAGTGGCGGCTGGACAGGTCGCGGAGGCGGATCCGGACGGCTACACCGTGCTGATGCACCACATCGGCATGTCGACGGCGCCGTCGCTCTATCCGGATCTGCCGTACGACCCGTTGACGTCGTTCAAGACCATCGGCCTTGTGACCGAGGTGCCGATGACCATCGTCGGCGGCACCGAGTTCGCGCCAAACACCCTGCAGGAGCTTGTCGACCACCTCAAGGCCAACGCGGGGACGGTCAACTACGCCAATGCGGGCATCGGCGCGGCGTCCCACCTGTGCGGACTGCTCATCGAGCAGGCCGTCGGCGCGGACGTGACCGAAGTCGAGTACGAGGGCACTGGTCCCGCGATGGACGACCTGCTCGGCAACCAGGTCCATTTCATGTGCGACCAGACCACCAACACGACGACACAGATCAAGGCTGGCAGCATCAAGGCGTACGCGATCACCAGCCCTGAGCGGATCGACGCGTTGCCCGACGTGCCGACCACGACCGAGGGCGGTCTGCCGGACGTCCAGGTCAGGGTGTGGCACGGGCTGTATGTGCCGGCCGAGACGCCGGACGAGGTCGTTGCGACGCTGACGCAGGCCCTCCAGGGGGCATTGACCGACGCCAACGTGGTCTCCAAGTTCGCCGAGCTCGGGACCACGCCGGTCGCCGCCGATCAGGCCACCCCGGAGGCGCACACAGCCAAGCTCCAGGAGCAGATCGACGTCTGGAAGCCTCTGCTCGCCGGCGCCGGGAGCTGACGCCGCCAAGTAGTAGCGCGTTCGGGCCGGGCGACGCCCGTCGTCCGGCCCTAGTATCGGCGGCAGCCGCGCGAGGCGAGTTGCCGTGAGAGTGCCCATGCAGCGGTCCGCGAAGGACATCCTTGCCGGGCTGACCTTCGTCGGCTTCGGCCTGGCGTTCGCGGTCGGCGCGTTGGCCTACGACATCGGCGATCCCGTGCGCATGGGGCCGGGTTTCTTCCCACTGATCGTCGGCGTCCTGCTCGCGATCCTGGGCGTGCTGATCGCCGTGACACGGTCGTCCGAGCCGGATGACGAAGCGATCACCGCGCCGCCGTGGCGGGCCGCCGGCCTGATCCTCGGGGCCATCCTCGTGTTCGGGCTGACGGTGCGCGGTCTCGGCCTCGTCCCGACCATCTTCGTGACCTCGCTGCTGGCATCGCTCGCGAGCCGGGAGACCAGGCTTCCCTTGGCGGTGCTGCTGGCGGTCGGTTTGACGGTACTGAGCGTAGCGATCTTCGTGGTCGCCCTGAGCGTTCGGGTGCCGCTCGTCGGCCCGTGGATCCCGATCTAGGGCACGACGATGGATCTCCTCGAGAACCTCGCCCTCGGGCTGACCACGGCCCTCAGCCCGGAAAACCTGCTCTGGTGTTTCGTCGGCGTATTCCTCGGGACGCTCGTCGGCGTCCTCCCCGGGATCGGTCCTACCGCGACCATCGCGATGCTCCTGCCGATCACCTTCACGTTCGAACCCGTGACGTCGTTGATCATGCTCGCCGGCATCTACTACGGCGCCCAGTACGGCGGGTCGACCACAGCGATCCTCATCAACATGCCGGGCGAGACATCGTCCGCGGTGACCGCCATCGACGGCCACGAGATGGCACGACAGGGCCGCGCCGGCCCCGCGCTCGCCGCGGCGGCGATCGGATCGTTCTTCGCGGGCACGATCGGCACGCTCGTCCTGGTCCTGTTCGCCCCCGCACTCGCGAGCATCGCACTCGGCTTCGGCTCAGCCGAGTTCTTCTCGCTCGTCGTCCTCGGGCTGATCGCGTCCACCACGTTGGCCCGCGGCTCGACGATCAAGGCCCTGGCGATGATCCTGCTCGGGCTCCTGTTCGGGACCGTCGGTCAGGACCTCTACACGGCCACCCCACGCTTCACGTTCGGAAACCGCGAGCTGTACGGCGGCATCAGCTTCGTGTCGGTCGCGGTCGGCATGTTCGGGATCGCCGAGATCCTGCGCAACCTCGAGGTCGAACGCGGCCGCGACGTCATCGTGCGCTCCGTCTCGAACCTGCTCCCGTCACGGGCCGATCTTGGCCGCATCGTCGCGCCCATCCTGCGCGGCACGGCCCTCGGGTCGGCGCTCGGAGTCCTCCCGGGCGCGGGCCACGTGCTCGCCTCCTTCGCGTCCTACAGCGTCGAAAAGCGTGTGTCGAAGGAACCGAAGACCTTCGGCCATGGCGCGATCGAAGGTGTCGCCGGCCCCGAGGCCGCGAACAACGCGGCGGCGCAGACGTCGTTCATCCCTTTGCTGACACTCGGGCTACCCGCCCACCCCGTGATGGCGCTGATGGTCGGTGCGTTCATCATCCAGGGCATCACGCCCGGCCCACAGGTCATCGAGGACGAGCCTGCGCTGTTTTGGGGCCTCGTCGTCTCGATGTGGATCGGGAATCTGATCCTCGTCCTGCTCAATCTGCCCCTGATCGGCATCTGGGTCCGCCTACTGAAAGTCCCCTACCGCGTGCTGTTCCCGGCGATCGTGGCGTTCGCGTGCATCGGGACGTACTCGATCAACCAGAACGTGTTCGACATCTACGCGATCGCATTCTTCGGCCTCCTGGGCTATGTCCTCATCAAGCTCGGCGGAGAACCGGCACCGCTCCTGCTCGGGTTCGTCCTGGGACCGCTCCTGGAGAACCACATGCGCCGCGCACTGATCATCTCGCACGGTGACCCGACGACATTCCTGACCCGGCCGGTCTCACTCGCCCTGCTGATCGTGGCAGCCGTCGCACTGGCGCTCGCATTGCTTCCGGCGATCCGCCGCAAACGGGACGTGGTCTTCCAGGAAGAACCGGTCTAGGGAAGACCGAGCCCTAGAACAGCTCGGGGACGAACTTCTGGTCGGCGAGCGGCGGGCGGACGTACCCGTCGTCCTTCTGGCGTCGCGGCAGCTTGATCGGCGGCGGGGTCAGGTCCCTGTACGAAATCTGGCTGAGCAGATGGCTCATGACGTTGAGCCGCGCGCGCTTCTTGTTGTCCGAGTTCACGACGAACCAGGGGGCCTGTGTGATGTCGGTGTAGCGAAACATCTCATCCTTGGCGCGTGAGTACTCGACCCATTTGGATCGTGACTCGAGGTCCATCGGGCTCAGCTTCCAGCGGCGCGTAGGATCCTCGATCCGCTGCCGGAACCGGCGTTCCTGCTCCGCATCACTGACCGAGAACCAGTACTTGATCAGCTTGATGCCGGATCGGACCAGCATCCGCTCGAACTCCGGGGTCGAGCGCATGAACTCGCGATATTCCTTCTCGGTGCAGAAGCCCATCACGCGCTCGACGCCGGCACGGTTGTACCAGGAGCGATCGAACAGGACCATCTCGCCGGCCGCCGGCAGGTGCGCGACGTAGCGTTGGAAGTACCACTCGGTCTTCTCGCGCTCGGTCGGCGCCGGCAGCGCGACGACCCGGGCGACACGCGGGCTCATGCTCTCGGTGATGCGCTTGATCGCGCCACCCTTGCCGGCCGCGTCGCGACCCTCGAAGAGCACGACGACCTTGAGGCCCTTGTGGCGGATCCATTCCTGCAACTTGACGAGCTCGATCTGCAGCCGCGCGAGCTCAGCTAGGTAGTCCTTGTTCGACAAGGACTTCGCCGCTCGTTCAGGCGGCTCGTCGAGGAGCGCCACCGACGCATCGGCAGCCGCACGCCCATCGCCGGTCCCGTTCGTCCGGTCGTGGCGAGCTTTTGCGCCATGTCTGGCCTTGCGATCGGTCGACGTCGGCTTCTTGGCCATCAGACCACCTCGGATCGCGCGAGAGGAGGGAGCCGCACTCTACACCTGCCCGCCCCGACCTGGGAGGTCGAAACGGTCGGGGGCATGGTCGTCTTGACACGCACCCGGCAGTGCGCCTTGTGGTGCCGATCGGCACCGGAGGGCTTGCCCTGCGACTGGGGCGGCATATGCTGGGCACCGGATCGGGGACTCGATGCAGACGGTCGATGTCCGGGTTGCCTCGGCCGTTGTGGGGCGCACAGGTCGACCCGACAAGGAGGACTGGCGATGCGACGCCTCTGGCTCTCTGCGACGTTGTGCCTCGTGACGGTTCTGACAATGGCGAGCCCAGCCCTGGCGAATGAGCCGGTGCGCGAGCCGTTCGTATTGCCCGATGTCATCGAGGACACGAGCTGCGGCTTCCTCGTCGTCGTGACGTTCCCGGTACAGCAAGAGTTCATCACGACTTTCTTCGACAGCGCCGGGGAGCCGGTGAAGCAGATCATCACTGGGAGACTCGTGGCAACGATGACGAATCCCTCGAACGGCGTCACGGTCACGATCAAGATCTCCGGGCCGTTCCACACGTTCCTCAAGACAGGTGAGTCATATGCTTCGGGTCGCGTCGGAGGACCGGTCGGGTTCGAACCTGGCCTGAATGACTTCTCCGGGCGTGTGAATCTGGTCACAGGCGAGCTTCGTGGCCACCTGGAGCCGCTCTGTCCGGTACTGGCGGGGACATAGATCCCGGCTGGCAACGCCGTCGCGGCTCGACGAGGTTCGACCCGCCGATACGCCCGGGCGATCCCATCGCGTGTTTCCGCTACACTCCCGTTCGCCCCGTGGCCTGATGGCGCCAGCCGGCGCTGCCCCGGGCACGTGGTGGCCTTAGCTCAATCGGCAGAGCATCGGATTGTGGCTCCGAAGGTTATGGGTTCGAGCCCCATAGGCCACCCCAAGCCCACTCGCGTCAACGGCCGAGTGACCACTCCCAGCCCTCGGGTTCAAGGCTGCCGTTGCCCCATATCCTGATCTCGAGGCCGAGGTCTGCGAAAGCCTTGCCGGCGGCGTCCAGTGCGGCTCGGGGGAGCACGAGCAGCAGGCCGCCCGTCCGCCCGTCCTCGCGCACGACCGCCCGACGAAGCGACTCGGCCGGCATCGGGACGTAGCCGCTGAACCCGCGCGCCTTGTACGTGTCGAGCAGCAGGACCCAACGCCGGCTGGCACCGTCTCGCCAGAACGCGCCGATCCCGACGAAATGCCCGACACCCCACCGTTCACGCGGGATCGTCGACGCAGGGTCCGCGGAGGCGAGCGCTTCAGCGTCGTACGCGTCACTCGTCGCGTCCAGGAGCTGATCGACCTCGAGGTTCGCGATGGGATGGACCTGCCAGTCGTCGAGATGCGTCTCGATCAGGTCGAGCAGCGCGTCGAAGCGCCCCGGCGTCAGAATCTCGCCGCCCGCACGGTCACGCGCCGGGACGGGCAGCGTGACCAGCTCGCCACCCGATCCGAGGGCGATGGCCCGCGCCGTGCCGGTGGGGCTGGTGCCGGTGATCGCATCGTCGTCGGAGGAGCGCAGCGGCCAGCCGTACCAGGTCCGCGGAAAGCGCTCGATCGCCTCGCTGTCGGACAACCCGGCCGCCTCGGCGGCCGCCTTCACGCGGCCGACGTCGTCGAGCTCGTCCTGCTCGATCACCGTGCCGGCGAGGTAGGCCAGGTAGTCCTCGCGCGTGGTGTCGACGCCATCCGCGGTCCGATAGCCGAGGGGCGCCAGCAGGTACGACGTCGCATACGCGCCGCAGGTCGCCGGCCGTTGGTCCTCGAGCCGATCGAACGCATCGGCGATCGCGGCCCAGCCATGGACATACGCGACATCCGCGTCCGGGAAGATCGCCTCGACCACGCGGCGTGCGGGCTCGCCCCGTGGTGGCGCACGCCGGCGATCGACCGCGAACGGTGGCGCTACAGACATCCGAAGTAGGTGTCGCGTTCCCAGTCGGAAACCTCGGTCGACGCCGCGTCCATCCCGGAACGTTCCAGGTACATCGCCCACTCGAACCGCTTCACATCGACATAGTGCCGCGCGACGATCGATCCGACGGCCGCCCCCAACACGTCGTCGGCCTCGAACGCATCCAGGGCCGCCGCGAGGTCGCCCGGCAGTCGCGCGAACCCGGCGTCCTGCGCGTCGTCGTCGCTCAGGTGGCCGACGTCGACGCGTGCCTCGGCCGGGAGCTCCAGCTCCCGTTCCACGCCGTCGGCGATCGCGGCGAGCAGGCCGGCCAGGTGGAGGTACGGGTTCATCGCGGCATCCCCGCCACGGACCTCGAGGTGTCGGCCGGCCCCTCGACCGGGCACCCGGACGAGCGCAGACCGGTTGCCCATCGCCCAGCACACATGGGCAGGCGCCCACGAGCCCGGCAACAGCCGCTTGTAGGAGTTCGGTGTCGGCGAGGACAGCGCGGACTGGCCGGCCGCGTGCGCGAGCAGCCCGGCGATCGGCGGCCCGGCCGTCGCGGCGAGCCGGTCCGGGTCGTCAGCATCGGCGATCAGATCGGTCCCCGGATCGTCGGCACGAGCCAGCCCGAGGTGGACGTGGAGGCCGTTGCCCGGCAGGTCGGCGTACGGCTTCGGCATGAACGACGCCGTCGCGCCGGCCTCCCGCGCCAGCGGCGGATGAGCTGGCGGGCGAGCAGGTACCGGTCGGCGGCGGCCAGGGGCTGCGTGGGCAGCAGGCTCACCTCGAACTGGCCCGGGCCGTACTCCTTGGCGAACTGGTGGACGGCGATGCCGGTCGCGTCGAGATCGGCCAGGATGCGGGCACCCAATGGCCACTGCGCATCGAGCCCCTCGACAGCGAACATGCGCCCGCTGTCGGCGTGGAGCGCCGCCGGGTCCGCGCCCGATACCAGCACGAACTCCGCCTCGAAGGCCACCTGCACAGCGACGCCGAGCTGCTCCAGGCGTTCGACCTGGGCGGCGAGGAGCGCCCGCGGATCGCCGGGCCACGCGACACCGGCATCGTCGGTCAGGTTCGCGAACGCCTGCGCCACGCCGGGCCGATGCGGGAGTGCGACCAGCGCCGCGGGATCGGGGACGGCGCGGAAATCCCCGGAATCCGCCCCGAACTCCGGGTGCGGGACCTGCTCATCGGTGATCGCGAGGTCCCAGTTCGCCATCGCGAAGGTGACGCCGTCCCGCGCGACCTCCTCGAACCGACCCTTCGGCACCGCCTTCGCCCGACCGAGGCCGGCGTAGTCGTGGTAGACGACCCACAGCGCGTCGGCACCGAGTCCCGCCAGCCGGGCCACGGTATCGGCGGCCTGCCGTGGCGAGTCGATCGATCTCGCGGATTCCATTGCCGTCTGCATGGCGTGGCGGCATAGTAGCGGCGCCCGGAGGGGGACGGAGGGGGCTGAGGGAGAGGAGGGTCTTCTGTGGCGTCCACGACCGACTCCAGTCTCGAGCGCAACGCGATCGGGCTGACCGAGGTCCTGTTCCAGTCCATCACCCATATGGCGCCCGCGGTCGCCACGGCGCTGTCCATCGGGGCCGCGACGTCATTCGCCGCCGGCATCACCCCACTCGCCGTCGTGCTCGCGCTCGTCGCTGCGCTCTTCACCGCCTACTCGATGGGCGAGCTCGCACGACACCTGCCGTCGGCCGGCGGCATGTACACGTACGTCGCCCGTGGCCTTGGCTCATTCGCTGGTTGGCTGATGGCCTGGGCGTTCCTGCTCGCGGAGCCGATCGTTCCGGCCGCTCTGTACGCGTCCTTCGGGTTGTTTGGCGCCGCGTTCATCACGACCATCACCGGGTACACCAACGATCTCCTCTGGCTGCCGTTGGCCGTGCTTTGCGGTCTGATCGTCTGGTTCCTCGTCTATCGCGGCATCACGATCTCGACGCGCGTCGGCGTCGCGCTGGGCCTGATCGAGATCGGCATCTTCCTTCTGATCTCGCTGCTCCTGATCGTCAACGCCGGGTCCCGCAACACGGTCTCCGTATTCATCCCCGGCGACCAAGGTCTCCTGCCAGCGCTGCAGGGCATGGTCTTCTGCCTGCTCGCCTTCGTTGGATTCGAGGCGGCAGCCCCGCTGGCCGAGGAAACGCGTGATCCGAAACGGACCATCCGCCAGGCAGTCATCTGGTCAGCGCTGCTGATCGGCATCTTCTACGTGTTCTGCTACTACGCGGCGACGGTCTACTTCGGACCGGAAAACATGAGCGGGTTCCTAACAGCGCACGAGGGCGATCCGTGGGGCGGCATGGCGAACGAAGTGCTGCCGGGCATCGGGTCGTTGCTGATCACGTTCGCGATCCTGAACAGCTCGCTCGCCAATGCCAACGCCGGCGCCAATGCGTCGACCAGGGCGATCTTCGCGCTGGGCAGGGCCCGGATCCTGCCGGCGGCCTTGGCCGAGGTCCACCCGTCGTACCGGACGCCCGTCAACGCGGTCCACCTCCAGGGCATCCTGGGGATCGTCCTCGCGGTCGGCCTAGGTCTGTTGTTCAAGGACGTGACGACCGGCGGACCGCTGACGACCTACATCTTCATCGGTTACTCGCTGGGGTTGCTGTTCGCCGGGATGTACATCGCGGTGAACATCGCGGCTATCGGCTACTACCTTGGCGAAGGTCGAGCGGAGTTCAATGTGCTGAAGCACGTTGTGATCCCGATCATCGGGGTGATCCTGCTGATCCCGGCATTCCTCGGAGTCCTGGGTGGGTTGACGATCCCGATCCTGAACATCCCGCTGACGCCGCTGGCGTCGCCCTACAACGTGGTGCCCCCGCTAGTCGCCATCTGGATGATCGCCGGCGTCCTCCTATACGTCGTGCTGCGATCCCGGAGCGCATCGACCATCGAGCGGGTCGGCGACGTGATGACCGAGACCTGACCCGACAAAACGGCGGCCGTCACCCGACGGCCGCCGACGCCCTAATCGAAGAGCGACAGCGGGCAGTGCGCCGTGACGACGACGTTCGGCATGTCGACGATCTCACTGATCCGTAGGTCGATCGCGACGCTCGTCAGCAGATAGGCGTCGATCGGGGCGAGGCCGTGCTCGCGCCCGAGCCAGTCGATCATCCGGCTCACGGCATCGCGTGCCGCGCCGTTGAGGTCCGGGCCGATGCCGTCGGTCGCGTAGCGGCGACCGGTCGGCGTCGCCTCGACGTCGGCACTCAGGAACTCGGGACCGGTCAGGTGGAGGTCCTTGCGCACGGTCAGGCGGACGACCGCGCGCATCGGTGTCTCGATGGCGGTGCCGCATACCTCGCCGTCGCCCTGCGCGGCGTGGCCGTCGCCCATCGACAGCCGTGCGCCGTCGTGGAACACGGGCAGGAACAGCGTCGAGCCGGCGATGAGATGGCGCGTGTCCATGTTCCCGCCGTGGAGGTCGGGCGGGATGGTCGACCGCGGGCCGGTCTCCGGCGCCACGCCCACCTCGCCGCAGAACGGGACGATCGGTACGCGGACCCCGGGCAGGAACTCGGCGCGCTCGCCGGCACCCGGCACGCATCGTGATCCGGAGGTACGGATCGGGGAACTGATCCGCCAGCAGGCCGAAACCGGGGATGCTCGCGGTCCAGCCCCAATCGGCTGGCTCGAACTCGAGCAAGTCGATCTGGAGCGTGTCACCGGGCTCGGCGCCGCGGACCGCGATCGGCCCGTTGACCTGGTCGACGCGGTCGAAGTCGAGCTTCGCGAGGTCATCGACCGTCGAGCTCGCGGTCAGCTGGCCGCCCGAGGCGTCGAGCATGTCGAACTCGACGACGGCGCCGTCGTCGACGGTCTCGATCGCCGGGATCGCCGGATCCCAGGCGAGGTGGAAGCGGTCGCGCGCGACACGGAGAGCGGGCTGGGTCTGCATGCGTCTCCTCAGCTGGCGGCGGCCAGCGCCGCGACCTGGGTGGATGCCCCTTCGAGGATCGGCTCGCCATGACCGGGGAGCAGGACGTCGAATTCGAGCGCGCCCAGCTTGGCCACCGACGCGTTGGCCGCCGCGGCATCCTCGGTGAAGGACGGGTTCGAGCCGGCGAGCGTGCCACCGACCGTCCCGAGCGCATCGCCGGCGACCAGGATGCGAGCTCCCTCGTCCAGCACGGCGACGTGGCCGGCCGTGTGACCGGGCGTAGCGACGATCCGCATGCCGAACACCGTATCGCCATCGGCGACGGCGGTGATCGGCTTGGGCGAATCGATGCCCGGGATGTCGGCCTCGCCCGCATAGACGCTCGCGTCGGCGGCCGCCTGCAGGACGCTGGCGATGCTGCCGGCATGGTCGCCGTGCTTGTGGGTGAGGATCACGTGCCCGACCGCGTTCCAGGCGAGGCCCGCCGCGGCCAGGACATCGCCGATCGCGTCGCGTTTGCCCGCCACTCCTGTATCCACGATCGCCGCTTCGCCTCCGCGGGCGAGGATGTAGGCCGACACGAAGCCGAGGTTTACGCGCTCCCAAACCACGCCGCCAGTCGATGCGGACGGCGGCGGACTTGACGCCCCGGCCCCCGACTCACCAGGAGACGGCTCAGGCGATGTGGACGGCTGTCCATCCGACGGCAGTGCCGAGGCCACGGCGGACGGACCACAACCTGCGACGCTGAGGACCGCCAGAGCGATCGTGCCGCGGCCCGCGTGGATCAGGAACGAGCGGCGGGTGACGTCGATCGTGTGCTCCATCGTCGGTCGATGGTACGACGGCATCGCGAACACGGTTCCAGCGGCGCGGCTGGAACATCACGATGTTCCAACTGACGAAGATGGGGCGCGATTCCACCCACCCAGACGCCATTTGGAACATCTACGGGTTCCAAATGGCGAACGACGGCTTGAAGTACCCCGGTTCTCGTCGGTTCCTTCGCCGCTTGGAACATGGGGCGTTCCAAGCGCAGCCGGGGCACCTCTCCTTGACCGTTGCGCCCGACCCCGCCCGACCGTACGATGCGAGACCCTGCGTCGCCACGTACGGGGTCCGTCCGCGTCCCGCTCCCGCGCGGGACATCGCCTCGGCGACTGGATGCATGGACCCGCGATGGTGGAACAGGCCGGAGGCTGCGCCCATGGCGACGGTGACGTTCGAACGCGTCAACAAGGTGTACGGCGACTTCCACGCCGTGAAGGACCTCGATCTCGAGATCGGTGACGGCGAGTTCATGGTCCTTGTCGGGCCATCGGGCTGCGGCAAGACGACGAGCCTGCGGATGATCGCGGGGCTCGAGGAGATCTCCAGCGGGACGCTCCGGATCGGCGAGCGCGTCGTCAACGACGTCGCCCCCAAGGACCGCGACATCGCGATGGTCTTCCAGAGCTACGCCCTGTATCCACACATGTCGGTCCGCGAGAACCTCGCCTTCGGCCTGAAGCTGCGTAAGGTCCCGAAGCCCGAGATCGAGCGCCGGGTCAACGAGGCCGCCGAGACGATCCAGCTCCAGAAGCTGCTGGCTCGAAAGCCGAAGGAACTGTCCGGTGGCCAGCGCCAGCGCGTCGCCCTGGGGCGCGCCATCGTCCGCGAGCCGGCGGTGTTCCTGATGGACGAACCGTTGTCGAACCTCGACGCCAAGCTGCGCGTGCAGACGCGCGCCGAGATCGCCCGGCTCCACCAGCGCCTGCAGACGACCGTGGTCTACGTCACGCACGACCAGGTCGAGGCGATGACGATGGGCTCTCGGATCGCGGTCATGAGCGAAGGCCTGCTGATGCAGGTCGGCCCTCCGCAGCAGCTCTACGACCACCCGGCCAACCGGTTCGTGGCCGGATTCATCGGCAGCCCGTCGATGAACTTCGTCGACGTCGAGCTCGACCCGGCCGATGGCGGCCGCCTGCGCGGTCCGGGCGACTGGTCGGTGCCGCTCCCGCCGCATGCACGCGACTGGGTGGCGGGCACCAGGAAGCTCGTCGTGGGCTTCCGCCCCGAGCACCTCGACATCGGCGAGGCTGGTCCCGAGCGGGGATCGTTCCGCGCCCGCGCCGACGTGGTCGAGTACCTCGGCAACGAGGAGCTGCTGCACGTCAACGCCGCGGATCAGGACATCGTCGCGATCGTCGACTCGGAGCATCGCGTCCGGCCGGGTGACATCATCGAGCTCGTGATCCCGCTCGAGAAGGTCCACCTGTTCGACCGTGAGACGAACGAGACGATCATCAAGGCACAGGCGCCGGTGGCGGCCTGAGCGAGCAGCGTCCGACCGAGCAGCCGACGGCCCCGGAGGACGACTCCGGGGCCGATCTGCGCGAGCGCGTCGTCGATCGGCGGGTCCTCCATCGCGGCGCGTTCCTGGAGTTCCGGGTCGACACCGTCGAACGGGCCGATGGCTCTCGGGCCGTCCGCGACTTCGCGGGCCATCCCGGCGCCGTGGCGATCGTGGCGCTCGATGCCGAGGGTCGCGTGGCGCTCGTCCGCCAGTGGCGACTCGCCGCCGACGACGCCCTGCTCGAGATCCCGGCCGGCGGCCTCGACATCGCGGCGGACGGTTCGAAAGAGGACCCGGCGGTCGCGGCCCGGCGCGAGCTGGAGGAGGAGACCGGGGTGCGCGCCGGGACGTGGCGGAAGCTCGGTGCCTTCTACTCGGCGCCCGGCTTCACCGACGAGCTGATGCACCTGTATCTCGCGACCGATCTCACGTCGCCGGCGGAAGATGGGCGGCTCGGGCCCGACGAGGACGAGCGGCTCATCCTCGAATGGCGACCCTGGCGCGACGCGGTCGCGGCCGCCGAACGCGGCGAGATCCGCGACGCCAAATCGATCGTCGGCTTGTTCTGGCTCGCGCGGGTGATGGACGCCGATCCGGCGGGCTAACGCGCTCGCCTGGGTCGCGCCGCATCACCGAGCCGGGCCAGCGCGTCGCGATAGAGGGACGACTCCGGGCTGAGCGCACAGGCCATCCGCAGGTGCGTGCCGGCCTCCTCGCGACGGCCGAGCCGCTTCAGGCTCTGACCGAGCGCGAAGTGCGCGTACGGCGCGGACGGGTCGAGCTCGAGGACGCGCTCGAACGTCGCCCTGGCGGCCTCGGGCTGCCCGGAGTTGAAGTACGCCCGCCCGAGGGCCTCGAGGATCGATGCCTTGCCGGGCTCGAGCCGGTCGGCGCGCTCGAGCACGATCGCCGCCTGGGCATGGTGCCGCGAGGCGAGCAGCGCCTGTCCGCGCTGGAGCAGGTCGTATGCCGACTCCGGCTGGGGCTCGTCGTCGAGGATGTGGTCGTCCACGGGATTTATCGTCGCACGAACCCGCGGAATGGGGCCTCGGACGCTCCGCCTCGGCGAATGGCCCGCGCCGCGTGCTACCCGGTGACGGCGTCGGCGACCAATTGCCGGTATGCGGCGAGGTCGACCGGCTTGAGCCGCGGCGATTGAGTCGTGCCGGGGATCCGGCCGCGCTTGGCGATCGGCCGTCCGTCGATCTCCTTGATGTCGCCGGTGAAATCGATCGGCGTCGCCCCGCTGATGTACGACCCGACCGCGTACGAGTCGACCGGCGCCCCCGCCTCCTTGAAATAGCGGACGCGGTCGAGGTCGAGGCCGCCCGACACCACGATCCGCACGTGCTGGTAGCCCTCCATGTCCAGCCTGGCCCTGACCTCGTGGACCAGGTCGGCCGTGACGCGCCCCCGCTCGGACGGCGTGTCGAGGCGGATGCCGTACAGCCGATCGCCGAGCGCATGCGCGACCCGGAGGGCCTCCTCCGCCTCGTCCTTGAACGTGTCGACCAGCACGATCCGGGCGACGTCCGGCCCGAGATGGCGGTCGAACGCCAGGGCCGCCTCCACCGTATCGCCGAAGATCAGCACCAGCGAGTGGGGCATCGTCCCGGTCGGGGCGAGACCGGCGAGCCGCGCCCCGGCCGGCGTCGACGCACCGACGCAGCCGCCGACGATCGCCGCGTAATCGAGCACGTCGGTGATGTCCGGGTGGACATGCCGCGCCCCGAAGCTGATCACCGGTTCCGGCGCGGCGACATCGACGATCTCGCGAGCCGCCGTCGCCCAGCCGGTCGACTGGGCGAGCATCCCGAGCAACGCCGTCTCGTACAACCCGAACCGCCGATAGCGGGCGCGGATCCGGAGCACGACCTCGCGCGGCCCGATCCGGTCGCCGTCATCGAGCGCCTCGACCGTCGTCTCGTGCGGATCGCACTCCGCGAGCACGTGCCCCAGCAGGTTCTTGGCCTCGTCGATGCCGCACAGGACCGCCTCGCGGCGCGTGAAGACCTCCATGGTCACGATCGGATCGAGGCCTTCGGCCGCCAGGATGCTGTCGGCGCGCGCGAAATAGACGTCGGCTGAGTCGCCCGACAGGATCTCGTGGGACGGTCCTGCCCGCTCGATGCCCATTCAGTCCGGCTCGGCTCCTGGTGCGGTCTGGCTCGGCGTCGGCGCGACCTCAGGTGCGACCTCAGGTCCGACGACGCCCGCCGGCTCCGGCGTGGCCGGGAGTGTAGTCGATGCGTTCGCCGCGGTGCTCTCGAGGACCGGTCCGCCCGCGAGCGCGAGGCGGCCGCGGCGACGCCGGCGCACGACGATCAGGACGGCCAGCAGGAGCACCAACCCGACGATGACCGCGGCGATGACGATGGCGCGCGTCGTGCCGATCGATTCGGCGCCGGCGAGGAGCGACATGGTCGTCGCGGCCCCAGCCGCGGCGCCCGCGACGTCCCCGCCTTCGAGCGCCGACCTGGCCGCGACGTAGCCGCCATCGGGCGTCTCCCCGACGAGGCCGAGCGCGGCGAGCGGCGTGCGCTCCGTGGCGAGCGCGCCACGTGCGCCGAGCACCGCCGTCGCCGCGTCGAGGCGCGCCTGGATCGTGGCCTCGACCTCGTCGAGATCCTTGTCGGTGACCGCTTCCTCGAACGGCTTCTCGATGTCGGGCGGCGTCTCGAGTTGCAGATCCGCGGTCGCACCGGTCAGCTCGTCGCGCAACGTCAGTACCGGTTCGACCGCATCCATCAGCTCCGTGGCATCGTCGAACCGCCACAGGCTCATGTGCGCGCGGACGCCACGCGGCACGGCCCATTCGGCGCCGGCCGTATCCAGCGCGGCGTACGCCTCGCGCGCCCGCTCGCGGGTCGTGAGCATCCCCCGCTCGGCCGGCGGCACGACCCAGCGGCTGAAGAGGTCATCGGCGGTGTCGGTGTCGCCGCGCTCCTCGACGAGATCGAGGAACCGCCGCCAGTCCGAGCGGGCGCCGGTCTTCTCGGGTCCCTCGTCGCCCACATACGGGTTCTCGCCGGCGTCAGCAGCGGCCAGAACGGCCCGCATCCCGTCGTCGCCGATGTCCTGCGCGATGCGCCGGATGACCGTGTACGCCGCGCCGTAGCCGAAGCGCTCCTGCGCGTCGGTCTTCTCGTCCTCTATGCGGCCCGGATCGGGCCATGCATTCAACGGGAACGCGCCGGCATCGGTCGGCTCGACGACCGTCGGCGCGAATTCGTCCGAGAGACCGAGCTTCGCGCGCGCCCGGTCGGCGTAGTACTCCGCGAGCCCCTCGTCGATCCAGCGATCGCGCACCAGATCGCCGTTGAACCATGCGTGCGACGCCTCATGGAGGATCGTCTGATCGTCGAGGTCCTCGCTCATCGTGATGTCGTCGGTCTTGGCGTCGTAGAACCCGGCGTAGCCGTGGAGGAGCGGGGTGTGGACCTCGCTGACCGTGAGATCGCCGCTGATCGGCCACGGCAAGCCGATCATCTCCTCGAGGACGGGCAGACCCTTCTCCAGCACGTCGGCAACCCGGTCGCGCCAGACGGTGTCCTCGGGCCAGGCCTTGACGACGACGCCTCGCCCATCGGGCTCGATGCGCAGATCGGTCAACGCGGACGGCCGATCGGCGATGACCACGCGGTACCACTCGTCGGGGTCGCGGATCGTGCCGCTGGACAGCTCCACACGGTCTGGTCGGGTCTGCTGCCTCACGTCCGTCCCGTACCCGGCGTCGACGAAACCTTTCGGCAGGAAGATGCGGACCGTCGAGCGGCCCGCGTCACCCCACGCCCATGCCGTGAACGTCGTGAAGGCCGAGCCGACCCGGATGTCGCTGGCCGTGCGTGGCTTGCCGCCCGGCAGCGTGAACTCCACGCGGACGGAGCGGGACGCGCGATAGAACAGGTTCGGGAAGCGGACCGTCACCTCGCGGTATCGAGCCCGAGCACGGACGGCTGTCCCCAGTCGCGACCCACCGGACGTCGACACGAGCGAGCGGGCCTCCGTGGGGACCGCGAACAGCAGCCGGTCGAAGTAGTAGCGGGTGGTCGTCGTGCCGAGCGACGTCCGACGCACGCTGTTCGGTCGCAGATTCGTCATCGTGAAATCGATCCGGACGCGGACGAGCCGATCGCCGGTGTCGACGCGATAGGTGGTAGCGGCCGAGACGCGCAGGAAGTCGTCGGCGGCGTGCACGGTCCCGACCGTCGGCGGCACGAACACGGCCACCACCGCCAGCAGGCCGGCGGTCGCCAGCGTGGCGAGCATCCGGGAGCGGCGTGCGCGATCGGTTCCCATGTCGCTCCCTTTCAGGTCCGGAGCCGTGAGGCCTGCATCCTGATGCGTCGACGCCTGCGGCGCCGGAACGTCACGATCATGAGTGCCAGGATGAACAGCAGCGAGATGACGATGGTCCCGATGCTGAATGCCCTGCCCTGCCCGGCGGACTCGGCGCTCATCCACGATGTCGCGGCCTCGTCGGCTGCCGCGGTCGCGCCGGCCAGGTCGCCCTGGGCGAACGCCTCCTTGGCCGCGACGAGGTCCGCCTCGGGCGTCTCCGCCCACAGCCCGAGCCGCATGAGCGGCGTGATCGCGGCCGGCCGCTGCGAGACGGCCGCGACGTAGCGCTCGATCGCCACCAGCTCGGCGTCGGCCTCGGCAGCGGCATCGTCGAAGCCGTCGTCGTCCTCGAATGCCATGCGCAGCGTGTCCGGGGCGGTCAGCCCGGCCATCCCGGCCGCCGCCTCGACCTCGCCGCGCAGCTCGACGATCGAGGTGGCCCCGTCGATCAGGGCGTTGGCCTCCTTGAACCGCCACGATCGCATCGCGTCACGGATCGACAGCGGCACGTTCCAGCCCTCGACCGTCTCGAGGAACGACGCGTAGCGCGTGCGTGCCGCCTGTCGCGCATCGAGCAGCACGAGGTCCTCGGGCCGCGCGACCCACGTCCGCCACAGGTCGTCATACGCGACATGGGTCCGGGCCTCGAGCAGGTCCAGCAGTCCGCGCCAATCGACCGGCCCGCCGACGATCTCGTCACCGCCGCCGACCGGCTGATAGGCGCTCCGCCGGTCCGACACATCGCCCCAGACCACCTGCAACCCGTCGGGACCGGCGCGCTCGCCGATCAGCCGGGCCAGCTCGAGCGACGCGGCGTAGGCGTAGTCCTCCTGCGTGACGTCCGCCGTCCCGACCGGGCCCCAGGCGTTGAGCGGGATCCGGGCCTTCTCGAGCGCGGGCGTGAGGCGCTCGGGCGCGACCTTGACCTTCGTGTCCGCGGCGGCCAAGGCGCCGTAATACGAGGCGAACGCCTCGTTCGACCAGCGGTCGGCCAGGAGCGCGCCGTTGAACCAGGCATGGGCCGCCTCGTGGAGGACGACGAAGTCGTCGGCGTAGTACGCGATGGCGACCGTCCCGGCCGCCGGATCGAAGATGCCGGCGTAGCCACCGGTCGACCGGCTGACCGCCTCCTGGACGATCATCGGCTGGTCGTAGTCCGGCCACGGCAGCCCGATCCGCGCCCCGAGCGCCGGGAGCGCCGTGTCGAGCAGCCGGGTCACGCGCTTGGCCCACGTCCGATCGTCCGTCCACGCCCGCACGACCACCTCGATGTCGCGGCCCTGCACGGTGGTGGTCACGGTGGTGTCGACGTAGGCGCCCGGCCGATCGGCGACCAGGTAGGCGAAGAAGTCGAGCGGTTTGGCGAGGATCCCGCTGCGGAACACCGTGCGGCCGTCGGCCAGCTTGTCCGGTGTCGGGATGCGACCGGCCTCGACCGCGACGTCGTAGCCCTTCGGGAAGATGACCGTCACCGAGCTTCCCGGCGTGTCGTCGCTGGCGAAGGCCCAGACCGGGAACGAGACGAGGGTGTCGCCGATGCGCAGGTCGCGCGTCGCCTTCCCGCCCGGGTCCTTGAGGTCGAACGTCAGGCGGTACTTGGCCGAGCGACCGCTGGCCAGGTCACGCGCAAGGTTCAGCCGCAACAGCGTGTGCGTCGCCGTCTTGCGCGCGACCGACACCGATGGCTGGCCGGCGCCATCCCAGGTCAGTCGATAGCCGCTGGCGCCGGGCAGGACCGCCAGGAACGCGTGGTCGAAGAAGTAGCGCCGTGTCTTCGTGTCCTTGAGCCGGTTGGCGAGCGTCAGGTCGACGGTGACGC
This sequence comes from uncultured Chloroflexia bacterium, assembly GCA_963812745.1. Classification (GTDB taxonomy): domain Bacteria; phylum Chloroflexota; class Limnocylindria; order Limnocylindrales; family CSP1-4; genus SPCO01. The sequence goes on along the minus strand of CAWEWE010000005.1, from coordinate 34,263 downwards.
GGACCCGCTTGTGCGCCGGCTGGACGTCGTACCTGGCCGCGCTGACGATCGACAGATCCGGCGCGGCCGCGCGAACTTCGGCAGCTGGAGCCGCGATGACGCCACTCACCGCGAGTGCCGCAGCGAATACCAGGAGGAACGGGCGACCCCGCCGCGAACCGGTCACGCGGTGGGCTCGGCGACGAGCTCGGGCAGCAGGCCCTCGTACCGGTCGAGGAACGCCGCGTTCCGCCGCGTCCGGCCGGACTGGTCGGGCATGCGACCACCGATCCACAGCCAGCCCGCGGACTCCTCGAGCAGCCGGTCCGCGATCGCGACGATCCGCGCCAGTGCCAGCCCGAGCGCCTCCTCACCCTCGTCGCGGGTGATGCGCTCGATGGGCAGCTCGATCGCCAGGAGCGGGCGCTCGTCTTCGCCGATCCCGAACTTGGCGAACGGGAATTCGTCGTTCCACCGCAGGAGCTTGCGGTACGACTTGCGGAACATGTCGCCGATCGGCGGGGCGAAATGCGCCCAGCAGATCAGGGCCAGCGCGGGATCGTGGATCACGGTCACGCGGAGGTCGAAGCGGCGGCGGCCGTCGAGCACGAGATCCCAGCTGGTGATCCCATCGCGCTCAGCTCGGTCGACCGGTTCGAGACCGAGGTCGCTGAGCCAGCGTTCGACGTCGGCCGGGCCCACGCTGGGCGCGCCGTGGTCGGCGGAAGGCATGGCCCGCGGAGTCTAGCCCATCGGCTAGGCCGCGCTGCGCTCCCCGACCGGCATGACGAGCACGAACTTGCGGTCCTTGTCCGGGTACTTCATGAGCGGCCGCCGCCACGGCAGGTAGTCCTCGGGGAGCTTCCCGACGGCCACCAACGTGTTCGGCTTGACCGACGCGCCCCAGATCGAGCTGACGCGCGGATACCAGACGTCGACGATCCGGACGTGCGTGACCCGGTACTCGTCGGTCAGCGCCGGATCGGCGGTGGCCTTGAACCCGGTCATCACCCAGGCGTGCGCACCACGCCACACGAGCAGGCCGACCGGCCGGTTGGTCCGGCGGATGGCCCGAGCGGCGAGCTTGATCGCACCTCCCCGGGCGGCGGCGGCGACCACCTTGAACCGGCCGTAGCCGAGGCGTTCGAGCCCGCGCGCCCAGCCTTCGGGCTCGGAGCCCTGGCCGCGCAAGCGATCGGTCGACAGCCGGCGGGCGAGCCGATGAAGGCGGTCCTGGACCTTGAGCGACGCTTTCGTGGCGCCGCGGTCCATGACGTTCATCATCGTCTGCATCGCGCCGGGGACGCAGTAGATCTTGGTCACCTGCGTGGCGAAGTCACCCCGGTGGTAGAGGTTCATCTCGAAGGGTCCGCGCTTCGGCGGCGGGTCGTAGCGGGGCGTCGGTGCCGGCGTCGGCGGGGTGGCGGTGGGAGCCGGCGTGGCGGTGGGCGTCGGCGTAGCGCCCGTCCACGGGAGGGTCGGCTGCGGGGTCGGTTCGGGGGTTGCCGTCGGTAGCGCGACCGCCACGGGAGCCGTGGACGGCGCCGGCGTCGACACGGCGGCCTGCGAAGCGCCCGATCCGAGCGATCCAGCGTTCGCCTCGCAGCCGGCGACGACCGTCACCAGCCCGAGGGCGATCCAGCCGAGGAGCGGCCGATGGGTGGCCGTTCGACGGCGCATGGCCTATCCATACCACGAGCCCCGAGTTTGCGCGTCGGGGCGATCTCCCTAGCGTCGGCCGCGCACCGCTCCCGTGGCCGCCTCGGCGACGCCGACCTCGTGGACGTGGGTGCCGCGACCGTGGTCGTGGGCATGGCGCCCGCCCGTCCGTCGTTCCACCGATTCGCCGCTCTTGATGACCTTCTTGACGAAGTCGCTCGTGCGGATGTCGGCCGCGATCCGCACGTTCCGGCCGAGTTGCCCGCCGCGGGGGATCACCGCGCGCTTGCCGACGACCGTGATCCCGGTGTTGAGCCGGGTCGGCTCTTGCTTGTTCGGCCGGTCGTCGTACGGACCGCTCCCGACGATCGCGCCCTGACCGACCACGACCTCCTTGTCGAGGATCGAGCGATCGACGACCGCGCTCGACCGGATGACCGAGTCGAACATCACGATCGAGTCGCGGACGACGGCCCCGACCTCGACGCGCACGCCCGGCGACAGCACCGAGTTCACGACCGTGCCGTTGATCACGCAGCCGTGGCTGATGAGGCTGCGGTGGACCTGGGCCGTCGGCCCGACCTTGGCCGGCGCGCGTTCCTCCGAGCGCGTGTGGATGACCCAGTCGGGGTCGTACAGGTCGAGCTCCGGGTCGTCCTCGAGGAGCGCCATGTTGGCCTCCCAGAACGACTGGATCGTGCCGACGTCCTGCCAATAGCCGTTGTAGCGATAGCCGAAGACGCGGGCACCGGCGGCGAGCATGTCCGGGATCACGTGCCGCCCGAAATCGACCCGATCCTCGGACAGCCAGCGGCGGAGCGTCTTCTTCGAGAAGACGTACACGCCCATCGACGCCAGGTCGGTCTTGGGTTGCTTGGGCTTCTCCTGCCACTCGATGACGCGATCGCTCTCGTCGAGCGCGAGGACGCCCATCCGCGACGCCTCGGCGAGCGGCACGCGCCTGACCGCGATGGTCACGTCGGCGCGTCGGCGACGGTGTGCTGCGATGAACGGCTGGTAATCCATCTTGTAGATGTGGTCGCCGGCCAGCACGACGACCGTGTCCGATGGATCGTGCTCGATGACGTTCATGTTGCGCAGCACGGCGTCGGCGGTGCCCTGGTACCACTCGGCGACCTTGCCGCGCGCGATGTACGGCTGCAGCAGCTTGACGCCGCCCCGGTTGCGGTCGAGGTCCCACGGCCGGCCCAGGCCGATGTGGTCGTTGAGCGAGCGCGGGTTGTACTGGGTCAGGACGACGACGTCGTGGATGTCCGAGTTGACGCAGTTCGACAGCGTGAAGTCGATGATCCGGTACTTGCCACCGAACGGGACCGCCGGCTTGGCGCGCTCGGATGACAGGATGGACAGGCGCTCGCCTTCACCACCCGCGAGGATGATCGCCATCGTGCGCTTCACGGTCAGGGTGCGCCTCCCGATGTCGATGGGGGGTGGGCCTGTGGCGCGATGCTAGCACGGGGCCCCTGCCCGCTCGCCCGCGCCGGCGTCAACGTTCGGTGAACGCCGCCGCGGTTCGCGCTACAGGAACAAGCGGGGGTTCACGAAGTCGCCGTTGAGCTCGGTCATCCAATGGAGATGCGGGCCGGTCGAGTTCCCGGTGCTCCCCTCATAGCCGACGATCTGGCCCTTCTTCACGCTCTGGCCGACCGCCACCGGGCGCTTCGGCTGCATGTGGGCGTACCAGGTCTTGAGGTCGCCGGAGTGGGCGACGACGACGATCCAGGCCGGGTCGGCGCCATCGGCCCAGTTCCAGCCGACGTAGACGACCTCACCCGCGGCCGCCGCCTTGATCGGTGCGCCGTACTTGGCGACGAGGTCGATGCCGTTGTGGAAGTGGGCACAGCCGTGGCCCGGCGCGTACCACTCGAACGAGCTGCAGCCGTACTCGCCGCTGACCGAGAAATCGTCCATCGGCCAGCGCATGGTGCCGTTGAATTCGCTCGGGATGTTGCCGCGGGCGACCTGGCGGGCGATGAGCGTGTTGATCTCGCGCTGGAGCTTCTTCTGGTCGGCGGCGGCCTGACGGATGATCGCCGCGGCGTTGCGCTTGTTGCGGAGCAGCGCGGCGTAGCGGGCCTTCTGCTGGGCAAGCGTGCGGGCGACTTGCTTTTCGAGCCGACGAAGCTCCTTCTTGGTCTCCTGCAGCGCGCGCATCGCCTTGTCGAGGTCGCGCTTCTGCGCGGCGGTCTCCTGGCGCAGCACGTTCGTGCGCGCGCGGGTCTCGGCGACGGTCTGGTGGATCGCGGCCAGCGTCTCCTTGGCCTTCGCGATCTGGTCGGCCAGGGCGCGGTCCTGCTCGCCGACGTCGATGTAGTACGACATCTCGGCGAGGAGGTCGGTGAACGAGCCACCGGACAGGAACGTCTCGAGCGGGGAGGTGCGGTCGGTGTCGTAGGCGCTGCGGACGCGATCGGCGAGCTGGGCGCGGCGCTCCGCGAGCTCGACCCGCTTGGCGGCCTCCTGGGCCATGACCCGCTGGAGCTCGGCGTCCATCTCGGCGAGCTGCGCGACGAGGCTCTCGTAGACGGCCTTGACCTTGTTGATCTTGGCCTGCATCGAGGCGATCTTCTTGCGGACCTTGTCGAGGTCGGCGCCGATCTTCTTCAGTTGGTTCTTGGTGTCGGAGATCTCGGCGGCGAGACCGGATTGGAGGTCGTTGATCGCCGCGATCTGGGCCTTCTGCTCGGCGATCTCCTTCTTGAGCGCCGACGACCTGGCCTTCGCGTCGGCCAGCTCGTCGCCGCGCACCGTGTTGGTCGAGGCGGGCGCGCCGAGCAGGCCGACCACCAGCGGGATCAGCAGGGCGAGGGTCGGGAGATGCCGCCGGATGCGCCGCGCCGGGCGCGGACCGACGTCGTTGGACCAGCCAGTCGACCCGGGACGCCCAGATTCGGAACGTTCGGTTCGTGGGGAGCGGCGGATCACGTGGGCGACGTCATCGTGCGGCAGGCTCTCCGTAGGGCGACACCATGGACGGGGCACAGCGTCGGGCGACGGTCACACCCGCCGGTGGGTCGCGGTCCTCGGACTGGCACAGCCGCAGAACGAACCCGTTTCCGGCTCCCCGGGATGATAACGCGTCGGGTCCAGTTTTCAGTGTGCGCAGTCTAGCGGCGCAGCCGCATCCGCCCAGATGGGTCGATGGTCCCGGTGCGGTCGTGGGACCTGCTGTGTGGTCAGGGAGTGCGGGGCGCTTCCGCGCCCCACGTGGCCGACCATGCATAACGCGGATGTGGGCAGCCCTCTGGCGTCCATCCCATGGCCAACGGATCCCTCTGGGGCACTTCGACCATGAATGCTGCTGGCCCCGATGCGCGATATGCGCGATCCGAGAGCGCGGGCGGCCCGACGCTCTCCTCAAGGCTGTGCGGGTGCGCGTCCTTCATGGTTGGTGCGGAGGTCGCCGACCGTCACGCTACGGGAGGACCAGAACGCCCCACAGCGCGCCGATGATCAGGAACGGGCCGAACGGGATGAAGCTCTTCCGGCCGATGCGCCGCGTTGCCAGCAGCACGAGCAGGACGACACCCGCCAGGAGCAACCCGAATAGCGTCGCGCTGAGCGCGTGCTCGCCGCCGAGCAGCAACCCCATCCCGGCCAGGAACTTGACGTCGCCGATCCCGAACGCCCCGGCCCCGAACGGCAGGGACGGCAGATACAGCACCGCCGGGATCAGCACCGCCGCCGCGACCGCCAGCACCAGCCCGCCGCCGACAAGCGGGTTCAAGCCCGAGACCGCGTACAGCAGCGCGAGCGGGATGACCGGCAGCGTCAGCTCGTCGGGGAGCACCCGTTGATCGAGATCCGTGGCCAGCCCCACGATCAGCGTCACGAACCACGCCCCGAAGACGACCAGCGCCAATGTGTCCCCAGCAAAGCGCGTCGGCAGCAAGCCGAGCGCACACGGCACCGACCGCGCCGCACACCACGGTCCGCCAGTCGACCCTGCGCCCGGGCGGGTGCTCCTCGTCGTGCTCCGGCCAGCGCGTCGCGAGTCGATCCGCGGCGACGCCGAGCACGCCGCCCGCGATCGCCAGGACGATGCCGAGCGGGTCGATCGTCAGCGCGCCCCGGCGAGTGCCAGCTCGACCAGCGTGGCATGGGCGACACCCGTCGCTCCCCGCGCCCCGAACGGCTGCGGCTTCCGGTAGTAGCCCGTCCCGGCGATGTCGAGGTGGATCCACGGCACCGTCGCGAACTCGCGAAGGAAGAGCGCGCTCTTGACGAGACCGCCCTCGGCCGAGCCGGCATTCTGGAAGTCCGCGTACCAGCTCTCCATGTCGGGGATGTAGTCCTCGATGAGCGGCAGTTGCCAATAGCGCTCGCCTGCTCGGCCGGCCGCCGCGATCAGGTCGTCATACCAGCCCTGCGGCTGCCCGAACGCGCCGGTCACGAGGTGCCCGAGCGCGCGCGCCACCGCCCCGGTGAGCGTCGCCACGTCGACGAGATGGGTGGCGCCGAGTCGCTCCGCGTAGGTCATCGCATCGCCGAGGATCAGCCGCCCCTCGGCGTCGGTGTTGGTGATGTCGACCTTCTTGCCGTTGAGTGCCGTCACCACGTCGCCCGGTCGAGTCGAATGCGGGCCGGGCATGTTCTCGACCGCCGGCGCGACGGCGAGGAGTGGCGTTCCCGGCGCGAGCCGCGCGACCGTCTCGATCGCCGCGATGACCGTGCACGCGCCGGCCTTGTCCATCTTCATCTCTTCCATCCGCTCGGATGGCTTGATGCTGATGCCGCCGGAGTCGAAGCAGACGCCCTTGCCGACGATGGCCAGGTGCCGATCGAGCTTGTCGCGCTCCCCTTCCCCGCCCGAGCGCATCACGATCATCCGCGGCGGGTTGTCCGACCCGCGACCGACCGCCATGAACATGCCCATGCCGAGCTCGGTCGCGCGCTTGTCGTCGATGACGTCGATCCACAGGCCGTGGCGCTCGGCGATGGCGCGCGCCTCGTCGGCGAGGACCTCGGGGTACATCTCGTTCGCCGAGCGATTGGCGAGCGTTCGCGCGGTGTTCGCGCCCTCGCCGATGATCAGGCCCCGCTCGCCGCCCGCCTGGACGGCCGACTTGTCCCCGTCGGGGATGACGAGGATCAGCTCGTCGAGGATGGGCGGCTTCGACTCGATGTCCGGTCGATAGATCGCCTTGGGGTCGTACGAGCCCTCGACCACGCCGCGGGCGACCATCTCCGCGGCCGTTGCGGCGTCGCCATCGAAGCCCTCGGCCTCGACCAACGGCGACAGCCAGACGGCCATCGACCGGACGACCCGCCCCGCCAGGCGCCGTTCGGCCGTGGCAGCGACGCGCGCCGCGACCTCGCGATCGACCTTGTCGGCGTCGCCGGCACTCACGGTGAGCAGCCACGACGCGGGCAGCTCACCGCTCGGTGTCATCGCGAACGTGTAGCGCTTGGCCCGAAGCTCCCTGATCTCGGCCAGTGCGCGGAGCGCGCCACCGGCGCGGCGGTCGAGCTCGTCGAGCGGCCCGTCGAACCCTGGCTCCCCGATGATCGGGATGACCAGGACGTCGGCCGCGACATCCCATGGTTGGTCGGTGACGACACGAAGCTGCACGGTGGGTACGGTCCTCCCGGGATTGCAGGCCGCTGGCGGTGCCCCTGTCGCGGCGGTCGCGGAGATGTGGCGGCAGTGTACCCGCCGCTACCGGGTCAAGGTTCGGGTGCTGCGAGTGGTGGTGCGAGGGCCTCGTCGAGGTCGCCGCGCGCCTGTTCGATCTCGATCGCGGCGGCGTTCATCCCGCCCTGCCCGATCTCCGACATGATCAGCACGAGGCCGCGCGTATCCGGTGGCAGGCGCGCCTTGGCCGCTGCCTCCTTGTCCATCGCGGCGCGGACCGCGCTCGTCACCCGCCCGTCGGCGCGCTGGACGGCCACGTACAACGCTCGGAGCGCGACGTCGTAGGCGGCGCTGCGATCGAGCCACTCGTCGAGCGTCGTGACATCGACCGTCGCGGCCAGTCGATCGCGCAACGTCCTGGCATCGGCGATCGCCGCGTCGGCGTCGTCGAGGTGGCCGAGCGCCCGGTCGTAGGCGGCCCGTCGACCCTGCGCGGCGGCATCGACCACGGCCTCGTCGTGCGCCGCGAGCAACCCGGACATCCGTGTCGCGCTCAGCGATCCGATCGTGAGCAGGGTCCACGACTCGGTGATGCCGCGGCTCGACGCGAGGCCGCCGACGTACGCGGCGTAGCGCTCGCCGGTCGCCGGCGTCAGCTCGTACTCGGCCGCCTGGGTCCCGACGATCGGCACGCTGGTCAGGGCGTCCTGGATCCGGTCGACGCGCGCCGCGATGTCGGCGACCAGACCGGTGCCCAGCGCGGTCGCGGCATCGGCGGCTGCCGGGTCGTTGTTCGCGAGGGAGGCCATGATGGCCCGCGCCTGGTCGTTCAGGCTGCCGATGGCCACCGACAGGTCGCGCAGATCGATCTCGATGGCGTCGAGGTGGCGGTCGACGATGGCGTCGCCGTGTCGCGTCCGCCCCGTGCGGTCGCTCCCGTCGGCCGCGGGCGTGTCCATGCCGGCCACGATCCCCGCCGCCCCCAACGCGATCGCCAGGGCGGCCGCCAGCCAGATCAGCGTCGCGGCGGCTTGGCGCGTGAGGTCGCGGATGCGGCGCAGGGGGTCCTCCGGGCGGTGGCGGTGCGGCCGATGCGGCCGCGGCGGCTCGACGGTCGAGGCCGCGGAATTGTAGCATCGGCGGATGACGGCGCTGGACACCCCAGACCTCGACGAGGCCGTCGCGCGGCAGGCGCGGCGGCGGCTCGTCGAGTCGATGCCGAAGGCCGAGCTGCATCTCCACCTCGACGGGTCGGTCCGGATCGATACCGCGCTCGAGCTCGCTCGGACGCGTGGGGTCGATGCGCCGCGGGACTGGGTCGGCATGTCGGGCGCGCTGGTCGGTGCGATGCCGTCGACGTCGCAGGCCGAGCTGCTCAAGGCGTTCGACCTGCCGATCGCCCTGATGCAGGACGCCGAGGCCCTGGAGCGCATCACGGCCGAGCTCGTCGAGGCGAAGGCCGCCGACAACGTCCGCTACGTCGAGATCCGCTGGGGCCCGCTGCTCCACGTCGCGCGCGGGTTGTCGCTGGCGGATGGCATCGCGGCGGTCTGTCGTGGAGCCGCGTCCGCCGCGGCCGCGGACCGGGGTGACGGTGCGCCTGATCTCGACCGCGCTGCGATCGCACGATCCGGAACGGAACGTGGAGCTGGCAGAGACCGCGGCGCGGTTCATCGACCAGGGCCTGACCGCGTGGGATCTGGCCGGTCCCGAGCAGGCATTCCCCGATCCGCTGCTGCACGCCCGGTCGTTCGAGGCGGCACGGGCGAACGGGCTCCGGATGACCATCCATGCGAGCGAATGGGGCGGCGCGCCACAGGTGCGCCGGGCACTTGTGATCGACCCGGAGCGGATCGCGCACGGCCCGGGCGCCATCGACGATGCCGAGCTGTGTGCCGAGCTGCGGGCGCGCGGCGTGACGCTCGATCTCGCGCCCCATTCGAACTGGCAGGCCGGGATCGTGCCGTCGGTGGCCGAGCATCCCTTGAAGCCACTCTTCCGGATGGGCGTGCCGGTCACGCTCAACACGGACGACCTGACCGTCTCGGACCTGACGCTGTCAGAGGAGTACATCGCGGCGATCGAGCAGATCGGGCTCACGCTGCCGGAACTCTGGGCCATCGACAGGCACGCACTCGACGTCGCCTTCGCCGACGAGGCCACGCTGGCCCCGCTCCGCGCCGAGTTCGACGCGTGGGCGGCGGGCATCCCGGAGTTGGCCGCGACGAGCGCCTGACGCGCGTCAGTTCGGTAGAACCGCCCGATAGCTGAGACCCTCGCCACGCTTGCCGGTGAGCGTCAGCGCGTCGCCATCGATCGAGACCCGGAAGCCCTCGAGCACGCCGACCACATGCCGGTCCTGCTCCGTGAGCTCCGGCGGGCACTCGCCTTCCATGCCGAGGTCGGTCGGCGTGATCCCGCCGTTCGCCTCGACCCAGCGTCCTTTGAAGGTCCGGCATCCGGTCGACCCGTTGAACGTCCCGTCCGCCTCGAGACGCAACGTCGCCGGCTCACCGGCCACGCTCGAAACGGCATCACCCGAGATCAGCGACTCGAGCGCCCAATCGGTCCCGATCAGCGCGGCCACCGGGACCGGCGGCAGGCGATCGAACGTCAGCTCGACGCCGGGGCCTGTCAGCGTCAATCGATCGCCGTCACGTGCCGCGTCAACGACGCGTGGCAGCGCCGCAGTGAATGCCGCCTCGACGGCCATGACCGGCTCGGCACAGGCCATCTGCGTCATGTACGTGAGCGCGAATTGGGGTCGCCCCTCCTCGAACTCGATGCCGCCGCCATAGGTATTGCACGCCGATCGTCCGGTGATCTCGGTCCCCTTGACCGTGAGCGTGATCGGGGCGTCATCCGCGACGGCCAACACCACTCCATCGATCGTGCCCGACGTCACCTGCCAGTCACCGGTCACATCGACCGGTCCCGCTCCGTCAGGGCTCGATGCGCTCGTGGCGCAGGCACCCAGGACGAGCGTGAGAGCGACCCCGAGCAACCGGAGGCGTTGCATGGTCGGCTGACGCGACGCCGTCGGTTCAGGTTCCGAGCTAGCCCGCGAGCCGATCGATCGCGGCCGCGAGCTCAGCAGCGTCGGCCGCGACCGCGTCCGGTCGCTCAGCCTCTGAGAGCGCCTCGACCTGGTCCGCAGTGCTGATGCCGGTGAGCATCAGGATGCTTCGGGCGCCGATGGCCTTCGCGCCGGCCAGGTCGGTCGAGATCGCGTCGCCGATCACGATCGCCTCGCCCGGCGTTCGTCCGACGGCCTCGGCCGCCGGCTCGAACAGATGCGGCTCGGGCTTGCCGATCGTCAGCGGCGTGACCCCGGTCGATGCTTCGAGCGCCGCAGCGATCGCACCGGCCCCCGGTCGCAAGCCGCGCTCGGTCGGATAGACCGGATCCCGGTTGGTGGCGATGAACTGCGCCCCGGCACGGACACAATCGGCGGCCGCCGCCAGGCGCAGGTACGTCAGGTTCGGGTCGAGGCCGGTCACCACGGCGTCGGGGGCACCCGCCGCGGTCCAGCCATCGATGCCTTCCTGGTGCATCCGCGTCGCAGCATGCCCCGCCGTCACGACATCGAGCCCGACGTCGCGCAGCTCGCGTTCCAGTCCACCCGCACCGACTGCAAGCACGCGGCGGATCCCCGGCTCGTGGTTGCACGAGGATGCAGCGCCGTCGCCCGGGACGAGGACACGATCCGCCCCGCGGAGACCGGGCAACCCATCGATCCCAGCCGGGTCACGTAGTCGGCCCGGTAGTGCATCGAGTTGTTGGTGACGTAGACGACGTCGTCGCCACGCGACGCGCGATCGGCCAGGACCTCGGCCACGCCCGGCACGGGCTCGGCACCGCGGTACACGACGCCGTCGAGGTCGACGAGCAGCAGCAGGCTCACGAGGGCAGGCTCACGCGCCCGATCGTAGCCGCGGCCCGCCGCGCGCGTACGATTCGCCCGTGCCGACCTCGCGCGATCCCCTGGCCGCCACCGATCGACTCATCGTCGACGGCTCGAACCTCCTGCCTGCCCTCGCCGGTGGTGGCGAGCGAGTGCCGCCGGCCGCGCTCATCGGTCGACTCCGCGCGATGATCCCCGCCTCGGTCGGGATCGAGCTCGTGTTCGATGGGGCGCCGGAGCCCGGCCTCCGCGGCGAGCGCATCGCGACCGGCCTGATCGTCCGGCACGCCGGCCGTCGCTCGGCCGACGATCTGATCCTCGGTCTCGTCGATCAGGCTCGGGCAGTCGCCGGAGCCGGCGCGGTGGCCGGGCTGCTCGTCGTCACCGACGACCGCGGCCTGCGCACCGCGGTCCAGGCGATGGGTGCTCGGACCGCGGGTACGGCGTGGCTGCTCGGTCGACTCGATCGGGCGCGGCTATCGGCGCCGTCGGTCGGGAACCGCCGGCCGCCAGCACGGCCAACGCCCGCGAGCGACGACGACCCGGACCGCGTCCCATGGAAGCCGGGCCGCGGCGCTACTACGAAGCGAGGGAACCCGCGTCGCCGCCGACCCTCGTCGGGTAGCATGCCGTCGTGAACGTCATCGACGCCCTCAACGGGCTCTGGAACACGATCCTCGACATCACCGAGATGTTCGTGATCCCGGACTGGAGCTCGGTGATCGGCCTGATGCCGCTCCTGATCTTCCTCGGCGTCATCGGTCCGCTGGTCACCTTCACGCTGCTCGGGATCCTCGGGTACCAGATCACCAAGCCACGCGCGAAGCTCAAGGTCGAGGAAGGGCCGCAGGTCGCCAGCATCGGCGCCGACGGCCAGCCGATCTTCCCGCCCGGTCACCCGTTCTGCCGCACGCACGGCCTCATCTTCCCGACCGGCACGGTCCGCTGCGATCGTGGCGGGGAGGAGCTGTCGGTTATCTGCCCGATGTGCGGCCTCGGCCGGCCCGCCGCCATCGATACCTGCACGAACTGCGGGCTGGTGCTCAACGTGAAGGCCCGGCCGGTCCCGCTCGGGAGCAAGGTCGGCCCCAAGCCGGGAGGCGCCGCCGTGGCCTGAGGCCGGCGCGACCTCGGTCGTGGCAGCAGCCCGGCCGCAACTCCGGACCCGCGCCGAACGTCCACGCAGAGATGACCATGGCTGAACTCTCGTCGCTCCTCTTCCCCATCGGCGTCGTGTTGGTCGCGCTCGCCTTCGCGGCACACATCGGACACGCTGTGATGCTGGCGAACGGACGACGGGTCGCCCTGCCCGCACTGGGGGCCGCGCAGCGCCCGGCGTATGCCGGTGTCGTGACCGGTTCGTTCGTGACTAACGGCTCACGCGGCGCGAACGGTTCATCCACTGTCGCTGCCTTACCCAGCCCGCTGACACGCGTCGCGACCTGGTTGACGATCGCCGCCGCCGTCGTCCTCGGGACCTCGTTGCTGCTCCGCGGCATCGTGGTCGGGCGAGGGCCGTGGGGCAACATGTTCGAGTTCACGGTCGCGTTCGCAACCTCGATGGTGGCGGGCTTCGCCCTCCTCGCCCGGCGCTATCCGATCCGCTCGATCGGCTTCCTCCCGCTGGGCGTCGCGTTGGCGCTGCTGCTCTACGCGTCGTCGCTGCCGCGCGAGATCTCGCAGCTGGTGCCGGCCCTGCAGAACCCACCGCTGCTGACGATCCACGTCGGCATGGCGGTCCTGTCGTACGGGATCTTCGCGACCTCGTTCGCGGCCGGCGTCGCGTACCTCATCCAGGGGCAGCACGATCGGTTCGGCTGGCTGCCGTCGCACAAGCTGCTCGACGAGGTCGCGTACCGCGCCGTCATCATCGGCTTCCCGATCTTCGCGACGATGATCATCCTCGGCTCGTGGTGGGCCTCGATCGCCTGGTCGCGCTACTGGGGCTGGGACCCCAAGGAGACCGCGGCGCTCGTCACCTGGCTCACCTACGCGGTCTACCTCCACGCCCGCAACCAGCGCTCGTGGGCGGGCCGACCGGCCGCGCTGCTGCTAGTCGTCGGCTTCGTGATGGTGCTGATCACGTACTCCGGATCACTCTGGTTCAGCGGCCTGCACTCCTATTCCGGCCTCTAGCGGCCTGATGGCCGCGGAGGCGCCGGGCGCGGTCATCGACACCCATGGCCTGGCGAAGCGCTACGGCGACACCGACGCGCTCGTCGACCTGACGCTTCGCGTCGAACCCGGCGAGATCTTCGGTTTTCTCGGCCCCAACGGCGCCGGCAAGACGACGGCCGTCAAGCTGCTGCTCGGCCTGGCACGCGCCACCGGCGGCGGCGGGTCCGTGCTCGGCGCACCGCTCGGCGATCGAGCCGCGCGACGGGACGTCGGGTACCTGCCCGAACTGTTCCGCTACCAGCCCTGGCTCACGGCCCGCGAGGTCGTCGAGCTGCACGCGCGACTTCGCTCGGTCGACGGCGGTTCGACCCTGCCGGCGGCGGCGATCCAGGATGGGCTGGCGACAGTCGGCCTCGACGATCGCGCGGACGACCCGGTCGGCAGCTTCTCGAAGGGCATGCAGCAGCGGCTCGGCCTGGCCGTGGCCCTCATCGGCGCGCCACGCCTGGTCATCCTCGACGAGCCGACGTCGGCGCTCGATCCGGTCGGCAGGGCGGACGTGCGGTCGATCGTCCGCCGGGCGGCCGAGGCGGGCTCGACCGTGTTCCTGAACAGCCACCTGCTGACCGAGGTCGAGCGTGTCTGCGACCGCGTCGCGATCATCGACAAGGGGCGGGTGCTGGCGAGCGGCCGGATCGATGACCTGCTTGGTGAGGCGATCGTGCGCATCCGCGTCACCGACCTGCCGCCGGACGCGGTCGACCGACTCGACCGGTTCGGCTCCGTCGAGGTCGACGACGAGGGCTGGGTGACGGTCGGCGGGGTGGGCGACGACACGATCCCGGACGTCGTCGCGGCCATCGTGGCGGCGGGCGGTCGCGTGCACGCGGTCGACGCCGGCCGGGCCACGCTGGAGGACCTGTTCATGCGGGTCGTCGGGGACGGGAGCGGCCGGTGAGGGCGATCCTGATCATCGCGCGTCTCACCGTCGCCGAGACCTCGCGACGGCGGATCCTCGCGGTCCTGCTCGCGCTCACCGTGGTCAGCGTGGCGCTGACGACCTGGGGTATCGAGCGTTTGGTGACGCTCGCACGAGAAGGGACCACGACCGACCTCGAGATCGCCGTCGGGGTGTCCCAGGTCCTGATCCTCGTGGCCTTCATGTTCAGCTTCGTGCTGGCGATGACCGCGGCGTTCCTTGGGGCGCCGGCGATCGCGGCGGACCTCGAGTCGGGCGTGGCGCACGCGATGCTCGCCCGGCCGATCCGGCGAGCCGACCTCGTCGTCGGTCGGTGGCTGGGGTTGGTCGTCGTGATCGCGGCGTACGCTGCGGCGTCCGGGTTGCTGGAGATCGCGGCGGTGCGGTTCGTGTCCGGTTACGCGCCGCCGCAGCCGTTGCTCGCGGTCGGCTTCCTCGCCGCGCAGGCCGTCGTGCTGCTGACGTTCGCGATGCTGTTGAGCACGCGGCTCCCGGCCATCGCCGGCGGCGCGATCTGCGTCGTGTTGTTCGGGCTCGGCTGGATGGCCGGCGTGTTCGCGGGGATCGGCAGGTTCTTCGATGCGGGACCTCTTGTGGCCGCGGCCGAGGCATCGCGCTGGCTCCTGCCGAGCGACGGGTTGTGGCGGGGGACGATCTACAGCCTCGAGCCGTCGGTGATCATCGCCGGTGCGACCACCGCCGCCGGCGAGGCCGCCGATTCCAACCCGTTCTTCGCATCGACGCCGCCGCCCACGATGTTCCTGGCGTGGAGCGTGATCTGGATCGTGGCGGTCCTCGCCCTCGCGGTCCTCTCGCTGCGCAGCCGCGACCTGTAGGCGGCGGTCAGCCCGGGGCGTCCTCGCCGCCCCGCCGCCCTGCCGCCCCGCCGCGATCGTGAAGTACGTGGATGAGCGCCACCTTCCGGTCGGCGTCCGCCTCGCGAACTGGACATAGGTGCGCCCTCGCCGCGTTCTGCATAGTTCGATGCGGCCAGTAGAGCCGTATCCGCCTCGCCCGGGTCGTCGGAAGGCTGTAGTGATGCGCGTCGTGCATGGTCGCTAGGCGCCGCGGGGCCCTCGCACTCGGTGTCGGATGGCAAACCCACCCTGCGACGTGGCCGTGTCGCCTCGACTCCACAGAGAGAGCGCGCGGATCTCCGTCGATGGCCGACGAAGCCACCCCATGATGGAGCGACCATCGACCGGGAAGGCGTTCCGCAACATGGCTCGATGCGTCGCGAGCCGCGTCCGATTGGTCCGGCCGTCCGCGACCAACACCCATACCGACACCGTTCGCGGCTCCCAGCCCCGGTCGCGAGCGATCTGCCGCGCGAGACGTTGCCGCCGATCCATCGAGCCGACGAGGTCGTTCACGTCGACGATCTCCGTCTTGAGCTCGATCACGAGCAGTGCCCGGCGAGTCGGGTGCCACGCAAGGATGTCGATGACACCGCGCTCCCCGAAGATCGAGTACGACACCTCAGGTGCCAGGATCCAATCGGGAAGATCCGTCGCGAACCACCGGGCCACGGCCTCGTGGAAACCGGAGTGTCGAGCGGAGATCAGTCGATCCAGATCGCCGCCGCGCCATCGAGTCGTCAACCCGACCTGGATCTCGAGCACCCGGGCGATATTCAGTAGCGTCCCGATCGCGACATGCTCCAGATGGCCACGCTCGATGTTCGAGATGACCGACCGATCGACCCGCGCACGGACTGCCACGTCGATCTGCCGCCAACCGCGCTTGATGCGCACCGCTCGGAACGTGGCGCCGCATCGCTGCAGGGCATCCATGGCTCCGAGTCTGTCGCCGGCCACTCACCTGCTGCTTATCAGGACCCGCGGCGCTCCGCGACGACCATGCCGGATGTGCATCACGGCATCCTTGCGCGACGAACCAACAGGCATCCCGGGCGTCCGCGGGGCTCAGCCTGCACGACCCGCAGCGCAGGAACCCTGGATCAGGGCCGAATCACG
This sequence comes from uncultured Chloroflexia bacterium, assembly GCA_963812745.1. GTDB lineage: Bacteria > Chloroflexota > Limnocylindria > Limnocylindrales > CSP1-4 > SPCO01. The sequence continues at coordinate 18,052 of CAWEWE010000005.1, read as the reverse complement.
TCCAGGGCGGCCGCAAGGCTGTAGCCACGCGCGTACTTCATGGTCGGGGGCGGCGGACGAGCTGCGTCCCCCGGTCCTCCCCGATCCTAGTGCCGGGGCGGGATCGCCCAGGGCGGGACGATGTCGGTCGGCATGCCCGGGCCGTCGCCCGGGCCATCGGCACTGCCGGACCGGTCCCGCGACGAGCCGCGGACCGGCGGGGTCCAGCCTGGCAGACTTGCCGCCGGCGCGTCGGACGCGGCTTCCTGCTGCCCCGTTGCGGGCGGCACCCAGCCTTCGCCGTTCGTGCGCTCGTGCGGCGCGAAGTCGCGGAACGGGATGATCTTCCGCTCGAACTTGTCGAGCAGCTCGGGATGCGACCGCTCGACCTCGGCGAACACCTCCTCGAGCTCCTCGCCGATCAGCTCGTCGCGCTCGATCAGTGCCTTGGCCAGGTGGTGGATCGCCGGTTCCTTCTCTCGGAGCAGTCGCTCGGTCTCGGCGTACAGGTCGTCGAGCATCTCGTGCGCCGCGACCACGAACGGCGCGGGCGGCAGCTGATTGGGCTGGAGCGGGGCGATGATCTTGGTCGGCCCCATGCCGAACCGGGTGACGTACAGGATCGCGCTGCCCGTGGCACTCGCAAGGTCGCTCGAAGGTCCGGTCGACAACGTATCGAGGAACTTGTTCTCCACCACGTGGCCCGCCAGCGAGACCATGATCTGGGTCTCGATCCAGCGCGCGTACATCGACGTCCGCTCTTCGAGCGGCTTCTGCTGGACGTAGCCCAAGCGCGTGCCCGCGCCGGATGATCGTCGCCTTGGAGATGCGGTACGAGGGCCGCAGGTAGCGCGCGGCGACCGCGTGCCCTGCTTCGTGGTACGCCGTCTCGCGACGGTCGGTCAGGTTCCACGATCGGATCGGCTGCTTGAGGCCCATCGTCCGCTCGTCGGCGGCGTCGAGCCAGTCCTTATAGGTCAGGAACTCGCGACCGTCCTGGTGGGCATGGATGAGGGCCTCGTTGATGATCGTCTTGATCATGATCGGGGTCCAGCCCATCGAGTCGGTCAGCAGCAGGTCCATCGGGATGTCCGGATCGTGCTGCTTCTTCGACAAGTAGTGCTCGATGATGTCGCGCCGACCGTCGGCGTCGGGCTCGTGGACGACGATCATCCGGTCCAGCCGGCCTGGCCGGATGAGTGCCGGATCGAGCACTTCTGGCCGGTTGGTCGCTCCGATGATGAACACCAACGGCTTGTCGGTGACCGGCCCGCGCACGAGGCCGAACCAGCGCAGGAGCTTGTACCGCCAGCGATCCTCGACCAGGCCGGCCAGCGAGTCCATCTGGTTGAGCAGGGTGTTCAGGCCCTGGCTCCCCCCCATCATCATCCCGCCCATCATCATGCCGCCGCTGCTCTGGCCGCCCCGGTTCATGCCGATCGAGTCGATCTCGTCCATGAACACGATGCAGGCGCCGCGCTGGCCGGGTGGGGCGTACTTCCGACCGAGCCCGCGGGCATCCCGGAAGAGCTTCATGATCATCATCTCGGTCATGCCCCAGAACATGCCGCGGATCGAGCTCGCGTCGATGTAGATGAACGGCAGCTCGGCCTCGGCCGCGATGACCGCGGCGAGGAACGTCTTGCCGGTGCCCGGGGCTCCCGAGAGGAGCATGCCGCGCGGCATCTCGCCGCCGCGCAACTCGAATTCCTTGACGCCCTTGAGGATCCCGACCGTCATCTTGGCGTGTTCGAGCAGGTCGGGCTGGCCACGGTAGTCGGCAAAGGACATCCCGATCTGCTTGTCGTCGGGTGTTACCACGTACTTGCGAGGCCGCGACAGGAACCAGAACAGGAAGCCGAACTGGATGATCAGGTAGAAGGCGGCGAAGGACAGTTGGAGGGCGAAGGCCGGGGCCGCGCCGATGACGCCGGCCACGTCCTGGAGGAACGCGACCGTGCCGCTCGAGGCGATGAGCGCCGTGACCACCGCCAGGGCGATGAGCAGCCGGAACAGGTTCTTGTTCCACACGAAGCCCAGGTGGCCGAAGAAGTTCCGGACGGCCGTCATCGGAAGCCCTCGATCTTTCCGCCATCCACCAGGATGACCAGGTTGATCGACAACGGGAGATCCTGGTCGTTCTGGTACTGCATCAGGATCTCGGTCGCGGACTGTTGACCGGACACGTGCGTGCCGAGCACCTCGACCTTGTCGATCGTCATGACACCCCGCCGCTCGATCTCATCGTTGAAGTGGAGCGCCGCTTCCGGCTGCATCGCTGAGCGCATGGCATCGAAGTCATTGGCCCGCAGTGCCCCGATGAACTCCTGCGCGACGAGGGCCGGTTGCTCCGCTGTGGTTCCGACCTGGCCCGCCGGGACGACGTCGGCCGCCGGGCGCGCCCGCTGGAAGATCACGGAACCAAGCACGACACCACCGACCAGGAGCGCGACCGCGAGCGCGAACACGGCGAACCGCCGCATGAAGACCGCCGCGCGTTCCCGCCGGCGCGGACCGGAAACTGCAGGCGCGTCAGCGGCCGCGGCCTGGGTCGCCGCAACGGCCTCGGCGGTGGTGACGGTCTCTGCCGGCGTCACCGCGTCCGCCGAAGCGACAAGCTCTGCGGTCGGCAGCCTCGGCGGTCGCAGTCATGGCTGTCCGCGAGCCGCCTCTTCGGCCGGCGTCGTGGCCGGATCGTCCGCGTCGGGCGCGGGGCGAGCGGGCTCGCCGGGCTGCCGGATGGCATCACTCGTCATGGCGTCGTCACCCGTGGCGGTGGCGGGACCAACTGGACTTCCCCCGCGCCCGTGACGACGCGCCAGGCGAGCTGATGCTGGGCACCCTCGTTGTCGACGACATCGGACACGTAGCCATGGAGCGTGAGGCCGCTGCCGATGACGAAGGAACCGAGGTGGATCGGTGGATCGACCTTGATGTACTCGGCCTTGACCCTCGCCGACTTGGCCTTCGTCGCTGCATCGATCCCGAGGAGGTCGAGGGTCGCCTGGTCGTCGGAGACGTACGCCGTGATGAACTGGCGCGCGACGGGCGATTCCGCGGTCCGGGCCTGGGCGTCAGGCTTCGTCGAGAAGTCGGCGACGATCGTGGGCACGAGGAAACCGATCAGCCCGCCGACGGCCAGCGTGGCCACGGCGCGCGTACAACCGTCGTCTCCAGACCCCTCGTCGCTGCATCGATCCTCCGTTGCAAAGCGAACGTCCGTGCCGCGCAGTGTAGAACCGTTCTCTTGAACGCGGCGCAAATGACGTGCCTTCTGACACCGCTGGATTCGTCCCCGTCGGCGGTTCGGATGCAGACGCGCGCCGATCGTGACGGGTTCCTGGCGCCGATCTCAGCGGGTGCGCGTCACCTTGTTGAGGTTGCGTGGCCGCTCCGGATCGAGGCCGCGCGCCTGGGTCAGATGCAGCGCATGGAGCTGGCCGATCACGATCGACACGATCGGGCCGAGCCACTCGGGCGTGCCCCTGCGCATCGCGAACGGCCAGCGCGCCAGCGCGAGCGCCGGCGGCCGATCCGAGACGACCGCGATGGCGGCATCGAGGTCGTCGCGCAACCGCTCGAGCAACGCGACCAGCGGCGCCTCGGTCGGACCGGGCCGGACTGTCGCGAGGACCGGGACGCCCGGCTCCAGCAGGGCGAGCGGCCCGTGCTCGAAGTCGGCCGCCGAGTACGGGTCGGCGAAGACCCGTGCCAGCTCCTTGAGCTTGAGCGCCCATTCGCGGGCCGTCGCGTACTCGTACCCGCGCGCGAGGACGAGCAGCCGGTCGGCGGCGGCCTGGTCGCGCGCCATCGACGCGACATCGGGCTCGAGGGCCAGCGCCGCCGGCCATCGCGTCCGGGATCGCGGCGAGGTCGTCGAGGTCCGACGGCGTTGCCGGATAGCGCGGCGGACAACGAGGCGATCGCCAGGAGCTCGGTCGTGTACGTCTTGGTCGCGGCGACCGCCAGCTCGGGCCCCGCGCCCAGGTCGATCGACGTCTCGGCGGCCGTCGCCAACGGCGAGGTCGGGTCGTTGGTGATGGCCAGCGTCGGCGCGCCCTGGCGCCGGCCGGCCTCGATCACCGCGACGACGTCGGGCGATGCGCCCGACTGGCTGATCCCGACGACGAGCGAGCGATCGAGCCTTGGTTGCGCGCCATAGAGCGAGATGACCGACGGCGTCCCGAGCCCGACCGACAGCGCGTGCCGCACACCGAGCACGTACTGCGCGTAGATCGCCGCGTGGTCGCTGGTGCCGCGGGCGGCGATGACGACGTGGTCGACGTCGTGGGCGCGGATCGACTCGACGAGCGGGCCGACGGCCTCCGGCGCGCGACGCAGGAACCGCGCGGCGACCTCGGGCTGTTCGAGGATCTCGTCGCGAAGCGTCATGGGGCGGTGATGGCGGGGCCGCCCCGGACCAGGCGCGCCATCGGGCTGCCAGATATTCGCCCCGTGACTAATAGGCGCGGATTCCGGCTCGAATGGCCTCGATCCCGGCTGGGCGTGGCGTCCGTCACGCACGATCCGAGCACGATGCGCGCCAAGAGACCGCGAATCCGTGTCCACAGCGCGCCTACCAGTCGCTCAGCGAATATCTGGCAGCGTCGTGCGCGGCGCATCGGCGCGATATCACGCATCGGCGCGGACCGGGCGCTCGATCACCGTCGGAAGTCGGCCGGTCGCTGGCGCCTCACCGGTGAGAACCGCGGCCAACGCCTCGAGCGAGCCCGGCAGGATCGAGTACGTCGCGAGCGCCGTCACGCGCGGCGGATAACCGGCGACATCCCACGGCCCTCGCAGCGCGACGGCGATCGTCGGGGTGGCGGTCGCGGCGATCGTGTCGACGAGGTCGAGCTGCGATCGAAGTCGATGGGCGTCGATCGTGCCGACGACGACGAGATCCGCGGCCAACGCCCGCCCGCGGACCGCGGCGATCGACGCCGCGTCCGGTTCGGGTTCGACCACCACCTCGTCCACGTCGGCATGGTAGCGACGGAGCGCGGCCGCGAGGGCGGGGGTGACGGTCGATGACGTGTCGGCCGGCGTCAGGTCGGTGGGGCGCGGCATGACCGCGAGGACGCGCCCGACCGACGACCAGCGGATCGGCAGCAACCCGGCCGGATCGCGGACGAGCGTGATCGACTTCGACGCGAGCTCCGCGGCGAGCGCCCGATGCGCCCCGCCACCGACGACGTCGATGTCCGGCACCGGGCCACGCGACGACAACCACTCCCGCAGCGCGGCAAGACGACGTTCCGTGGCGGCCACCTCGGCCGGATCGAACAGGGCATCGGTCCGCGGCTTCGACCAGCGTCCGCTCGATGCGGGCAAGCGCCTCGGGATCCGCGCCCGTCAGCAGCAGGTCGACCCCCGCCCGGATCGCGGCGACCACGTCGGGGACACCGTCCGGGCCGCTCCCCACGCCCGCCATGTCGAGCGCATCCGAGATCGTCACGCCCTCGAAGCCAAGATCGCGCCGCAGCAGGTCGGTCATGACGGCCCGCGACAGGGTCGCCGGCAGATCGGAGCGACCCGTCACCGCCGGCAACGTCACGTGCGCGGACATCGCCAGCCGAGCGCCGGCCGCGAACGCCGGCGCCGAACGGCACGAACTCGCGGGTATCAAGGATCGCGCGCGAGGCGAGCACGGTCGCGACGTCGTGATGCGGGTCACCGGTCGCCTCCCCCGAGCCCGGGAAATGCTTGACCGACGCCGCCACCCCGGCCGCCTGGAGGCCGCGGACCATCGCCGCACCGTGGCGAGCGACGCGCGCCGGGTCGTCCCCGAACGACCGGATCCCGAGGGCGGGGTTCAGCGGGTTCGAGGCCACGTCGAGCACCGGCGCGTAGACGACGTTCACGCCCATCGCGCGCGCCTCGGTGCCGATCGCCCGCCCGACACGCTCCGTCAACGACTCGTCATCGACCGCGCCCAGCGCCATGTTGCCGGCGAACTGGGTCGATGCGTCGCCGAGGGCGATGAACTGGCCGCCCTCCTGGTCGGCCGCGATGAGGAGCGGACCCGGCCACGCCACTCGCCGCCCGCTGCAACGGTGCCGCCAGCTCTCGCACCTGCCCCGGCGACCGCACGTTCCCGTGCCGGAACAGCGTCACGCCCGCCGCCGGCGCCCCCGCCAACCGCGCCGCCATCGACTCCGGCAGCACCTCCCCCTCGAACGCCAGCATCACCCGCGCGAGGATCGAGTCCGTCACCTCACCCCTTGACCGCACCCGACAGGCCGCGCACGAAGTAACGCTGCACGACGATGAAGAACAGCAGGATCGGCACGACCGTCATCGTCACACCCGCCGCGATCGACCGGAAGTCCGACGAGAAGAAGCCCTGCAGCGCAGCGAGCCCCACCGGCAGCGTCATCCCCTCCGGCGTGTGGAGCATCAGCGACGGCCACAGGAAGTCGTTCCACGACGTCACGAAGGTAAAGATCGCGACCGCCGCCAGCGACGGCCGGACGATCGGCAGCAGGATCGACCACCAGATCCGCCACTCCCCGGCGCCATCGACACGGGCCGCATCGACGAGGTCGTCGGGCACGCCCCGGAAGGCCTGCCGCAACAGGAAGATGTTGAACGCGCTGACGATGTTCGGGAAGATCAGCGCGGGCAACGAGTCGTAGTAGTGGAAGACGTTGACGGCCAGGATGAAGCTCGGGATGTAGGTGAGCTGGGCCGGCACGATCAGCGTCGCGAGCAGCAGGTAGAAGACGAAGTCGCGGCCGCCGAAGCGCATCTTCGCCAGCGGATACGCGGCCATCGCGGCGACCAGCACGTTGAGCAGCCCGGTCGCCACGGCGACGGTCGCCGAGTTCAGGAAGAACGAGGCGATCGGCAGGCTGTCCCACACCCGCACGTAGGCCGCGATCGTCGGGTCGTTCGGCAGGAACTGGGGCGGCACCGAGGTGATGAGGTCGGACGGCCCCTTGATCGACGTCAGGAACATCCAGGCGAACGGGAACACCGTGACGACCGCGATCGCGGTCAGGACGAGGTACCACACGCCGTCGCGCAGCCATCGACTGCGCCGATCGGCGCCCCGCTGCGTTCGCTCGGCAACCCGGATGTCGGCCATGGTCGTCGACGTCATCGACCGCCCTCGCCCACGCCGCCCCGCTCGAGCAGCCGCACGTTGACGATCGAGAAGCCGAGCGTGATGACCAGCAGCACGATCGCGATGGCCGACGCGTACCCGGCATTCGACCGCTCGAACGCCTGCTCCCACAGGTAGAAGACCATCGTCACGCCGCTATCGAGGATGCCGCCGGTCCGGTTGGTCAGGACGTAGATCTCGTCGAAGACCTTGAGCGCGGCGAGGCTCGAGATGACCGCCACGAATACGATCTGCGGTCGCAGCGCGGGGATGCTGACGTAGCGGTGCTTCTGGAAGTCGGTGCAGCCGTCGATGCGGGCGGCGTCGTACAGCTCGTCGGGCACGTTCTGCAGCCCGGCCAGGAAGATCACCGAGTAGTAGCCGATGCCGGCCCAGATCGTCAGCAGCATCGCGATGGGTAGCACGAGGGCCGGCGTCGCCAGCCACTGGATCGGGTCGTCGATGAGGCCCCAAGACTGAAGCACCGAGTTGATGAACCCGCTCCGGTCGAACATCCAGCGCCACGACAGCCCGATGGCGATCGACCCGCTGACCGCGGGCACGAAGTACAGCGCGCGGTAGATGTGGATCCCGCGCAGCTTGCGGTTGACGATGATGGCCAGGCAGATCGACAGGACGATCAGGATCGGCGTCACCAGCAGGTACACGAATGAGTGCACGAGCGCGAGCTTGAACGTGTCGTCGTCGAGCAACGCCACGAAGTTTTCGAGGCCGACGAAGACCGGCGGCCGGACGATGTCGTAGTCGGTCAGGCTGAACCAGACGACCGCGGCGATCGGGTAGAAGACGAAGATCGCGAGCAGGACGAGTGCGGGCAGCAGGAACAGGTACGGCGTGGCGCGCGGCCTGCCGATCATCCGGCTCGATCGTGTGGCAGTCATCAGTGGTCCTGGCAAGGGTTCGGCCCGCCTCCTGGGGGAACGGAGGCGGGCCGAAATGTGACAGCTGCTGCTAGTCGAGCAGTTTGTTGGCCTCAGCGACCGCCTCGGTCAGCGCCTGCTGGGCGGCAACGCCGCCGAACAGCGCCTTCTCGACAGCCGTGAGGACGATGGCGTTGACGTCGGCCTTGTTCGGGACCGTCGGCACGATGTCAGCGTACTTGGCGATGGTTTCCCCGGCACTACCCCGGGCGCTGTCCTCGATCAACGGGGACGAGGCGCTGAAGTAGGGGTCCTCGAACGCCTTCGGTGACGACGGATAGACCGCCGACATCTTGGAGAGCGCGACCATCGTGCGCGGGTTCGTCATGAACTGCGCCAGCGCGATCGATGCGTTCGGGAACTTGGTGTCGGCCTTGACGGACATGCCCATCAGGCCCTTGCCGAGGACACCCGACTTGCCGACCGGGGCCGGCACGACGGCGAGATCCTCGTAGAGGGATGCGTTGTTGGCCTTGACTTCGCGGATCAGGTTCGGGCCGGTCTGGTAGAACGGCGCCTGCCCGGCCGAGAAGATCAGGAGACCGACGCGGTCGTCCTTGGTGGTCAGCGCGGTGTTGTCGACCGTGCCGGCCGCGACCATATCGACGTACATCTGCAGCCACGCGACCGCCTCGGGCGAGTCGAACGTGAAGCTATTGCCGTCGTCCGACAGGACCTTGACGTCGCCCTCGTAGACCATCTGGGCAAGGAGGTCGTTGACGGTCATCCGCAGGTCGCAGACGACGTTCGCCTTCTCCTTGAGCGTCTGGCACAAGGCCGGCAGCTCTTGGACGGTCTTCGGGAATGCGGCGGGGTCGAGACCGGCGGCCTCGAAGTGCCGGGTGTTGATCAGTTCGACGGCGACGCCCTGGTAGTACGGGAACTGGAAGTTCTTGCCGTCGACGTTCTGAGCCTTCCACAGGCCCTCGAAGTAGATGTCCTTGACCTCCTGCGGCACCCGGCTGTCGAGCTCGAGCAGCAGGTCGCGGGTGGCGTAGTCGGAGACCCAACCCTCGCCGACCGACAGGTTGATCACGTCCGGGGCGTTGCCGGCGGCGAACGAGTTCTTGAGGTCGTCCTGGAAGGTCGCCTGATGATCTTCCCAGTTGACCTTGACGCCCGGGTAGGTCTCTTCGAACCGGGCGAACGTGGCCTTCAGATAGTCATCGAACGTCGGCGAGAGCCAGAACGTCCAGACGCTGATCTCGGCGTTCGCCTCGACGTTGGGGATGACGGCTTCGGCCGGGTCGGCGGCCAGCGGGGTCGGCGACGCCGACTCGGCCGGCGTGCTCGGTGCCTCGCTTGCATCGACGCTCGGGGCCGCGGACTGCGCGGCCGACGGTGCGGTTGACGGCGTCTGGCCGGTGCACGCGGTGATGACGAGCATCACCCCGAACAGCAACCCCAGATGCCGCTTCATCTTCTTGTCCATCGCTCCTCCTTGGTGCTCCTTCCATCCAGTGATGTGGCGGTTCCGACTGATCCGTGGGATCGGCTGGCTGGCGTCAGGCGTGGCTCACCACCTCCGATCCCTGGTACGCGGTCCTCGCCACGGCGACGGCGCCCCATGCGCCGGCTTCGGCTTCCGGTGGCAGGACATCGACGATGTCGGCCGGCAACAGCTCCCCGGCGAGATCCGATGCGGCACGCAAGCGTGCGAGCTCCCGACGCAGCGGGACCTCGAACGGCGTACCGGCATGGGACACGCCGCCACCGACCACGACGCGTTGGACGTCGTAGGTCATGACGAGCGTGTGGATCGCCCAGGCGAGTCGTCGCCCGACGTCGTCGATCAGTTCGGTGGCGGCCTGGTCGCCGGCGGCCGCTGCTTCGTAGACCGCCTTGGCGGAGGCATGACCCGCCCGCTTGGCGATCGACGGGCCGGCGGCGAAGGCCTCGAGGCAGCCCTGTTGGCCGCATACGCAGCGCGGACCATCGCCATCGACGATGGCGTGGCCGATCTCGCCGGCCAGACCGCGGGCGCCGCGATGCAGCTGTCCGTCGAGCACGACGCCGGCCGCGATGCCGGTGCCGACCGCGAGGTAGGCGAGATCACCGGTGTCGCCGACGACCCGGCGCTCGTGCAGGCCGATGGCCGCGGCGCGGACGTCGTTCTCGATCACGACCGGGACGCCGAGCTCCACCTGGAGGGCGTCGCGCAGCGCGAAATCGGTCCAGCCGAGGTTGACGGCGAGGGTCACGTGACCGCGTGCCGGGTCGACCCGACCGGGCACACCGACACCGACCGCGGCGAGGTCGTGCCGTTGGAGTCCGGCGGCCGCCAGCGCCTCGTCGAGGCAGGCGGCGATAGACGGGACGGCGCCGCCCTGGTCACCCACGGAGGAGGCGTGGGTGGCGCGACCGAGGACGGCGCCGTCGGCGTCGACGATGAGCGTGGCGATCTTGGTCCCGCCGATATCGATACCGGCGACCGGACCGGGCTTGTGGCCGTCGAGTTCTTCGCGGCGGTCGTCGATCATCGGTGCACCGTCAGGCCGAGCTCGCGGGTGAGGAGCAGCGCGCAGGCGCCGAGGAGCGTGACGTCCTCGCCGGTCCCGCCATCGACGATCGTCGTCTCGCGGCCGGTGGCGGCCAGGCTCCTTCTCGTCGCCTCGTCGCGCACCGCGTCGAGCCATGGCTCGCCGAGGCCGGTGACGGTGCCGACCAGCGTGATGTGCCGGACGTCGAGCGTGCCGACGAGATGGGCGATCGCGCCGCCGAGGGCTCGGCCGGCGGCGCGTACGACGCCGAGCGCTTGGTCGTCGCCTTGGGCCGCGTTCTGAGCCAGCTCGTCGAGGCTCTTGGCGCCGCTCGCGCGGAGCACGGCCGGCGCGCTGGCGACCGTCTCGAGGCAGCCGAAGCGGCCGCAGTGGCACTCGACGCCATCGGGGTCGACCACGACGTGGCCGATCTCGCCGGCCGCCTCGCCGTCACCGCCGAACAGCTGGTCGCGGAGGACGAGCCCGGCGCCGATGCCGCGACCGACCTTGATCACGACCAGGTTGGTCGGGCGCTCGTCACCGGAGAACAGGTAGGTCGCGAACGCGGCCGCGCGGCTGTCGTTGGCGACGACGGTCGGGAGCTGATGACGATCTTGGAGGATCCGAGCGAGCGGCAGGTCCTGCCAGTCGAGACTGACGGCCCAGCGGATCGTGCCGGCCTGGTCGACGATGCCCGGGGTGCCGACGCCGATCCCGAGGATCGGGCTGGTCGCCGCGGCGCGCACTTCGTCGATGAGCTCGTGGACGACGTCGACCGCTTGCTCGCCGTCGCGACCGTCGAGGTCGCGGCTCACGCGCGCGGCGATCTCGCCGCGCAAGTTGGCGAGGGCCGCGGTGAAGGTGCGCTCGCCGAGGTCGAGGGTGATGACGGTCCGGGCACCAGCGTTCAGCGCGACGAGGGTCGGTTGCTTGCCACCGGTGCTGGGCCCGCGCCCGACATCGACCGCGAGACCTTCCTGCTCCAGGTCGCTGACGAGTTCGCCGACGCTGGTCCGGGTGAGGCCGGTCAGTCTGGCGATGTCGGCCCGCGAGATCGGCCCGAGGTCGTAGAGCGCGCGGAGGACCAGTGCCGCGTTGTGCGCTCGGGTCTGCGCGTGGGTCGCCTTCGCCGGGAACTCGGTGCGTGCCACGGGCGGTGCTCTGGCCCCTCCTGCCACGCCCCTCACAGACTTCGTCCGGTGAGTGGACAAAGCGCATCCTAGCCATGCGAGCCACTTTGTCAATACCCAGGACAAAGTCCCAGAGCGGCGTCGCGGCCGGGCGAAGCGCGCGCAGTCGACTCACGTGTGAAGGAGGCCACGTCGATTCAGTCGACGAACGAGCTCGGCAAATATGGCTATGGCTTCGGGATCTTCACGGGCCTGCAAGATGAGGTCCCGTCCATGGGCCACGTCGGCGCAGCGCCGTCCGTCATGTCGGCCGTGGAGATGAGCCCGGCGCTCGAGCACACGGTGATCGCGTTGTGCGAACGCAGGTTCGACAGCATCAGGCCGGCACTGACTGACTTCCAGAAGGCGATCGGGATGGGTTACTGGAGAGGCCGAATTGGCGTCGGCCTTCAGGGTCGAGCAGTTGGCCGGACGTGCGGGCATTCGCCAGGGCACGTGCTCGATGGTCGACGTTGGAGTAGACGTACCATACCGGGGCGGCCCGGGAGCGCCTCCAGGCGCTCGACCCGCGACCGCAACGCCCTATCCCCGACGCACGGCCGTGGAGTGGCTCTCCCGCTGGTACAGCCGCAGGTAGAACCAGCCGCTGGTCGACCAGAGCCACGCGATCGGCCCGCGGCGAGTTGAGAAAGCGGCATCCGGAGCCGTGCGGGGCGTCGCGAGCGACGATGGCTTGGCGGGCATGCCGAGGACACGGCCGGCGCGCCCGCCCCGGTGTCGGTTAGGCGTCGAGAACTTCGAGCGACGTGTGCACGGGCACTGGAGCGGCCAGGATGTCCCGTACCGGGGAAGTGTCCTGGACGTACTGGCACAGTTCGACCAGCTGGTCGCGCGACGCATTCGGCGAGCGGACCCAGCCCTTTGCCCGGATCGCCGAGAACCCGGCGCGAGGACCGCCGAGGCCCACGAACCGGTGCAGATCCAGGTCACCCTCGATCTCGTAGCGCAGCTCGTCGATCTCGATACCCTGCGCGGCGGCGTTGTAGATCACGCCGACGCCGTAACAGAACGCGAGCGCCTGGAGCACTAGCTCGACCGCGTTCGGTCCTGTGTCCGTGCCAAGCAGCACAGCGGGCTCGTCGCCCGTGAGCTCGAAGACCTGCGCGTGCCCGGACTCGCCGCCGGCGTGCTTGAAGCCGCGGATCCGGCCCTGGCTTCGGGCGCCCGATTCCCAGGTGCTTTCGGCGCGGAACGTGAACTGCGCGACCTTCGCGTCCTGCTTGATCGCGTCGATCGTGGCGACGAGGCGATCGACATCGACCCCGTTGCGGATCGTCGTGGTGGCCATCGGAACCTCCCTGCCGGTCGTCCGGCGCTGTGGTGGGGTTGCTCGATGGCAGTGACGGACCCGGCCACGAAGTTATTCCCAGTGTCGATGGTGGGAATATCTGGCGTGCCGCGAACGTCCTAGCAAGCTGGACCCTTGATCCCGTATCCGTGCGAGGCATGAACGCGATCCTGATGGACACGCAGCGAGTGACGATTGCGCCCTCACCGGCCACCCACAGTGCCGGCAGGTCGCTCGACATTCGCCGAGGCGGTGCTGCCACATCTCGACCGGCTGTACGGGTACTGCGTCCGGCTGGCGAACGACCCGGTCGATGCGGAGGACCTGCTTCAGGACACGCTGGTCCGCGCGATGCGTGGGTTCGGGGAGCTGCGTGATGTCACACATGCCAAGAGCTGGCTGTTCGCCATCGCCACGAACAGCTGGCGCGACACCGCGCCGATCCCGCGGGCGTGAAGTCACGACGACCACGCTCGATGACGCGGAGGCCACCGGGGCGATCGACGACTTCTCGCTGTTCGACACGATCGCGGTCGAGGATCCCTTCCCCTACTCCGACGAGCTTCACCTCGACTTCCTGCGTCTCTTCCGCGACGAGGACGTCCAGGCGATCCTCGCCTCGCTTCCGCCCGTCCTTCCGCATCCCGCTGATCCTCACCGTTGTCCACGGCTTCTCGTGCAAGGAAGCCGCAGCGATCCTCCGCGTCCCACTCGGCACGTGCCTGTCGCGGCTCTACCGCGGTCGGAAACGATTGGAACGCGATCTGTGGAGCTACGCCGTCGCGAACGGACTCGTGACGACCGTGTCCGAGGAGGCACCATGATCGATTGCCGTGAGGCCGTCCGCCGGATGTGGACGTACCTCGACCGATCGCTCGATACGGAACCGACGGACGAGCTCGAGGCGCACCTCGCGACATGTCAGCGATGCTGCGGCGAGCTCGAGTTCAGCCGCCATGTCCGCCAGAAGGTCGCGGCGGGTGATACGTCGGCCCGCCTGCCGGTCGACGTCCGACATCGATTCGAGGAGCTCATTGGCGCTCCGAATCCGGAACCGGGGGCGGAACGATGACCGAGTTGCGAGAGCTAGGATCCACATCGAGGGCGGCGACCTGCTCCAGCAGGACGCGATCCGCTCAACCGTCCGGGAGACTCTACGGCGCAGTCGAGCCGACCGATCGACGGGTGGCCGAGCGGTTCTATCCGCCGGAGGATCGTTCGTGGCTGCCCGACCAGGCGGTTCGATCGGCGCTCGGGGTCGGGAACCCGGTGTCATTCGCCGAGCTTCGCCCTGGGGAGGACGTGGTGGACCTCGGGTCCGGCGGCGGCATCGACTGCCTGCTCGCGGCTCGGGCCGTCGGACCGGCAGGATCTGTCGATCGGCGTCGATTTCCTCGAGGACGCGGTGACGCGTGCCCGGACCGTCGCGGTGGAGGCCGGCCTGGACAACGTCCGGTTCATCGTCGGCGAGATCGAGGACCTGCCGCTCACCGACGAGTCGGTCGATGTCGTGATCAGCAATGGCGTCCCCAACCTATCGCCGCGCAAGAGTCGCGTGATGGCCGAGGCGTTTCGGGTGCTGCGGCCGGGCGGCCGGCTGGCAATCGTGGATCTACTACTTGAAGGCGGGCTGCCGCCGGAGATCCAGACACACCCGGCGGCGTGGGCGGGCTGCCTGTCCGGCGCGCTGTCGGAGCGCGCGATGTACACCGCGCTACGGCGGGCCGGGTTTCGCGCCGTGTCGATCGAGCCGATCGAGCCCTTCGGCATCGATGAGTGCGCGCTCTACCCGCTGTTCACGGTGCCGCTGCTCGATCTGTTACGGCGGCTGGTCCCGCCAGATCGGCTCGACCGGATCGCGACGAGCACGGTCATCCGGGCGCGGAAGGCTGGGCCAGGCGAGGAGCTGCCCGGTCGGGCGCCGCACGATCGAGCGACCACTCGGACTACCGGGCATCCCTGATCGCGCCGTTGGCGCTCGTCAAGCTGGCACGAGCTCGGGCTCGATCTCTGCGGCCGTCTCGGTGGCACCGGTCAATGTCCCGGGCGCCTCGGCGAATCTGTGCAGCTGGAGGTACCGGAATCCCAGCCAAGCCATCACCCGGCTGGCCACCGGTGGGATCTCGCCGACGAGCAACGGCGAGATCAGCCTCGGCTCGTCCAAGTCGTACACGACCTCGCCGATCTGCAGCCGGCAGCGACCGGCAGCGAGCACGTTCCGGGCCCACCGCGACTCGAGGCCGAGCGGCACGATGATCCGGAACCCGACCTCGGTCCGAACCGGGTGAACCGGCGACACCCTTGCGATTCCCGACTTCCGGCCGACGTGCTCGATGAGACCGATCTCACCTACCGACTTGTCGACGATCCCCTGGCGGACTAGCCACGGGTCGGCCACACGGTTCACCCATGCCCTTCCGAACCGCGGATGTCGTCGCCACCAGGCGGTCGCCCCGACCGCGAGGCCGGCGAGGGCGCCCAAGACCAACAGGTTCTGCGCATGTTTCTGCCTCCTTCGCCTCTCGAGCATCCCGATCGGATGCGACGGCGGACAGTGCCGAGCGGACCGAACCGCGTGGTGCGCCGGACACGAACCGCGGATGGTCCGTGCGCAGGCTTCACACCACTTGTATCAGCGACGTCGGTCCAGCATTCGCTCGAACGTCATCGCGTTCGCCACTGCGCAAGCCCGATGGTCGTTGTTGAAAAAGGCGTAGCCGTCGGTGGCGCCGCGCTTGGTGAGGCGTTCGACCCAGGAACGTAGTGCTGTCCGGCCGTAGCACGGCCGGGGAGCTGCCCTCCCCTCGTGCATCCGCAGGTAGGTCCAGGACGCGGGTCGCCAGAGTGGCGTGATCGGTCTGGACCGTCGATCGGCCAGGACGAAGGCCGCGTCGTGCGAACGAAGCACGTCGCACAGCTCCGGAGCGAACCAGCTCTTGTGCCGTGGCTCGACCGCAACGCGCACGTCGGGACCGAACGCCTCGAGCGTCCGGTCGAGGCGTCCCAGGTCGATCTCCAGGCTCGGCGGGAGCTGCAGCAGGATCGGCCCGAGGCGATCGCCCAGGAGCAACGCGCGCTCCATCAGGTACTCGACGGATCCTTGCGGGTCGGCGAGCCGCTTGACATGCGTCAGGTACCGACTCGCCTTCACCGCGAACACGAACCCGTCCGGCAC
The DNA here is from genome assembly GCA_963812745.1 of uncultured Chloroflexia bacterium. GTDB lineage: Bacteria > Chloroflexota > Limnocylindria > Limnocylindrales > CSP1-4 > SPCO01. The sequence continues at coordinate 1,891 of CAWEWE010000005.1, read as the reverse complement.
CGCATCCCGCCAGCCGCGGAACGCGCTCGCAGCCGGCATCCGGTAGAACGTGACGTTGAGCTCGACCGTGTCGAAGTGCTCGGCGTAGAACGCCAGCCGATCAGCCGGCTTGATGAAGCGCGGGTAGAACGGCCCGCGCCAGTCCTTGTAGTCGAAACCGGACGTCCCGACGAGGGTGGCCATGCGGGCAGCCTCCCGGCTTGGGCGCTACGGGCGCGACGGCAATGTCGCGCTCCGCGTTGCGGGCCGATCAGGACCGCGGAAGGCACCGAGCTCGGGAGCGGCTCGCAGATCGAGCCAGGCCCCGCCGATCCGCATCACCTGCACGGCGCTGTCGAGCTCGAGCTCGATCGGTCCCGCTCGGACCCGGGTGAGCACGTCCTGCAGCCACGCCTCGTCGACGGCCTCGCCTCGTTCCGCGGCGGTCGCGCGCCAGATGGTCTCGAGCTCGACGGGGTCGAGCCGCTCTCCCAACACCCCGCTGACAGGCACCAGGACCGTGCCTTCGTCGGCCCGAACGTCCTCGACCCGAACGCGCGAGATGTCCAGGTCGATCATTGCGAGGGACTCCGCCACGTTGGCGCTACCCGAGATGTACCCGATGGGCTCGAAGATGCCGCTGACGATGAACGGCAACGCGTTCGGATCCCGCTGCGCGGGGCAGACGAGCGTCGATGCGCCGGCCAGGTCGTTCGAGGCCATATTCCGGAAGGCTTCCCGAACCGTGTCCGACGGCCCGCCGACCACCGGCAGCGTCGCGCAAGCACCGGCGACCAGGGAGTTCACGAGCAGGACCAACACGACTCGACGCAAGGTCTGATGCTAAACGGCCCGCCGGGCGACCTTCGGCGCACCGTACACTCGACTCGCCATGCGTCCCCGTCCGCTCGGCCTGGCGCTGTTGTCCGCGGTTCTTGCCGGATGTGGCGGCGCGCTTGCGTCGACCGCGCCGTCAAGCGCGCCCTCGACCAGCGCGAGTGCCTCGACGGAGCTTGTCACCGACGTCGACGTCGGCGGTCGGACCATGCACCTCGTGTGCGTCGGCCCGACCGACACGGGCCAACCTACGATCCTGCTCGAGTCAGGCGGCGGCATGGACTACAGCGCGTGGACCGAGATCCTGCCTGTGATGCAGTCGACCCATCGGCTGTGCGCATATGACCGCGCCGGGTTGGGGGCGAGCGAGCCGCCCGCGGAAGCGTCGCGCCTCGCCGCGGACCAGGTCGCGGACCTTCGCGCGCTGCTCGATGCGGCGGGCGTCAGCGGACCATTCGTCGTCGGATCGTGGTCGTATGGCGCGACAGTGGCGACCCTCTTCACGCAGGCCTACCCGGACGACGTCGTCGGCCTGCTCTTCGTCGACCCGCAGAGTCCCGGCATCGTCGCGAGGTGGCGGGATGCGCTGCCGGCACCGACCGCCGACGAACCCGCCAGCGTCACGAGCCTCCGGAATGAGTTCGATACCTTCTACGACGACCCATCGATGAACCCCGAGCACGTCCACCTTCTGCCCAGCCTCGCCGAGGCGGCAGAGGCGCTCGAGGCGCCGGGGATGCTCTTCGCGGACCGGCCGGTGGTGGTCTTGAGTGCCGGTTCGACGCCGGCCACGCAGCAGGGCTTGCCACCCGACCTCGCGACGACTTTGCAGGATCTCTGGATCGCCGCCCAGCAGGAGCTCGCGGACGAGTCGACCGCGGGCACGCGCGAGACGGTGCCGGCGCCGGACACGCGATCCAGCACGAGAAGCCGCAGGCCGTGATCGACGCCCTCGAGCGGATCCTGGCCGACCTGGCGACCCCGTAGCCGCAGGACTCCGGCGTGAACCCATCGGACCCGATGCCCGCCACCGACATACCGCCGGAGTCCGAGCTATGGCGTCGCCTGCTGCTTG